>WGNB01000038.1 GCA_016124795.1 Rhodopseudomonas sp. | reverse complement strand
GATATTGTGGATGGTCAGCGTGTTGTCGCCATCGGCCAGCGTCAGCGTGTCGTTACCACCGCCGAGGTCGAACACACCCGCCGTCTCGGCCCCGCTCAGCGTCACCGTGTCGGCGCCCGAGCCGGTCGTCACCGTATTGGCGCCCGACAGGCCGGTCAGCGTGATGTCGCCGGTGAAGGCGCTGGCGTCGAGGTTGCCGGCGTTGAGCTGGATCGCCGTCGCGCCGCTGCCGCTCAAGGTAAGAACCTGACCGGCGGTCAATGCCGTTGCGTCCAGCGTCTCGATATTGTGGACGGTCAGCGTGTTGTCGCCATTGGCCAGCGTCAGCTTGTCGTTACCACCGCCGAGATCGAACAGGCCGGCAGTCTCGACGCCGCTCAAGGTCACGGTGTCCGCGCCCGAACCGGTGGTCACCGTATTGGCGCCCGACAGGCCGGTCAGCGTGATATCGCCGGTGAACGCGCCGGCGTCGAGGTTGCCGGCGGCCAGCGAAACGGTCACGGCATGATCGCCGGTCAAGTTCAGGACATGGCCGGCGGCCAGGGCCGTCGCGTCGATGGTGTTGACACTGTTGCCTGTGGCGATTGAGAGACCGGACACGTCGGCGGTGGTGACATGGAGCGCGCCGCTAAGCGCAGTGGCCTTAAGATTGCCCTTCAGGCCGGATACGGTGAACTCGGCAAGCCCCAGCAATGTCAGCAATACGCCGTCGGCCAGCGCCGCTGCATTGACCGTCACGGTATCGCCCGCGGTGCTGCCGGTGATCGTGGCGGCGCCGGAACCGAGGGTGACGGCGATACTGTTATCTGCGGCGTCGCCCGTGGTCACGGTCAAGCCGCCGGTCACCGCGCTGGCGTCAAGATCGCCGACAAGGCCGGTGACGACAAAGGCAGCCGACCCGCTGAGGGTCAGCAGCGTATTGTCCGGCAAGGCCGCGGCATCAACGGTTACGGTGTCGCCCGCGCCATTGGCGGTCACGGTCGTCGCCCCGGTCCCCGCGGTGACTGCAATCGCGTTATCCGTAGCATCGCCGGCAGTGACCGTCAGCGCGCCGGTCAGCGCGCTGGCGTCAATCGAACCGGTGAGCCCGGTCACATGGAACGTCGCGCTGTCGGTCAAGGTCAGTTGGCCGTTGTCGGCCAGGGCGGAGGCATCGACGGTAACGACATCGCCGGCCGTGCTGCCATTGACAGTGGCGTTGCCGGATCCGACCGCAATCGAGATCGCGTTATCGGCCGCGTCGCCGGTGGTGACGGTCAAGCCGCCGGTCACCGCGCTGGCGTCGAGGTTACCGGCCAGACCGGTGACGATAAAACTCGCACTCCCGCTCAGGGTCAGCAGCGTATTGTCGGGCAAGGCCGATGCATCGACGGTTACGATGTCGCCGCTGCCGTTGGCCGTCACCGTCGTGGCGCCAGTGCCGGCCGTGACTGCAATCGCATTATCGGTGGCATCGCCGGCCGTGACCGTCAGCGCACCGGTCAGCCCGCTGGCGTCAATCGAACCGGTCAGCCCGGTCACCGAAAAGGCCGCGGCATCGGTCAGCGTCAGTTGACCGCTGTCGGCCAGCCCCGAGGCGTCGACGGTAACGACATCGCCGGCCGTGCTGCCGTTGATGGTGGCGTTGCCGGATCCGACCGCAATCGAGATCGCATTATCGGCCGCGTCGCCAGTGGTGACGGTCAAGCCGCCGGTCACCGCGCTGGCGTCGAGATTGCCGACCAGAGCGGTCACGACAAAAGCGGCGCTGCCGGACAAAGTGAGTTGCGCGTTATCGGCCAACGCGGAGCCGCTGACATCGACAGTGAAGCTGCCGTCGGCGACAATCGTCGACGCGCCGGGCACGATGACCGTGCCGGCGATGGTCACATGGTCGAGCGTCAGGGTCACGCCAGCATCGACATCGATCTCGCCGTTATTGAGACTGGCGGCGCTGTCGATGGTGCTGTCGGCGGTGACATGGATGGTGCCGCCGATATTGAAGGTGCCGTCGTGGATCGTCACGCCCGACAAGGTCAGCGTCTTGCCGGCGTCGACATTCAGGATGGCGGTGGCATCGGCCATGGTGACGGTGCTGCCGGTGACGGTCGCGCCGTCAAGCGTCAAGGTCGCGCCGCCATCCACGCTGACCGCGCCATTGTTGAGCTTGGCGCCGCTATCCAGCGTGCTGTCGGCGACGACATGGACCGTGCCGCCATTGGCGATGGCGCCGTTGTGAATCGTCGCGCCCGACAAGGTCAGGGTCTTGCCGCTATCGATTTTGACGGTGCTGGTGCTGTCGGCGTTGGTGATGACGCTGCCGGTCACCGTCACGTTATCCAGCGTCACCGTGATGCCGGCATCGACGCTGACCGCGCCGCCGTCGAGACCGACGCCGCCATTGAGCGTGCTGTCGGCGACAACATGAAGCGTACCGTTGTCGTGAACGGCGCCGCCGGTGATTGTCGTACCGTCAAGCGCGAGCGTCGCGCCGGCGTCGATCTTGATGCTGCCACCGCCGTTGTCGACCGAGCCGTTCTCGATCGTCAGCGTACCGCTCGCGACCTCCAGCGTGCCGCCGGTCGTTACGGTGACGCCGTTGAGCAGGCCGGTGCCGGTCGACACCACCGATCCGGCATTGGTCAGCGTGCCGCTGACGATGCTGGCGTCGGCGAGGTTCATCGTCGACCCGGCATCGACTTCAATTGTCGCACCGCTGTTGGTCACCGACAGGTTGGTAAACGTCAGCGTGCCGGCATCGATCTGGATGAGATTGGAATTCACCACCACGCCGGCATTCGCGGCGTCGCCGACCGACAGCGCACCGCCGCCGCTGACCACGATCGTGCCGTCATTGGCCAAGGGCTGACCGACCGCGGAGGTTTCAATCGTGAAAGTGCCGCCGGTGATATCGAGGATCGCACCGGCGCTGATGGCCAGACTGGCGATATCAACGGCGCCGGAACTGATGACGGTGCCGGCCGTGTCGATAAACACGTCCTGGTGCGGAATCGGCACGGCGCCGGTGCTCCAGTTCGCCGCCGTATTCCAGTCGCCGCCATCGGGACCGACCCAGTGCACGGCGTCCGGCTGCGCGACGACCGGCGCATCGACCGTCAAGGCGAGCGTGGTCACCGTCAGCCGCGGGCCGCCGGCGCCGAACACCGTCGCGGTGATGGTCAGCGTCTCGGGAGAGTTGGTGAAATGCGACAACGTCAGCCCGGAATAGAAATCGGCCGCCAGAATGGTGATCGACTGGCCGCCTTGATAGGTCTTGCCGCTGCCGGAAGTGATCACCTCGCCGGCCGGCAGGCCGTCGATCACTACCGTGGTCAGTTTCTCGTTCGGCTGAACCGTCAGATTAAGGAAAATATCGTCGGCATGCCCGGTGATGCTCGGACCGAGATAAACCGGCGCGGTCTGGGCGTTGCTGACGGGCAGGCGCAAGGTGAACGTCGCGCCGATGGTCACACCGCCGACGACGACCGCCGGCAAGGACGCATTGTAAGCCGGCGGCGTCAGATTGGCCGGCGGCACATAGCCATCGCCATAGAGCGAGGCCTGCTTGCCGGTGAACGGATTGAAGCCGTTCTGGAACAGCGTGCTCGAGCCGGCTTCCGAACTGGTCTTGATCAGCCGCTGCAGAAACGGATCCTGCAAGCCCTGAACGAAGGTCGCATAAGCGCGCTGATAGACCTCCTGCAACGCCACGATCTGGGCCCGATCGATGGTGACCCGTTCGACGCCGACGTTCGAACCGTTCGGATGCAGGACGATCGTCTGCGCCGGATCGTCGACGATGATATGGACGCCGTCCCGGGTGACGAGTTCGAACACCCCGTGCTCGAAATCCTTGTAGGAGATCGTCGTGTCGTCGATCAGCCACAGCGTCTGGCTCTCGCTGCCCGCCTGAACGTCGTCGATCAGGCACAGCAGGAACATGAAACCGAGGCTGGCGACGCCCGCCAACGGCGCGACGTTCTGAATCTTGCCGAGCGGGGTCTCGATCACGAGACGGCCGGCGGCCGCGATCTGTCCGGCCATGACGCCGAACTTGCCCTTGTCGGCGCGCAGCCGGGCGGCATGGGACGCTTTGTCGGCGCCGAAGGTGTAGCGGTCGAGCGCGAAGTGCGAATGGGCGTAAATCTGGAACGTGGTGCCGTCGACCAGCACCATGACGAGCAGACCGTCCGCGCCGGTCTCGATCACGTCGCCTTCAAAAAGCGGGGTACCGACGACCGGCTGAACGCCGAACAAGTCAGCCGCCGAACCGCGTGCAGAGCCGGCCTCGCCGCGAAGAATACGGGCCGCGCCCTGCACCCGTTGCACGACGCCGATCGCGGCATCGGTTCCCGCCATCGACGCGACGCCCGATTCGGAAATTCCGCTCGCGCCGCCCTGCTGGGCGGGAGAATCGCTGTCGCCGGAAAAGTCGCGATACATTCCAGTCCATCCATCCCAGTCTTGTCGGGACCGCCATTCACGGGGCGATTTTCACCCGCTGTCGCGAGAAGGCGGCGCGATATCGCTCGGAACCGAGAACAGCGGCAGGTCCGAAAACCGCCGGATTTAGCGGGCTTAACCGGCCTTCGAGAATTAATAATACGTTACCACAAATTGGAAGCGGGCCTAGCGGAACTATTACCGACTGGTTAAGATCAACGTGTATACTCGCTAACCAAAGCGTCGTCGGAAGCATTGTTGAGCCGGAAGCATCGTTGAGGATGACACTCGCGTCATCGTGACTGCGTCACAGCAACCGCGCTCCGAGGATCACGCCTTGGTGACCGAAAGGTCCGGTCTCCTGGCCATGTGGTCGCCGAGCGGGGGTGGGGTTGGACTGGACGACGGCACGACCGGCACTTCGACCTGACGACTGGGCGAAGCGTCGATTTGAAGGTGTGGCGCTTTGCCGATATGGCGAAAATGCCTGCGCCACGGGGAAATTAGAGCCTTAACGACAATGCGCGACGGTCTCACGATCAGGACACTGGATGTGGCTGCAAAACCGGTCGAAACCATGAAGACGCCGCTTGCCGGGCTGCTCTGCGCCAGTCTCGTGCTGTGTTCGCCGGTTTTCGTCGGGATGACCGGCCTGCTGACAGCGCCCGCGTTCGGCCAGAGCACGGGCTCGCCGCAGGTGGCGGGCGCAACGCCGATCGGCAAAATTCTCAAAATCACCGGCACGGTGTCGCTCGAACACAAGCGCGCCGTGGTCCTTCAGGCCAGCCTGCCGCCCGGCGGCAGCGGACGGGCCAGAGTCGACGATCCGGTGTTCGAGGGCGACGTCATCAAGACCGCCGCCGACAGCACGGCCAATATCGCCTTCGCGGACGGCACGTCGTTCAACGTGTCGCAAAACGCCGAGATGACGCTGGACGAGTTTGTCTACAGCCCGAACGGCAAATCGAACTCGACTGTCTACAATTTAACCAAAGGCGCCTTCACTTTCATCGCTGGCGAAGTCGCGCACACCGGCAGCATGAAAGTCGAAACGCCGCTGGCGACCATGGGCATTCGCGGCACGGCCCCGCATGTCGAAATTCGCGAAGACGGCTCGGTTAAATTCCTGACCCTGATCGAGGAAAACAAGAAAAAGCCGCTGCCTGTGCCGACGCCGATCGGTGTGCAAAAGGCGCAAGCCCCGGCAACGCCCTCGTCCGGCCCGGACAAGACCTCGCTCGACGGCCATTGGAAGATCTGCCGAAATTGCTAGGCGGCGATGGCTCCCGGACACAACAAGCGTCAGACCACCGGCGCCGACCTCGTGGGATAGATATGGTTCTCGGGAGAGAATTCGTCGCCAGCCTTGGCGTGGCGACCCTGCTGATCTCGACACTCCTGGCCGGCAGCGCGGTCGCGCAAAAGACCGAGAAAGACACGACCCTCCAGAAGGCCGACGAATGCAATATCCGCGACCCCGCGCTGGCTGACCGGACGATTGCGGCTTGTACGGCCTTCATCGAATCCGGCGAAGCCAACCCGAAGGGGCTGGCGACCGCTTTCGATAACCGTGGCAACGCCCATACCCGCAAAGGCCAATATGACCTGGCAGTGAAGGATTTCACCGAAGCGCTCCGTTTCGATGCCAAATCGGCGAAGATCAGAAACAACCGCGGCGTCGCGCTCGGCAAAATGGGCGACTATGCGGGCGCCTTGAAGGACTTCACCGCCGCCCTGGCAACCGACGCCGACGATCCCAGCGCGATCGTCAACCGCGCCCTCGCCTACGAACAGTTGCGGGATTACGGCAACGCCCTCAATGACTTAAATCGGGCGATCCGGCTCAAGCCCGAACTTGGCGGGCTTTGGAATGAACGGTGCTGGGTCCGCACCCTGGTTGGCGACGCGGCCGCCGCCGTGGCCGATTGCAATGAGGCACTGCGGCTCGGCCCCGAGACCGCGGCGAAATTCGATTCACGCGGCCTGGCTTTTCTCAAATCGACGCAGTGGTCGAAGGCCATCGACGATTTCAACGCCGCGTTGCAGATCGATCCGAAACAGGCGAGTTCGCTGTACGGTCGTGGCCTCGCCCGGATCAAATCCGGCGACGCGGCCAAAGGCGAAGCCGACCTCGCGGCAGCCCGTGCGCTCAAATCGACCATCGCGGCGGACTATGCCGGCTACGGCCTTCCATAGCGATCCGGCGGACCCGGCCTTTCTACGAAAATATGAATTGTCCCAACTATTTAGACGAGATACGATAAAACAGTCTTTTTTCGAGAATTACCGACAAGGCGCTAGAGCATTGCCGGTACTCCCGATACCTTCCTTGCAGCGCAACGAATCGTAAAATCGCAGGTCAATTCGCCTATGTTGATGCGGCTGGCAATTATTTTGGTTGTGGAAGCAACCATAGCCGCAACGGCGCAGGTGCGCAGCGCATCGGCAGAGACGCTCGAGGCCGCGCTGGCGTATACCTACAAGAACAACCCGCAGCTCGAAGCGCAGCGCGCCCAGGTCCGCGCCGTCGACGAAAGCGTGCCGCAAGCGCTGGCCGGCTATCGGCCGAAAGCCTCGGTCTCGACCGGCGTCGGCTACCAGAGGCAGAACTCGCTGACCCGGGAAATCTCGTCGACGACGCCGGCGGGAGCCGCGGCGAGCTATTTCAAACAGACTGGCGCCAACACACCGCAAAGCTACGGCGTCACGCTCACCCAGAACCTGTTCAACGGCTTCCAGACCTCCAACAAGACCCGCCAAGCCGAGGCCCTGGTGCTGGCCGCCCGGGCAACGCTGCGCGTCACCGAACAGGCGGTCCTGCTCAATGCGGTCACCGCCTATCTCAATCTGCTGCGCGATTCCGCGATCCTCGACCTGTTGCGCCGTAACCGGGAAGTCCTCGAAGAGCAATTGCGTCAGACCCGCGTCCGGATGCAATCCGGCAATGTCACCGCGACCGACGTTTCGCAAGCCGAAGCCCGCCTCAATGTCGCACGCACCCAGGTGTTCAGCGCCGAGGCCAATTATGCCGGCTCGCGCGCGCTCTATCGCGAAGTGATCGGACTGGACGCCAACAAACTAGCTCCGGCTTCGACCATCGACCGTTTCGCGCCGACGACACTCAACAATGCCATTGCCCGCGCGCTGGCCGATCACCCGACGGTCGCTGCGGCGCAGTACACTGTCGATGCGGCGGCGTTGCAAACCAAGATCGCCGAAGGCGCGCTTTATCCGACGGTCAATCTCGTCGGCACCGCGCAGAAGAATTACGAGACCTCGCTCAATCAGCTTGAATCCTTCTCGGCCAGCGTCGGCGGCCAGATGACGATGCCGCTTTATCAGGGCGGCGCCGAGTATTCCCTGATCCGTCAGGCGAAGGAAACGCAAGGTCAAAAGCAGATCGAGTTGTCGGTGGCGCGCGACCGCGCCCGCACCGGTGTCATGCAGGCCTGGGCCCAGGTCGAGGCCGCCAAGCTGAGCCTCGGCTCGACCCGCGCTCAGGTCAAATCGGCCGAAGCCGCGCTTAATGGCGTGCGCGAAGAAGCCCGGTTGGGTCAACGCACCACGCTCGACGTGCTCAACGCCCAGCAGGAACTGGTCAATGCCCGGATCGCCGTCGTCAGCGCCGAACGCGATCGCGTCGTCAATTCCTACACGCTTCTGGCCGCGGTCGGCGGCCTGACGCCGCAGGCGATCGGCCTGAAGGTTCCGGTGTATGACGCCAAAACCCACTACAACGCCGTCCGCGATGCCTGGAGCGGCATCCGGACGCCGGACGGGCGATAACAAAGATTCAAAGATCGGCTGGCTGGGAATGACCGGCTAGCGTTGCAGGACGCCGATCAGCCGGCTGGCAAAGCCCAGCCGCTCGGCCATCACGGCGATCACATAGGTCAACAGCCGCTGCACCAGCTCGGGGTCCTCGGCCTTCAGCGTTTCAAAAGCTTCGGCGGTCAATTCATAAGCGACGCTCGATGCCTCGGCCTGTACGGTCGCGGTGCGCTCGCGGCCGGTTAGCATGCCCATTTCGCCGACCGTGGTTTGCGGTCCCAGGCTGCGCACCCGGATCGAACTGCCGCCGTCCAGATGCACGATCACCCCGACGCGGCCCTCGACGATGAAATGCATCGAGTCCGAGGGCGCGCCTTGCTGCGCGATAATATCGTCGGCGGCGAAATCGCAACGACGGCAGGCGTTCGCCAATCGGTGACCACGTTCAACATCGCCCAGCGCTTCGCCGAGCCAGTCCTGTAACGACCTTTGTTCGCCCTGGGCGTCGCTGTGAGCCGCGATGATGACGTTTTCACAGATCTCGAGCGCCCGGTCGAATTCGGGAACCACCATCACATCGCCGGTGATGAAACCGTTATTGGTGAACGCCTTCTCGATGTGAGGCGTCAGATTGACCAGCACCAGCGTGGCGCCGACCGCGTCCGCCGCCCGCTTGATTTGACTGAAACTGTGAATGGCCGACGAATCGATGCCGGTGACCAGCCGGAAATCGAACAACACGAACCGGCAGTCGGCATTCCGCGCCAGCAGCGTCTTGACGTATTCGTAAAGCCGGTTGGCCGAGCCGAAAAACAGATAGCTCTGAAGGCGCAATCCCTGAAGATCGCGGCCGTGGGCCGCCAATATCGCGCTTTCGTGCGGGCCGCGATCGAGCGAGCTGAGATATTCGGTACCGTCGAAGGCGAATTTGATCACGTTGATCCGGCCGGCGCTTAACGCGAAGGTCGTGCAGCCGATCACCACGCCGATCGCGACGCCGGCCAGAAAGCCCCAGAAAAAGATGATGAGAGCGATGGCCAGCAGCGACAGATATTCAAGCGCCTCAAGCTGACGGGCGGTGGCGATCAGCCAGCGCTGCAGGATATCGTAACCGATCGTCACCAGAAGTCCGGCCAGCACGCATTTCGGAATGACGCCCAGCACCTCGGGACTGACGAACAAGGCCGCCGCCGAGACCACAGCAGCTACCAGTCCGGCAGTCCGCCCGGCATTGCCGAGCGAGAAGTTGATCTTCGACCGCGTGACCGTGATGCAGGAGACATAGCCGCCCAGCACGGCGCTCAACAGGTTGATGCCGCCCTGCACCTTGAGATCGCGGTCGAGGCTGGCTTCACGCTGGCTGATCATTTCCAGCGAAGTCGTGTTGAGCAGCAGACTGATCGCGCTGACGAACGTCACCGCGACAAATTCCGCGCCAAAGCCGGGCAGCACCGACCACGGAATGCCATTCAGGTTGAGCGACCACGGCGGCGCATAGGCCCGTGCCGTCGGCACGACAAACATCCAGCCATCGGCCTGCGCATCGGCCAGCGAGATGCCGCCGACCCTCAGCACGGCATGAAAAGCAAGCGCGCCGATCAAGAGCATCACCGGCAGCGCGATCGGCGATGTCCAGTAGCGCCGGCCGACGATCAGACAAACCGCCATCAGCGCGCCGGCCGCCAATTTGGCCGCCGCACCGGCGCTAAGAAAATAGCCGATATTGTCGAAGCTCAAACCATGCCCGGTCAGAACCTTGAACGTGCCGGCGATCACCAGACAACCGGACCCGCCGAGAAAGCCGCCCATCACCGGATAGGGAATATAGCGGATGGCGCGGCCGAACTTGGCCAGGCCAAGGCCGAACATGAACAAACCGGTCAAGGCCGCACTCGCGGTCAGCGCCAGCATGATCATGACGAAGAGATGCTCGGCCGCGCCCATGGCGACCAGCCGCGCGCTCAGCGTCCCGACCATCGCCGCGACAATCGCCGAGGTCGCGCCGTCCGGTCCGCCAATCGCAAAGGGCAAAGAACCGCGCGACGCGGTCAGCAACCCGCCGGTGACGCCGGTGATGACGGTAGCGGTCAGGCCATAGCCGAGCCAGACCGACAGCGGACCGGAAAAGATCAGCGAGGCGTAAGACAGATAATACAACAACGACAGAACGCCGACGAAAACGCCGGTGACCGCCGAATCCAAAATCGACGCCTTGCGCCGGGTCTCGCGCATGCGAACCGGCTCTGCCGTGTATCTATTCATAATGCTCTGGGAACTTTCGGCGCCATTCGAGAGCCGGGACTGTAAAAGCCTTCATATGACAACTCTATGACAATACGCCCAAACCGGCGCCTTTCCACCCGAAATGGCCGGCAAAGCCAATGCCGGCATCGGGTTCCCGGCCTATTTTTGTCGCTCCGGCGATGGGCCAAAACCGCTGGCCGAAAAGGCGGACGGTCCCGTAGTCTACGGCGAAACCTGCCGCGAGTCGTCGAGCGGCAGCACCGGAAACGCTCGCCCTTGATATCCGCCCGCCACTTCAGAAAACAGATTGACCGGATCATTCCGCAGCCGTCGCACGGTTATCGGTTGATGCATTATAGCGTCCTGGCCATCGGTCTGGCGGCCATGACTGCCACGACGGAGCCGGACCTGCGCGCCCAGGGCATGGCGTGGTTCAATCCGGTGCTGTGGGGCTGCCTGCTGTTCTTCGCCGTCGAACTCGCGATCAAGTCGATCCGTGGGATCGGCGCCGACCTGGCCAGACGTTACTGGCCGTCATGGGCCCTGGCGATCGACATCGCCGCCGTGGTCCCGGTTCCGATCGCGCTCGCGGCCGGCGTGCCTGAAGAAACCGCCTGGCTGCTGGCTTCGCTGTGGATGTTCAAACTGGCGATCGCCTTTCCCGGATTGTCGCTGCTCGGCCGCATCATCAAGGTCGAAGCGCGATCGTTGGCGAGCGTGCTGATCATCTTTCTGCTCGTGCTGATGCTCGCCGGCGTCGCGCTTTATTTCCTGGAGGGCGCCGCGCAACCGGCACAGTTTGGCAGTCTGCCGCTGTCGCTGTGGTGGGCGGTCACGACGCTGACCACCACCGGCTACGGCGACGCCGTACCTCAGACCGCGCTTGGCCGCCTGATCGCCGGCATCGTGATGATCTGCGGCCTCGGCGTCTTCGGACTCTGGACCGGTATCCTCGCCACCGGCTTTGCCGCCGAACATCGCCGCCGCGAATTCATCCGCAACTGGGATCTTGTCACCAGCGTGCCATTTCTGCGCAATCTCGACGCGCCCGCGATCATCGAACTGACGCGGATGCTGCGGCGGCTCGACGTCGCCGAACGCGCCATCGTCGTGCGGCGCGGCCGGCCGGGCGACTGCATGTACTTCATTGCCTCGGGCGAGGTCGAAGTAAAACTTGAACCGAAACGCATTCGCCTTGGCCCCGGCTCGTTCTTCGGCGAGATCGCGTTGCTTGAAGGCGGTCCGCGCACCGCTACTGTCGTCGCGACAATGGCATCGACACTTCTGGTCCTCGACGTCACCGACTTCCGCGCTTTCGCGGCGCATCACCCGACATTGGCCAACGATGTCGCGCGGGAAGCGGCGCGCCGCAAAACCGTATTGACCGAGTCACCGCCTGCAGACCCGGTAAGCCCGTAGGAAACTACGCACAGGGCGGCCTCGCTTTTGAACTGCCGCTCTCATAGAATGACACACGTTTTCACGACAGAGCAGAACACGCGATGCGAATAAGATTTTGGGGTGTGCGCGGAAGCATTGCCTGTCCTGGCCCCGAAACCATTCGCTACGGCGGCAATACGCCTTGTATCGAAGTACATTGCGGCAGCCATGTTCTGATCTTCGATGCCGGTACCGGGCTACGCGCACTTGGCAATACGCTGGTCAAGAATGCCAAGGTTAAAGACGTCAACATCTTCCTGACCCATTGCCATCTCGACCATGTCACCGGCGTGCCGTTCTTCGCACCGTTTTTCTCGGAGGACTACAAAGTCTCTCTTTGGGCCGGCAATCTTCTGCCGCAGGCCAATATCGAACAGGTCATGCGCAAGCTGATGAGCTCGCCGCTGTTCCCCGTCGAAGTCGAAATCTTCAAGGCCAAGATCGCCTATCACGATTTCATTTCCGGCGACGTGCTTCGCCCCTATGAAGGCGTCACGCTGCATACCGCGACACTCGATCACCCCGACGGCGCCAGCGGCTATCGCCTGGAATTCGGCGGCAAGGTTTTCGCCCTGATCAGCGACACCTCGGGCTTCCCCGGCAAGCGGGACCAGGAATTGGTTTCACTGGCGCGCAACGCCGACCTGATCGTCTACGACGCGACTTTCACCGAAGAGGAAATCGCGTCACGGGAAAGCTGGGGCCATTCGACCTGGGTCCGCGGCATTCGCCTCGCCGACCAGGCCGAGGCCAAGCAGCTTTGCCTGTTTCACCACGACCCGTCGCACGATGACGACTTCATGGACGCGCTCGCCGCCGACGCCAGCGACGCTCGCCCCGGCACGATCACGGCCCGGGAGGGCCAAATCATCGACCTGTAAACGCCACGGCACTTGACCAGCTTGGCGCTTTTTTTGCATTACCGCATTACCGAGCGGAGCCGGCGACGCCCGGAGCCGAAGGACCGCGAATTGGGCGCGGCTGGAAAATTAATCGAACGACGTCTTTGCCTGACGGAGCCACCTTATGCACGACCTCATTGTCATTCTGGGATTTGTCGCCGGCGCGCTCTATATCGCCAGTCACTATATGAAAACGATGGTGCCGTTGCGCGTCTGCGAAATCGGCAGCAATTTCCTGTTCGTCATTTACGGGCTGATGTATCCGTCCTGGCCGACTTTGGCGCTCTACGGCATTCTCGTACCGCTCAACTCGCTGCGGCTCTATGAAATGCTGCAACTGGTCAAGAAGGTCCGCACGGCCGCCACCGGCGATCTGTCGATGGACTGGCTCAAGCCCTTCATGCACAAACACTCCTACAAGAAGGGCGACTTCCTGTTTCATAAAGGCGACCACGCCGAGGAAATGTTCTACATCGTCAGCGGGACTTGCCGGATCGACACCCTGGGGCTCGATCTCCATGCCGGCCAGCTGGTCGGCGAGATGGGCTTCCTCACGCCCGACCACAAGCGGACCCAGACAGTCGAATGTGTCGAGGACGTCGAAATGCTGACCATCACCTACGACAAGGTCAGCGAGCTCTACTTCCAGAACCCGACCTTCGGCTTTTATTTCCTGCGACTGACCAGCGAGCGACTGTTGCAGAACGTCCACCGGCTCGAACACGAACTGGCGGCACGCCCGCAAATCGCGCAGGTCTGAAGTCGACGGAAATGCGCGGGCGTCGACGGACGCCCTCGCCCCATCACACCAGAGCCTTGCGGATGCGGGCGCTGATCAGATCGAGCGCCATGACCGTCACCACAACGACAATGATCTGGGCGGCGGTGGCTGCATATTGAAAGCTTCGAATGCTTTCGAACAAGGTCTGGCCAATGCCGCCGGCGCCGACAATGCCAAGCGTCGTCGCCGAACGCACGTTGGTTTCCAGCCGATAAAGCGTGAACGAACTCCAGAGCGGCATGACCTGCGGGATCACGCCGAACACGACTTCCTGCACCCGCACGGCGCCGGTCACGCGGATACCCTCGACCGGCCGCGGATCGACCTGCTCGACGGCTTCGGAAAACAGTTTGGCGAAAACGCCAAGGTTATGCACGAAAAGTGCCATCACGCCGGCGAACGGTCCAAGCCCGACGGCGACGACGAACAACAGGGCAAATACGATCTCGTTGATCGCCCGGCAGGAGTCCATCAAACGGCGAACCGGCTGTACGATCCAGGGCGGGCAGACATTGGACGAACTGAGAATCGAGAACGGAATGCCGAAGACGACCGCGAGCGCGGTGCCCCAGATTGCGATCTGGATCGTCACCACCATGTCGGAGACGTATTGGTCCCAGTCGTGAAAATTCGGGTTGAGAAAGGCGCTGCCGAAGTCGGCCATATTGCGCCAGTCGCTGATGAGCGCGCCGGCCCGGAACATCTCCGCCGGCGACCAGCTCCAGGCCAACAACCCGAAAACCAGGGCCCAGCCGAGCCATCCGCGGATACGGCGAGCAAGCGGATAACGCGGGACGGCCGAAGGAGACGACGGCAGGGACGTCCGTTGATCGAGTTGGGCTGCGGTGTCTGTCATGATCTGTCAAAGCGGGAAAGGCGCCGGACGCATCCGCCCGGCGCCTTTCAGTTGCGTTAGTTGGTCGGCGTCGCGGCGGCGTTCGCCGCGAATTCGCCGATCAGCTTGGTGAGGTCGGCCTGGTTGCCGGTCTTGTCGGCTTCCAGGAAAACCGCCAGCTGCTTCTTGAACGGGCTGGCATCGGCCTTTTCGGTCGCGGCCTGATACTTCTTGATGTCGGCCTGCAAGGCCGCGATCTTCTGCGCCTTGACGTCAGCCGCCAGCTTGTCATCCGCCTTCAGCTTCATGATCGCCTTGTTGGCTTCGAGAATGCGGATCGGCAGGAGCTGGTTGTCGTTCGACGGGTGGAAGGGCGACCAGATCAGATTGGCCAAAATCGCCTTGGCGGTCTTGATCTCTTCCGGCGTGCCGACGCGGCCATAGCTCATCAGGAAGGTATAGATCTTGGTCTTGGTCGCGGCATCGAGATCCTTGCGCCACATCAGCGGGTCGAGCGGGATGATCGGCGAGGTCCAGATGATGCGGATCTTCTTGAACGCGTCGGGCGCGGTCTTGGCGGTGCGCTGCAGGTCCTCGCTGTTATTGGTGGCAGCAGCAACCTGATTGTGCGCGACCGCCATGGCGTTGGCCTGGTGGCTGGCGTTGCGCACGGTCTTGAAGCAGGACTTCGGGTCGATGTTCTTGGCGGCGAAGATATACGACGTCGGCACCAGGAAGCCCGAGGTCGAGTTCGGATCGCCGATGCCAAAATCGAGCGTCTTGTCGCACTTCAGGATGTCTTCGAGCTTGTGATACGGGCTGTCGGTATTGACGATGATGTGCGAATAATAACCGGTGCTGCCGTCCTTCGACACCACCTGCGCGAACACTTCGGCGTTCGAGCGGTTCGAGGCTTCCATACCCGACTTGTTGCCGAACCAGGCGATCTGCACCTTGTTGAAACGCATCGCCTCGATCACGCCGGCATAGTCGCTGGCGTAGAAGGCATGCACCTTCAGGCCCGTCGACTTTTCCATCGCCGCGATGAAGGGCTCCCAATTCTTCTTCTGATTGACCGAAGCTTCGGTCGAAATCACGCCGAAGTTCAGTTCCGGCGCAGCGGCGTGCGCCACCGTCGCCGTGATACCCATCGCCACGGCCAAAGCCGCGCCGACCGTCCAAAATTTTTTCATGACGTCATCTCCTGTTGCGAAGTCGTTAGGTATGTCGGGTCGTTCATTGCCAACAAACACAAGGTCGAAGGCGATCCGCGATGCTTATGCGGAGAGCCGTTCGAATTCCGGGCTTGGCTTCTTCGCCGCCATCGCGGCGGCCACAGATGCGGGCAGCATGTCATCGGCGTCAGGCGCGGCCGCAGCGGTCACCGGGCCTTCGAATGAGGGCAGGAACAGCTCCTCGGATTCGGCGCCGTAAATCTCATTAAGGAAAGCCGCCGTCAGCGCGCGCGACGGGCCGTCGTAGACAACCTTGCCCGCACGCAAGGCGATCGTGCGCGGGCAATACTTCATCGCGAATTCGACCTGATGCAGAGAGATAAAGACGGTCAAGCCGTCATTGCGATTCATGTCGGCGATCAGGTCCATGACGCGGCGGGCCGAGGCCGGGTCGAGCGACGCGATCGGCTCGTCGGCGATCAACAATTCGGCGCCCTGGACCAGCGTCCGCGCGATCGCCGCGCGTTGCTGCTGGCCGCCGGACAATTCGCTGGCGCGCTTGAGCGCATGATCGGCGATACCGACCCGCGCCAGCGCCTGCATCGCCTTGCCCTTATCGCTGGCGCTGAATTGGCCGAGCGTCGCGCGCAGCATCGGCATCTGGCCGAGCAGCCCGAAGCAGACATTAGTCAACAGCGATAGCCGCGGCACCAGGTTGAACTGCTGAAAGATCACGCCGATACGCACGCGCAGGCTCCGGCTGCTGCTCAGCCGCCCGCCGGATTGAATGGTCTCGCCCATGACGTCGATACGGCCACAGCCGGATTTACCGCCGTCGATCGGCGTCAGGCCTGCAATCGCGCGGATCAGCGTCGACTTGCCCGAACCGGACGCGCCGATCAGCGCCACCATCTCGCCGCGCTGCAACGACAGCGACACGCCATCGAGCACGGTCAGGCCGCGCTGATAGGATTTCGAAATGTCCTTGGCGTCGATCACGGCTTGCATGGTCACGCGGCCCCCTTCTCGGTCTGTCACAATCGCTAACAACCGCCTGTGACAGCCGAATGAAAAAGGACGGGCTTTCCCCTGCCCGCCGCGACGCGAACCGGACAAAGCGGATGCAAGTTTAAACAAGATGGAGCGAATGGCCCGGTCGGCTAACCGGCAAGCGGTGCGGTTCCAATGATCTGGAACGGCGCCGAGCGATTTGTTTGTTTAGCGACCACAAGCTGGTCGATGGTAACCGCCGCAATGCCGGGCGTTTGCTGAAATTTATCGCACAAGAAGCGAAACGCCTTGGCGCGCTTGTGGGCCGACAAGGCGCCGGTCAACGTCATGTGAAAACGGAAGTCGTCAAAGACGTAAGGGTAGCCCCACCGCACCAGGTTCTCGATCTGGCGGTCGCTCAGGCCCGGCGTCAGCCGGCGCGCCCGCTCCTGCTCGCTCATCGGCGTCCGATACATATCGAGGTCACGGACGCAGGTCCGCGCCAGGACGTCGAGCGCCGCACAGAATGCCTGCGGAACCAGCGCGATGAAGGCGCCAAGTTCACGCGGCACAAGTTCGCCGATCGGAACCGCCGTGTGCCGGGCGGCGAAGTCCGTCACAGCCGCGATAAATCCGGCCTCGTCTTTACCGCCAGCCAGATAAACCGGCGCTTTGATCGTGGCATGGAAACCATAGACCGCCGGCTCGCGCACCAGAACAGGCCACTTGTCCTGATCCGCGCCGTCAATTAGCGGGCTGGCCGACCCGCGGTAACTGTCGTAACCGAGCACCGAAGCGCCGAACCGATAGAGCGGCGTCTCGCGGTCGGGCACGAAATAGACGGCGTAACGCGGCTCGGAAGTACAATACATCGCAATCCGATCACTGAAGCCGCGCGGCCTCGTTCATGTGGACAAGACGGCCGTTCGAAACCGCCGCCGCCACGACTGGACGCAACGGATCGGTCGCGTCGACCACAATCACATCGCCACGACGGCCTTCGGCAATGACGCCGCGATCCGGCAGCCCCGCCGCTCTCGCCGGACGCTCGGATACAAACGACCAGGCTTTGGCAAGCGGCGCCACGTCATCCGCGGCCAACCGGAATGCCGCCAGCAACGGCGCCGGATAATAATAATCCGATGCCAGGATCGTGCAGAAACCGCGCGCGATCATATCGGCAGCGCCAATCCAGCCGATATGGCTGCCGCCGCGCACAACGTTCGGCGCGCCCATGACAACGTCGTCACCGCTCAACGTCGCGTGCTCCGCGGTTTCCAAAGTCGTCGGAAACTCCGCCAGCCGGCAATCGAGCGCGCGGAACCACTGGCGCTGCTCCGGCGACATGTCGTCATGCGACAACGTCGCCACCGCGCCGGCATTGGCGGCAGCGGCGAGCCTCGCAATCGAATCCGGCACGTCGCCGGCCCGGCCGCGCAGCCGCGCCACCAACGCCAGGAACTCTTCGGACGACAGCCCTGCCCGCTCCGCCATCTGCGCAATTTTGCGCGTGCGCGGCGGCGCATTCTCGCCCGGCATATGATCGTTGAAGCCGAGCATGCCGATGCGGCGCTCGCCGAGCCAGTCGGTAATCTCGGCTTCGGCGTCCAGGTTGAAGGTCTCATGGCGCAAGTGACAGTGCGTATCGGCGGCAAGCCGTGGACGCATTTCCTCAATCGCGCCAACCATGGCACGGGCGTTCTCGGCGCCGCGCAAGCCCGGCTCCCACGACCAGGTCACGCCGTGAAACATCGTGGTGATGCCATTGCCAATCGCCTGACGGTCGCTTTCCATCAAGGCGACGTCGATCGGAAAGCCAACGCCGGGCCGCGGCATCAACTGCCGCTCGAAGGCATCCCCATGAATATCGACAATGCCGGGCAAGACATAAAGTCCGCGCGCGTCGATCAGGCGACCATTGACGTTATCGCCGATGCCGTCGGCGCCAACCGAAGCGATCGTGCCGTCGCTGTCGATCGCCACGTCGGCTTCGACTAAATCACCATCGACCAGAACCCGGCCGCCTTGAATGCGCATGACTGTCCTTAACCTGCCGATTGCAACGAGGGCAACGGAATCTCGCGGGCCTCATAAAGATCGAGAAACTGCGCCGCAGACATCGCACGGAAATCCGGCAAGGCGGCCCGCAACCGTTCATGCGGCCAATCCCACCAGGCCAACCTTCGCATCCGCGCGGCGATGTCGTCCGGAAAGCGCTGGCGCAGCACCCGCGCCGGATTACCGACCGCGATCGCATAGTCCGGCACGTCCCTGGTCACGACCGCGCCGGCGCCGATCACCGCACCGATGCCGATATGCCGGCCCGGCAGCACCACGGCGCCATGGCCGATCCAGACATCGTGGCCAATGCTGACGTGATGCTCGCGCCGCCAGGCAAAGAAATCCGCGTCGTCCTGCTCGCCCTCGAAATAAGCGCTGGCGCGATAGGTGAAATGCGACTGACTGGCCCGCGACATCGGATGATTGCCCGGATTGATCCGGGTCATCGCCGCAATCGAGGTGAACTTGCCGATGCTGGCATAGGCAATGTCACTGTCGTTGACGACATACGAATAATCGCCGAGCTGCACCTCGAGCAATTTGGTGCGCGCGCCGACCTCGGTATAGGCGCCAAGCGTAGCGTCCTTAAGCATGGCGGTCGGATCGACCGTCGGCGACGTGGAGAGTTTTTGGGCCATGATCGATTAGAGACGACTCGTTGACGACAACTTCATGACAGCGCGCGGAGTTATCAACTCTCGACGGTAAGGGCGACGCGATCGGCGGCAAAGCGACCGCGCGTCATCAGAACGGGATCGCCTTCGGCGGTGACGTCGACACTTTCCACGATCAGGATCGGCCGGTGCACCGACAACCGCAGCCGTCCGGCATCGACCGCGTCGGTAAATCCGGCGCTGATCCGCGTCCATTTGCGGCGATAGCCGTGCACGCCGTAATGATCGAGCGTCCGGGTAATCGAACGCACCCGCCGGAAAATCTTGGCGGCGTCATCAAAGCGGTCGGCCGACAGCCACGTTGTCGCCACGGAAATCGGAACCCGGTCGGCGGCACGCAAAATTTCAAGCCGCACGACACTGGCGCCCGGCGCGATGCCGAGATGAGCGGCGATCTCATCGCTAGCCGGTTCGTGGCGATGGCCTTGCAGCCGGCCTTGCGCCTCGTGGCCCGCCGCGGCAACGATTTCGGAAAAGCGCGTTTGCTGGCCGATGCGATAATTGAGCTTGTCGGTTTTGACGAAAGTTCCGCTGCCACGCTCGGTATAAACCAGCCCGCGCTCGCCGAGTTCCGCCATCGCGCGACGCACGGTGTGCCGATTGACGCCGTAGCGCGCGGCGATCTCCGATTCGGGCGGCAGCTTCGCGCCGTTTTCATACTTGCCGACCAGAATGGTCTGTTCGTAATCGTCGGCGATACAGCGCCACAGCATGACGCCGCGCGCCAGCAGGCTGTCCTTGTCCGATAAACCGCGCGGCGTCCTGGTGAGCATCGTCGGCCTGTCATCACAGCGTCACTGGAATGGATTTATCACTTGTCTAGTAGAGTAGACAAGTGATATCCGACTTGTCTAGTGAACTAGACAACTTGGCGCAAGACCCATGTCCTCACCCGACCCCCGCCCGCGCGGCCCCGATGCCGCGCACGACCAGCGTCGCGCCGTCATGGCGGTGCTGGCGCGAGCGCAGACCGCCGATATCGCGCGCGGTCTGAACGCGATCGGCGGCGATATCGACTTCACCGAATTGCGCGCGCCGGAAGTCGGCCTCGTCATGTTGCGCGGCCGCATCGGCGGCGACGGCGCGCCATTCAATGCCGGCGAAGCCACCGTGACGCGGGCCGCGGTGCAACTGGCCAGTGGCGAAAAAGGCTTCGGCTATGCGCTGGGCCGCGACCGCGACAAGGCGCGGCTCATCGCGCTGTGCGACGCGCTCTGGCAACGCGAGGATAAGCAGCCGGACCTTGAAGCGCTCCTGCTGACGCCGTTGCGACGGCGCCACGATGCCGACCGCGACAAGGCGCGCGCGCAAACCGCCGCCACGCGGGTCGACTTCTTCACGCTGGTGCGCGGCGAGGACGACCGATGACCACACTCGCCGACAGCGCTTCCGACAAGGACGTCATGGCCTTCGATGCTGCCTTCGCCAGCCAGGCGGCTTTCCGCGCCGTCATGAATTGCATGGCGCGACCGGGCACGATCGCGACGCTGAAGGGCATCGCCGCGCCGGCCCCGTTTACACCGGCAACCGCCGCGCTGGTGAAGAGCCTGGCCGATTACGATTCGCCGATCTGGCTCGACGCCTCCTTCTCAGCCGCGCCGGAAACCGCCGACTGGATTCGCTTTCACACCGGCGCGCCACTTACTGCCGATCCTGCCAAGGCCGCATTCGCTTTGATCGCCGATCCGCAAGCGATGCCGGCCTTGACCCAATTCGCGCAAGGCAGCGAGGAATATCCGGACCGCTCGACAACTTTGATCATTCAGGTGACAAGCTTTTCCGGCCCCGCTTTCGAGCTGACCGGCCCCGGCATCAAAACCTCGCGCGTCATCGCCATCCAATCCTTGCCGGCGAACTTTATCGACCTCATGGCGGACAATCGCGAACTGTTCCCGCGCGGCGTCGATCTCATCCTGACCGCCGGCACCGCCATCGCGGCCCTGCCGCGTTCCCTGCGTATAGCCGAGGCACGATAGACCATGTATGTCGCAGTCAAGGGCGGCGAACGCGCCATTGAGAATGCCCACGCGCTGCTGGCCGACGTGCGGCGTGGCGACCGCGCGGTGCCCGAACTGACGCTTGACCAGATCGGCCATCAGCTCGCGCTCGGCGTCGACCGCGTGATGTGCGAAGGCTCGCTCTACGACCGCGAATTGGCGGCGCTGGCGATCAAGCAGGCGCGCGGCGACCTGATCGAGGCGATCTTTCTGCTGCGCGCCTATCGCACCACGCTGCCGCGGTTCGGCGCTTCCGTGCCGATCGAAACCGGCGACATGGATATCCGCCGGCGCGTCTCGGCAACCTTCAAGGATCTGCCGGGCGGCCAGGTCCTCGGCCCGACTTTCGATTACACCCACCGCCTGCTCGACCATACGCTGGCCGAAGGCGGCGATGTACCGGAGCCGGCGACCGCGCCCGGCGACGACACGAAGTTCCGCTCGGTCGCCGAGTTGCTCGCCGGCAGCGGCCTGATCGAAAACAATTCGCCGGCCGCGGAAGACGTCGGCGATCTGACCCGCGAACCCTTGTCGTTTCCGGCCGGCCGCGATCTGCGTCTGCAAAATCTGGCGCGCGGCGACGAAGGCTTTCTCCTCGCGCTGGCTTATTCGACGCAGCGCGGCTACGGCCGCAACCATCCCTTCGCCGGCGAGATCCGTTACGGCGAAGTCGAGATTGAATTCTTCGCCGAAGACGCCGGCTTTGCCGTACCACTGGGCGCTATTGCCGTCACCGAGTGCCAGATGGTGAACCAGTTCACCGGCAATGCCGACCAGCCCCCGCGCTTTACACGCGGTTACGGCCTGTCGTTCGGGCAGAGCGAACGCAAAGCCATGGCCATGGCTCTGGTCGATCGCGCCTTGCGCGCCGCCGAACTCGGCGAGGAAACCGGCGCACCGGCCCAGGACGCCGAATTCGTGCTGAGCCATTCCGACAACGTCCAGGCCACGGGTTTCGTCGAGCATCTCAAGCTGCCGCACTATGTCGACTTCCAGGCCGAGCTCGGTCTGCTGCGCAAATTGCAGGCCGAATTCTTTGCCCGGGGCACACAAGCCGACGCCGAATCGCAGATGACCGCTTTGCAGGATGCCGCCGAATGACCGCGCCGGCTTATAACTTCGCTTATCTCGACGAGCAGACCAAACGGATGATCCGCCGCGCCATTCTCAAGGCGATCGCGATCCCGGGCTATCAGGTGCCCTTCGCGTCGCGCGAAATGCCGATGCCTTATGGCTGGGGCACCGGCGGCGTACAGGTCACCGCGTCGATTCTCGGCCCTGACGATACCCTCAAAGTCATCGATCAAGGTTCGGACGACACCACTAACGCGGTGTCGATCCGCAAGTTCTTCACCAAGACTGCGAACGTGCGCACCACAACGGCCACGATCGAAGCCACCGTGATCCAGACCCGGCACCGCGTGCCGGAGACGCCGCTCTCGGAGGAGCAGGTGCTGGTTTATCAGGTGCCGATCCCGGAGCCGCTGCGGTTTCTCGAACCGCGCGAAACCGAAACCCGACGGATGCATGCGCTGTCGGAATATGGCCTGATGCACGTCAAGCTCTATGAAGACATCGCCCGCCACGGCCATATCGCCACGGCCTATGCTTATCCGGTGCAGGTCGACGACCGTTACGTGATGGACCCCTCGCCGATCCCGAAATTCGACAATCCCAAGCTCGACGATTGCCCGGCCTTGCAACTGTTCGGCGCCGGGCGTGAAAAGCGCATCTATGCGATCCCGCCGTACACTCGCGTGGTTTCGCTCGACTTCGAGGATCACCCCTTCGAGGCCTATCGACATGACGCGGCCTGCGAATTGTGCGGCGCGTCCGACAGCTTTCTCGACGAGGTCATCACCGACGACGACGGCAACCGGATGTTCGTGTGTTCGGACACCGATTATTGCGAACAACGCCGCGCACTCGGCCACGGTCCTTACAACGCCGCTCCTGCCGATCCGCAAGGCAGTTCGCACACCGGCGCTTCACCGACGGAGCCGGCATGACAACGCCTGACACCGACACGCCTTTGCTGATCGCCAAGGGGCTGACCAAGTATTACGGTCGCCAACTCGGCTGCCGCGATGCCTCGTTCGAGCTCTACGAGGGCGAAGTCATGGCGGTTGTCGGCGAATCCGGTTCCGGCAAGTCGACATTGCTGCAATTGCTGTCGACGCAGATCGAGCCTTCGTCCGGCAGCGTCACATATCGGATGCGCGACGGCTCGCTTGCCGATTTGTGGCGCATGAGCGAGCCGGCGCGGCGGTTCCTGCTGCGTACCGACTGGGGCTACGTCCATCAGGACCCGCAACTTGGCCTGCGCATGGGCGTCTCGGCCGGAGGCAATGTCGGCGAGCGGCTGATGGCGGTCGGCGCTCGCAATTATCAGGACATTCGCGCCACCGCCACTGACTGGCTCGGCCGCGTCGAAATTCCGCACGATCGGATCGACGATACGCCACGCAGCTATTCCGGCGGCATGCGGCAACGCCTCCAGATCGCGCGCAACCTTGTGACCGCGCCGCGTCTGATTTTCATGGACGAACCCACCGGTGGCCTCGATGTGTCCGTGCAGGCCCGCCTGCTCGACCTGCTGCGCCGGATCGTCGCCGAAATGAGGATCGCCGCCATTGTGGTGACGCACGATCTCGCCGTCGCGCGCCTGTTATCGAATCGCATCATGGTGATGAAAGGCGGCGAGGTGATCGAAGCCGGCCTCACCGATCAGGTGCTCGACGATCCACACCAGCCTTACACCCAGTTGCTGGTCTCCTCGATTTTGCCGGCGTGAGGTCAACCGATGCCCGCCCTTGAACTGTCGGACGTATCCAAGACCTTCACCATGCATCTGCAGGGCGGCCTGCGCCTGCCGGTCTTGCGCGATGTCAGCTTCGTCGCCGAACGCGGCCAGTGCATTGCCTTGACCGGTCCGTCCGGCGCCGGCAAGTCGTCGATTCTCAAGCTGATCTTCGGCAATTATAAATGCGATGCCGGCCGCATCCTCGTGTCGGCCGACGACAAGACGGTCGATATCGCCAACGCCAGCCCGCGCGCCATATTGGCCGTGCGTCAGCGTGCGCTCGGCTACGTCACCCAGTTCCTGCGCGCGGTGCCGCGCGTCTCGGCGCTCGACATCGTCGCCGAACCGCTGATCGTCAAGGGCGTCGCCCGTGACGACGCCACGGCCCGCGCCGCCATGATGCTGCGACGGTTCAATGTGCCGGAACGGCTGTGGAGCCTGCCGCCGGCGACCTTCTCAGGCGGCGAACAGCAGCGCATCAACCTCGCGCGCGGCCTTTTACCCAAACATCCGATCTTGCTGCTCGACGAACCGACCGCCTCGCTCGACGCCCATAACCGCGCCGTCGTTGTCGATATCGTGCGGGAGCGCAAGCGACAGGGCGCGGCGATCGTCGCCATCGTCCACGACGACGCGGTCCGCGAAGCCGTCGCCGACATTTCTGTCGACGTCATGCATTTCGCCATCGCCGCTTGAACCATGTTGAAGATGAACGCCAGGGCCAACATGACCGACATGACCGACGCCACGCCGACGATCCTCGAAAACGCCCGCATCGTGCTCGCCGATGCGGTGATCGAACGCGGCTATGTCGCGGTCAGCGACGGCATGATTGTCGAGATCGGCGAAGGCGCGGCGCCCGAGCGCGGCCTCGACCTGGAAGGCCAGTTGCTGCTGCCCGGTTTGGTCGAACTGCATACCGACCACCTGGAAGCGCATGTGATGCCGCGCCCGAAGGTTCAGTGGGACACCGTCGCCGCCGTCATCTCCTATGACGCCCAGATCGCCACCAGCGGCATCACCACGGTGCTGGATTCGCTACGGGTCTGGCGCGAGGAAGGCGCCGGCGATGTCGACGGCCAGGCGGCGGTTCTGGCGCAGGCCATCGACCGGGCGCGCGACGCCGGCATGTTACGGATCGAGCATTTCCTGCATCTGCGCTGCGAGGTGCCGATGCCCAAGGTGGTCGGCGACTGCGCCGACCTGATCGTGCGGCCGGACGTGAGGCTGATGTCGCTGATGGACCATACACCGGGCCAGCGCCAGTTCCGCGATCCACAGAAACTGCGGGAATATTATCGCGGCAAGAGCGGCGGCATGAGCGACGCCGAGCTGGATGTGGTATTCGCCAAGCGGGTCGAAAACCATGCCAATTACGCCGCCGCCAATTACGAAGGTCTGGTCAAGCTCGCCGGGGTCCACGGCACGCCCTTGGCAAGCCACGACGACACCACGGCCGAGCATGTCGAACAGGCCGTGCTCGACAAGGTCGCGGTGGCGGAATTTCCAACGACCGTCGGCGCGGCGGCGGCGCTGCACGCCGCCGGGATCAAGGTGATGATGGGCGCGCCCAACCTCATTCGCGGCGGATCGCATTCCGGCAATGTCGCGACCGCCGATCTGGCACGCGCCGGTATGCTCGACCTGATGTCGTCGGACTATGTGCCGTCGAGTCTTTTGATCGCGGCGCTGCGGCTGCCGGAGGTCGCGCCGAAGTACGATCTGGCGGCGGCGGTGCGCACGGTCAGCAAGACCCCCGCCGACGCCGTCGGCCTGACCGATCGCGGCGAAATCGCCGTCGGCAAGCGCGCCGATATGATTTGCGTTTATCGCAATGACGACGCCATCGCCGTTCGCAGCGTCTGGACCGCGGGCCGCCGCGTCGCATGACCACGCCGTCGTCCCCCGTACCGCCGGCCCCTGCCCGCATCGGGCCGGGACACCTGCTGCTGGTGGTAGGGCCGAGCGGCGCCGGCAAGGATACGGTCATCGCCGGAGCCAAGGCGGCCTGCGCCGAGAACCCGGATGTCGTCTTTCCACGCCGGGTCGTCACCCGCGCGGCTTCGGCGGCCGAGGACCACGACAGCCTGGACGAAGCCGGTTTCAACCGCGCCCTGACGGACGGCGCTTTCGCCTTCTGGTGGCCGGCGCACGATCACCGTTATGGCATTCCGCGCACCATCGACGACGACATCCGCGCCGGCCGGACCGTCGTCTGCAATGTGTCGCGCGGCATCGTCGCCGAGCTGCGCCTGCGCTACGCCAACGTCCTCGCCGTCAGGATCACCGCGCCCGCCGACATTCTGGCCGCTCGCCTGGCTGGCCGGGGACGCAGCAGCGACGGCGCACTGCCCGAACGGATCAAGCGCAACGAAGCCTATGTCGGCTTTCAGCCAGACCGCACGATCGATAACAGCGGATCGCCGGCCGCCGCGATCCGGCGTCTGGTCAAGCTGATCGAAGCCGGACAAACCGCTTAACCGCGCGCGTTCAGAAACTCAAACCAGCGCGCTTTCTCACGCACCGCCCGATGCGCGCCTTGGGCCTGTTCGGTCAAACAGGCGTTTGAACAAAACTGCATGCCCGCCCGCCGGCGACGAACCAGCCCGAACGGCTTGCCGCATTGCGCGCATCGCTTGCGGCGCGGCCCGACAGGCCCCGCCTCCCTTGGCGCGGTCGCGGCATGGTTGTCGGCCTCCGGCCCCGAGCGTGGATGATTGTAGTCGTTCATGGCAGCCGCAGGCCTCCCGAAGGTCGAATAGCGGCCCCGCACGACGCCCGCATGACCCGCGGACGTAGCGTCTGTGTAAAAAAAATTGAGCGGCTCTCGGGCCCCGTCCGAGCGGTGGCCTAAGATTCGGGCGGCGCCCCGCTTCGCGGCCAGGTCCGGCGCCCGGTGACGGCCTTGGATTTTCACCGCTTCATAGGGACAAACGCCGCCAAGGATTTTTTGCGGTGGCGCCGCAGTTATTTTAAGCCTAAAATAACGCCAGAACGCCCGCCGCTTAGGCGCAGCGCTCGCAACGGCCGCGCCGCTTTCATCTTCGCGGTTTTGCGTTATAAAAGGTGCGTTGGCGAAACGGGCAATCACAGCGCAAGCAAGCGACGCGAACCGTTAATCTCAGTCTGTAGAGGCAGCGTGAGCGACACCGAAAACCTCTCCACCCAAATGGTCACCGGCAACACCGTCCTTGGACGGCTGGAGATGCTGCTCAATCTGTTCGTTGCGTTGGTGCTGTTTCTGCTGATGCTTCTGCGCTGCGTCGATGTCGTCGGCCGTTACGCTTTCAACGCGCCGGTGCCGGGCGCATCCGAACTGACCGGCCTCGGCCTTGCCCTGATGATCTTCGGCGCCCTGCCGATCATCACCGCGCATAGCGAGCACGTCAGCGTCGACCTGCTCGAGATGATCGCCGGACACCGCACCAAGAAGCTAGAACGCGCGGTCTTGCTCGCGACCTCGCTGCTGGCACTGGCGCTTATGGCGTGGCGAATCTGGATCAAGGCCGGATCGCTCGCGGCCTACGGCGACTTCACCAATTATCTCAACATACCCTTGGCGCCTTTCGCTTACTTCATGAGCGTGATGTCGGCGCTCGCGGTCATCGTGATCGCGCTGCAAATCGTCGCGGTCCTCCGCCCCACCCCAGACACGCCATAGGCCGTTCCTTGCTGGCATCCTCAATCGGATTCATCGCCGTCTTCGCATTGCTTTTTCTCGGCGCGCCGATCGCTTTCGGCATGGGCCTCGTCGGCTTCGTCGGCTTCGCGCATTTCACCAACTGGAATGCGGCCTTGGCGATGTTCGGCCAGATCAGTTACGAAACCACGATCTCCGACGACCTTTCGGTGCTGCCGCTGTTCATCCTGATGGGCAGCTTCATCAACCGCGCCGGCCTCGGCCAGGAACTTTACGATTGCGCCAACGCCTTTCTCGGCCATCGCCGTGGCGGCCTGGCGATGGCCACCGTCGTCGCCTGTGGCGGCTTCGCCGCGGTGTCGGGTTCCAGCATGGCGACAGCCGCGACCATGTCGAAGGTCGCGATGCCGGCGATGCGGCGTTACGGCTACGCCGACAGCTTGGCGGCCGGTTCGATCGCCGCCGGCGGCACGCTCGGCATCCTCATTCCACCCAGCGTGATCATGGTGCTCTACGGCATCATGACCTCAACCGACATCGGCAAGCTGTTCATCGCCGGCATCATCCCCGGCTTCATCGGCATCACCTTCTACATGCTCGCGGTCGCGGTCGTAACCTGGCACGACCCGACGCTGGGGCCGCGCGGCGAACGGTCGCCCTGGGGCATCCGGTTTCGCGCACTGACCAAGATCTGGGGCGTGCTGCTGCTGTTCATCATCGTGATGGGCGGCATCTACCTCGGCCTGTTCACGCCCACGGAGGCTGCCGGCATCGGCTCGGGCGGCGCCTTCCTGTTCGCGATCGTGCGCCGCAAGCTGACCTGGAAAATCCTTTACACCGTGCTGGTGGAAACCGCGCGCACCTCGGCGATGATGTTCATCCTGCTGATCGGCGCGATTCTGTTTTCCAACTTCATCAATGTCGCCGGCCTGCCCGCGCAGTTGTCCGGATGGCTGAACGCGCTCGGCGCCGAACCGATGATGGTGATGGTCTGCATTCTTGCGGTCTATCTGGTTCTCGGCTGCCTGCTGGAAAGCCTCAGCATGGTGCTGTTGACGATTCCGATCTTCTTCCCGATCGTGAAGTCGCTCGGCTTCGATCCGATCTGGTTCGGCGTCATCATTGTTGTGGTCGTCGAGATCGGCATGATCACGCCGCCGATTGGCCTGAATGTTTTCGTGCTCAAGTCGACGCTCAAGGACGTGCCGGTCACGACGATCTTCCGCGGCGTCTCCTATTTCATTGCCGCGGACGTCGTCCGTCTCGCACTGCTGGCCTTCGTGCCGCAAATCACCTTGTTGTTGCCGTCACTGATGAATTAGCCGGGCCACCGCCTGGCGACCGCCGACGGCGTGGCGCGGCCGTTAATCGCGCCGAACGAAAAGCCGAAACCGGCAGCCAAGACCGGCGCGGCTTGTCTTCGCTGGACAATAAACGGCATGATGCCGCTTATGTAACGAGATGGGAGCTATTCACATGTTCAAATTGGCTACGCGCGCATTCATGGGGCTGGCCCTGGCCGGCGCATTGTTGACCGGCGGCCAGGCTTCGGCCCAGACCGTCTGGCGCTTTTCCAACTGGGTGCCGCCGACTCACCCGCTGACCGTCGAAGTGTTCAAGGTCTGGGCTCAGAACGTCGAGAAAGTCACCGAGGGCCGCGTCAAGGTCCAGTTCGTCAGCGCCCTCGGCAATCCGCCGTCGCACTTCGATCTGGTCAAGGACGGCGTCGCCGACGTCGGCATGAGCACCAACTCCTATACCGCCAACCGCTTCATCCTGACCCAGGGTGTCGAGCTGCCGTTCCTGGCGCCGAATGCGATGTCGTCCTGCATCGCCTACTGGAAGACTTATGAGAAGTTCTTCGCCAAGGCCGACGAATACAAGGGCGTCCATCTGGTCGGCATCTGGACCCACGGTCCGGGCCACATCTTCACCCGCGACAAGAAGCTCACCAAAATCTCCGACCTTGACGGCCTGAAGATGCGCGTTCCGGGCGGCCTCGTGAACGAGATCGCCAAGAAGCTCGGCACCGTGCCGGTGTTCGCGCCGTCGTCGCAGGCTTATGACGTTCTGTCCAAGGGCGTCGCCGACGGCATCTTCTTCCCGACCGAGTCGGTCTATAACTTCAAGATCGGTCCGGTGATCCACGAAGCGCTGGAAATCCCGAACGGGCTCTATCGCACCTCGATGTTCCTGGTCGTCAACCAGGCCAAGTGGGACGCGCTGTCGGACAAGGACAAGAAGGCGATCGATTCGGTCTCGGGCATGGCGGTCGCCAAGCTCGCCGGCGCGATGTGGGATAAGGCCGACGCCGACGGCAAGGCCGGTCTGCTCAAGCTCGGCACCACCTTCACCACCGCAAGCCCGGAAATGATGAAGAACCTGCACGCCAAGCTCGACAGCATGACCGAAGAGTGGATCGCCCGCGCCAACAAGGAACGTGGCGTCGACGGCAAGGCCGCTCTCGCCTATTTCGAGCAGGAAGTGAAAGCGAACTCCAAGTAGGCGTTCGTCCCACTTCGTCTTAGACTACCGCGCGGGCCGCTGCCGTTTCCGGCATCGGTCCGCGTGGCTCTGGCCAAGACCAGAGCCACGACAAGACCCAACTATAACAGCCCGCCCGCCAGACGCCGAGGATCATCATGACAGCCCAACCCGTCGCGGTGGTCACGGCAAGCGCCAGCGGCATCGGCCGCGAAATCGCTCGTGTTCTGGTCCGCGACGGCTACCGCACCATTGTCAGCGATATCGACGTCGCACGCGGCCAGGAAACAGCCGCCGAGCTGAACGCCGAATTCCGCGCCTGCGACGTCCGCCAGGCCAGCCAGATCGAAGCCTTGTTCGACGGCCTCGGCACCATCGACGTGCTGGTCAACAATGCCGGCATCTCGGGGCCCACCGCGCCGCTGCACCAGATCGAAATCGCGCAGTGGCAGGATGTCGTCGACGTCAACCTGACCGCCATGTTCATGGCCTGCCGTCTGGTGGTGCCGGGCATGCTCGCCGCCGGCAAGGGCGTCATCGTCAACATGAGTTCGGTCGCCGGCACCATCGGCTATCCCAACCGCTCGCCTTATTGCGCGACCAAATGGGCGGTGCTCGGCTTGACCGGTTCGCTGGCCCGTGAGGTCGGCAAGAACGGCATTCGCGTCAACGCCATTCTGCCCGGCACCACGCGCGGACCGCGCATAGAGAGCGTCATTGCCGGCTACGCCGAAAAGAACAATATCAGCGTCGCCGACGCCGAAGCATGGTATCTGGCGCGTCAGGCGACCGGTGCCTATGTCGAGCCGCAAGAGATCGCCGAGATGGTGTCCTACCTGTGCTCGCCGAAAGCACGATCGATCACCGGCCAGTTCATCGGCGTTAACGGCGGCTTCGAGTAGCTATAAGGATCAGACGACATGTTCGCGGACCGGATCGAAGGCAAATGGATCGACGCCTTTTGCGAGGTGTTCGAGAAATGCGCGGTCAAGCCCGGCGACACCGCGGCCATATTGTCGGAGACCCAATCGCGGCCGCTCAACGTCCACATTGCCGAATTGGCGCTGCTGCGGCTCGGCGCCAAGCCGTTTCACATCGTCGTGCCGACGCCGCGCAACCCGCACCCGGTCCCGGTGCGCTCGACCGGCTCCAGCGAGGCCATCGGCCGACTTAAACCCGTCGTATCGGCGCTGGCCCAGGCCGGTTTCGTCGTCGATTGCACGCTCGAAGGCCTGATGCACGCCGTCGAAACGCCGGAGATCCTGAAAGCCGGCGCGCGCATTCTGGTCGTCTCCAACGAGCATCCGGAGGCGCTGGAACGGATGAAGCCGGATGCCGCTCTGGAAAAGCGCGTTCGCGCCGCCGCCAAGATGCTGCGCGGCTCCAAGCGCATGACCGTCACTTCCGCCGCCGGCACCGATCTTACCGTCAACATGGAAGGAGCCGCCACCGTCGGCGTCTGGGGCTGGACCGACAAGCCCGGCACGCTGGCGCACTGGCCCGGCGGCATCGTGGTGAGCTTCCCGAAAAGCGGCACCGTCAACGGCACGCTGGTGCTCGACCGCGGCGACATCAACCTGACCTTCAAGCGCTATTTGCAGGACCGCATCACACTGACCATCGAGAAGGACTACGTCACCCACATCGCCGGCGACGGTCCCGACACCGAGATGATGCGCGGTTATTTCGCCGCCTGGGGGGACAAGGACGCCTATGCGGTGTCCCATGTCGGCTGGGGCATGAACCCCGGCGCGCGCTACGAGGCGCTGGCGATGTACGGCCAGCGTGACACCAATGGCACCGAATTGCGCGCCGTGCCCGGCAATTTCCTGTTCTCGACCGGCGCCAATGAATTCGCCGGCCGCCACACCGCCGGTCATTTCGACATTCCGGTGATGAAGACCACGATTACCGTCGACGATCTCACGGTGATCAAGGCCGGTGTCTTGCAGGACGTCTTCGGCTAATCCTCCAGCACCGGCGGCTTCACCAGATCGAGAAAGCCGAGCATGCCGACAAAGCCTTTCATGCGCTCGGCCCGATAGGCGTCCAGATCCCGGCCCTCGTAATTGAGGAAGCCTTGCCCGGTGGTCAGGCCGATACGGCCCTCTCGCATATTTCGTTCGATGATCTCGGGCGCGGTATAGCGGTCGCTGTCGAGCGCCTTGGTGAGATAACGGCTGGCGTAGTAAAGAATATCGCCGCCACCCCAGTCGATGAACTCCAGAAGCCCCAGCACGGCGAAGCGGAAGCCAAAGCCGTACTTGATCGCCTTATCGATATCCTCAGGCGAGGCGACGCCCTCCTCGACCATGCGCGCGGCCTCATTCATCGCCAGGGTCTGAATGCGCGGCACGATGTAGCCGGGCCGCGCCGCGCAGACCACCGGCACCTTGCCGATACGCTCCAGCAGCGCCTTCAATCGCTCGGTCACCCCCGGATCGGTGCCGGCGCCGGGCGACAGTTCGACCAGCGGCACCAGATAGGCCGGGTTGAGCCAATGGGCATTAAGAAAACGCTCCGGACCGGCGACAGCGCCGGACAGATCGTCGACCAGAATGGTCGACGTCGTCGAGGCGATAATCGGCTTGTCGCCCGCCAGTTGCGCGCAGCGCGCCAGCGCCTCGCGCTTGAGGTCGAGCACTTCCGGCACACCCTCGAAGATCACGTCGGCCGACGACAGCGCGGCCCCCGCCCCGCTTTCCGGCACCACCGTAATCCGCGCCGCGATGGTCTCGATCGCAGAAGCGTCGAAGAGCCCGAGCGCGGCCAGACTCGCCAGCGTCCGTTTGACTTCCGCCATCGCGTCGCCAGCCAGCCTGTCGAAATCGGCGGCGGGCCGCGCCTTGAAATCGACAATCGACACGGCATGACCGGCATAAGCAAACACCACCGCGATGCCGCGCCCCATGCGGCCGGCGCCGAGGCAGGCAATCCGTTCCCGCGCCATCATGCGAAACCGACCCGCAGCAAAGCCTGCAATTGGGCGCGGTCGAGCGCGCCGAGTCCCAGAGAGTCGAGCGTGCGGCCGGTCGCCATGAAATCCTGACCGCAGATCGCGCCGCCAATGGCTAGGAAACCGCGCGCCAGTTTCATGTCGACGCCGGCCAGTTGCGCGACCGACGCGAAGAACGACAGACCGATCCGCAGATCCTCGAGCATATAGCGATGCTGGGTCAGCACGATATGCTCGCGCCAGTCGCCGCTATCGGTCAGCTTGTCATGCGAGCCGCGACCGTACATCCATTCCGGGCCTTCCTTGGCATAATGATCGGCGAGCGGAAAATGCGGCCCGCCATAGCCCAGCGCCTCTCGCACCGCGATACGTTCGGCGTCGAGCGCATCGGTGACGCGGCGGATCGCCGGCTGCGTACCCTCTTTGTGAATATCCCACTTATCGAAATGTTCGAGCGGCCCGGCATTCATGGTGATCAGCGGCGGATGAATGATCGGCCCCGCATTCATCAGCGCGGCCGACAGCGCATCGCCGCAATCCTCGATCGCGCCCGGGAAGGCCTCGCCGATCACCTTGAGCGCATGATCCTTGTGAATGAGCGGAAACACGCCGGTCGGCAGCCGCTTGGCGCGGATGGTGATGGCGACCTCATGCGGCCCGTGCTTGCGCGTTAGCCACGGCAGCGTTCCGGTTTCGGCAAAAGCGGCCTTGGCTTTGTTGCCAGCCTCATAGGCGGCCTTGGCGAATATCACTGAGCCAAACGTGCCGGGCGGCAGATAAACCACCTGACCGTCGACCAGATGCGGCGCCAGCGCCTTGGCGATATCGTGCTGGGCTGTGGCCGGCGCCGGACACAGGATCAGTTCAACATCCTTTACGGCATGCGCGATATCGTCGGTCACCAGCGTCAACCGGGCTTCACGCTTGCCGGCGAAATCCTTGACCGTGACCGTCTCGCCGGCCGCGCGGTGCGCCACCACCGCCGCGGCATCGCGCCGCCACAGCCGCGTATCGTGACCGGCCAGCGCGAAATCACCGGCCGCGGCGAACGACCCGTTACCGCCGCCCAAAACTGCAATCTTCATTATTTTATCCTCTATCCGTCACCCTGAGGTGCGAGCGAAGCGAGCCTCGAACGGCGACGGCCCAAGATCCGCCACCGTCATCCTTCGAGGCGCGCCCGCGGCGCGCACCTCAAGAGGGCGGCGGCGCGCACGCCTGTTCCTTCAGCATGAAATGTTGCACCTTGCCGAGCGCATTGCGCGGCAAGGTTTCGACGAATACGACCTCTCGCGGCACCTTGAAGCGCGCCAGTTGCGCGGACAAATGCGCAATCAGAACATCGGCGCTGCAATCACTGCCGGCGCGCCGCACCACGTAGGCGACCGGCACTTCCTGCCATTTCGGATCGGGACGCCCGATCACGGCCGCTTCGGCAACGTCGGGATGGCCGTGCAACACGCGCTCGACCTCGGCCGGGTAAATGTTCTCGCCGCCCGAGATGATCATGTTCTTCTTGCGGTCGTGAATATAGAAATAGCCGTCGGCGTCGCGGGTGCCGATGTCGCCGGTGTGATACCAGCCATTGCGCAAGGCTTCGCCGGTCGCCGCTTCATTGCCCCAGTATTCGAAGAACACATTCGGCCCGCGCACCAGCACCTCGCCGGCCGCGCCGACCGGCGCAATCCGGCCCTTATCGTCGACGATCCGCGCCTCGCATAAAATCCCCGGCAAGCCGGTCGATTGCTTGCGCGACAGATCGCCGCCAATCCGGGTATAAACCGCGACCGGGCAGGTTTCTGTCGAACCATAGACCTGGAGCACCGGCACACCACGCGCCTCAACCGCTTCGATCAGCGGCACCGGAACCTGCGTCGATCCCGTCGACAGCGCGCGCAAGGACAACAGGTCGGTCGTCGCCCAGCTCTTGTCCGCCAGCACCGCCTGAATCGTCGCCGGCACCAGCACGGTCAGCGTCGGCTTGTCCTGCGCGATCGCCTGCAAGGTCGCATCCGGGGCAAAACGGGCGTGAATCGTGACGGTAGCGCCGAGATGCAGCGCCGGCGTCGTCTGGATATTGAGACCACCGACATGAAAGAACGGCAGCACCGTGAGAATGTGATCGGCCGCCGTCATGTCATGCATGTGCTGGCTCATGACGCCGTTCCACAACAGCGCCTCCTGCCGCAACATCGCGCCTTTCGGGCGACCGGTGGTGCCCGAAGTGTAGACGAGCAACAGAGGGCAACGCTCGTCGATATGCGGATTGTGGCCGTCGCCGCTGCCTTGCGCCAAGAGATCGTCGAAAGCGATCTCCGCGCCATCGGCGGCGCCCAGGCCAACAACGCGGATGTCGGGCAAGGCTTCCTTCAACGACGGCACCAGCGCGCTGAAGGTTTGTTCGACCACGAGCACTTTGGCCGAGGCATCGCTCAGAATGAAAACCTGTTCCGGCACCGCCAGCCGCCAGTTCAACGGCAACAGGATCGCGCCAAGCCGGGCGCAGGCATAAAGCAGCACCAGATAGTCGGGGCAATTGAGCGCCAGGATCGCGACCCGGTCGCCACGACCGACGCCAAGTTCCGATTTCAAGGCGCGCGCCGTCTGCGCGATCCGCGCCGCGAAATCGGCATAGCCGAGCGCCCGACCTTCGAACCGCAGCGCCGTCTTGTCCGGCGTGAAGGCGGCGTTACGCTCGATGAGTTCAGCGAGGTTCATCGGCCTGATCCCGCGCCTACTCGTCCTTCTCGCCCGGTTCGTACAGGGCTTCGCGGCCGATACGATCGACGCAGATTTCCGCCGTCCAGGGCAACATCAGCGCCCCGCAGCGACTGTCACGGTAGATCCGCTCAAGCGGCAGCGATTTCAGCATCGCCTGACCGCCGCAGGTGCGGATCGCCTTGACCGCAACGGCATTGGCGTTTTCCATCACGGTATATTGCGCCGCATAGGCGCGCAGCACCTGATCCTTGCTCGGATTGGCGCGGGCTTCGGTGATCGCCTGGAACCACAAGGCCTTGGTCTGCTCCAGCATGATGCGCATTTCGGCGACCGCGATCTGCTTGGTCGGGAACATGCGGCGCTTGACCGGCGGCATGCCCGGCAATTCGCCGCGCAGATAACCGACCGTGAAATCGTAGGCCGCCTGCGCCAGCCCCATATAAGTCGGCGACAACGTGATGAACATGTGCGGCCAGCGCGACGCCGCCTGAAAGTAGATGCCATGCGGCATCAACATGCCGTCGCTCGGCACGAACACATCCTTAAACAGCAGCGTGCGCGACACCGTACCGCGCATGCCGAGCGGGTCCCAGTCGCCGACCACCGATACACCCTCGGCATTGGCCGGCACGCCGAGATACAAGGTGTTGCGGCGGCTGGCCGCCTCCCCCTCCGCGCGCTCGGTGCACAACACGCCGTAATAATCGGCATTGCCCGACAAGGATGCGAAGATCTTCTTGCCATTGACGATAAAGCCGCCGTCGACCGGTTTGGCCTCGGTGCCGAAAGCCACGCCACCGGCGGCTGCCGCGCCCCCTTCGGAGAACGGCTGCGCATAGACCGCGCCATCGTCGATGATACGCTTATAGTGCACGCGCCGGCGCGCGATATGAGCCTTGCGGTCTTCCTGCGTCATCTCAAGGTCATCGGACAGCGGTCCCGACCACAGCGTCGAGCAGACATGCATATTCCACGACAACGCGGTGGCGCCGCAGTAACGGCCAAGCTCGGCGGCCGCCAGACAATAAGTCTGAAAGTCGGCGCCGGTGCCGCCGTCTTCCTTCGGAATGCAGATCGACAGCAGACCCTCAGGATGCATGTCGCGGAAATTCTCGATCGGAAACGTCGCCTCGCGATCGTGGATGGCGGCGCGTGGCGCCAGCTTGGCTTTGCCGAAGCGGCGCGCCTTGCCGATCAATTCGGCCTGGAAGTCGCTCAGCCGGAACGCGTCCGGCGCGAAAATCGGCGCGTCTTGATCATGGGTATCGAGAGCATTCATCGGCGGCACTCCACTTCATCTCGGATCGCTTTGGGTCGCGGGTCGCATTGGCAACTTTGCATGAGCCGGGCTTCAGGGTTTGACGTCACGCAAAAAATTCATGATCGCCGCATCGTAACGATCCGGCGCTTCCAGATTCGGCATATGGCCGAGCCCAGCCAGAAGCACATATCGTGCCGCCGGGATTTTACCGGCCATCTTTTCCATCATCGCCGGCGGCGCATTGCGATCGAGATCGCCGACCAGACACAAAACCGGTGTCCTGATCGCGGCCAGATTGCCGCGCTCGTCGAAATTGACCAGACATTGCACGGCCGCGCGATACGTGCGCGGCGAGATCGAACCCATGACCTCAATCAGCAACGCACGGTTGGCAGGATCGGCATTCGGGCCCATGAGTTGTTGCGCGACCTCGCCCGCCATATCGGCCATGGTCTGACCGGCATCGAGCGGCGCCAAACGGTCCGCGACAAACTTCTTCTGAAAGTCGCCGCTCGGATTGCCGAAGGCCGGACTGGTACCCGACAGCACCGCGGCACGATAACCATCCGGCCGCCGCCGCAAACAGGTTTGCGCAATCATGCCCCCGAGCGAATGACCGACGATCACCGGCCGGTCCAACTGGCGAGCGTCGATCGCTGCTTCGACGTCGGCCGCCAGCATCTCAAAGTCCATGTGATCGACCGGCGGCCGATCGCCATAGCCGGGCAGATCGAGCGCGACCGGCCGATAACCGGCGGCGGCAAAGCTTGCAACCTGCGGGTCCCATAGCCTCGCGGCACCGCCAATGCCTTGCAGAAACACAACTGGAATCGGCGAATTTTGCGACGGCGTCATCTAGTGATTGTCCCTTGGAATCGACTTCTCGGCAATGCGATGGAATTCGACCGCCGGCTTGAGCACCATGCCCTCGCCGAGTTGATCCACCATGCCACGCTGAATTTCCTGCCACGGCGTCTGGCTCGCCGGATAAGGAAAGCCACCGTTCTTGAGCAAGACAGCGCGGCGGTCGGCTAGCTCGGCGTCGGGCACCAGCATGTTTGCAGTACCCTTGCGCAGATCGATGCGCACGCGGTCGCCGGTCTTCAGGATCGCCAGCCCACCCATCGCCGCGGCTTCCGGCGAAGCGTTCAGGATCGACGGCGAACCCGAGGTGCCGGACTGACGACCATCGCCAATGCAGGGCAAGGACGCGATGCCCTTCTTCAGCAAGGCCGCCGGCGGATGCATATGGACAACCTCGGCCGAACCGGGATAGCCGATCGGACCGACGCCCCGAATGAACAACAGTGTGTGTTCGTCGATCTCCAGCGATGGATCGTCGATGCGGGCGTGATAATCCTCCGGCCCCTCGAACACCACGGCGCGACCCTCGAAAGCATCCGGGTCGTTCGGATTGGACAGAAAGCGGGTCCTGAAATCCTGCGAAATGCCGCTGGTCTTCATCACCGCGGAATCGAACAGATTGCCTTTGAGAATACGGAAGCCGGCCTGGGTCTTGAGTGGCGCGTCATAAGGCCGGATCACGTCTTCGTCGGTCACCTCGCAGCCAGTTACATTCTCCGCCATAGTCCGACCGTTGATGGTCATGGCATTGCCATGGATGCGGCCGGCCTTGAGCAGCGTGTTCATCACCGCCGGCAAGCCGCCGGCGCGGTAATATTCCTCGCCGAGATATTTGCCGCTCGGCTGCATATCGAGCAGCAACGGCACGTCGTAACCGACCGTCTCCCATTCCTCGATACCGAGCTTGACACCGATGTGGCGCGCCAGCGCGTTGAGGTGAATAGGCGCGTTGGTCGAACCGCCAATCGCGGTGCAAGCCACGATGGCGTTTTCAAACGCCTCGCGCGTCAGGATATCGGATGGCCGGAGGTTCTCTAGCACGATTTCGACCGCGCGCTTACCGGTCTGATAGGCCATCGCCGGTCGCTCGCGATAAGGCGCGGGTATAGCGCCGCAGCCCGGCAGCGACATGCCGAGCGCTTCGGCCAGCGCATTCATGGTCGAGGCGGTCCCCATGGTATTGCAGTGGCCCGCCGACGGCGCCGACCAGGTGACGATGTCGAGGAACTCCTTGTAGCTGATCTTTTCCGCCGCCAGATCGGCCTTGGCCTGCCAGACCACGGTACCGGAACCGGCACGTTCGCCCTTCCACCAGCCATTGAGCATCGGTCCGCCGGACAGCACGATTGCCGGAATATTGACGGTCGCGGCCGCCATCAGGCAGGCCGGCGTCGTCTTGTCGCAACCGGTCGTCAGCACCACACCGTCCAGTGGATATCCGAACAGAACTTCAACCAGCCCGAGATAGGCCAGATTGCGATCGAGCGCAGCGCCCGGCCGGCGGCTTGTCTCCTGAATCGGGTGGACCGGAAATTCAAAGGGAATGCCACCGGCATCACGGATGCCGTCGCGCACGCGCACGGCCAGCTCAATATGATGACGGTTGCAGGGGGACAGGTCGGAGCCGGTCTGCGCGATGCCGATAATCGGCTTACCCGAGGTCAGTTCCTCGATCGTGAGTCCATAATTGAGATAGCGCTCAAGATAGATCGCCGTCATGCCGGGGTTGTCGGGATTGTCGAACCAGAGTTTGGAACGCAATTTCGGCCGGCCCTGAGGCGGCGACTTCTGATCCATGGTTTACTCCGCGTAAAGACAAAATCCGGCCGAAAAGCCCCGTCGGCCCGCATCCGGCAAGCGTCAATGCCGCCCATTTCGTATAGCCCAAATGAGGTAGCACCGCCGCCAAGGCAGGGACAACGACAAATTCAGCCATGTCACAAGGGATGCTATCGTGAGCGCCCAAGCGGCGAACACCCCTGCTATCGTCGCCTTGAGCGCCTTGCGGAGGCCCCGGAATTGCCGCCAAATTCGCGTTAGCGGCAGGGCTTTATCTGCTGTAATCTAGAGGCACGAAATATAGTGCCGGTGCCAGCCGCGGTCCGGCCGCCGCGCCACGATCTCCGGTCAAGGAAAACCCGCTCCGTGCTGCACAATGCCAAACGCGACAAGAACTCCAACGATCCGGCCAAGCGCCTCATCATCGGCATCAGCGGCGCATCGGGCGCGATCTACGGCGTAAGGCTTCTGGAACTGTTGAAGGACAGCGAAATCGAAACCCATCTGGTGATGTCGCGCGCCGCGCATCTGACGCTAGCCTCCGAGACGAACTACAAAGTCGCCGACGTGGAAGCGCTGGCCGATGTCGTGCATTCCAATCAGGATATCGGCGCGGCCTGTTCCAGCGGCTCGTTCCGCAATCTCGGCATGGTGGTTGCGCCCTGCTCGATCAAGACCATGGCGGAGATCGCCACCGGCGTGACCGCCAACCTGATTTCACGCGCCGCCGACGTGGCTTTGAAAGAGCGCCGCCGCGTCGTGCTCATGCTGCGCGAAACGCCGCTACATCTCGGCCATATCCGCAACATGGCAGCGGTGACCGAAGCCGGCGCCATCGTCTATCCGCCGGTCCCGGCTTTCTACACCCAGCCGACCTCGCTCGAAGACATGATCGACCATACGCTGGGCCGAGTGCTCGACCTGTTCGACATCGATCTCAATCTGGTGCGGCGTTGGACCGGCGACCTGACGCGGCCAAAAGCCAAGACGCCGCGCTGAGCGCGGGCACGCCTCGATGCTCGATTGCAACAATCCGTTCTGGGCATTCTCGCTCTCGGTCTACGCCAGGCCCGGCGTCGCCACCGAATGCCTGGCGCTTCAGAACGAACGCAACGTCGATGTCAATTTCCTGTTGTTCGTCGCATGGCTCGGCCATGCTTACGCGCTCACGCTATCCGACGAGACACTGACATCGATCGATGCCAACATTGCTGTCTGGCGCGACACTGCAGTGCGCCCATTGCGGACCATCCGCCAGAGGCTCAAGCCGCTGCCGACCATGAGCGAGCCCGCCGCGCAGGAATTACGGGCGCAGATCGCCCAATTGGAATTGCGCGCCGAACAAATCGAGCAGGCAATGCTGTATGCGTTGAGCCGCGACCTCGTCGACCACAACTCCCCGGCGCAGCGGACGACGCCAGCCGACGCCATCCTTCATAACGTCACCGCCCTGCTTGCACGCCACCGGACATCGGTCACATCGATGGACGCGACGCCGCCACAGGCCGGACATCTCATCGCGGAAGCGATCGCTTATCGGCCGGCCGCCTCCTAAGACCGATCATGGGCCGGCGGTGCGGCTCGTCGACCAAGGCGTCGATTATGACATTTCGGTGAATGATCCAGCTCAAAGCTGTTGTCACAATCCCGTGCGCTAATGCCTTCTCCGAGGAGCAGGCAGATGAAATCGCAGATCATCGAAGAACTTGGCCAGACCGAAATCCTGCTGCCGGCGCGGATCGCGCAGGGGTTGGCCGCCAATGACCGGGTCAAGGTACGCCTCAGCGTATTGCAGGCGGCGGCTCGCCACGCCCATGACCCGGCCGGCAGCCGCTTCAATCTGAACGACGAATGCCGCCAAGCCGGCATCGATACGATGGCGATGGAAGCCCTGGTCAATAGCGCGGCCCTGATCGCCGACGCGCGGATCTTGGCGACCGGACTCCGCGCGCTCGAAGCCGCGATCTGGGGCGACGTCGAGGCGATGATCGATGCCGTCCGGGCCGGCGACCCGGAGGCCGGCGACAGCGCCCGCCAGCGCCTGACGGTGTTGCGCTCGGCCGCCTCACCGCAACCGGCCGACACCCTCGAACTGTCGCAGATCGGCCGGCTCACACATATTTCCGGCGGCAATGGCGGCAGCCTGCATCGGCTGGTAATGGACCTGCACAAGGCACTCAACCGGCTGGCCGCCGAACATGCCGAAGAGGAATTCGCCGGCGCTCACGTGCACGGTCTGAGCGCGCAAGACCGGCCAGTGGTCGAAGCCTTCATGCGCGGCCTCGACGCGACCCGGAAACTGAAATTCGACCATCCCGGTCTGGCGACCACGGCAGCGCGCGCGGGCGCCCGCCTCATCATCCAAAACGACATCGGCGAAACCGACGCCCATGTCGTCGTCATCGCCGTCGACGGCGATACCGTGACGGTTACCTATACCGACGTCCATCTGGCGCGCGCCCGGTTCTTTACCGGGCTGTTTCGCGACTTTGCCGTTCAGTGGAGCGGACTCGACCGCAAGAGCGCCGAGGGTCTCGGCGATGACGGTGTATTCTATTTAGTCACCGGCCAGTTCATCGCGTCCGACACGAAAGCACGCGACGCCTTTCTCGAAACGATCGGCGCATCGCTGGTCTTCCTGATCGACTGGAACAAGGCACGCAAGGTACTGCGCAACTGGATCGCCAAAGCCGACGCCATCGCCGTGCTCGACTGGGCGGCGCGCCATCGCGTCGGCCATCGCGGCTTCCTCGCGCTTGGCGGCGACGAACTGGTCGCTTCCGCCGTCCACCACGCCACGCCGACCCGCATCGGCTTCGGCGAACGGCTCGATCATGCGCTCGGCCGTGAGGCCGCGATGGATTTCCTCAAGACCGTGTTACGGGTCTCGGCCGAAGCGCTGCTCGAAGGCGGCTCCGTACGGTTGGCGCGTGACCGGATCGAAGCCGATCTGGTGCGCCACCTGCAACGTGTCGATCGCCTGCTGCTGGCCATCGTCGTCCGCCAGACCGGATTGGCGCGCGACATCGCCGCCGGCATTGCTCAATTCATTGCCGAGCAGCAGGCGACCCGCCCGTTCGACCGCGCCGCGCTCGCGGCACAGGCTCACCACATCGAGGAAAAGGCCGACCGGATCGCACTCGACGCCCGCCAGGAGATCGAACGCTTCGAGGCCGACCGCTCGATCGAACTGTTGGTGAATCAGGCCGAGCAGACCATCGACGAACTCGAACAGGCCGCCTTCATCGCCTCGCTGGTGCCGGAAGCGATCGACGCGAAACTGCTGGCGCCGCTTGCCACGCTCTGCGCCGCCGCCGTCGAAGGCGCCGAAGCCGCGGCCACCGGCGCGTCGGCCGCCGCCGATGTGCCGGACGGGCGGCAAATCGACTCGGAAGACGCCTTCGCCGCGATAGCCCGGTTGATCGAGGCCGAGCACGAAGGCGACCGCGCCGAACGCGCCATTACCGCGATCGTTCTGCGCGGCGACTTCGACCAGAAGACCGCGCTGTCGGTACTCGAACTGACCCGCGCCATCGAGCGGGCGACCGACCGCTTCGCCGGCTTCGGCCACCTGCTGCGCGAACGCGTGCTGGCCGATCTCAAGACCTGAACGAGGATACCCATTCCATGCAGATTGTCCGCATCGGCGCCGGCTCGACCGAGCAACCCACAGCCGAGATCGTCGGTGGCAAAGCCGCCAATCTGGCGCGCATGGCGGCGCTCGGCCTGCCGGTTCCGCCCGCCTTCGTGTTGCCGATCGAATTGTGCGCGGCCATCGTCGCCGGCGACAAGGACGCCCACCGTCAGATCGCTATCGGCCTGCGCGACGGCATTGCCTTCCTGGAAAGCGCCACCGGCCGAATCTTCGGCGACCGACGCAATCCGCTGCTGGTGTCGGTACGCTCGGGCGCGGCGCGCTCGATGCCCGGCATGCTCGACACCGTGCTCAACGTCGGCTGCAGCGCCGACGCCGTCAGGGGCCTGATCCGCGCCACATGCAATCCGCGCTTTGCCTGGGATTGCCGTCACCGTTTCCTCGAAAGCTATGCCGACGTCGTGCTCGGCCTCGACCCGGCGCCGTTCAAAGCCCGGCTCAAGGCGATGATCGCGATGGAAGGTGTCGGCGGCGAGCAAAGTCTGGATGGCGAAGCGCTTGAGCGTTTGGCCGCGGACCATCTCGATCTCATCGACGGCGGAGACGACGCCATGCCCGACGATCCGTTCAAACAACTGACGGCGGCGGCCAACGCAGTCTATCGCTCCTGGACCAGCCCACGCGCGCAAACCTATCGCCGGTTGGAAGGCCTCGACGACCTCAAAGGCACTGCCGTCACCGTGCAGGCCATGGTTTACGGCAACCGCAATCTCAAATCCGGTGCCGGCGTCGCCTTCTCGCGCGATCCCTCGACAGGTTCGGCCGAACCGGTGATCGACGTATTGTTCGGCGCGCAAGGCGAGGACGTTGTCTCCGGCGCACGCACACCCGATACGGAACACGTCATCCGGCAAAGACTGCCGGCGGTCGCAACCCAATTACGCGACACCCTGACGCTGCTGGAGCGTGACTTCGCTGACGTCCAGGACGTCGAATTCACCATTGAGGACGGTCATCTGTGGATCCTCCAGACCCGCGCCGCCAAGCGCACACCGATCGCAGCGCTGCGTTTCGCCATCGAACTGGTGCGCGAGGGTTTGATCACGCCGGCGCAGGGCTTGCAGCGGCTGGAGGGCATACCACTCGACAAGCTGACCCAACCGCATTTCGCGACGGCGCACGACCCCGTCGCCCATGGTATCGGCGCCTCGGCCGGCATCGCTGTCGGACGCATTGCCTTCGATTCCGATAGCGCCGCCCGGCTGGCCGCGGCCGGCGACCCCATCATTCTGGTGCGGCCCGATACCAGCACCGCTGATGTCGCCGGATTTTCGGTCGCTACTGGCATCGTTACCGCGATCGGCGGCCGTACCGCCCATGCCGCACTGGTAGCGCGCCAAATGGGCAAGCCCTGCGTGGTTGGTTGCGCCGCACTTGGCGTCGCGCCGGGCGCGCGCGCGAAACTGGCCGACGCGCCGATTAAGGAAGGCGATTGGCTCTCAATCGATGGCGAGACCGGGACTCTCTACCTCGGCCGCTGCGATGTGGTGGAAGAAAGCCCCGACGCCGAACTGGCCGAAGTCAATAGCTGGCGCACCAAGTCGCCGGACCGGTCAAGCCGCGCGGTCGCGCCATAACCCATAAGCCAGCATGCCGGCTTCTGCGACATAACCGAACGAACCGAAGCCCAGCGCTGCGATCACCGCGCACAAGGCGATGACGCCGGCCTCGGCCTGCGCGCCGGTCACCACGGCAACCAGACCGCACAATGCAGCCAACGCATAAAGAATACGGGCGATCGCTACCGGCGGTTCCAGCATCAACCGTTGCCCGGGCAAGACAACCGGGATCAGTCCGAGACAACCGGCGGCAGCAAATGACAACGGCACCAATGGCGGCGGATTACCAAGCCAGACGTTTGGCTCGGTCACCAGGCTCGCAAACGAAGGCGCGTGGATGGCGATATGGATCGCCGCACCGACAACGCCGACCGCTACTTCGCCCAGGCAGACCAGCCCGAACAGGCCGGCCGTCATTCGACGATCGACAGCCAGCATCAGAAAGCCGGTCAGGATCGCCAAAGGGCTCGCCACTAGCGGCACCAGCGCCGCCATATCGTGTTCAAGCGCGATCATCGGGTGATAAAGATAGACCTCGATAAATAACGGGCCGAACAACATCATCGCGACCACAATGAGGAGACGGCCCAGCATGGTCAGTTCGCTTTCGCTACGCTCTTGAGGCCATCGATCAGGCTATCGGTCGATTGCGAGGTAAAAGCCGGCGTCGGTTTGAAACTGACCCCATTGATGACATCGTAGCGCGACTGATCGTCGTAGAGCACCATCTTGCCGTTCACCATGGTGTGGCAGGAATCGCAATTGCCGCCCATGTTGGTGAAAGCGGCCGCATGCAGATGGCGCGAGTGCATGCTGGCGGCAAAGGATTTGCCGTGACAGATGAAGCAGTCCTCAACCCGCATCGGGATGTCATAACTGGTAACAAAGATGCCGTGCTGCACCGGTTTCTTGCGTGCCACCACGAGACGGTTGACGTCCTCCGCCAGATGATCGGCATGGCAGGCGACGCAACCGCGTTCCTGGGCATGCGCCGTCTTCCAGTTGAATTCTGTATAGGGAATGCCGAGCGAAACCGCGCGAGCCTCGTCAAGGTGGCGCCACATCGCGAAAGTGGCGAAAAACCCACCCACAACGATAACAATCGCTCCGACCGCGAGCAGCGTATTGACCAACAACGCCTTGCGCGTCATGGCATGGCCCTTTCCGTTCGTGCGTTAATAAGTAGCGCAAGCAGCGTCGCCAGCAGCAACAGCGCCGCCACGACCAGACAGACGGCGCTCGGCAACACCAGCGACGGCACCGCCGCGAAGCCGCACCCGGCCACGATCAGCAGATCGGCGATAATCGCGGTCGCGCCCAAGGCTCGATCCGGCAGCGTTTCACCGTCGCGCTGGGCACTGGTGACGGCGATGAAACCAAGCACCGAGGCGAGCGCAATCGCCACCGGCCAGTTCGGCGAAGCCGGTCCACCCCAAACATTGCTGGAGAAAGCGCGGGCAAGATGGTCGGGATCGACGCCGCTGGTCATCATATGCAGCCCAGAGCCGATCATGCCGACAGCAGCGGATATCGCCATCACCGCCTGTGCGAACAATGAAGTCGCCCAGGACGGCGCAACCTGCACCGCCATCAGCGCGAGCAACGAGATCGGCAACCAGACCACCGGCACCAGCGCGCCCCAGGAATCCTGACGCGCCAAAATCGGCCGATGGCCGAGATCGACTTCGAGCAACATGATGACGAAGAACAACAGCGCCAGCGTCAGCAGCGCACGGCGCAACCCGCGCAATTCGCTCCATAAAGTCGCCACCATCGATGCGACCTTCATGTCAGCGCACCTCGATCGCGATCACGCCGGGAAAATCCTGTTTGCGGCCGCTGGCGCTGGTCGCCTTGACCCGCAGCACATAAAAGCCCGGCTCCGGCGGCTTAAAGGTCACGTCCCAGGTGATCCAGACATCCGGATCGGGCTGCGGCGGCAGCGGCATGGTGCGATAAGTGTAACCGTTATCGGTCGAGAACTCGACCTTACCGACCGGCTCGGCGCCGGTGAAGGCATAACCGGTGAGCGTCACCCCGGCCATGGTCGTGACCACCTCGGGTGGTGCGGGCATGAGAAAGCCGGCCATCGGCGGCGCCGGATGTTCGGGCGCGGCATTGGCGACCAGCGTGATACGGCTCACCCATTTCGGATGGTGGTTGCCACCGGCGCCGGGAATGAACAGCCGGGTATAGGGACTGCCGTGCCGCATCGGCACCGCGGCATCGCCGTGTTTGGCAACCAGCATCGTTTCCTTGCGCTGCAATTCCGTCAGCGGCAGCAGGAATGGCGGATGACCGTCGCTGGTTTCGATCCGCGCCGATTTGGCTTCCGGCTTGATGCCGGCTTTGTCGAACAGCGCCGACAACGGCACACCTTCGAACGGAGTATTGAAGATCAGCGGCCCACCGGCGGTGTTGACGAAGCATTCCAGCGTCATGATCTTTTTGATGGTCGGCAGCTTGGCGAGATCGTCGATGTTGTAACGCGCCGGCGTATTGACCAGACCGTCGATCGCAACGCCGGTCGGCAGCGTCTCCGGATAGCGCATCTGCGAATAGGCAAAGAACTTGTCGGTTGGTGTCAGCAAAGGCCCGCCCGGGGTCGCGCGCACCGACAACGCGCCAACGGCGGCCGAAGCCTGTTGCCCACCTGACAGTACAGTCCCGATCAGCGCGCTTGAGCCTGCGGCCAGAAAAGTGCGGCGATCCATGGGCGGCTCCGTCAGTTTTGCCTAGATCCGTTCAACGCCGTTTCGACGGCGCGGATCTGGTTGAGAAAATCGATGGGGGTTTCCGACACAATCTGCAATTCCCGATCCTCGAACACATCACATTCGGAATGTTCTATCCGCCATTGCGCGATGACCGCGTCACGCTTGCGCAACAAGATCGCGATTTGTGGCCGGAACAGCTGGACCATCGCCGAGACCCAGCGGTTGAGATCGACCGACGGTTGCTCGACGGTGATGTCAAAACTATCGAGCATCGCGATCACCGTTTCCGCATCATACCAAACCTCGTCGGTGACCCAACGGTTGGTAGTGAACAACCGGATCGGGTGTCCGCGTTCATCGGTCGAGATGCCAACGAGATGGGCGACCCAAGTCGTGTCCGGCAGCGATTCCGCGCTCTCAGCGATCGCCATGGGCGACCGATCGGGGCACAAGAGCTTCGGCCGCACGAAAGTATGGAAGTGGCCGTGTTCACCGCTGGCACGCTCGGCGGCTGCGTGAGCGTGGTAATAAAACTGGCTGTGCGTCACCGGGTCGACGATGTCGCCGGCCGGGAAATGTGCCCACTCTTCGACCGCGTCGACGCCGTCCAGCACCTCGGTCACCGGGTTCCTGCCGCGAGCCGCCATAGCCGCCATGCATTCAACCGCGTCGGCGGCGGCATCATACATCACGCGACATTCATCGTACTCAAGCGCGCGCAAATCATCGCCCGCGCCTTCGCTATCGGACAAGCAGGCCGGCCCGGCGCTGAGCGCCGCAGTTTTAGTTCCCGGAAGCCCAGCCTGCGCCATGTCGGTGCTCCGCCCTTACGAGCGCGACGGCGCACAAGGACTGGCCGGCGAACAAGGGCCTGCCGGTCCCCGGCGATTGCCGCGTGCCGGCGCACAGGGACTTTCCGATTGACCGGGAGCGCACGGCGATGCCTGCGGCCGGCCACGCGCCGGACCGCAAGGACTTCCCTGATCGGCGGCGGGCGCGCAAGGGCTGCCGCCCGGAGCACCGCGGCGTGCCGGACCGCAGGGGCTGGCGGGGCCGCAAGGATTTCGCGCCGCCTGTGCCAATTGCACAGCAGAAGCAGAAGCACCGGCAGCAGCAGCGGCAACCGGGGTCGGCGCCGCCGCCGTCACCGCGAGCGCCGCCGCCATGGCCGACAGGCTACCGACAACCCGCGCCGGGGCATTTTTCCGAGTTCGCATATCCATCTCCCTGTTCGACCGCGCCGACGGCGTCAGCCGGCCGTTATTTCAACGATTTCAATCTCGGTAACGGACGCGATCTCGCCCTCCGTCTCGACCTGTGCGGCGCTCAGCGGGCCGCCATACAATCGCTCCAGCATCGTTCCGGCGACAAAGCCAAGAACGGCCAGCACGACGAGCGCCACCAGCACCAGCCATTCCGGAATGCCGAACAACTCCGGCAAGGTCTGCGACACCGGTCCGGCGGCGGCGCTATAGAAACCTTCGATGCGATCGAACACACCGGCAAACAGCGCGGTGCCAAGCACCATGCCGACGATAAAGAACAGACCGTCGAGACGGCCGGCCGCCACAGCGACCGACGACGTGCCCGGGCAATAACCGCCGATCGCCATGCCGGCGCCGACCAAGGCGCCGCCGGTCAAGGTCGCCCAGAAATATGTCGTCGGAATGAAGATGCTTCCGGCCTTCATCCAGCCGAAAGCGGTCGCGACATACAAGCCAATCGCGGCAACCACGATGGCGGTGAACATCACCTTGAACACCGACCAGTCGCTGAAACGAAACTGCGCCGTCAATTTGCGCGGACTGCCGAAACCGGCGTTCTCCAGCACATAACCGAACAGCATCCCGCTCAGCAGACCGGAGGCAACGCCACTGTCGTAAAGCGGAAGCGTCATGCCCAGATCCTCCGGGTCAGGAAACTGACGGCGATGCCGACAATGAAAAAGCCGATGAGAAACAGAAAGCCGGCCACCGCCAGCGGCGCGCTTCCCGACAAGCCGATGCCGCTGGTGCAGCCACGCGCCAGCCGCGCGCCGAAGCCGGTCAGGACACCGCCGCCCAGCGCCAGAGCGATCCGGCCGCCACCGCCCAGGCGCGGCGCGCCATCAAGCCGCAAGCGAAACCGGCCGCCGGTCAGCGCCGCCAACAAGGCACCGAGCATCACGCCGACGATTTCCCAACTGATCCAGCTCGCCAGCGGATTGGCGCCTTTCAGGAAAGGCCCGAGATAGCTGTTGGCCTGCGTCACCGGGCCGGCCAATTCGCCGCCCAGCCAGGCCGTCAACCGTGTGAAAAATCCACTGGCGCCAAGGCCGTAACCATTGAGCAGAAACGTCAGCAGCAGCACCAGCCCGAGCACGATACCGGCGGCAAGCGGCGGCCAGAAAGGGCGGACGGCTGTTGGCATCGGCAAACCCACGGCTGACATATTCTTTAAATTATATCTATATTCAGCGAATTGGCGACACCTTGATATGAATCAACAGTCGGCATTCGTTCCAACTGCGACTTTTTTGCAATGCAAATTCAGCCGCGCGCAGCAGTAATGGCGACGGCAACAATCGCAACACGGCTTCAATAAAAATCGGCCAGCGAAAATGGCTAAGCCGCCTGACCGATCCAGGCGCGCGCCTTCGCGGCTTCGGCCAGCGGAAACACCTTCACCTCGGCCGGCATCATGAAGCCGAACATCGCGACCGCGTGGCCGATCCAGTCGACATCCGTCACCACCGCGATCTTGCGCCAACGGCTGAGATGCGCCAGCCCGACCTTCGCGTCGGCCCACATCGCGCCCGGATCGAACCCCTCGAAATCGGCGGCGATTTCATAATACAGATCGAGCTTGTCATAAGTTTCCAGCGCCTTGGTGACCGCCGGGATCAAAACGCCCTCGTAATCGGCCTTCGTCACGCGACCTTTGCAAACGAATGCCAAGACATTGTCTGGCAAGACATGGTCTGGAAAACCGGTCAAACGTTCGATCATGATCGCCTCCTTCGGATTTGACAGGACTATCAAACGGCCAGGCCATGCAATTTCACGTTGATACATATCAATGATGACCGCCGGGAAACCCGCACAAATCATGGCGGGATTATCTAACCCTAATCTTCAACCCCGGGAGCCGATTGTCATGAAAAGCGCAATGCGTTTCGCCCTTGTTCTGTTCACCGCACTCGCTATCAGCGCGCCGGCCTATGCCGCCGAAAACTGGCCGGACAGCTTCGGCAGCTACGTCACCAAGGTGCGCAAAACGGTCAAGACGGCCGACCTCGACACTTATCTTGCCGCCGCCAAGAACCCGAACGGCGCCCTGCTGATCGACATCCGCGAACCGGCCGAATATGCCGCCGGTCACGTCAAGGGCACCATTAACATTCCGCGCGGCCTGCTGGAATTCCAGATCTGGAAGAAAATGGGCTATCCCAAGACGGTCAACATGAAGACCAAGATCTATCTGCAGTGCGCCACCGGCGGACGCGCAACTCTGGCCGCCGCCGATATGAAGCGCATCGGCTTCAAGAACGCCACGGCCGTCATTGCCAACACGGCCGACTTCGAGAAGAAAGGGTTTCCCTGGGAGAAGTAATTCGGGCGACTGATTGATCAGTCACCGATGCGACTCTTTCGTTAAAGATGAGACTGCGCCGCCGCTGTTTTCGCGGCGGCGTCAATTTCGAAGACAATTGCGGATCGGAAATTTCACGGGCGACTTATCATGACGCGGCAAGCGGACGAGCATCACAACGATCCCGTCGTTACCGCAATCGAGCGCGTGCTCAAGAGCGAGCGCGACGGCGTCGAGATGCTGCGCCAGCGCTCCGAACAGGCCCGGCAAGTCCTCGCGGCAGCTCGCGACGAGGCCAGCGCGATAGCCCGCCGCGCCGAAAATTGCGCGACGAAATTACACACACGCTATCTGGAAAAACTCCAGACCGAAATTCAGCGGCTGACCGAGAATAGCGCGCCACAAAGCGACAACGTCGATTCCGCCGTTGGCAATGATGACGAAGCGCTGATCCAGGCGGTGCGTCGGGTTGCCGCCACGTTGACCGGTGGCCCGTGAGCAACCAGCCACGCTGGCGCTATGTGCAAGCCAGACTCCAGGCGCGTCATGGCGAACGCCTGACGGAAGATGACTGGCGCGCGCTCGAAGCGGCGCAATCCTTCGATCATTATCTCGATCGCGCCCGCGCCACGCCGCTTCGCCGCTTCGTCGACCGCCTGAATGCCGCAATGACCAGTCACGCCATTGAACGACACCTCGGCGCGGCGTGGCGCGACTACGTCGCTGAAATCGCGACCTGGCTCGATCGCGATTGGCAAGCGGCGACGCAATGGACGGCCTTGGCGCCCGACCTGCCGGCGCTGGCGGCCCTGCTGCGCGACGACATCCCGGTCTGGCTCAAGCATGACACACGATGGGCCGACTTCACCGAAGGCGATATTCCGCAACGGCTGGCGCGCCTGGAAAAATCCCCTTTCGCGCCGCTCTTGCCGACGTCCGATCATGCCAGCAGTCTGGCAACACGCTGGACAGCGCATTGGCGCTCGCTGTGGCCAACGCCTGACAGAACTGACATCCGGGCTCTATCCGCGTTGATGCAACTCATCATCGACCACCACGCCCAGTTGACGGCAAGCCTGCCGCCCGACACCAGCGCGCCGCACCGGCTCGACCTTGCCCGCGCCGTAACCCGGCTGTTTCGCCGACACGGCGCCTCTCCGGTCGCGGTGTTCAGCCATCTGGTCCTGGTCGCGCTCGATCTGGAACGGCTGCGCGGCGGACTGAGCCGACGACGGCTGTTTACGCCGGCACGCGCACAGGAGGCGGCATGACGCTACGTCCGGTCGCTGCCCAGTGGTTCGAACTGGCGACCGTGCACCAGGAACTGGCGCGGGTGATGGAATGCCTGTCGCGCACAGGCGCCGTCGAACTGGAAGCGCGCAGCCAGGTCAGCGACCGTTTGCTGTTTCCCGGCCTCGACGACGCCATCAAAACGCACCACGAATTGGCGCGCCATTACCGGACCTATTGGCCGGCAGCAACCACGACACCGCAGCGACAGCCGGAAAACCTGAGCGACACCTTGAAGTCGGCGCGCGAAAGGCTGACCGCCTGGACGCGCGAGGCCGATCCGATCATTGCCACCATCGAGCACCTGACCCAGGACATCGCCGAGTTGGCGCGTCTGCAAGCGGCCCTGCAAAGTGCCGGCGCCGATTTTCCCGATCTGCGCAGCCTCGCCCAGGCCGGCCCGAAATTACAAAGCCGGTTGCTGATATTGCCGGCCGGCGGCACGCTGCGCGACCTGCCGGCGCTGACACTTTTTAAGTCCTGGCAGACACCCGACGCGAGCTACGCTCTGATTGTCGGCCGGACCACCGATATCGCCGACATCGAGGCGCAACTGCCGGCGCTGAAAGCCACGACGGCCAGACTGCCAGCCTGGCTGCCGGCATCGGCCGGGGCGGCAACGACCGCCATCGCCGAACGCGTCGCCGGCATCGAAGACCGTCGCTCTACTTCGCGGGCGCAATTGGCCGAACTGTCACAGCGGCTCCAGATCGCGCCGGCGCTCGGCGACATGGCCTTGATCGAATGGCTGAACGCGCACGCCAAGGACCTGCGCGGCAGCCAGCGGCTGGCCTGGGTGACCGGCTGGACCAGCGACGTCACCGGCGCACGCTTGCGCGCCGCGCTCGAAGGCTGCGGGGTCCGCTATATTCTGCGGCTGACGGATGCGCCGGCGGGCATGAGCGCGCCGATGATGCTGAACAATCCGGGCTGGGCGCGCGCCTTCGAAGTCTTCGCCCGAATGCTCGGCACGCCCGGACGGAACGAAAGCGACCCGAGCCAATTGCTGGCGGTGATCGCCTCGTCGATCTTCGGTTTCATGTTCGGCGATGTCGGCCAAGGCGCCATCGTCCTGATCGCCGGGCTGGCGCTCGGCGGCCGGATCCCCATGACCCGAATGCTGGTGCCGGGCGGCATCATGGCGATGCTGTTCGGCATCCTGTTCGGCAGCGTGTTCGGCCTCGAGCACGTCATCCCGGCGCTCTGGCTGCGCCCGATGGACGAACCGATCATGCTTCTGATCGTCGCTGTCATCGCCGGCATGGCGATCATCGCGCTCGGGCTCGTGCTTGACGCCGTGCAGATGCACTGGCGCGGCGAAGCGCTGCATTGGTGGGGCCATCGCGCCGGCCTCACCGTCGCCTATGTCGGCCTGATGATGACGCCGCTTGAAACGCTGCGGCAGAATGGCCTGTTGATCGCGACTCTCGGCACGCTTTGGTTCATCCTCGGCGCGGTCGCGCTGGCCGAGCACGGACGGCTGACCGCGTTGGCCACCGCGGCGGCGGAGTTTGTCGAACAGGTGCTGCGGCTTCTGGTCAACACCGTATCCTTTGCCCGCGTCGGCGCCTTCGCGCTGGCCCATGCCGGTCTGTCGGTGGCCATCGTCGAGATGGCGCAGGCCAGCGGACGTTACGGCTTCTGGATCGTGCTGGCGCTCGGCAATGTACTGGTGATCGCGCTCGAAGGGATGGTGGTCAGCATCCAGACCACCCGCCTGCTGCTGTTCGAATTCTTCGTCCGTTTTCTCACCGGCACCGGCCGCGCGTTCAAGCCGCTGCCACCGCCGGTGATCGTCCAAGACCAGCCATCGGAACAAATTTAACAAGGCGAATGACCATGACGGTGAACTTGCGTATTCCGGCTTTGGTGCTCGCGGCGGCCTCGATTGTCGCCGTCGGCGTCACCATCCTGATGTTTCAAATCGATCCGGCGGCGGCGCAAACCGCGACACGCGCCGCCGCCGACTCGTCGGTGGCACCTTGGGCCATGATGGCGGCGGCTATCGCCGCCGGTCTGTCGACGCTCGCCGCCGGCTACGCGGTCGCCTCCGTCGGCAGCGCGGCGGTCGGTGCGCTCGCGGAAAAGCCCGAACTGCTCGGACGCGTGCTGATCCTCGTCGGCCTCGCCGAAGGCATCGCGATCTATGGCCTGATCGTCGCCGTCCTCATTCTCAACCGGGCCGGCTGATATGGCATCGGCGGTTTTCATCGGCGACGAATTGACCGCCGCGGGCTATCGCCTGGCCGGCATCGAGACCGTCGTCCCGGCGCCGGACGAAGCCGGCGCCGCCTTGCGCGAGGCGCGCTCCCGCGCCGACCTCGTCATCATCACCGCCGGGTTGGCGCGCCGCATCGCCGCGCCCGAACTGGACGTCGCGCGGCTCGCGGAAAGGCCGGGGCTGGCGATTGTCCCGGATGTTTTGTTCCGCGATCAGCCGCCCGATCTGGGCGGCAAGCTGCGGCGAATTCTGGGGATCGATCTATGAACCGATCCGACCTTCCGATCTCGCAAGCGCCCGAGCCGACGAGCCTCATTCCGTCGCTCCAGGCCGACGCGCTGACCCAGGAAATCGAACGCCAGTTGAATGAAGAAGGCGACGCCGTTCTGGCATCGGCCCGAACCGACGCGCGCGCGATCGTCGCCCAGGCGCGCGTTAGCGCACGCCAGAAGCTGCGCGGCGCGATCGCCGACTTGAGGCGCGAGGGCGAACGGCGGCTGACCCGCGCCAGTGCCGAGCTCGACACGGCCGCGCGCAACCGCGAGCAGCGACAGGCGAGCCGCGCGCTCGAAGCCGCCTGGCCCTTGCTGCATGAGACGCTCACGGCGCGTTGGCGCGACCTCGCCGCCCGCAAGGTCTGGACCGACAAAATCGCAGCGCTGTGTTCGAGCCGGTTGCGGCCCGGTCCCTGGACGGTCGAGCACCCGCACGACTGGAGCGCTGCCGATCAGGCCGGCTTCGTCGCCGGTTTTGCAAACCAGGACGGTCTCGTCCTCACCTTCACCGCCGACCCCGCCATCGCCGCCGGCCTGCGCGTCACGGCTGACCAGGCCGTGCTCGACGCCACGGTCGCCGGCCTTCTGTATGACAACCGGGCGATTGCCGCGCTGCTGCTTGACGCGCTGGCGCAAGGCTCGGCCCAATCAACGACCGAAGGTTTACCGCATGAGTGACGCTGTCATCCGATGGGTCGGCGGGCCGGTGGTCTACGCGACAGTAACCAGCGCCTTTCGCATCGGCGAAGCGATCGAGGTCGGTCCGCACCGCCGGCCCGGCGAGGTCATCCGCCTGAAGGACGATGAGCTGGTCGGTCAGGTCTACGAGGACACCACCGGCATGCGGCCGGGCGACAGCGTGCGCGGCACCGGCGCGGCGATGTCGGTGCGGCTCGGCCCGCATCTGCTCGGCCATATCTTCGACGGCCTGCTGCGTCCGCTCGACGCCGGGGAGAAGCCGGCGCCTGCGACCATCGCGTTCCGTCCGCTGGTCAGACAAGGCGACACACTGACCGCCGGCGCGGCGATCGGCGACCTGCCCGGCGACGGCGTCGTGCAAAGCGTTTTGTTGCCGCCCGATCTTGCCGGCACCGTCGAGACCATCGCAGCCGCGGGCCCGCAACCGCTCGACGCCATCCTCTGCACGGTCAGAACCGCAAGCGGCGATGTCGCCGATATCGGCTTCTTCCAGACCTGGGCGATCCGCAAGGCCCGACCGGTACGCCGCCGTCTGCCGGCCGACGAACCGATGGTCACCGGCCAGCGCATCCTCGACACGCTGTTTCCGGTGTCGCGCGGCGGTCAGGCCGCGATCCCCGGCGGCTTCGGCACCGGCAAGACGGTGTTGCAGGAGACGCTGGCGAAATGGTGCGACGCCGACGTCATCGTCTATGTCGGTTGCGGCGAACGCGGCAACGAGATGGCCGAGGTCTTGCGTGAATTTCCCAAGCTCGCCGATCCGCGCACCGGACGCGGGCTGATGGAGCGCACCGTCATCATCGCCAATACCTCGAACATGCCGGTCGCCGCGCGCGAAGCTTCGATCTACACCGCCGTCACCGTCGGCGAATATTTCCGCGACCAGGGCCTGCATGTCGCGCTGATGGCGGATTCGACCAGCCGCTGGGCCGAAGCGCTACGCGAAGTCTCCGGCCGCCTCGGCGAATTGCCGGGCGAAGCCGCCTACCCGGCTTACCTCGGCTCGCGGCTGGCGGAGTTCTACGAACGCGCGGCGCGGGTCAGGACGCTCGGCGACAAGGACGGCTCGCTCACCATCATTGGCGCGGTGTCGCCGCCGGCCGGCGATTTTTCCGAACCGGTCACCAGCCATACCAAGCGTTACGTTCGCTGCTTCTGGGGACTCGACCGCGAACGCGCGCAAGCGCGGTTCTATCCGGCGATCCATCCGCTGCAATCCTATTCGGAGAATGCCGGGCGCTTCGCCGCCTGGTGGGCGGCGCGCGGCAATTCGCAATGGCAGCCCCATCGCGAAAAGCTGCTGTCGCTACTGGAAGCCCAGGCCGACCTCGAACGGATGGCGCGCATCGTCGGCAAGGACTCGCTGCCGCCGGCACAGCAGGTAACTTTGCTCTGCGCCGAACTGATCAACGAAGCCTTCCTGCGCCAGTCGGCGTTTTCCGAAGTCGACCGCTATTGCTCGCCGCAACGCCAGACCGCCATGCTGACCATCATTCTCGACTTCATCGATCAGGCGCAGGCCGCGCTCGAACGCGGCGCGCCGCCGCAGGCCATTGCCGCGCTCGACATCCTGCGCCGTGTCCAGCGAATGGGCGAGGAGATCGGCGAGGACCAGCTTGAGAAATTCACCGAACTGCGCACGGCGCTTCAGGCCGCGATGACTGCGCTGGGAAAGGCGGCCTCCGATGCGGCCTGATTTATGGGTGCAAGGCACCGCCACCGCGATCGACGGCCCGCTTTTGTATCTGCGGCGCAATGTCGAAGCCGGCCTCAACGAAGCCGTCGAGATCCTGAGCGACGACGCTCCGCCGCGGCTCGGCCGTGTCGCCTCGCTCGATCGCGACGCCATGGTGGTCGAGGTGCTTGAATCGACCATTGGCCTCGGCTTGCGCGACATCAAGGTCCGCTTCGTCGGCGAACCCTTGCACTTTTCGGTCGGGCCCGGCCTGCTCGGCAGGGTCTTCAACGGCGTCGGCGAACCGACCGATGGCGGACCGCCGGTGCCGGCCCATAAGCGCATGCGGATCGACGGCGTGCCGATCAACCCGACGCAGCGCGACCTGCCGCGCGACTTCATCGAGACCGGCGTCACCGCCATCGACCTGATGAACAGCCTGGTGCGCGGCCAGAAGTTGCCGCTGTTCTCCTCCGGCGGCATGCCGCACGACCGCATCGCCAGCGACATCGCCCAGAACGCCCGGCTGCGACGCGCCGGCGAGCAGGGCTTTGCCATCGTCTTTGTCGGCATCGGCATTTCGCACGACGCCGCCGAGACCTTCCGCCAGGCGATGCAGGATTCCGGCGCACTCGCCCACACCGCGATGTTCCTCAATCTGGCCAGCGAATCCTCGACGCAGCGTCTGCTGACGCCGCGCTTCGCGCTGACCGCAGCGGAATATCTGGCCGCGCAGGAAGACCGCCACGTCCTGGTCATCATGACCGACATGACCAATTACTGCGAAGCCTTGCGCGAAGTCTCGGCCAGCCACGGCGAAGTGCCGAGCCGCAAGGGTTATCCGGGCTACATGTATTCCGATCTCGCCTCGATCTACGAGCGCGCCGGCTGCCAGCGCGGCGCCAAGGGCACGGTCACCCAGTTGCCGATCCTGACCATGCCGGCCGAAGACATCAGCCATCCGATCCCCGATCTCACCGGCTATATCACCGAAGGCCAGGTCGTGCTCGACCGCGCGCTGGACCACAAGGGCGTATTCCCGCCGATCAATGTGCTGCCGAGCCTGTCGCGCCTGATGGATCAGGGCATCGGCAAGAACTATTCCCACGCCGATCATCCGGCACTCGCCAATCAGCTCTTCGCCTCTTACGCCAAGGCGGTGCGGGTGCGGGTTCTGGCCAGCGTGGTCGGCCGCGACGGCCTGACGCCCCTCGATCTCAACTATCTCGATTTCGCCGACCGTTTTGAATCGTCGCTGATCGGCCAAAGCGGACGCCGCACGCTGGAAGACAGCATGGCGGCCGGCTGGGCGGTGCTGCAACGATTGCCCAAGGCCGAGCTGTCGCGCCTGTCCGATGCGCAGATCGCGCAATACATCGCGCCAAGCCAAACCGCCGAAGTCGCGGATCAACTCCATGCGTGAGGTCGCGCCGACCCGCAGCGCGGCGATCGAACTTGCCGACGAACGCCGGCTGATGCGGCAAGGCTATCAGTTCCTCGACGAGAAGCGCACGCTGCTGGCCGCGGAAATGCTGCGGCAATTGAAGGCCTATCGCAAGCGCACCGACGCGCTGGCCCAAGCCAACCATGTCGCCGCCGCCGCGCTGGCCGCGGCGGTCGAGCGTCACGGCCTCGATCAGCTACAGGTCTATCCGGCGCCGGCCGCACCATCCTTGCCGGCGCCACAGCGCACATTGTTCCTTGGGCTTGCCATGCTGACGGTTGAGGACGCCGCGCCGATCGAGCCCTCGGACGATCCGCCCGCCGTCGACGCTTCGCCCGAGGCCAAGGCCTGCCGCGCCGCCTTTCGCACGCTGACCGCTCTGGCGGCCGACATCGCGGCACGCGCCGGCAATCTCGAACGGCTGGCGCGCGAATACAAGCGCACCGAGCGGCGCGCTCAGGCGCTGGAAAAAGTGTTGTTGCCCGAAGTCGAGGACGCCATGCGGCGGGTCGACGAACAGCTCGACACGATGGAGCGTGAGGAGACCATCCGCACGCGCTGGTCCGGCCGCGACACCGATTAGCAAAAGTCGGGGCAAACGAAGCGCTTAAAGTCCGGCGCGAATGGTCTGCGCCATCTTCTCGGCAACCATGGTGGTCGGCAGATTGGTATTGCCGCTCGGCACCGATGGCATCACCGAGGCGTCAACCACCCGCAGATTTTCGAGACCATAGACACGGCATTGATGATCGACCACCGCCATCGGATTATCGGGCCGGCCGATGGCACATGTGCTGGTCGGGTGCCCCATCGGCGCGGCCGCGGCGACGATTTCGGCGTCGGTCGCCGGCGCCTTGCGACGGGCGTTACCGACCCAGCGCCCGGGCGCGATCACCCGCTCCAGCATCCGGCGCTTGACCGCCGCCGGCAAATTGAGCGCGACCTGCGCCGCCATTTCAAACAACGCGCCTTTCAGGCCCGGTTGATTGAATTGATGCAGCGACAAGACCGGCGGCAGAATAAAGGCATCCTCAAACGCCGGCGCGACCGCGCTATCGCCGAGCAGACTTTCGGCAAAGCGCGCCGCTTGCAGGAAACGCGGCCTGTCGCGCGGGTCGGACAGCAGCCGGAAATCGATGCGCGGCAACACGCGAACGTCGGGTGCATCAAGCGTCACCTGCCCGCGCGATTGCGGCGAATATAACGCCGCGCCGACCATGCCGAGCGCCGCGCCAAAGCCGCGCGGACTGACCCGGCCGATCGCGAACGCCAACAGATCGCTCGGCTGGCAACCGGCTAGTCCGGACGAATGACGCAGCCCAGCCAAGCCGAACTGACGCAGACCGGACGCCAGTCGCTGCCCTTGCGGGATTGTCAACGCGAAATGCAGATAAGGATGGTTTTGCAGATTGGCGCCAACGCCCGGCCGCTCGACCGCGACGGCGATGCCGAGTTTTTGCAGGGCCTCACCCGGTCCGACACCGGAGCGCAGCAACATCGCCGGCGAATGAATGCCGCCGGCGCTCAGGATCACATGGCGCGGCGCCACGGTCTGACCGTGCCCACCCTGTTCGATGTTGACCGCATCGACACGACCGCCGGAGATCGTCAGCGAGGTAACGCGGATGTCCGCCATGATCCGCAAGTTCGGTCGCCGCCGCACCGCCTCGGTCAGATAGAGGCGCGCGCTCGAGGCTCTTTGCTCATGACCTTGACTGAGCGGCAGGCCAAAGAAGCCGTCGCCGCCATCTTCATTGATATCGTCGACCAGCCGGAAGCCGCGCCGCACCGCCGCCTCCCGCAAGCCTTGCGCGAAGGCCGGCCATTGCGCTTGCGGCACCCGCCGGATCGGCATCGGACCGGCGGCATTGACATCGCGCCGGGACACTTCGTCGTTCTCGATCTGACGATAGATTTTGACCACATCTGACCAGGCCCAGCCTTGCGCACCGGCCGCGGCCCAGGCGTCGAAATCGGCGGGCACGCCGCGCAGCGCCCACATGCCCATGACGCTCGAACCGCCACCCATGATGCGCGCTTGCGGATAAGGCCGACGCGCTTCGCCGATCACACGCTCCGCCTTCAGCTCCGGCCAAAAGTAATCGCGGTTCAAAGACGAACTGGGAAAAGTATCGGCGATATCGGCCGGCGTCGTCGCGGGCGGCGTATCGCGGCCAGCTTCAATCAACAACACACGGGTCACGCCGTCTTCGCTCAGACGCGACGCAAGAACCGAACCGGCGGTGCCGCCGCCGATAATCAGAAAATCCGGATTTTCCAAGCGCGAAACCCACCGTTGAAAGCACGGCTTCGGTTCTAACGTCTATTCGCGCCAAAGGCACGCCCGGCTTTAGCGCCGCCCGGCGATCGCCTGCACGTCGATGCGGATTTCGGCAACGCCGGGAAACTCGACCACGGCGCGACTGCCCGGTTTGACGGGATGAACGCCAGTGGTCATGCCGGTCAACACGACATCGCCCACCGCGAGCCCCACGCCAAGCGCGGCCAGATGATGGGCAAGATAACTCAACGCCGCCAACGGACCGCCCGGCACCTTCGCCGCCGAACCTTCGCCAACAACAACGCCGTCAACGCTGGTGCGCGAGACAAGCCGCTCCAGCGGACCTTCGCGCCAATCGGCAAATGCCGGGCCGACGATGGCGCCGGCATTGCCGCCGAAATCGCCGACCATCGCCAGCGGTCCGAGCGTGAACATCGAAGAGATCGGGCTCGATGCGATTTCGACCGCGGCATGTAGCGAAGCAACCGACGCCGCGATTGTCGCGTCGTCATAAGGCGCATCCGCCGGGTTCAGATCCCGGCCCATCACGAAAGCAAACTCGGCTTCGAGCGCCGAGAACCCGCCTTCGTACACGCTGGCGACAAAGTCAGCCTTCGCGCTTTCGCTGCGCTGGATCGTGCTCGTCAGGATCGGCCCGGCAATCCGGTCGACCTTGAACTGACTTCGGACCGGCGGCGGGATCATCGCCACCTTCCAGCCGCCGGCCGGTCCGGCCGCGGCCAGAACCCGTTGCTGGATCGCATAAGCTTGCGTCAGGTCGGCCGGCAAAGGCCCGGGAAACGCATCGAGCGCGGTCGCCTCGCGGCGCGCCCGCGCCAGAGCCTGTGCCGTTTCTTCCATCGCGATCCCGCCTCGTCGTGTTTCAGCCGCGCCGAACGGCCAGGCGCCGGTTCAACCGGCCGCGATCACGGCGGTCGCTTCGATCTCGACCTTGGCGCCCTCTTCGAGCAGACCGGCCACCGCCACCGCCGACATCACCGGGAAATGCCGGCCAATGACTTTCCTATAGGCCGCGCCGATTTCCTGCTGGCGCGCCAGATATTCCTTCTTGTCGGTGAGATACCAGGTCAGCCGCACCAGATGACGCGGCTCGCCGCCGGCTTCCGCCAGCACCGCCACGATGTTCGACAGCGCCTGCTCGACCTGGGCGACGAAATCGTCGCTGACGAGCTTCGCCTCGGCGGTCCAGCCGATCTGGCCGGCGATGAAAACCTGACGGCCCTCAGCGGCTATACCGTTGGCATAGCCTTTCGGCGGCGCCCAGGACTTGGGTTGCAAAAATTCGAAAGGTTGGGTCATGGAAATCCTTGAGGCTAGCGCAAACGGAAGCGTTGGATCTTGCCGGTTTGCGTTTTCGGCAGGGTTTCGACGAAATGAACGGCACGCGGATACTTATAAGGCGCAATCACCGCCTTGACGTGATCCTGTAGCATCTTACGACAGGCTTCGTCGCCGGTAACTCCGCTCCGCAGAACGATAAAGGCCGCCACGACCGAACCGCGCTCGACGTCGGCCTGCGCGACCACGGCGCATTCGGCAACGTCGGCATGGGCGAGCAGCGCCGCCTCGACCTCGGGACCGGCGATGTTATAGCCGGCCGACACGATCATGTCGTCGGCACGGGCGACGAAATGGAAATAGCCGTCGGCGTCCTGCATGAAAGTGTCGCCAGTGACGTTCCAACCATCATGCACATAATTCGCCTGACGCTTGTCGGCGAGGTAACGGCAGCCGACCGGGCCACGCACCGCCAGCCAGCCGTAACTGCCACGCTCGACTTCGTTCATGTCCTTGTCGACGATCTTGGCGACATAACCGGTCAACGGCTTGCCGGTCGTGGCCGGGCGCGCGTCGCCGATCCGGTTGCTGATGAAGATGTGCAGCATTTCGGTCGAACCGATGCCATCGAGGATCGGCACCTTGGCCTTGGCGGTCCATTCCTCGAACACCGGCCCCGGCAGCGTTTCGCCGGCCGAGACCGCGATCCGCAGCGACGACAGGTCGGCGCCCTTGTCCATCGCCGCCAGCATGGCGCGATAGGCGGTCGGCGCGGTGAAGCAGATCGTCGCCTTATAGGTTTCGATAATCTGGATCATGCTGGGTGGCGAAGCGTTCTCCAGCAAGGTGGCGGTGGCGCCGAAGCGCAGCGGGAAGATCGCAAGCCCACCGAGGCCGAAGGTGAAGGCCAAAGGCGGCGACCCGACGAAGACGTCGTTTTCGGTGACCTTGAGCACCTCGCGGGCATAACCATCGGCGATGATCAGCAGATCGCGATGGAAATGCATGGTCGCCTTCGGCTCGCCGGTGGTGCCGGAGGTGAAGCCGAGCAGCGCGACGTCGTCGCGGCCGGTCTTGACCGCCTCGAACGTCACCGGCTTGTCGAGCGCGATGCGGTCGAGTTCGGCGTCGTGGTTCGAGGTGCCGTCGAAATTGACCACCTGCTTGAGAAACTTGCTGGTCTTGGCGCAGGCGATCAGTTCGTCGGCGATGCGGCTGTCGCACAGCGCCAGGCTGATTTCGGCCTTGTCGACGATCTGGCTCAGTTCGCCGGCCCGCAGCATCGGCATGGTATTGACGACCACCGCGCCGACCTTGGTCGCGGCCAGCCAGACTGCGACCAGCGCCGGGTTGTTGCCGGACCGGATGAGCACGCGGTTGCCGGGCTTGACGCCGTAATTCTCGACCAGCGCATGGGCGAGCCGGTTCGTCCAGTCGGTCAGCTCTTTATAGGTACGGCGGCGTCCGTTGCCGATCAGGGCGACCCGATCGCCGAAGCCGCGCTCGACATTGCGGTCGGTCAATTCGACGGCGGCGTTGAGATAATCGGGATATTGGAATTCCGGCCGGTCGAGCAAAATCTCCGGCCACATATCGAAGGGCGGCAGGTTGTCGCGCGTGAAGGTATCGACATGCGCCGACGGTCCGAGTGTGATGTTTGCCATAATGAAGCTCCGCCTAAGTGAGGACTGCCCGGGCAATGATGATTTTCTGGACGTCGGACGCACCTTCGTAAATACGCAGCGCCCGGATATCGCGGTACAGCGTTTCGACCGGATGGCCGGAACGAACGCCGTCGCCGCCGTGAATTTGCACCGCCGTGTCGATGACGCGCTGCGCCGCCTCGGTGGCGTAGAGCTTGGCCATCGCCGCTTCGCGGGTGACGCGCGCAGCGCCCATGTCCTTGGTCCAGGCCGCGCGATATACCAGCAACGCCGCGGCATCGATATCGAGCGCCATGTCGGCGATATGGCCCTGCACCATTTGCAGATCGCCGAGCGGCGCGCCGAACAGATGGCGGTTGCGGGCGCGGCTGAGCGTTTCGTCGAGCGCGCGGCGGGCAAAACCGAGCGCGGCGGCGCCGACCGTGGTGCGGAACACGTCGAGCGTCGCCATCGCGATCTTGAAGCCGTCACCGGCCTTGCCGATCAGGCTGTCGGCCGACACCCGGCAGTTCTTGAAAGTCAGCCGTGCCAAAGGATGCGGCGCGATCACCTCGATGCGTTCGGCGATCGACAGGCCGGGATTGTCGCCGGCCACGATGAAAGCGGACAAGCCGCGCGCACCCGGCGCCTCGCCGGTACGGGCGAACACCACGTAAAGGTCGGCAATGCCGCCGTTCGAAATCCAGCACTTCTCGCCGTCTATGACATAATCATCGCCGTCCCGCCGCGCCGCCGTCGTGATATTGGCGACGTCGGAGCCGGACGGCGCCTCGGTCAAGGCGAAGGCGGCAATCGCCTCGCCGGCCCGCGTCTTCGGCAGCCAGGCATCGCGTTGCGCCTTGCTGCCGAACAGCGAGATCGGCCCGGCACCGAGCCCCTGCATGGCAAAGGCGAAATCGGCAAGGCCGGCGTGACGTCCCAGCGTTTCACGCGCGAGCGCCAATGTACGGACGTCGATCTTGTCGGTCTCCGCTTCGCCCGGCGCGGTATGCCGCAGGAAGCCGGCCCGGCCGAGCGCCGCGACGAGCTTGCGGCAGGCGGCATCGACATCGTGATGATCGACATGCGCCAGATGCTCGGCCGCCCAGGCGTCAAGCTGTTCGGCGAAGGCGCGATGACGTTGTTCGAAAAACGGCCAGGTGAGGAAGCTCTGATCCGGCATCAATCAATCTCCGGCAAAGCGCGGCCGACCCTTGGCGACGAAGGCTTCATAAGCGCGGCCGAAATCCTTGGTCTGCATACAGATCGCCTGAGCCTGGGCTTCCGCTTCAATCGCCTGATCGATCGACATCGACCATTCCTGCGCCAGCATGGTCTTGGTCATCATGTTAGCAAATGTCGGGCCATCGACGAGCTTCTGCGCCAGCGCCAAGGCTTCGGCTTCGAGCTGTTCGGCCACCACCAGACTGTTGAAAAAGCCCCAGCGCTCGCCTTCATTGGCGGTCATGACACGGCCGGTATAGAGAAGCTCGGACGCCCGGCCCTGCCCGATCACGCGCGGCAACATCGCGCAGGCGCCCATGTCGCAACCGGCCAGACCGACGCGATTGAACAAGAAGGCGGTCTTGGCCTGCGGCGTACCAAGGCGCATGTCGGAGAACAGCGCGATCATCGCGCCGGCACCGACACAGATGCCGTCGATCGCCGAAATGATCGGCTGCGGACAGGCACGCATCGCCTTGGTCAGATCGCCGGTCATGCGGGTGAATTCGAGAAGGCCCTTCATGTCACGATCGAGCAACGGCCCGATGATGTCATGGACATCGCCGCCGGAACAGAAATTGCCGCCATTCGAGCCGATGACCACGGCCTTGATATCGTCGGCATAGACCAGTTGGCGGAAGGTATCGCGCATTTCCGCGTAAGACTCGAAGGTCATCGGATTCTTGCGCTCGGGCCGCATCAAGGTGATGACCGCGACCTGGCCCTCAACCCGCCAGTAGAAATGGTTCGGCTGAAAATCGGCCATGTTCATAGCTCGACACCTCCCTTGCGAACGCCGCTGGCGAGATCGCCCAATTGCTCGATCAGAACCTCGGCTTCGGCCGCGTCGAAACCGGCCAACAGATCGTCAACCCAGCCCTCATGGGCCTTGGCGACAATGGCGAACTGGGCCGCGCCTTTCGGCGTCAGGCGAACGATAAAGGAGCGACGATCGCTGGCCGGCGCCTGACGCTGGACCAGCTTCTCGGCCGCGAGCCGGTCGATAATGCCGGTGACATTGCCGTTCGACACCATCAGCATGCGCGACAGCTCGGTCATGTTCATGCCGGTCTCTTTGCCGTCCTTGCCGCCATCCTGGCGCGCCAAAGCCGCCATCACGTCGAACTGCGGCAGCGTGATCGCGAATTCCTTGCGAAGTTTCTCGCGCAACTCGGCTTCGATGGCGCGGGCCGCGCGCAACAGCCGCAGCCAGAGCCGAAGCCGCTGCTTGCTGATCGGCCGCGAAGCGGCGCGTTCGCGCGGTTTGGCAGCGAGCGTCATAGGGGACCTCCGGTGAGGGCTATCGCCTGACCATTGACGGAAGCAGCTCCCGGCGAGCACAGCCACAGCACGGTCTGGGCAACCTCCTCGGGCGTGATCAGCCGACCATGCGCATTGTCCTTGGCCAGTTCGGCGCGCGATTGATCGGCGCTGCGGCCGGTCTTGGCCGAAATCTTGTCGGCGGCGGCATCGAGCAAAGCAGTATCGGTAAAGCCGGGGCAGACCGCGTTGACGGTGACGCCCTTGGCGGCCAGTTCAAGGCTCAAAGCCCGCATCAGACCGACGACGCCGTGCTTGGCCGCGACATAGGCGGCGACGTAAGGGTAGCCCTTCAGGCCGGCGCTCGAGGCCACGAAAACAATGCGGCGCGTGGCGTCGACCGGCGCGCGCGTCACATCGGCCAGCGCGGCGCTGACGGTCAGAAACGAACCGGTCAGATTGACGTCGAGCGCCTGCTGCCAATGCGCCAGATCGATCTTGTTCATCGGCGCGCTCGACGCCATGCCGGCATTGGCCACCACGATATCGACCGGACCGAAGGCGGCATGCGCCTGGGTCATCATCGCGGCGCAATCGGCTTCCTTGGTGATGTCGGCGACAATCGCCGTCGCCTTTGGCAACGCGGCGACCATCGCGTCGAGCGGCGCCTTGCGGCGGCCGACCAGCGACAGCGCCGCGCCCTCGCCCGCCAGGGCACGCGCGATCGCCGCGCCAATACCGGAGCCGCCACCTGTAATCAAAACATGACGGCCGGTCAGCGCGGCCATCACACCTTCCCCGTCATCACATCGGGCCGCGATTTGAGGCGAACCATCTGATCGCGCCCGGCCCAATAAGGCTTCGGCCAGTTGACGCCGGCATAATGCGCATCCGCCGCCGCGTGCAACGTCCAATAAGGATTGGCCAGATGCGGCCGCGCCAGGCAGACCAGATCGGCGCGTCCCGCCATCAGGATCGAGTTGACGTGGTCGGGCTCGTAGATATTGCCGACCGCCAGCGTCGCGACACCCGCCTCGTTGCGGATACGATCGGAGAACGGTGTCTGGAACATGCGGCCGTAGACCGGCTTGGCGTCACGCGTGGTCTGACCGGCGGACACGTCGACCAGATCGACGCCGGCCTCGCCCAACACCCGTGCAATCTCGACCGCGTCCTGCGGCGTGATGCCGTCCGGACCCATCCAGTCATTGGCCGAGATACGCACCGACATCGGCTTGTGATCGGGCCAGACCTTGCGCACCGCATGGAACACTTCGAGCGGGAACCGCATACGGTTTTCCAGGCTGCCGCCATAGTCGTCGGTCCGCTTGTTCAGAACCGGCGTGATGAAGGCCGACATCAGATAGCCGTGTGCGTAATGCAGTTCGAGCCAGTCGAAGCCGGCGCGCTCGCCCATTTCGGCCGCGCGCACGAATTCGTCACGCACCCGATCCATATCGGCGCGGGTCATGGCGTGCGGCGTCTGGTTGGACGGGCTCCACGGCACTTCGGACGCCGACAGAAGCGGCCAATTGCCGGACGGCAACGGCGCGTCGATCGTCTCCCAGCCCAACTGGGTCGACCCCTTGGCCCCCGAATGACCGAGTTGCAGCGCCACCTTCGCGTCGGTCTCGGCATGGATGAAATCGACGATCCGTTGCCAGGCCTTCTGCTGGGTCTCATTGTACAGGCCGGGACAGCCGGGCGTAATCCGACCCTCCGGCGAGATGCAGGTCATCTCGGTGAACACCAGCCCCGCGCCGCCCTTGGCGCGCTCGGTGTAATGCACGAAATGCCAGTCGGTCGGCACGCCATCGACGGCGCGATACTGCGCCATCGGCGACACCACGACGCGGTTCTTCAGCTCAAGCCCGCGCACCCGCAACGGCACGAACATTGGCCGCACCGCCGCCGACGAGGCCTTGCCGGTCGCCTTTTCCTCGAACCATTTTTCGGCGCCGGCCAGCCATTCGCCGTCGCGTTCACGCAGGTTCTCGTGGCTGATACGCTGCGACCTTGTCAGCAGCGAATAATTGAACTGAACGGGATCGAGATGCAGATAGCGCTCGACCTCCTCGAACCACTCGATCGAATTGCGCGCGGCGCTCTGCAACCGCAGCACTTCCAGCCGGCGCTCATCCTCGTAACGGGCGAAGGCGGCCGCCATCGTCGGCTCGTTCTGCAAATAATTGGCCAGCGCAATGGCGCTTTCCAGGGCGAGTTTGGAACCGGAGCCGATCGAGAAATGCGCGGTCGCCGCCGAGTCACCGAGCAGCACGACATTGCCGGTCGACCAGCGCTCGCACAGCACACGGTTGAAATTCAGCCAGGCCGAACCACGCAGATGCTTGGCATTCGACATCAAGGCATTGCCGTTGAGATACGGCGCAAAGATCTTCTCGCAGGCCGCGATCGCATCGGCCGCCGGCATCGTGTCGAAGCCGGATTTGCGCCAGGTCTCTTCCGAACACTCGACGATGAACGTCGCGGTGTCGGCGTCGAACTGATAGGCGTGCGCCCAGATCCAGCCATGCTCGGTTTCTTCGAAGATGAAGGTGAAGGCCTTGTCGAATTTCTGATGGGTGCCGAGCCAGATATATTTGCAGGCGCGAACGTCGATATCGGGTTTGAACACGTCGGCATAGGCCGCGCGGACCTTGGAATTGACGCCGTCGGCGCCGACGATCAGATCGTAGCCCTTATAGGCGTCGAGATCGTCGGCTTCGGTTTCAAAGCGCAGATCGACGCCGAGTTCGCGGGCGCGATCCTGCAAAACGGTCAGGAGCCGCTGCCGGCCGATGCCGGAAAAGCCGTGCCCACCGGAACGCATCACCGTTCCGCGGTAATGCACCGCGATGTCGTCCCAATAAACGAAAGAGTCGCGGATCGCCTTGGCGCTGACCGGATCGTTGGCATCGAGATTGGCCAGCGTGTCTTCCGACAACACCACACCCCAGCCGAACGTGTCGTCCGGCCTGTTCCGCTCGATGACGACGACCTCGCTGGCGGGATCGCGCATTTTCAGCGAAATCGCAAAATAAAGCCCGCCCGGGCCGCCGCCCAAAATTGCCGCTCGCATCGGCCGGCTCCATTATTGATGATCGGGACCGGTAATGTGGCAAAGGTCGCGAGATATTACAAATATAAAATTTTTAGAGTTAAAGTATTTGCCGCGCCCCGGCGATCGGTCATGATAGCCGCCGCAGCGAGGGGCGCGGCCACTCAAGTTCCGGTCACCATATTCCCAACTGAAGGTTGCCCGCACCAGTCCAGAATGCGAAGAAGTTTACCACAGTTCTGTAGCGTTTCTCAGGGTTTGCGTCATGAAGGCAATTATCATCGGTGGCGGCGTCGGCGGTTTAACCACAGCCTTGATGTTGCACGCGCGCGGCATCGATTGCGAAATTTTTGAGCAGGCCGACAGCGTGCGTGAACTGGGCGTCGGCATCAACACGCTGCCGCACGCGATCCGCGAACTGGCCGGGCTCGGCCTGCTGGAGCGACTCGACGCGGTCGCGATCCGCACCTACGAGCTGTTTTACGCCAACCGTTTCGGTCAGACGGTCTGGCATGAATTGCGCGGCACCGACGCCGGATTCGACGTGCCGCAGTTCTCGATCCACCGCGGCCGCTTGCAAGGCGTGATCTATCAGGCCGCCCGCGCCCGGCTCGGCGAAGGCAAGATCCACACCGGCCATCGGCTCGGCGCCTTCCAGCAGGATGAAGGCGGCGTCTCGGCGTTCTTTTTCGATCGCAACGGCCATCATCGCGCCACGGCGCGCGGCGACATCCTGATCGGCGCCGACGGCATTCATTCGACCGTCCGCGACAAGCTGTTCCCGAACGAAGGCCCGGCCCAGTGGAACGGCACGATGCTGTGGCGCGGCGCGGTCGACTGGCCCCAGTTCATGACCGGGCGCTCGATGATGATCGCCGGCGGCATGGCGGCGAAATTCGTACTCTATCCGATTGGCGCCGGCACAGCGCCCGACCGCCGCCTGACCAACTGGGCGGTGATGGCCAAGGTCTCGGACGGCGGCGTTCCGCCGCGCAAGGAAGACTGGTCGCGCCCCGGCCGTTGGGACGACCTGCGACCTTACGTCGAGAAATTCAATCTGCCGCAGATCGATGTCAGCCACCTGATCGAGGCAACCGGCGAGTTCTATGAATATCCGCTGTGCGACCGCGACGCGCTGCCGCGCTGGTCGCACGGCCGGGTCACGCTGCTCGGCGACGCCGCCCATCCGATGTATCCGGTCGGCTCGAACGGCGCATCACAGGCCATTCTCGACGCCCGATGCTTGGCCGATCGCCTGGTCACCGCCGACAATCCGATGCATGCGTTGTGGCAATACGACCGCGAGCGCCTGCCGTTGACGGCGCAAATCGTCAAAATGAACCGCAAGGGCGGACCGGAAGGCGTCATCGACGCGGTCGAAAACCTTGCGCCCGGCGGCTTCAACGACATCGATGGCGTGCTGAGTTACGATCAGCGCATGGCGATCGTGCGCGGCTATGCCGCGACCGCTGGCTTTGCCAAATCGCAGGTCAATATCAGCAAGGCGGCGTAACCGGCCTCTCATTCCGGGGCGCGCGACGCGCGAACCCGGAATGACGCTGTGAGGTTAAACCCGTCGGCTGTCAGGCCCGGCAACCGAACCTGTCATGCCGGCGTATGCGGGCGCCCCCGTAACCCCGGCTTTCACGATACGGACAAACAGGGGTTACGCGGTCCCGGCCCGCGCAGGGGCAACCCCGTCGCGTTACATCGGCGGCGGCGGCAGGAACATCACTTCATAACGCGCCGAGAGTTCGACGACCTCATTCGGGTTCTGATCCTTCATCGAATGAATCGCCCAGAACAAGTCGTAAAGCCGGCGGGTCGGCGTCACCCAGAAGAAGCACTTCGCCGTCTGTTCCAACTTGTTGAAAATGCCGTGCGGAATGTTCATCGGCATGCGGATGACGTCGCCCGGTTCGGCGACGAAATCGTGGCCGTCGAGCACGAGATCGAGCCGGCCCTCGAACAAATAGATGAATTCATCCTGGGTCGGATGGATATGCGGCGGCACGAAGGTGCCGGGCGGAAATGTCGCATGCCAGGAGAAGGAGTTCTCCGACAGGGTCTTCGGCACATAGGTCTGGCCCAGAATATTCCAGGTGATCCCGTCAATGCCGGTGCCGGCCTTGGTGATGCCGGGGGTCAAAATCTGCATGTCATCACTCCGATCGTTGACTTAAACGTTAGTACGTCCGAACCCGCATGAAACGCCGCAACGGCGACGTTTTATCCAGACCGGCTGCCCGCCCGCGCGGGCCGACATCCAACCGACCGCCGCGCCGATCCCGTCCCACGCATCGATCAATCGCGCTCGCGTCGGTGTCTCGTTTAGCATGTCCGTCATAGCCGGTGGGACATTCCCGGCAATGCGGTAAATAACGTCAGAAGCTTCCGCGCCTTGCTTAAAGATAGGGCTTCCCAAGGAAGATATTTTATATCTAAAATATTTCACTTGGGAAGCCGATCTCGTCACAGCCACACCGGCCGGTTACGAACCGGTCACGCATCAAGACGGCTGAACGGAAAAGGGCGAACCCAAAGTAGCCAAGCCCATGCGGGCGGGGCATAGTCTCGTTTCATGCCGGGCCGCGCGAGCGTGTCGCGTGAACCTGGCATGTGAGTTTGGCGCAGGATTCTCCAGAGGGGTTGGACAATGAACAAATTGTTGATGACGGTTGCCGCGGTCGCGCTGATGGGCGTCGCCGGCACCGCGCAGGCGCAGGATAAGCTCAAGATCGGCATCGTCACCACGTTGTCGGGCCCGGCCGCCGTGCTCGGCCAGCAATTGCGCAACGGTTTCGAACTGGCGGTCAAGGACAATGGCGGCAAACTGGGCGGCCGCGACGTCGAACTGATCGTGCAGGACGATGAACTCAAGCCCGACGTCGCCGTCAGCAAGGCCAAGGCGCTGGTCGACCGTGACAAGGTCGATTTCGTCGTCGGCCCGATCTTTTCGAATATCCTGGTCGCGATCATGAAGCCCGTGACCGAAAGCGGCGCCTTCCTGATCTCGCCGAACGCCGGCACCTCGAACTTCGCTGGCAAGGACTGTAACCCGAACTTCTTCGTCACCTCCTACCAGAACAACCAGGTTCACGAGGTGATGGGCAAGTTCGCGACCGACTCCGGCATCAAGAAAGCCTTCATCATGGCGCCGAACTATCCGGCGGGTAAGGATTCGCTGGCCGGCTTCAAGACCTACTACAAGGGCGCGATCGCCGACGAAGTCTACGTGCCGCTCGGCCAGCTCGACTATTCGGCCGAACTGTCGCGCATCTCGGCGTCCGGCGCCGATGCCGTCTTCGTGTTCCTGCCCGGCGGCATGGGCGTGAACTTCGTCAAGCAGTTCCGTCAGGCGGGCCTCGCCGACAAGGTCAAGTTCCTCTCGGCCTTCACCGTCGACGAGTCGACCTTGCCGGCACAGAAGGACGCCGCGCTCGGCTTCATGGCCGGCGCCAACTGGGCGCCCGATCTCGATACGCCGCAGAACAAGAAGTTCGTCGCCGGCTACGAGAAGGCCTATGACGGCAAGGTGCCGGCCTCCTACGCCTTCCAGGCTTACGACGCGGCGCTCCTGATCGACGGCGCGCTGAAGGCGACCGGCGGCAAGACCACCGACAAGGCCGCGCTGCGCGCCGCCATGGCGAAGGCGCCGTTCACCTCGCTGCGCGGCAAGTTCAAGTTCAACACCAACCACTATCCGATCCAGGACTTCTACCAGGTGAAAGTCGTCAAGCGCGACGACGGCAAGTTCGCCACCTCGATCGTCAAGAAGGTGTTCACCGACTACACCGACCCCTTCGCCAAAGACTGCAAGATGAAGTAAGGGCTGTCTCAGACCGAACGGACGACGGGCTCCTTTCCCCGCAAGGGGGAAGGAGCCCTTCGGCTAAATGGAACCCAGACGAACCGCGGCTTCGCGCGCCATGTCCTTTACGCTCTTCATTGTTCAAATCCTCAACGGCCTGCAATTCGGCGTGCTGCTGTTTCTGATCGCGGCGGGCCTGACGCTGGTCTTCGGCGTCATGGATTTCATCAACCTGGCCCATGGCGTCCAGTACATGCTGGGCGCTTATCTGGCGGTGATGTTCTATACGCTGACCGGCAGTTTCGTCGCCGCGCTGCTGCTTGCGCTGGTCGCGGCGCTGGCCTTCGGCCTGCTGCTCGAATTCACGGTGTTTCGCCATCTCTATGATCGCGATCACCTCGAACAGGTGATCGCGACCTTCGGCATCATTCTGTTCCTGAACCAGGGCGTGAAGGTGGTGTGGGGCGCGGCCCCGCTCAGCCTGCCCATTCCGGACAGTCTGTCCGGCGTGGTCGTCTTGATGCCCGGCCTGATCTATCCGATCTGGCGGCTGGTCATTATCGGCGCCGGCCTTGCCGTCGGCCTGCTGCTTTACATCCTTGTCAGCCGAACCCGCGTCGGCATGCTGGTCCGCGCCGGCGCGACCCACGCGCCGATCGTCTCGGCGCTCGGCGTCGATATCCGCCGGCTGTTCATGATCGTGTTCGGCTTCGGCACCATGCTGGCGGCCTTCGCCGGCGTGATGATCGCACCGATCCTGTCGGTCGAACCCGGCATGGGCGACAGCGTGCTGATCCTGGCCTTCGTCGTCATCGTGATCGGCGGCATCGGTTCGATGCGCGGCGCTTTCATCGCAGCGCTGCTGGTCGGACTGGTCGATACGCTCGGCCGCTCCTTCATGATCGACATCCTGCGGCTGGCGATGGCGCCCTCGCCGGCCCGCACCGTCGGCCCGGCGCTGGCGTCGATGCTGATTTACGTGCTGATGGCGCTGGTGCTGTATTTCCGGCCGGCCGGCCTGTTCCCGGCACGGGGGCGCTGACCATGTCGATGCTTGAATCCGCCGCTGCGCCGGTCGCCCGCGGCAAAATCGAATGGCTGCCAGTGGCGATTTTCGCCGTTCTGGCGCTCGCGCCGATCGCCTGCGCCTATGGCGCGGAGACCTACTGGCTCGGCTTGTTCACCAGCGTCATGGTCTTCGCCATCGCGGCGATCGCCGTCGACCTGCTGTGCGGCTTCGGCGGACTGGTGACGTTCGGCCACGCCGCCTTTGTCGGCATTGGCGCCTATGCGGTGGCGATCTTCGGCGCGGAAGGCATCACCGACATGGCGATCACCTTGCCGGCGGCGCTCGCCGTCAGCGCGATCTTCGCCTATCTCACCGGCACCATCTGCCTGCGCACCAAGAACGTCTATTTCATCATGATCACACTGGCCTTCGGCCAGATGGCCTATTTTGTCGCCGGCTCGCTGGCGCCCTATGGCGGCGACGACGGCATTTCGGTGAAGACGCGCTCGACGCTGTTCGGCTATGCGATCTTCGACAACGACCGCGCGTTTTACTATTGCGTCTTCGCCTTCCTGCTCGCCAGCTATCTGTTGTGCCGGGCGCTGATCGGTTCGCGCTTCGGCCGGGTGTTCCGCGGCGCGCGCGATAACCCGACCCGGATGGCGACCATCGGCTTTGACGTCTTCCGCTATCAGCGTGTCGCCTATGTGATCGCCGGCTGCCTTGGCGGTCTCGCCGGCTTCCTGCTCGCCAACGCCACCGAATTCGTCAGCCCGGCTTATATGTCGTGGCAGCGCTCGGGCGAACTGATCATCATGGTGCTGTTCGGCGGGCTCGGCACATTGCACGGCGCCATCCTCGGCGCGGCGTCCTATATCCTGCTGGAGAGCGTGCTCGGCGGCGTCACCGAAAACTGGAAACTGATTTTCGGGCCGATGCTGGTGCTGATCGTGCTGTTCGCGCGCGGCGGGCTGATCGGCCTGTTCGGCGCCATCAAGCGGAAACTCAGCCATGACTGAGCCTGTGTTGCGCATCGAGGACCTGCGCAAGAACTTCGGCGGCCTCCAGGTCACCGATGGCGTATCTCTCGAGATCGGCGCCGGCGAACTACATGCCGTCATTGGCCCGAACGGCGCCGGCAAAACGACGCTGATCAACCAGATCTCCGGCACACTCGAACCGAGTTCCGGCAAAATCCTGCTCAATGGCGCCGACATCACCGCGTTGCCGCCGAACAAACGCGCCGCGCTTGGACTGGCGCGGTCGTTCCAGATTACCTCGATCCTGCCGCGGTTTTCCGCGCTGGAGAATGTCGCGCTTGCGGTGCAGGCACGCTCCGGTTCGAGCTATAAATTCATCGGCAGCGCGGCGAGCGAAAGCGCGCTCAACGATCAGGCAATGGCGGCGCTGACCGAGGTCTCGCTCGACGGCCGCGCTGGTGTGCTTGCCGCGCATCTGTCGCACGGCGAAAAGCGCGCGCTCGAACTGGCGATCGCGCTGGCCATGCAGCCCAAACTGCTGTTGCTCGACGAACCGATGGCCGGCACCGGACCGGAGGAGTCGGAGCGGATCGTCGGCGTGTTGCAGCGGCTCAAAGGCCGCTTCGCGATGCTGCTGGTCGAACACGACATGAACGCGGTGTTCGCGCTGGCGGACCGGATTTCGGTGCTGGTCTATGGCCGCGTCCTGGCGAGCGGCGCGCCCGACGCCGTGCGCGCCGATCCGGCCGTGACCACCGCCTATCTCGGTGAGGAGCTGGAATAATGCTCACGGTCGAAAAACTCGCCGCCGGCTACGGCCCGGCTCAGGTGCTGTTCGACATCGGTTTTACCGTCAATGACGGCGAGGTCGTCACGCTGCTCGGCCGCAACGGCATGGGCAAGACCACGACGATCTTCGCGCTGATGGGGCTGGTGCCGCCGATGAGCGGGAGCGCGACCTTTAACGGCAAGTCTCTGGTCGGCCTGCCGCCCTACCGGATCGCGCAGGCGGGCATCGGCCTGGTGCCGGAAGGTCGGCAGATTTTCCCGACGCTCAGCGTCGAGGAGAACCTGATCGCCACGGCCGCGTCGCGCAGCGGCAAGGCGCAATGGACGCTGGAACGGGTCTATACGTTTTTCCCGTCACTGAAAGCGCGCCGCAGCAACATGGGCAACGAACTGTCCGGCGGCGAGCAGCAGATGCTGGCAATCGGCCGCGCGCTGATGACCAACCCCAAGGTGCTCATCCTGGATGAAGCGACCGAAGGGCTGGCGCCGAAGATCCGCACCGAAATCTGGAATTGCCTGACGCTGCTCAAGCAAGAAGGCCAGGCGATCCTGGTCGTCGACAAGCACATCAATGCGCTGATGAAGATCGCCGACCGCCATGTCGTGATCGAGAAAGGCCATGTCGTGTGGACCGGCACCTCGCAAGCGCTCGGCGACGACGCCACCGTGCGGCAGCGCTACCTGCAAGTCTAATTGCAGGTCTGACGCGCCGCCGTCAGTGCGAAATCATCCACGGTCGGCTCGACGGAAAGCTCTTGCTGCCGTCCTTGTGCCGGTAAGTCAGGCGCGATTTACCGGAACAGCAGCCGCAATTCGACGGATGACTCTTGCCGGTGCCGGCCGTGGTTTGCGGCGCATGCGCGCTGCGCTCGTTGGTGGCAAAGGCATTCCGGCGGGCCGCCGACAACCCCGACATGTAGGGCGCGGTTAGATAAGCGCGCGGCGCGCTCTCGCGGCATTGCGGACAGGCGCAAGGCAAGTCGCTTTCCGACATCGGCCGGAAATCGGTGAACGGCCCGCAGTCTTCGCAAAGGTATTCGTAAGTCGGCATGAAACGCCTCACCGGCTGGCTTGTTCAGGACTGATCGTCGAAGAAGACGGACGCGGGATGCCTCGCCGACACCCCGCGCCCGGGTCGCACGCGGGGGTCGTTACTTGTCGGGCGACAGCGGCATGTCGACGCCGCCCTTGATGTGCTTGATCGGACCGGCCGCGCTCGGCATGATGTCGAAATCGAAGATTTCGGTCGGCAGATACAAGGTCGCGCAGGCATTCGGAATGTCGACGACGCCCGAGATGTGACCTTGCACCGGCGCGGTGCCCAGGATCGAATAGGCCTGCGCCTTCGAATAGCCGAACTTGGTCAAGTACTCGATCGCATTCAGGCACGCCTGACGATAGGCCACATGCACGTCGAGATAATGCTGCTGGCCCTGCTCGTCGACCGAGATGCCTTCGAAGATCAGATAGTTCTGATAATTCGGCGTGATCGGCGACGGCCGGAAGATCGGATTCTTGACGCCGTATTTCGCCATGCCGCCCTTGATGAGATCGACCTTGATGTGCAGCCAGCCGGCCATTTCGATGGCACCACAGAAGGTGATTTCACCGTCACCCTGGCTGAAATGCAGGTCGCCCATCGACAATCCCGCCCCCGGCACATAAACCGGGAAATAGATTTTCGAGCCGCGCGACAGATCCTTGATGTCGCAATTGCCGCCATGTTCGCGCGGCGGCACGGTGCGCGCGCCTTCAGCCGCGATCTTTGATTTCACGTCGCCGGTCGCCTTGCCGGCGTGCGCGGTCGAGGGGAACGGCGCATTGGCGAGCGGCGGCACGCGCGTCGGGTTGGTCGCGATGAAATCGACCTCGCGCTTGTTCCAGGTATCCAGCATTTTCTGGTCGGGCAGACAGCCGATAAGGCCGGGATGGATCAGGCCGGCATATTTCACGCCCGGCACATGGCGCGATTCCGTGAACATGCCCTTGATGTCCCAGATCGACTTCTGCGCCAGCGGGAAATGCTCGGTCAGAAAGCCGCCGCCGTTCTTCTTCGAGAAGAAGCCGTTGAAGCCCCACAGGCTGTCCGGCAGCGCGCCAATATCGAGAAGATCGACGACCAGAAGATCGCCGGGCTCGGCGCCCTTGACCTCGATTGGACCCGACAGGAAGTGCACCGTGGTCAGATCGACGTCGCGCACGTCGTCGGCGGAATCGTTGTTCTTGATATAGCCGCCGGTCCAGTCATAGGTCTGGATGATAAAATCGTCGCCGGGCTTCACCGACGCCACCATCGGCACATCCGGATGCCAACGGTTATGGATCATGTCGTTCTTGTAAGGCGACTCCTTCAAGTCGACTTTGATGAGGGTCTCAGGCATTTCATTATCCTCCTTCAAAATACCTAGATCGAGGCACTGCATGTGAGACGATGCCGACTAGCCCCTTGACGCCGGCGCGCCATATGAGGCGTCAGACCGCGAGGTAGGCGGCGATCGCGGCCTCATCGACCTGCTCGCGCTTGTCGGAATGCACGATCCGGCCATTCTCCATCACCAGGATGCGGTCGGCGACATCGAGCACGAAGCTCAGGACCTGTTCGCAGACAACGATCGTCAGGTTGCGCATGTCGCGGATCTGCTTGAGCACCACAGCAAGCTCCTTGATGATCGAGGGCTGAATGCCTTCGGTCGGCTCGTCGAGCAGCAAGATCTTCGGATCGCTGGCGAGCGCGCGCGCGATCGCTAGCTGCTGCTGCTGGCCGCCCGACAGGTTGCCGCCGCGGCGCTTTTCGAACTCCCACAGGATTGGAAACAGACTGAAGATCTCGTCCGGAATTTCGCTTTTTCCCGTTACCACCAACCCGGTCTCGATGTTTTCCTTGACCGTCATGGTGCCGAAGATCTGCCGGCCCTGCGGCACGTAGGCCAGGCCGCGCTTGACGCGCGCGAAGCTCGGCATGCCGGAGACGTCAATGCCGTCAACATCGATCTCGCCCGACGACGGAATGACACCGATCAGCGATTTCATCAGCGTCGATTTACCCATGCCGTTGCGGCCGACCACCGCGACGATTTCACCGGGTTTGACCGACATGTCGATGCCGTGCAGCACCTGACTTTGGCCGTAAGCGACATTGAGAGCGCGGACATCGAACATGGCATTCCCCGTGAGCTGGCAAAATTTCCCGACGCCGGCGCGACGCCGGCGCACTTGGCAAGTTAGTGGCCGAGATAGACTTCCTTGACGTGCGGATCGGCCTGAATGGCTTCCATGTCGCCTTCGGCCAGCACCTTGCCTTGGTGCAGCACGGTGACGCGGTGCGCGATGCTTTCGACGAATTTCATGTCATGCTCGATCACCACCACCGAGCGGTTCTTGATGATGGTGTTCAGTAGCGCCGCTGTCTTGACCCGCTCCGACACGCTCATGCCGGCCACCGGCTCGTCGAGCATCAGCAGTTCGGGGTCCTGGATCAGCAGCATACCGATCTCCAGCCATTGCTTCTGGCCATGGCTCAATGTCTCGGCCCGCTGGTTGATCTGGTCGGACAAATAGATCATCTCGGCGATTTCCTGGACGCGCTCGATGATTTCGCTGGTCCGATTCCAGAACAGCGCGCCAAACACGTTGCGGCCGCGGGGGAACGAAATCTCCAGGTTTTCGAACACCGATAGGTCGTCGTAGATCGACGGCGTCTGGAATTTTCGGCCGATGCCGCGCTTGACGATTTCGTGCTCGGTCAGGCCGGTGATTTCATGGTCCTGGAACTTGATCGAGCCGTTCGACACCCGCGTCCGCCCGCAGATCAGGTCGAGCACCGTGGTCTTGCCCGCGCCGTTCGGCCCGATGATCACGCGCAGCTCGCCTTTATCGATATAGAGATTGAGATCGTTGACCGCCTTGAAGCCGTCGAAAGAGACGGTGACGCCTTCGAGCGCGAGCAGGAAGTCTGTGCTGTTGGCCATGGTCTGGTTCCTTACTCGGCCGGCGCCGGGGTGGCGTCCGGCGTGGCGCCGTCGCGGGCGCTTTTCCATTTCATGAAGAGCGGCACGACCTGATCGGTGAATAGCCCGGCGATGCCACGCGGGAAGGCGAGCACCACCGCGATGAACAGACCGCCCATCGCGAACAGCCACAGTTCGGGGAAGGATTCGGAAAAGCTGGTCTTGGCGTAATTGACCAGCAAAGTGCCGACCACCGCACCGACGACCGATTGCCGGCCGCCGACCGCGCAGAAAATCACCATCTCGATCGACGGCACGATGCCGACGAAGGACGGCGACATGAAGCCGACCTGCAGCGTGAACATCGCGCCGCCGACAGCGGCGATGGCCGAGGCCAGGCAGAAGATGAAGACCTTGACGCTCGCCACGTCGTAGCCGGAGAAGCGGACCCGGTCTTCCTTGTCACGGATCGCGACCAGGATACGCCCGAGCTTGCTCGACAACACGAAGCGGGCCAGGAACATCATGCCGATCAGCAGAAAGGCGCATGCGAAATACAGGATTTCCTTGGCACCGTCGGTGCGAATGTCCCAGCCCCACATGGTGCGCAGGTCGGTGATGCCGTTGATGCCGCCGGTATAACCCTGCCGGCCGATGATCAGGATGGTCAGCACCGCGGCAAAGGCCTGGGTGATGATGGCGAAGTAGACGCCGCCGACCCGCCGCTTGAACATCGCGTAGCTGAGGATGAAAGCGGCCAGCGATGGCACGGCGATCACCGCGATCAACGCGAACGGCAGCGACTTGAACGGCACCCAGAAGAACGGCAGGTGGGTGAGCTGGTTCCAGTCCATGAAGTCGGGGATGCCCGGCGTCGACTGGATCTTGGTGTTGGCGACGCTCGAGGCTTCGAGCTTCAGGAACATCGCCATGCAATAGCCGCCGAGCCCGAAGAAGATGCCCTGCCCCAGGCTCAGGATGCCGGTATAGCCCCAGCACAGCACCAGACCGACCGCGACGAAGGCGTAAGTGAGATACTTGCCGACCAGGTTGAGCCGGAAGGCATCGAGCCAGACCGGCAGCACCACCAGGATCAACAGCGCGATCAGGCCGATGCCAATGAGTTCGAGGTGACGGTTCTTCGTGGTGGTGTTTGCGGTCGACATCGGTTTACTTTCTGACCTTGAGGACAAACAGGCCCTGCGGGCGCAGCATCAGCAGCCCGATCACAACAAGCAGGGTCAGCACCTTCGCCATCGAGCCCGACAGGAAGAATTCGAGCGTCGATTGCGATTGCGAGATGGTGAAGGCCGAGGCGATAGTGCCGATCAGGCTCTGCGCACCACCGAACACGACCACGAGGAAGGTGTCGACGATGTAGAGCTGGCCCGAGGTCGGCCCGGTCGACCCGATCATGGTGAAGGCGGCGCCGGCGATCCCGGCAATGCCGCAGCCGAGTCCAAAGGTGAGCCGGTCGATGCGCCGAGTGTCGATGCCGACCGCGCCGCTCATCACGCGATTGGTAACGACGGCGCGGACCTGCAACCCCCAACGCGACCGGAACATCAGCAGCGCAACGCCGCCGGTGATCAGCAAGGTCAGCGCCATCACGAACAGGCCGTTGATCTGCACCTCGATGACGTCGGTCACGGGTAGCGCGCCCATCATCCATTGCGGCAATTCGACCCCGACTTCGCGCGCGCCAAAGATGGTGCGGAACGCCTGCTGCATCATCAGGCTGAGGCCCCATGTCGCCAGCAATGTGTCGAGCGGCCGTCGATAAAGATGGCGGATCAGAATCCACTCGACCGCCAGTCCGGCGGCGCCCGAGACAATGAAGGCGACCACCATCGCGACGAAGAAATAGATCGAGAACAAGCCCGGCAGATAAGCCTGAAAGATGTGCGAGGTCAGATAGGTCATATAGGCGCCGAGGATCATGAACTCGCCATGAGCCATGTTGATGACGCCCATCTGGCCGAAGATGATCGCCAGGCCGAGCGCCATGAGCAGGAACACCGAGAACAGGATCAGGCCGGAGAACGCCTGCATCGCGAAGATCGAACCCAGTTCGCCGAACGAATAGCCAAACATTGCGCGTGCCCCATGCGACGCCTGCGTGCGCCGGTGTGCCGTTTGAGTTTTCGGTGAGAAAGAAGAATCCCGGCGGCCGGAGCAGCCGCCGGGACGTCTTCGGTCTTATTGATAGCCCTTCGGGAAGGGGTTCGGCTCGACCAGGTCGGGCGTGGTGTAGACGACGTCGAACTGACCGTCGGTGCGCGCCTTGCCGACCAGCGTCTTGCTCCACAGATGGTGGTTCTTGTGGATACGGACATAGCCTTCCGGCGCGTCCTTGAACTCGATGCCGGGCGAAGCCGCCACCACCTTGTCGACATCGAAGCTGCCGGCTTTCTCGACCGCGAACTTCCACAGCCACGGGCCGAGATAAGCGGCCTGGGTGACATCGCCGATGACGGTCTTGGCGCCCCACATCTTTTGGAAGGCCTCGACGAACTTCTTGTTGGCCGGGTTATCGAGCGACTGGAAGTACTTCATGCAGGCGAAAGCACCGGCGATGTTTTCGCCGCCGATGCCGTCGATCTCGTCTTCGGTAACCGAGATCGTCAGGAGCGTCTGCTTCGACAGATCGATGCCGGCCGCCTTGAGCTGCTTGTAGAAGGCGACGTTCGAGCCGCCGACGATGATGGCGTAAATCACGTCCGGCTTGTGCAACTTGATCTTGTTGATGACCGAGTTGAACTGGGTGTGACCGAGCGGGAAGTACTCTTCGCCGAGCACCTTGCAGCCCTTGAGGTGGCCTTCGATGTGCTTGCGGGCGATTTTGTTCGAGGTCCGCGGCCAGATATAGTCGGAGCCGAGCAGATAGAAGCTCCTGGCCTTCTTGGTCTCGTTAACCCAGTTCAGGCCGGCGATGATCTGCTGGGTCGCTTCCTGGCCGGTGTAGAAGACGTTGTGCGACTCCTCGAGGCCTTCGTAGAAGGTCGGATAGTACAGCAGACCGTTGTATTGTTCGAAGACCGGCAACACCGCCTTGCGCGAAGCCGAGGTCCAGCAGCCCATGACCGAGGCGCACTTGTTCTCGACCAGCAGCTTCTTGGCCTTTTCGGCGAAAGTCGGCCAGTCGCTGGCGCCGTCTTCCTGAATGAACTTGATCTTGCGGCCGAGGATGCCGCCGGATTCATTGATCTGCGAGATCGCCAGCTTTTCGGCTTCGACCGAACCGGTTTCCGAAATCGCCATCGTGCCGGTGATCGAATGCAGGATGCCGACCGTCACCTCGGTGTCGGTGACGGCAAGCCCGGTGGTGTTAACCTTGGCGGTCGGGAAGGTCTGGGCGAAGGCCTGCTGCGGCGATGACATCATAGCGGCAGCCGATGCGGCGGCGGTGCCGACCAGCAGTTTGCGCCGAAGTGGGGACTGAAGATCGGTAGGCGGTTTCTTTGGCATGCTGCGCCTCATGAACTTGGTTTGAACCGAGGAGGCGAGGAATCCGCACTCCATGCCAAGGATGGTCGGTTAATTTGGTGCATTGCAGCATACGTCGATTGACGTATACGCTTACGTCGATTGCCGTATAAAGTTGGCGGCAATGAAGGACTTCTCAGTCTGCAAAAGTCGACCGGAGATGTCTGGCCGTGTGCTTTATTTTGCATCGCACACTGCTCAGTTTCGCGCCGCTGGCAGCGGTTAACGGGGGGCTGATTTGACGACAGCGCGACAAATTCGGGCGCCGGGCCGTCGATGGAGCGCGGCCGCATGACCGTGCAGCAACGGATTGTCCGCGTCCGGCGCAATTACAATCAATGGGTCGCCAACCAGACCCTCGAAGACTTCGCCTTGCGCTTCACCGCCAAGAGCGCGCGGCGCTGGTCAAGCGCACGGGTCGCCAACACCGCGATCGGCGCGATCTCGTTTCTGGCACTGGAAGCGATCGGCGGCGCCATTACCGTAAGCTATGGTTTCACCAACGCGACCTCCGCCATCGTGCTGGTCGGGACCCTGATCTTCTTTACCGGGTTGCCGATCGCCTATTACGCCTCGACCTATGGTGTCGATATCGATCTGCTGACGCGCGGCGCCGGCTTCGGTTACATCGGCTCGACGATCACATCGCTGATCTATGCCTCGTTCACATTTCTGTTTTTCGCGATCGAAGCCGCGATCATGTCGCTGGCGCTGGAAATGTGTTTCGGCCTGCCTTTGTTTCTCGGCTACGTCATATCCTCTGTCGTCGTGATCCCGCTGGTCACGCACGGCATCACTTTCATCAGCCGATTTCAACTCTGGACCCAGCCGATCTGGATCGTACTGCATCTGCTGCCGTTTATTTTCATCGCCGCGACCGACCTGCCCTCCTTCACGCAATGGACGCAGTTCGCCGGCACCGATCAGCCGGAGGGCAACGCCTTCGACCTTGTGCTGTTCGGCATGGCCTCGACCGTCGTGTTCTCGCTGATCGCGCAGATCGGCGAACAGGTCGACTTCCTGCGCTTCATGCCGGTGCGCAACGACCGGCACCGCACCGCATGGTGGCTGTCTTATCTGTCAGCCGGACCGGGCTGGGTCGTCCCCGGCATGTTGAAGCTGCTGGCCGGCTCGTTTCTCGCCGTGCTGGCGATCCGCCATCTGGTGCCGCTCGACAAGGCCAGCGAGCCGACCCAGATGTATCTGGTCGCCTTTCATTACATGTTCGCGTCGCCGAAAATCGCACTCGCCTTCACCGGCGCTTTCGTCATCATCTCGCAGCTCAAAATCAACGTCACCAACGCCTATGCCGGCTCGATCGCCTGGTCGAACTTCTTTTCGCGCCTGACGCACAGCCACCCCGGCCGCGTCGTCTGGCTGGTGTTCAACGTTGTAATCGCGTTGCTGCTGATGGAGCTCGGCATCTTCAAGGCGCTTGAGCGCATTCTCGGCTTCTATTCGATCGTCGCGGTCTCCTGGGTCGGCGCGCTGGTCGCCGACCTCGTCATCAACAAGCCGCTCGGCCTGAGCCCGCCGATGATCGAATTCAAACGCGCCCATCTCTACGACATCAACCCGGTCGGCGTCGGCGCCATGGTGCTGGCCGCCGCCGCCGGCATCGTTGCGCTGACCGGGGCCTTCGGCACCATGATGGAGTCGATGTCGGCCTTCCTGGCGCTGGCGGTCGCCTTCGTCGCCGCGCCGGCCATCGCCTATGCCACCGGCGGCGCCTACTACATCGCGCGCGAGCCGCAGCGCGACTGGGGCGGGCTGAAGACAGTGCGCTGCGTGATCTGCGAGCATCATTTCGACACCGAGGACATGGCGCAGTGTCCCGCCTATTCCGGACCGATCTGCTCGCTATGCTGTTCGCTCGAAGCGCGCTGCCACGACCTGTGCAAGCCGCACGCCCGCGTTTCCAGCCAGTTTCTGAAATATCTGCGCCGGCTGCTGCCGGAATGGGTTGTGGCGCCGATCAACACCGACCTTGGCCGGTATCTCGGCGTGTTGCTGTTATTCTCCAGCCTGATCGGCGCGGTGCTGTCGCTGGTCTACCTGCAAATCCCGCAGGACTCCTTCCTCGCTCGCGGCAGCCTCAAGTCGGCGCTGTGGATGGTCTATTTCATTCTCACCATCATCGCTGGCATCGGCGCCTGGCTGCTGGTGCTGGCACAGGAAAGCCGGCGAGTCGCCGAGGAGGAGACTTCACGTCAGACCGACCTCTTGATGCGCGAAATCGAGGCGCATAAACGCACCGACGCGAAATTGCAGCGCGCCAAGGAAGTCGCCGAAGCCGCCAACGAAGCCAAAAGCCGCCATCTCGTCGGCCTGAGTCACGAACTGCGGACGCCGCTCAACTCGATCCTCGGCTATGCTCAGGTGCTCGAACGCGATCCGGCAATCCCGACCACCCGCACCGGCGCGGTCAAGGTCATCCGCCATAGCGCCGAACATCTGTCCGGGTTGATCGACGGCCTGCTCGACATTTCCAAGATCGAGGCCGGCCGCTTTCATCTCGAGCGAACCGAAGTGCGCACTAAGGAATTTCTCGATCAACTGGTCGACATGTTCCAGCTACAGGCGACCGCGCGCGGCATCGCCTTTCACTTTCACCCGCCGGAGCGCCTGCCCTTCGCGGTTCACACCGACGAGAACCGGCTGCGCCAGATCCTGATCAATCTTCTGTCGAACGCGCTGAAATTCACCGACGAGGGCGCGGTCACCTTCCGCATGACCTACCGCAACCAGGTCGCCGAATTCATCGTCAGCGATACCGGCATCGGCATCAATGCCGACGACCTCGACAGGATCTTCCTGCCGTTCGAGCGGGCGAAGGCTTCGCGCAACCGCCGCGCCACCGGCACCGGTCTCGGCCTGACGATCACCCGGTTGCTGACCGAGGTGATGGGCGGTGAAATAAGCGTCACCTCGACGATCGGCGAAGGCAGCACCTTCAGAGTAAAACTGCTGTTGTCGGAATCCTTCAACCCGCGCGCCAGTTCGGCAATGGAAGACCGGGTGCGGGCCTATCGCGGCAGCCGCCAGACCATCATGGTGGTCGACGACGACGAAAACCACCGCGATCTGGTGCGCGATTTGCTGGAACCGCTCGACTTCAACGTCGTGACCGCCGGGACCGGCGCGGAATGTCTGGCGCTCGCCGATCTGCATCGGCCCAACCTGATCCTGCTCGACGTCGCGATGCCGGACATGGACGGCTGGCAGGTCGCCGAACAATTGCGCCAGATGCGGCCGGACCGCCCGGCGATCGTCATGCTGTCGGCTTTCGCGCCCGATCCCAAGCACAAGCTCGAACCCTATCCCGTGCATGACGATTACATGATCAAGCCGTTCGATCTGCGCCAACTGCTCGGCAAGATCTATGGCCTCCTCGACATCGAATGGATCTATGCCGAAAAGCCCAACGGCGCGCCTTCCGTCACCGCCGCCATGCTGACGCCGGAGATGATGCCGCCGCGCGAAGATATCGACGACCTGATCCGGCTCGGCCAGATCGGCTATATGCGCGGCATCCAGAACAAGCTGGACGCGATCGAGACCAGCTCTTCCGAACATCGGGATTTTGTCAGTTACATAAGGGTATTGTCCGATGGCTTCGATCTCAAACGTTATGTCGCCGTCCTGGAGTCGTTCCGGAGCGACCATGACTAATCACGAGCCGCGCGACATCGTCCTGGTGGTCGACGATTCACCCAATACCTTGCGGATGCTGACCGACGCCATCGAGGGCGCCGGCATGACCGTGCTGGTCGCGCTCGACGGCGAACAGGCGCTGTCGCTGATCGAACGCATCACGCCCGACGTCATTCTGATGGACGCCGTCATGCCGGGCATTGACGGCTTCGAGATCTGCCGGCGCCTCAAGCGCAACAGCGCGCTCAGCCACGTACCGATCATCTTCATGACCGGTCTGAGCGAGACCGAGGACATCATCAAGGGACTGGATGCCGGCGGCGTTGACTACGTGACCAAGCCGATCGCGCCCGACGAATTGCTGGCCCGCATCCGGGTGCATCTGGCCAATGCCCGCATTTCGCAGAGCGCACGGTCGGCACTCGATGCCTCGGGCCGGTTCCTGCTCGCCACCAATCGCGCCGGCCGGATTCTGTGGGCGACACCGCAGGCCGCCAAACTGCTTAGCACGGTATTTACCGACTTCAATTCGGAGGCCTATCTGCTGCCTGCCAATGTGCGCGACTGGCTGGCCCGCCATTCCGAACGCTTGCCATCGACCGACAACGGCTCGGTGGCGCTCGGCGCGCCGGGATCCGGGCTCAAGCTGGAATTATCGATCATCAGTCACATCGCCGCCGACGAAATCCTGCTACGGCTGATCGACGGCGACCCAAAGGACGACCAGCTGGTGCTGCGCGACAAACTCAATCTGACCCAGCGCGAAGCCGAGGTGCTGCTGTGGATCGCGCGCGGCAAGTCGAACCGTGACGTCGCCGAAATCCTCACCTTGAGCCCACGCACGGTCAACAAGCATCTCGAGCAGATCTTTACCAAGCTCGGGGTCGAGAACCGGACCTCCGCCGCGGCGCTGGCCGCCCGTTCGCTGGCGGCGCGTTAGCCGCCGGCGGCGACGTGGGAAAATTGCCGCACGGCGCGTGCCGGGCCGATGTTTCGGCGGCCCGCATCCCTATATAAGACGTTCGGATCGTGACGCGGCGCGCTTTCGGGCGCGTCGGGTCGGGAGGAAAGGATCAGAATGTCTTTGCTCGACCGCGCCGGGGCCGGCCTTGCCGACTTGCTGTCCGGCGCGCCCGATCTCACGGAACTGGTGAAGGGCTCGACGGTCTCATTGGCTGTGACCGGCTTGAGCCGCGCCGGCAAGACCGTGTTCATCACCAGCCTGGTGCATAACCTGCTGAGCGCGCTGCATCAGCCGCACCGCATGCCACTTCTCAAAGTGGTGGGCGAAGGCCGGCTGGTCGCCGCCCGGCTCGCCGGCCATCCCGCGAGCCGGCTGCCCCGCTTTCCCTATGAGCAGAACATCGAGCACATGGCGGCAACCCCGGCGGACTGGCCGGCACGCACCACCGACATCAGCGAGATCGAAATCGACATCCGCTTCGCGCCCTCCGGCGCGCTCGGCTTTCTGCTCGGGCAGATCGGCGACGGCATCGCCACCTTGAGGCTCAGGATTGTCGACTACCCCGGCGAATGGCTGCTCGACCTGCCGCTGCTGACGCAAAGCTATGCCGACTGGTCGCGCGCCACGCTGCAGCTCGCCCGACGCGGCCTGCGCGCCGAGATCGCGCGTGACTTCCTCGGCTTCATTGCCGACCACGGGCCCGACACCGCCGATAATGGCGACGACGCAAAGCGAGCCCACGAGCTTTACGCGACCTATCTGCGCGCGGCGCGCGACCGGCATGGTCTGAGCTTCCTGCAACCCGGCCATTTTCTCGACCCCGGCGCGCTCGCCGACAACCCCACGCTATGGTTTGCCCCGCTCGACCTGCCAGCCGGATTCGATCATGGCAAACCCGGCACGCTCGGCGCGCTGATGGCGCAACGCTTCGAGGCCTACAAGGCCGACATCGTCACGCCGTTCTACCGGCAATATTTCGGCAGCTTCTCGCGTCAGGTCGTGCTGGTCGATGTACTCGGCGCGCTGTTGGCCGGCCGCGAAGTCTTCGACGATACCCGCCGCGCGATCGACGCCATCCTCGACAGCTTCCGCTACGGCCAGAGCAACATTCTGCGCCGGCTGTTGCGCGTCAACCGGATCGAGAAGGTGCTGTTCGCCGCCACCAAGGCCGATCATGTTCCGGATATCCAGCGCGATCATCTGGCGGCGCTGCTGCGTAACATGGTCGCGCTGCCGGCGCTCGACGTCACCAGCAGCAATGCCGAGATCGATGTCGCGGCGCTCGCCTCGGTCATTTCAACCCAGGAGGATACCGTCGAGATCGACGGTCACCGCGTTCAGGTCGTCGTCGGCAAGCCGGTCGGCAAGGACACCTGGGAGAAGTTCTTTGTCGGCAACGTACCGGCCAAGCCGCCCAAGCCGGAAGCCTGGGGCCAGCCGTTTCTCAATATTCCGGTATTCGAGCCGCCGGTGATCGACGTCTCGCCGGTCGACGGCATCGCTCACATCAATCTCGACCTCGCGCTCGATTATCTCATCGGAGACAAATTGCGATGAGCCAGACCGATCATCACGACGAACCGTTGCGCCCGCGTGTCATGACGGCCGAGCAGCCGGCCGGTGCTGACGCCGCGACGATCGCGGGGCCGCGCGTATTCTCGACCGCCCAGACCGGCAGGATCGTGCCGGCGCCGCCCGCCGAGCCGCGTCCCGCGGCGGTAGTCACCAAGAAAAAGCGGCGCAGCGCGGCGGTCCGCTTCGGCCTCGCAGGCCTCGGCATCGCGGTCTGCGCCTGGTTCGGCATCGACCTTTATCTATGGATCGACTCCGCTTTCAATTCGAGCCCCACGCTCGGCTATGTCGCGAGCGGCGTGGCCGGGCTCGGCATTGCCGGAGCGCTGGCGCTGATCGCACACGAGATGCGCACTTATCTTGCGCTGAAGAATGTCGAGGCCAATCAGCAACGCTTTAACGTCGAGTGGCAGACCATCCGGCCCGCCGAGGCGCAACAGGCGATCCGCGACGTCATCGCCGAAGTCCCGAAGGACCGCGAGAGCAAGGCGACGATTGAATCGTTCCAGCGTAAGCTGCAACGTCACCATACGCCAGCCCAGCAACTCGAGATCCTGACCCAGACCGTCATGACGCCGCTCGACCGGCGCGCCGAAACGATTGTCCGCCGCGCCTCCACGCGCGCCTTCGGCATCACCGCGATCAGCCCGACCGCCATCACCGACGCCTTGTTCTTTATCGCCTGCGCGGTGCGCATGGTGCGCGAGATCGCCGCCTGCTATGGCCACCGACCCTCAGCCTTGGCGACACTGCATCTGCTGAAGCGGCTGGTGTTCGAGGCCGGCAAGCTCGGCGCGGTCGACTTTGCAGGCGCGGCCTTGACCCAGCATCTCGGTGGCGCGATCGCCGAACGATTGGCGACCAGCGCGGCGGAGTCGGTATACGCTTCCCAGCGCATGGCGCGGCTCGGACTGGTCACCATGGGCCTGTGCCGGCCGATCCCGTTCCGGCGTACCGAACTGCCTGGCATACTATCGTCGCTGATTGGCAACTGGCTAACCAAACCGGGAAAAACCGCCGACGCAGGGAAAGCCATTACCGACTGATCCGGATTTCACGCGCGCCGATAACCGGTCTGCCGACCGAGGTTCGTCGCGCCGCCGGTGCAGTTGCGACGCATTCGCACGTTAGCTGCGACCTAAAAGCTTAGGTTAAACCTTTGTCCCGGGTTGCACGCCCGGTCAAAATGCCGTCAAACCCAGGCCTCGGATCGTGGATTGCGGTTGACCGGACAAAGGCGATGCAGGAGCAAAAGGAACAGGTCGCGTTAAGCTCGATCGCAGCGTCAGCGGCGATGACAATCGCCAAGGGCGTCGTCGGTCTGGCGACCGGGTCGCTGGCGATCCTGTCCGAAGCCGGCCATTCGCTGATCGATCTCGGCGCCGCGATCATGACCTATGCCGCGGTGCGCGTATCCGGCAAGCCGGCCGACGAAGAGCACCATTACGGCCACGGCAAGGTCGAGAGCGTCTCGGCGCTCGGTGAAACCGCCTTGTTGTTTCTGCTTTCCGGTATCGTGATCTGGGAAGCCGTCAAGCGACTGGTCGATCATGAATCGCATGAGGTCAGCGCGACCTATTGGGCCTTCGCGGTGATGGCCGGTTCGGTTTTGATCGACTTCTTCCGTTCGCGCGCGTTGTCGCGCGTCGCCAAGGCAACGCAAAGCCAGGCGCTGGAAGCCGACGCGCTGCACTTCTCGTCCGACCTGTGGGCCTCGCTCGCCGTCATCATCGGCCTGATTGGCGTGCGCTTCGGCCTGTGGTGGGCGGACTCCGTGGCGGCGCTTGCGGTCGCGCTGCTGGTCTGTGTCGCCGGCTGGCGGCTCGGCCGCCGCACCATCGAGACGCTGACCGACACCGCGCCAGCCGGCGCCACCGCCAACATCACCGATATCGTCAAGGACGTCGCCGGCGTGGTCGACGTCGAACGTGTGCGCGCCCGCGCCGTCGGCGAGACCACGTTTATCGACCTCACCGTGGCGGTGAACCGCACCCTGCCGCTCGACCGCGTCACCGCGATCAAGCTCGCCGTCGGCGACGCGCTGCGCGCCGGCATCCCGGGCGCGGAGCCGATCGTGACCACCGATCCGGTCGCACTCGACAACGAAACCGTGCTCGATCGCGTCATGGTAATCGCGCGCAATCGCGCGCTCGCCGTTCATCACGTCACCGTCCACAATATCCGCGACAAGCTGGCCGTCGCGCTCGACCTTGAAGTCGACGGCAAGTTGTCCCTCATGGCTGCCCACGAACTGGCCGACGGCCTCGAAGACGCCATCGCCGAGGAGTTGGGGCCCGGCGTCGAGGTCGAAACCCACATCGAGCCGCTGCAGCCTGAGGACGCGCTCGGCCGCGAAGCGCCGCCGGAACGGGTGATCGCGGTCAAGACCGCGCTCGCCGAACTCGCCGCGCAGGATCGCGCGTTGCGCAACATCCACGACGTGCGGGTGCGCGAAACCGACGACGGCGAGATCGTCAATTTCCATTGCCGCGTCGATCCCGAGATGACGGTGCAAACCGTACATGAAAAAGTCGACGCGCTGGAACGGGCGCTGAAGGAACATTCGTCGATGATCAAGCGCGTCATCGGCCACGCCGAGCCGATGCGGTAACGCCTGGTCATTCCGGGGCGCGTTGAAAACGCGAACCCGTAATCCGAAGGCCAATGCCGCGGCCGCATCCGGAGCAGCATTACATTTACGGCACCAACACCGCCGCGCCTTGCAGCCGGCCGTCACGCAGGTCGGCCAGCGCCTCGTTGGCGCGCGCCAACGGATAGCGCGTCACGGCGCATTGCACGCCGGCCTTCGGCGCGATCGCCAGAAACTCATGCGCGTCGGCGCGCGTCAGATTGGCGACCGACACCAGATGACGTTCTTCCCACAACGACGCATAGGGAAAGCTCGGAATGTCCGACATGTGAATGCCGCCGCAAACCACGCGGCCACCTTTCCTCACGGCTTTCAGCGCCAGCGGCACCAGCGCCCCGACCGGCGCGAAGATGATCGCGGCATCGAGCGGCTCCGGCGGCACGTCCTCGGAAGCGCCGGCCCAGACCGCGCCGAGCGAACGGGCAAAATCCTGTGCCGCGACGTCGCCTTGCCGCGTGAAAGCGAAGATCCGCCGCCCCTGCCAGATTGCGACCTGCGCCAGAATATGCGCGGCAGCGCCGAAGCCATAAAGCCCGAGGTTCATGGCATTGCCGATCCTGGCTTCGCCCGCCATGCGGTAACTGCGCCAACCGATCAGCCCGGCACACAGCCAGGGCGCGATCTCGGCATCATCGCCGTCCTCGCCGAGCGGAAAGCAATAGCGCGCGTCGGCGACGGCATGGCTGGCAAAGCCGCCGTCGCGGGTATAGCCGGTAAAGACCGGCGTATCGCACAGGTTTTCGGCCTCCGAACGGCAATAGGGACAAACACCGCAGGTCGCGCCCAGCCACGGCACCCCGACCCGCTCGCCGACCGCAAAGCCTGTGACCCCGGCGCCGATGCCAGCGACCCGGCCGACGATTTCATGGCCCGGCACGATCGGCAGCTTCGGATGGGTCAGGTCGCCATCGACGACGTGCAGATCGGTGCGGCAAACGCCGCAAGCGGACACCGCGATCAGCAGTTCGCCGGCACCCGGAACCGGCAGCGGCCGTTCGCGCAGCACCAACGCCGACCCGGGCCGATCCAGCACCATAGCGCGCATGACCGTCATCGGATTGCCCCTCAATTCCATTCTTCCAATTCGCCGCCGGACACCTTAGATCAGTTTAATGCGCACAGACATTGCCCCCCAAATCCGCCTGAAAGATTACCGCCAGCCTGATTGGCAGGTCGAAACCGTCGATCTCGATGTGAAATTGCATCCGACCGAGGCGGCGGTACGGGCGACGCTGGCGCTGACGCCCAATCCACAAGCGCCGGCGGCGCCCCTGGTGCTCGACGGCGACGGGCTGACGCTCAAAGGGCTCAAGCTCAACGGCGCGGCGCTGGCGGCCGACAGCTATATCGCCACGCCCGATAAGCTGACCATCGCGCAGCCGCCGCACGGACCTTTCACGCTGGAAATCGAAACACTGGTCGACCCCACCGCCAATACCCAGCTGTCGGGCCTTTATCGTTCGAGCGGCACGTTCTGCACGCAATGCGAAGCCGAAGGCTTCCGCCGCATCACCTATTTCCCGGATCGTCCCGATATCATGGCGATCTACACCACCCGCATCGAGGCCGAGAAGGCGCAGGCGCCGGTGCTGCTGTCGAACGGCAATCTGATCGATGCAGGCGACCTGCCCGGCGGCCGTCACTTCGCCACCTGGCACGATCCGCACAAGAAGCCGTCTTATCTGTTCGCGCTCGTCGGCGGCGATCTCGCGCATGTCGAAGACACGTTCCGCACCATGTCCGGGCGTGACGTCACGCTGCGCATCTTCGTCGAACACGGCAAGGAAGGCGCCTGCGGTTACGCCATGGACGCGCTCAAGCGCTCGATGCGCTGGGACGAACAGCGCTTCGGCCGCGAATACGACCTCGACATCTTCATGATCGTCGCCGTGTCCGACTTCAACATGGGCGCGATGGAGAACAAGGGACTTAACGTCTTCAACGACAAATACGTGCTCGCCCTGGGCGATACCGCGACGGATAGCGACTTCAGCGGCGTCGAGGCTGTCATCGCCCACGAATATTTCCACAACTGGACCGGCAACCGCATCACCTGCCGCGACTGGTTCCAGCTCTGCCTGAAGGAAGGCCTGACCGTCTTCCGCGATCAGGAATTCAGCAGCGACATGCGCTCGCGTCCGGTCAAACGCATCGCCGACGTGCGCAACCTGCGCGCCACCCAGTTCGTCGAGGATGCCGGCCCGCTCGCGCATCCGGTGCGGCCCGACGCCTATAAAGAGATCAACAACTTCTACACCACCACCATCTACGAGAAGGGCTCGGAGGTGGTGCGCATGGTCCACACCCTGCTCGGCGAGGAGAAATTCCGCGCCGGCATGGACCTCTATTTCGAACGCCACGACGGCGAAGCCGCCACCATCGAGCAGTTCATCCAGTGCTTCGCCGATGTCGCCAAGCGCGACATGACGCAATTCATGCTGTGGTATAGCCAGGCCGGCACGCCCGAGGTGACGGTCCATGGCGCGCACGACGCGGCGACGCGAACCTACACACTGACCTGCAAGCAGGTCGTGCCGCCGACGCCGAACCAGCCGACCAAATTGCCGATGGTCATACCGCTGGTCACCGGACTGATCGGCCCGGACGGGAACGACCTGCCGCTGACGCTTGCCGATGGCAATACGGTTGAGCGCGGCGTATTGGTGCTGACCGAAGCCGAGCACAAATTTGTCTTTACCGGCGTCGCGCAACGACCGGTGCTGTCAATCAATCGCGGCTTCTCGGCGCCGATCAAACTCGTGAGCGATCTGACTGCGGAGGATCTCGCCTTCCTCGCCACCCATGACAGCGATCCGTTCAATCGCTGGCAAGCCTTGCAAACCGGCGCGGTGCGGCTGCTGATCGGCAACGTCGCGAAGCTGCGCGCCGGGCAATCGCCGGAAACCGACAACAGCCTGATCGCGGCATTCTCCGCCATTCTCGACGACGTTACGCTGGAGCCGGCTTTTGTCGCGCTGGCGCTCACGCCGCCCGGCGAAGGCGACATCGCGCGCGAGATCGGCGGCGACATCGATCCGGACGCGATTTACCGCGCGCGCGCGGCCTTGCGTATCGAGATCGGTACCAGGCTCGGTGACGCTCTGGCCAAGGCTTACGACCGCATGGCGGTCGCCGGTCCCTATTCGCCAGACGCTGCGGCGGCCGGCAAACGCGCCTTGCGCAACGTCGCGCTTGATCTGTTGGCGACCGATCGGTCACCGGCCGCGATCGCGCGCGCGGTACGTCAATACGATTCCGCCGACAACATGACCGACCGCCTCGCGGCCTTGGCAACCTTGGCGCAGCATGACGTGCCGGCGCGCGATACCGCGCTGGCCGACTTCTATCGACGTTATGCCGACAATGCGCTGGTCATCGACAAATGGTTCTCGTTGCAGGCAACGGCGCCGCAAGCGGTCACGCTCGACAATGTCCGTGCGCTGACCGCGCACCCAGCCTTCTCCTTTGCCAATCCGAACCGGGTCCGCGCCCTGATCGGCGCCTTCGCGCAAGCCAACCCGACGCAATTCAACCGTGCCGACGGTGCGGGCTATAGCTTCGTCGCCGACGCCATCCTGGCGCTCGATCCGAAGAACCCGCAGATCGCCGCCCGCATGGCGACCGCTTTCCGCGCCTGGCGCACACTGGAACCGGGCCGGCGCGCGCTCGCACAAGCAGCGCTGCAACGAATCAAAAACAGCGCTTCGTTGTCGCGCGATCTCAGCGATATCGTCGAGCGCGCGCTCGGGTAATCCAGTTTATTAATCGAGCGTGCCAAGGCGTCAAAAACGGTATCGCGCACGATCGCTAGCTGTTTGATCCGACTCTGTTTTTTGTGCGTAATGATTTTTTAAGATTTGACTCTCCGGACTCTCGACAAAACGAGTCCCATCGACTCAAATCGTCTGGCTGATTCGGACTGGTGCGGAAATACTTTCGAACCAGCGGTGGCAGGGGAATTTCCAAACGGAGGCCTTCATGGCGCGCGCCAATGTGGCGAGTGCGTCTGCACGAAGCGATTCGATCAAAGGCCTCGCGCAATCGATCGCCAACCCGGCGTATCGGCGGCTACTGACAGCGGAGCCTTTGTTACGTCGCGCGGTGCCGGTGCTGATCATAGCCTTCCTTGTCACCATCTGCGTCGGCGCTCTGGTGCAAGTGCTCGACCAGCGCCGACAATCCGTCACCTCCGCCACCCTCGCCCTCGATGCCGCCGCCGACATCGCCGCCCAGCAACTGCAACGCCTCCCGGTCAAAGCCGCCGAAGCCAGACAGAAATCGCAGGACCTCCTCGCCCGCGCCCTCCCCGGCTGGGCCGACGCCGCCGGCCGCAGTTTCTTCCTCACCGACGAACACGGCCTGATCGTTGCTGCGACCGCTTCGTCGCGCGACGCCATCGGCCGCCATCTGATCGATCTGCTCGGCCCGACGCAAGCGCTCACCACTTTCGGCGCGACTGCCGGCGTCATGGAAGTCGTGCTGCCGAACGACATCCGCGCGCTTGCAACGGTGCGCAGCCTGAAGCCGCCATTCGGTCAGGTGGCCGGTCTGCAATCGCGCGACGCCGCGCTCGGCGCCTGGCGCGCGATCACCACGCTGACGGTAACGCTGTCGGCCACCACCGGCTTTGTCGTGTTGATCCTCGGCTTTGCCTTTCACTGGCAGGCGACCCGCGCCCGCGAAGCCGACGTGATCTATGAAACCGTCCGCAGCCGCATCGACACCGCGCTCAATCGCGGTCGCTGCGGCCTGTGGGACTGGGATCTGGCGCGCGGCCGGATCTTCTGGTCGCAGTCGATGTTCGACATTGTCGGGCTCGAAGCCAAGGACGACCTTTTGTCGTTCGGCGACGTCAGCGCTTTGGTTCATCCCGATGACGTCCAGCTTTACGAACTGGCGACCGATCTGGCCGAGGCTCGCACCACTGCCATCGACCACGCCTTCCGGATGCGCCACGCCAACGGCCATTGGGTCTGGCTGCGGGCCCGCTGCGAACTGGTGCGCCAGGCCGGCGATCCCGGACTGCACCTGATCGGTATCGCGGTCGACGTCACGGAACAGAAGAGCCTGGTCGAGAAGACCGTCGCCGCCGATATCAGATTGCGTGACGCCATCGAGACCATTCCCGAAGCTTTCGTATTGTGGGACGCCGACAACCGGCTGGTCCTCTGCAACTCGAACTTCCAGACCCTGCATAATCTGCCCGACGACGCACTGATGGTCGGCGCCTCCTATGAATCGGTGGTCGCGGCCGGCTCCAAGCCTCTGGTCCATAACAAGGTCACCACCGGCGGCCCGACGCTACCCGGCGCGCAAACTTTCGAAGTCCAGCTCGAGGACGGGCGCTGGCTGCATATCAGCGAACGCCGCACCAAGGACGGCGGATACGTTTCCGTCGGCACCGACATCACCGCGCTCAAGACCCACGAAGAGAAGCTGGTCGATAGCGAAAAGCGGCTGATGGCCACCGTCTCCGACCTGCGCTCCTCGCAACAGCGCAGCGCCGAACTTGCCGAGAAATACGCCGCCGAGAAGACCCGCGCCGAGGAAGCCAACCAGGCCAAGTCGAAATTCCTCGCCAATATGAGCCACGAGTTGCGCACCCCGCTCAACGCCATCATCGGCTTTTCCGAAATCATGGAGAGCGGCATGTTCGGCCCGCTCGGCGCGGAAAAGTATCAGGAATATTGCAGCGACATTCACGGCAGCGGACAATATCTGCTCGACGTCATCAACGACATTCTCGACATGTCGAAAATCGAAGCCGGCCGCATCCGGCTGGAGTTTGAGGATCTGGCGCTCGACACCTTACTGGCCGAGTCAATGCGCGTGGTCTCGGGCCGCGCCAACGACAAGAAGCTCACGCTCAACGCCCGGATTTCGCCCGACCTGCACATGCGCGCCGACCGCCGCGCGCTCAAGCAGATCGCGCTCAATCTGCTGTCGAACGCGGTCAAATTCACACCGGCCGGCGGTCGCGTCAGCGTACGTGGCCGCACGGCGAAGAATTGCGTCGTGCTGACCATCGCCGATACCGGCATCGGCATCGCCAAGGCGGCGCTGACCAAGCTCGGCCGCCCCTTCGAACAGGTGGAAAGCCAGTTCGCCAAGAGCCATCAGGGCTCGGGCCTCGGCCTCGCCATCGCCAAGTCGCTGGTCGAGTTGCATGGCGGCAGCATGCACATCCGTTCCGCGCTCGGCAGAGGCACGCTGGTGTCGGTGCGGTTGCCGCTGAATCCGCAAAGTCCGGCGATCAAGGAAGAAGCGGCCTGACCGCCAACGACCGCGCTACGGCGCCTTGCCCAATATCCGCACGAAACTCGCCCGCACCCGGCTTTGCGTCTCGACCAGCGTCGCGTTGAGCGTGGCGAAATCCGGCACGTCCGCGGCGCGCGCCAGTAGCCGCAGCAGGCCGGCATCCGCTGTCTTCGCATCGAACGAACCGGCCAGACACAGCCGCAGGATTTGCGTCAGGTCATGATAAAGCTGCGCGGCCGGCCGCAGCACTTCGACGTCCTCGACCGAAACCAGTTTCAACTGCCGCGCCTTGTCGAGCACCCGCGCGGTCGAGGTATCGAGGATCTCCGGCATGGCATGGCCGTGCACCAGTTGCAGATATTGCGCGATGAATTCGAGGTCGACCAGACCGCCGGCGACATATTTCAAATCCCACGGCTGGCTTTCGCCCTTCTCCCTGGCAATCGCGGCACGCATTTCGACGACGTCGCCGGCGATCTGCGCCGCGTCGCGTGGCTGACGCAGGATTGCCTGGATGACGCCGGTCACCCGCGCGCCGAATTCGGATGAGGCCGACACCACTCGTGCACGGGTCAAGGCCATGTGCTCCCAGGTCCAGGCCTCGTTCTCCTGATATTGCGTGAAGCTGCCGAGCTGGGTCGCCAAAGGTCCGGCCTGACCGGATGGCCGCAGCCGCATATCGACGTCATAAAGCGCGCCGTAATTGGTTTGCGCGGTCAGAGCATTGATCAGGCGCTGGGTCAGCCGCGCGAAATAATGCCCGCCATAGAGCCTGCGCGGCCCGCTCGATTCCGGCTGCTCCGCGTCAAAGTCATAGGCGAGGATCAGGTCGAGATCCGAGGTCGCCGTCATCTCGCGGCCGCCGAGCTTGCCCATCGCGATGACGGCGGTCTCGCCATCCCGCATGACGCCATGAGTCAGCGCGAAATTATCCGCCACCGCGCGATGCACCGCCCGGATCACGGCATCGGCGAGCCGCGCGAAAGCCTCGCCGGCCAGCCGCGCCGTCAGCGTTCCAGTGAGAATGCGCACGCCGATCAGGAACATGTATTCCAGCCCGAACATCCGGATGCGTTCAAGCAAGTCCTCATCGTAGCGCGCCTGTGCCAGCGCGCCATCGAGCCGACGCTGCAATTCGGCGTCGTCCGGCAGCGCGCCGAAAAAACTCGGGTCGACCAGCGCGTCCATCACCTGCGGATAACGCGCCAGAATATCGGCAAGCCGGGGCGCGGTGCCGAGCACCAGCGCAATCAAGGCAATCAGGTCTGGACGCTGCCGCAACAGCGACAGCAACCGGGCCGCGCCGTGCAGATTGGCAAGGAAGTGATCGAACAGAACCAGAGTCGCATTCGGATGATCGGTGCGGCCGATATGATCGAGCAGCACCGGCAACAGCGCCGTTAAATGACCGCGCGCCGCCTCGCCGGAGAGGGAACGATGCTCGCCCTTGAGCCAGTGCCGCACGATGCTGGAGGCTTCCAGCGGCGACTTGAAGCCCAGCGCGGCCAACGCATCGAGGGTCTTGGCGTCGTCGGCCTCAAGCGGGAAATTCAGCGCCGGGCCTTCGACTTCAGGCGCCTGCTCGAACAGTCTGGCATAGTGGCCCTGGACCTTCTCGAGATGACCGACCAGAACGGCGGCGAAGGCATCGCGATCGGCAAAGCCCATGAAGCGGGCGAAACGTTCCAGTTCCTCGCGCGTCCCCGGCAGACTCTGGGTCTGCTCGTCATGGACCATCTGCAAGCGGTGCTCGACGGTGCGCAAAAAGCAATAGGCCGCCGTCATGTCGTCGCGCGCCTCGGTCCCGATCCAGCGGTCGACGCAAAGTTTGTCGAGCGTCGTGAGAGTATCGCGGTCGCGCAAATGCGGGTTGCGTCCGCCGGCGATCAATTGCTGGGTCTGGGCGAAAAATTCGATCTCGCGAATGCCGCCGCGGCCGAGCTTGATATTGTGGCCTTCGACCGCGATGACACCATGACCGCGAAAAGCCTCGATCTGCCGCTTCATCGCCTGCACATCGGCGACGGCGTTGAAGTCGAGATACTTGCGCCAGACGAAGGGCGCCAGTTCGGCCAGGATCGCCTCGCCGGCGGCAATGTCACCGGCACAGGGACGCCCTTTGATCAGCATCGCCCGTTCCCAGTTCTGCCCGGCGCTTTCATAATAATGGAGCGCCGCAGACGTCGAGATCGCGATGCCGGTCGAGGCCGGATCCGGCCGCAGCCGCAAGTCGGTCCGGAAGACGTAACCGTCGCCGGTGTGTTCGTTCAGGAGCTTGACGACGCGCTGGGTGATACGCACGAAAGTCGGCGCGGCTTCCGCGCCTTCGGCCAATACCGGCGATTGCGGATCGAAGAAAACGATCAGATCGATGTCGCTGGAATAATTGAGCTCGAAGGCGCCCATCTTCCCCATCGCCAGCACGATATAGGCGGAGCCGCGCTGCGGCTCGGTGGCCTCCATCGGCACGATACGGCCGGCGCGCGCCGCCTCGCTCAAAGCAAAACGCACGGCCACATCAACCGCGCGATCGGCAAGTTCAGTGAGCGCCTGGGTCGTCCGCATCACCGGCCAGACCCCACCGATATCGGCGAGCGCGATCAACAGCGCGGCTTCCGCTTTCATGCGACGCAGGATCCGCATCGCCTCGTCGATCTCATCGGTCGCGGCAACCGCTTTGCTGCCCGCCGCCAGCAGATCGTCAAGATAACGCTCCGGCGGCGCGTTCAGCATGGCATACAGACGCGCGCCATCGCGGCTCGCCAGGTCCCACAGGAACGGCGAGCTTTCGGACAGGCTTTGCAACAAAGCCGCTATGACAGGATGGGCGATGAACAGCGCCGCGATCCGGGCAGCGACAGGCTCGTCAAGTTCGGCCTGCCAGGCGGCCACATTGGCCGCCGCCGTCGCCGGCTCGTTCAAACGCGGCGCGGTGATGATACGCTCGGCTAACGTTCCGGCGGCGAACCGGCCTTCAGTGGCACCGGTATGATCGGATGCACTTCCGGCATTGGCGTGCGGATCAGGCGGCCTCATCCGGCCATCTGTACCGGGCCTCCGCGGGGTAAAGCAATGACGCTCTTGAGCCCCGGCGCGTTATCGGCAAGCGTCAATTCGCCGCCATGCAGACGCGCCACCGCCGAAGCCAGGCTCAGGCCCAGGCCGGAACCGGGCAAGGACCGGCTCTGCTCAAGTCGCACGAAACGTTCCAGCACCCGGCTACGATCGGCTTCCGGAATGCCCGGCCCGTTATCGGCGACCGACAGCAGCACGCGATCGCCGTCGTTTTGCGCGCGCACCACAATCTCGGCCGACGACGGCGCATCGGCCTCGGTGCGCACCGGCTCGGCATATTTGATAGCGTTGTCGATCAAATTGGCCAATGCCTGACTGACGAGTTCCCGGTTGCCGGTGACCGGCGCAGGCTCCTCCGCCTCCACCTTCAGCTGGATACCTTTTTCTTCGGCAACCGGTTCGTAGAGTTCGCCGATATCGCGGACAATCTCGGCCGCGTCGAATTCGACCATGTCATCGCGCGCCTGGCCGGACTCCGCGCGCGCGATCATCAGAAGCGCATTGAAGGTCCGGATCAGTCCGTCGGATTCGTCGATGGTGGCTTCGAGCGCGCTGCGATATTCGGTCTCGCTCTTGGCGCTGCGCAAAGCCTCCTCGCTGCGGTTGCGCAACCGGGTCAGCGGCGTCTTGAGATCGTGGGCGATGTTGTCGGACACTTCCTTGAGGCCATGCATCAACGCCTCGATCCGCTCGAGCATCAGATTGAGGTTTTCCGCCAGACGATCGAGTTCGTCGCCGGTGCCATCGACCGGCAGCCTTTCGCCGAGATCGCCGGCCATGATGCTGCGGCTGGTTTCGGTCATGGCGTCGACGCGGCGCAACACGCGGCGGGTCACGAACAGACCGCCGGCCAGGCCGAGCACGAGAACGATCGCCACCGACCAACGCCCGGCCGCCAGCACGATGCGGTAGAGCCGTTCTCGTTCGTCGAGATCGCGGCCGACCAGCATGCGAAAGCCGCCGGGCAACTGGAACACCCGCACCAGCGCGTTATGTTCGGGATGCTTGCCGGACCCTTCAGCCTCGTCGAGCCGGCGATACTCGGTCTCTTCCCAGCCGGTGCTTTCGAGAATACCGGGCGGCAGCGACGTGACGTTGCCGGCCAGGGAATCGCCGTTGAAGGTGGTGACCAGATAAAGGCTGGAGCCCGGGCGGCGGGCGCGCGCATCGACCGCCAGGACAAGACGCCGGATGCCGCCCTGCCGGTATTGTTCGGACAGGCCGGTGACTTCGGCGTTCACCGTATCGGTGATCTGTTCGGTGATCAGGCGTCGGGTATTGAGCGCGAAATAGCCGAGCAGAAACGCCGCGAACAGCGCAAACACCGTCAGATAGACCAGCGTCAGCTTGAACGTGGTGGTGCGAAAGAGTTTACCGAGCGCCGTCACGTATCATGTACCCCGCGCCGCGAATGGTGTGCAGAAGCGGCTGGGAGAAACCTTTATCGATTTTCGAACGCAAGCGCGAGATGTGGACGTCGATGACGTTGGTTTGCGGATCGAAATGGTAATCCCACACATTTTCCAGCAGCATGGTCCGGGTGACGACCTGCCCGGCGTGCTTCATCAGATATTCGAGCAGGCGGAATTCGCGCGGCTGCAAGGTGATCTCCTCCTCGCCGCGCCGCACCACATGCGACAGCCGGTCGAGTTGCAGATCGCCGACCCGCAATTCGGTTTCCTCGTTACGGCCGCCACGACGGCGCGCCAGCACCTCGACCCGGGCCAGCAGCTCCGAAAAGGAATAAGGCTTGGGCAGGTAATCGTCGCCGCCGGCGCGCAGGCCCTTCACCCGGTCATCGACCTGGCCAAGCGCCGACAGGATCAGCGCCGGGGTTTCGATGCCCTTGTCGCGCAGCGTCACGATAACCGAAAGGCCATCGAGCTTGGGCAGCATCCGGTCGACGATCAGCACGTCATATTGGCCATCGAGCGCCATCGCCAGACCATCCTCGCCATCGGTGGCGGCATCGGCGATGTGACCGACCTCGCGGAACGCCTTGACCAGATAATCGGCGGCGTCGCGGTCATCCTCGATAATCAGAAGGCGCATGGTGACCCGATCCGGTTGCGCGTCGGCCCGGCCGATCGTGCGTGGCTCATAATTATCAGCATAAGTCGGCATCGGTACACCATTTCCGGACGATTCGGCGGCGCTGACGAGGCCAGCCGCCAATCTCCCGCTTTTCTCCTGTTTTGCCACCCCTCTGATCGTCTGATTCCATTGCCGACACATATCGGCCGCTGCGCCCAGGACCGGCCAGCTTCAAGCCGGCGCCGCGTCCAACATATTGTCCGGTGACGTGTTCCGGCGTCGTACGCGAGGGGGTGGCGGGGAACCCGCCACCCCCTCCACGACTCCACCCCGGCGGGGGCGACGGTTGCCAGGATGAAGTTCGGTTCGCCGACGGTACCGGGCAGGAAAAGCTTGGCAGCACTGCCCGGTATCGCCGGCGTTAGATGCCGGGACGGGCACGAGGCCCGTCCCGTTGAGGTTGCACCGACAGCGGGGGCGACGGTTGCCGGCGGTACATCCCCAAACCCTTAGTCCGTGACGCCCAGGCCCGAACCCGAACCGCGCTGTCGCGGTTCGGCGGTGGGCGTCACGGTCAGCCATTAGCCATTGGCGACCGGCAGGGCGACGAAGCGGGTGTTGTCACCCTTCTTCACCCGCAGCAGCACGGTGCGCTTGCCTTCCTTCTTGACCCCGGCGATCGCCTTGCGGACGTCGCTCGGCGTCGACACCGACTTGCCGGCGACTTCCAGGATCACATCGCCAGTGGCGAAGCCGCGTTCGGCGGCGCTGCCCGAGGAGTCGACCCCGGTCACGACGACGCCTTCCGAACCGGCGCCGGCGACACGAGCGGCCGGCGCGAGCGTCAGACCGAGCTTGCTGAAGTCGACGCCGTTGCCGTCGTCGTCATTCGTCGAGGCCTTGGCTTCCTGCGTCTTCGGCATTTCACCGAGCGTCAGCGAGATCGTCTTCTCGGTGCCCTTGTGCAGAACCGCCAGCTTCACCGTCGACTTCGGCGCCAGCGCGCCGATCTTCTTGGCGAGATCGCGAGCGTCCTTGACCTCGTTGCCATTGACGGCGGTGATGACGTCACCGGCTTCGATACCGGCCTTCTTCGCCGGGCTGCCATCCTGCGGCTGGGCGACCAGCGCGCCTTGCGCCTTCTTCAGCCCCAGGCTGTCGGCGATGTCCTGAGTCACCGGCTGGATCTGAACGCCGATCCAGCCGCGCGTGACCGAACCGTGATCCTTGAGCTGCGCGATCACGCTCTTGACGGTGCTGGCCGGAATATCGAAGGCGATACCGACCGAACCGCCCGAGGGCGAATAGATCGCGGTGTTGACGCCGATGACGTTGCCTTCGGTGTCGAAGGTCGGGCCGCCGGAATTGCCCTTGTTCACCGGCGCGTCGATCTGGATGAAGTCGTCGTAAGCGCTGGCGCCAATGTCACGGCCGCGCGCCGAAACGATACCAGCGGTGACGGTGCCGCCAAGGCCGAACGGATTGCCGACCGCGATCACCCAGTCGCCGATACGCGGCGGGGCATCGGCGAGCTTGACGTAGGGGAAGTCGTTGCCGTCGACCTTGATCAGCGCCAGATCGGTGCGCGGATCGGTGCCGATCACCTTGGCCTTGTGGACCTTGCCGTCGTCGGTGGTGACTTCAACGCTCTCGGCCTTCTCGACCACATGGTTGTTGGTCACGGCATAACCGTCGGCCGAGATGAAGAAGCCCGAGCCCTGGCCCATGATGACGTTATGGCCATGGCCGCGCGGCGAGCGCTGCGGCATGCCATCGTCCTGACCGTCCGGCATGCCGAAGCGGCGGAAGAACTCGCGCAAGCCGGGGGGAACGTTGTCCAAGTCACCGCCGGCAAGGCCGGTGGTCTGCGGACCGCCGTCGACCTTGACGCGGACCGACATGACGGCCGGTTTGACCTTGGCGACGATGTCGGCAAAGCCGATCGGCGCCGGCAGCTTCTTGGCCTGTTCGGTCAGGTTCTGCGCCTGGGCGCTCGGATAGCCGGACTGCCAGTTCAGGCCGGGCGCAACGACGAGCGCGGCGAGCCCAAGACCGGCAACCGTGGTGGCAAGCAGAATGGCGCGGCGCGCCGAGAGGCCGCGCCGCTTGGTCGGAGTGGGGGGTGTCGGGGGAGTTTGCGGAGCGTGGGGGGCGCTCTGGTTCATCGGAAATCTCCATTCTCAATTCGAGGGGGCGGAAAAAGCGTCGCCGTTGTCGAAGATCAAGATGGAGGAATGAGCCTTACAGCGTTCTGTCGGGGGGATTAAACTTCGGTAACCTGGTGGAAAACCGCAGCGTCAGAAATTCAAACGATCATTCAATGACTTGAAAATATCTGTCCGGATCGGCAGGCATCAATCCGTCAATCGAGCAATTTGCCGATCCGGGCCTGTTCATCGGCGCTCAGCGCGACGGTCTCCAGCGCCACCACCTTGCGCCGTCGCGCCATGACAACCAGCGCAGCGATGCCGATCAACAGCACCACCGGCGTCACGCCCCACAACAGCAGGGTCTCGGTTTCGAACGGCGGTTTCAGCAGGACGAAAGCGCCGTAGCGCGCCACCAGAAAATCAAGCACCTGCTTGTCGGTGTCGCCCTTGGTCAGACGTTCGCGCACCAGGATGCGCAAGTCCTTGGCCAGCGGTGCTTCCGAATCGTCGATCGACTGGTTCTGACAGACCATGCAGCGCAGTTCCTGCGACAGCACACGCGCACGCGCTTCCAGCGCCGGGTCCTTCAGCATCTCATCGGGCGTTACCGCGCGGGCGGATGGGCCCGACAGACCGGCCACCAACGCAACCGCAAATGAAACCAGCAGAAGCCAACGCCGCATCGCCCTACTCCGCCGGCTGTAAAGCGGCTTTCGACGGCTTGGCCGCCGGCTTCGGCGCGCCGACCCGCAGACGCCGGTCGGACAACGACAGACCGCCACCGAAAGCCATCACGATGGCGCCGAGCCAGATCAGCAGCACCAGCGGCTTGAAATAAACCCGGACCGCAATCGAGCCATCGTCGTTGATATCGCCAAGCGACATATAAAGCTGGCTGACACCGAGATACATCAAAGCGGCCTCATTGGTCATGCTGGCGCGCGAGGTGAAATTGCGCTTCGACGGCTCCATCTCGCCAATGACCTGACCGCCGGCGCGCACCGTGAACTTCGCCGCCGTGGCCCGATAATTCGATCCGGCCTGCTGTCTCATGCCGTCGAAGGTCAGATCGTAACCGGCCAGCGATATTGTCTGCTTCGGCTTGACCGAGACGATACGCTCCGAGCCCCAAGTGCTCGCCGAAACGATGCCGAGCAAGGTCAACGCCAGGCCGAGATGCGCGAAGGCCGTGCCCCAGACCGAACGCGGCAAGCCGCCGGCGCGCGCGCTCACGGTCTTCATCGGCATCCGGAACAGGCCAGTGCGCTCGACCAGATCGGTCAACGCGCCGGCCACCACGTAGAAGGCCAGACCGATACCGAACGGCGCCAGCAGCGAACCACCACCCATCACCGCAAACGTCAGCGCGACCGCGACGAGGCCAATGCCGAAGGCCGCGAAGAGGCGTTGCGATACACCGAGCAGATCGCCGCGTTTCCAGGCCAGCATCGGACCGAACGGCATCGCGAACAACAGCGGAATGAACAGCGGCGCGAAGGTCAGGTTGAAGAACGGCGCGCCGACGGAAATCTTCTCGCCGGTCAAGGCTTCCAGCGCCAGCGGATAAAGCGTGCCGACAAAGACGGTCAGGCAAGCTGTGGTCAGAAACAGGTTATTGAACACCAGCGAGCCTTCACGCGACACCGGCGCGAACAAGCCGCCCTGCTTGAGCATCGAGGCGCGCCAGGCGAACAAGGTCAGGCCGCCGCCGATGAACATCACCAGAATGCCGAGAATGAAGATGCCGCGTCGCGGATCGCTGGCGAAAGTGTGCACCGAGGTCAGCACGCCCGAGCGCACCAGGAATGTACCGACCAGCGACAGCGAGAAGGTCAGGATGGCGAGCAGGATGGTCCAGATCTTCAGCGCATTGCGCTTTTCCATCACCACCGCCGAATGCAGCAACGCGGTGCCGGCCAGCCACGGCATCAGCGAGGCGTTTTCGACCGGGTCCCAGAACCAGAAGCCGCCCCAGCCGAGTTCGTAATAGGCCCAGTACGAACCCATCGCGATGCCGACGGTGAGAAACATCCACGCGGCCAAAGTCCACGGCCGCACCCAGCGCGCCCAGGCAGCGTCGATCCGGCCTTCGATCAGCGCGGCAATGGCAAAGGAGAAGGCGATCGAGAAGCCGACATAGCCGAGATAGAGCAAGGGCGGATGCACCGCCAGGCCGATGTCCTGCAAGATCGGGTTGAGATCGCGGCCCTCGAACGGCGCACGCGCCAGCCGCAGAAACGGATTGGACGTCAGCAGGATAAAGAAATAGAACGAACAGGCGATCCACGACTGCACCGCCAGCACATTGGCCTTCAGGCTCGCCGGCAGATTGCCGCCGAAAGCGGCCACCGAAGCGCCGAACAGCGACAGGATCAATACCCACAGCAGCATCGAGCCTTCGTGATTGCCCCAGACGCTGGTGAATTTATAAAGCAGCGGCATCATCGAATGCGAATTCTCGAAGACGGTCGCCACCGAGAAATCCGACGTCACGTAACATTCGGTCAACGCGGCGAATGACAGCGCGACAAACACGAACTGCATGATCGCCGTCGAGGTCGCCAGCCGCATCAGGCTGGCGTCGCGCTTGGCGGCGCCGATCATCGGCACCACCGCCTGAATCAGACCGAGCGCCAGCGCCAGCACCAGCCCGTAATGTCCAAGTTCGGGGATCATGGCGATTTGCCTCCGGCAATCGGTGATGCGCCGGCCGCGATGGTCTTCATCACGCCCGAATTGGCGCCTTCAGCGCCCTCTTTCCAGCGGCCGTTCTTCTTGAGCGCCTCGACCACTTCCTTCGGCATGTAGCGCTCGTCGTGCTTGGCGAGCACGGTGTCGGCGTCGAACGACCCGTCCGGCTCGAGCTTGCCTTCCGCCACCACGCCCTGCCCCTCGCGGAACAGGTCAGGCACGATGCCTTGATAGCGCACCGCGACGTCATGCGAGCCATCGGTGACCTCGAAGCGCACCTTCAGGTCATCGCCGCGCTTCAGGCTGCCGGTCTTGACCAGACCGCCGATCCGCATGCGGGTGCCGGGCGGCAAATGCTTCTGCACGACATCGGTCGGCGAATTGAAGAACACGATCGAGTCCTTGAGCGCGCTCAGGACCAGGGCCGCCGCGATTGCCAGCACACCGAGGCTGCCGCCGATCAAAACCAGTCGTCGTTGCTTGCGTGTCAACCTTCCAGCCCCATGCTCTTGATGGTGTCGTCGATCTGACGCAGTTTTTCGGGATCGCTGGCCAGCGCCTTTTTCGCGTCGCCGGCAGCGGTTCGGGCCTTGTCCGGCTCGCCCAGCACCATATAGGCGCGCAACAGACGCTGCCAACCGGCCAGATCGCTGCCATCGGCCTTCAGCTTGTCGGCCAGCCGCGCCACCATGGCATGGATCATCGCACTGCGATCCTGCTCGCTCATGCCGTTAGCGGCCGCGACATCGGCGGCGCTCGGTCCGGGCTGCGGCGCGACAGGTGCCGCAGCTACCGGCGCTGGCGCGGCCGGCGGCGCGGCGGTTGCCGGCGCGCCAGTGCCCTCGGCCAATTGACGCAATTTATCGGGATCGCTCGCCAATGCCTTTTTCGCATCGGCGATCGCCGCCTCCGCTTTGTCGGGCTCGCCGAGCACGCGATAGGACCGCACCAGCCGCAGCCATCCGGCCACATCCGAGCCGTCCTGTTTCAACTTGTCGGCCAGTTGCGCGACCATGCCGCGGATCATCGCGCCACGATCCTGTTCGCTCATGCCATTGGCCGCCGCGACATCGGCGGCGGAAGGACCGGGCATGCCAGCCGAAGGCGCCGACGCAATCGCCGGCGGCGTGCCACCGACGCGGGTCAGCGCCGCGCTGACCATCGGCACCCATGACGCACCGGCCGGCGCGTCCTTGAGCATCGCGGTCCAGATCGCCGCCGCTTTATGACGGTCGCCGTCCTGCTCGGCGGCCATGCCGATAAAGAACCGGGCCTTGAGATCTTTCGGGTCGAGGGTCAAGGCGCGCTCAAACGCGGTCTTGGCTTCGACCGTGACAATGCCGTTATTGGCCGCGGCCAAAGCCTCGCCGAGATCGGCCTGACGATCGGCGCTCTCTCCGGCAATCTGCAACAGCTTGCGGCGGGCGCGCACCGCGTCGTCAAAGCGCCCCATGCGCAGATAGACCGGCGCGACAACTTCGTAGCCGCGCGCGTCATTGGGATTAAGTTCGAGGTGCTTCTCGACCTGGGCGATCAGGCTCTGGATCGAACGATCCTGATGCACCGCCTGCAAGCGCGCGGCCAGCGGCTCGCCCGGCATCTGCGGCGAACCCAGGACCGAATAGAGCAAGGTCGCGCCGGCCGGCACCAGAATCAAACCCGCCAGGGCGGTCAGGCGCCGGCGCCATAACACCGCTTTGGCCGACGACGATGCGGGCTGTGCGGCGGACTTGGTGGCCGCATCCGCGGCATCGGCGGCAGCAATCAAACGGCGGGACACTTCGACGCGAGCCGCTTCCGCCTCGACCTCACCGATCAGGCCGGCAGCCTGATCGCGGCCGATTTCATCCAGTTGATCGCGATAGACCGCCAGGTCGGTACCGTCGGGGCCCGCTTCGCGCCGACCGAGCGGCCATAAAACGGCGAAAATCGCCGCCGCCGTCATCAATCCGAACACAACCGCGAACCAAAGCGTCATGGCGCCCATCTATCCACATTACCGGCCGCAGGGACCACAGCCCGGTAGGGGATACATCAACCGCAATGATGGCGGCAATGAGCAAGATCAAATGAATCGATCGCGCCGGATAGCGTGGAAATCCCGCAATCGCGGGCCGAACCCGGATCAGGCCGATTTTGGCTGGACTTTGCGTTCGGCCGCCACCGACGCAGCGGTTGCCACTTCGACCGCCTTGCCGAGCTGGGTGGCATAGTCCTGACCGAACACGGTGGCGCATAGCCGCACGGCGGCGTCGAGCTGCGACAGGCGGAAACCGCGCTCCCCCGGTCCGGATTGCCGCAAGGCATCGAGCAGACCCTGCGTGCCGCTGTCGAGATAATGCTGCAACTCGCCGCAGGTCCGCTGCGTCATCTCGTTGATCGCCAATTCATTGGCGAAGTTGCGGCAGTTGCCGACGAAGGCGACCAGCGCGTCGGTTTCGTCGACCTCGGTCGGATCGAGCGCGCTATATGGACCGATATCGGCATTCGGTCGCGGCCGCAGCAGACGACGGACCCGGCCCGGCATCGACTCGATTTCCAGCCGCAGCATGTCGGCGGTCTGGCCGCGCAACGCCGACAACGACCGGCCCCAACTGCTATTGACCGGCAGATCGAGTTCGGTGCGCAAACCGCGCGAGGAATCGTGGATCGCCTTCAGCGAGGCGCTGGTGGTCGCGCCGCGGCCCTGCCGCAGATCGTCACGCAACCGCTCGACCTTGCGTTCGAGTTCGGACAACACGATCGTCACCGACACACCAAACGGCGTTTCCGCGACGCGCGCGGCGGTATCGCTGCCCGCGGCTTTGACTCCGAGGCGGATCAACTGCCACGGCGCCACCAGCCGGTTCATCACCGTCAGAAGCGAAAACGGATAAAGGTCGCTGTCGCGCACGCAGGCCCGTTCGATCATCGTCTTGCAATCGTCGAGCTGGTCGCTGACCAGATTGGGCATTTCCGGCGGCAACCGCGCCGCCAGCGAGTCGAGACCGTCGCGCGACCTCAGCACGCAATGGAGCGCGGCGGCATCCTGAACCGGATATTGTGTGCCGACCTGCGCCAGCATCTGCCGCCGCAACCGGGCGTCGGTTTCCGATTGCCGCAGCCAATCGGACAGGGCCGACGAGACGCGGTCCTGAAAGCCACGGACATAATACTCCGCCTGCGCGGTATCGCCGGTCCGCAGCGCCGCCTGGACATTGTCGTCCAGCGTCTTGGCGTCGTCGGGAAGAATGTCGCGCTGAATCCAGGCCCACAGGCTGTCGAGCGAACCGCGCGCGATCCGGCCCGGATGCCGATGCAGACCCGGACCGTCGATCAAAAACGGTTCGAGCGGCTTGAAAAACAGCCGGGCGCTGTGATCGACGCGCGGCGCGGCGACTTCGTGCTCGCGCGCCAGAAGCCGCAATTCGTCCAGAACCAGTTCGGCGCCCGCCAGATCGCCGCCCGCGGCCAGACGGCTTTCCATCTCGCCGACCAAAAGCGCGCGCGCGCGCGGCGACAGGTCGCGCAAATAGGCTCGAAGCCGTTGAATTGTGGCGGCGTCCGCCATCGCCGATTCGATCCTGCCTGAATCCCCAGACAGTCTGATACCGCGAGCACCGTTAAGATCGCATTAAGCATGTCGCGGCGGCGGGCCGTCACAGCCCGCGCAACCGCCTTTTTTGGCCGCAAATAACGGCCATCCGGCGTGAAAACCCTAGCTGAGGGGCGTCCAGGTGCCGTCCGGGTTGCGGCAGGCAGTGCCGCGGGCGGTCTGCGGCCGACCGTCGATGTAGATGGTATGGGTGAAGGAGCGGCAATTGTGGCCACGTTCTTCATAGGCCGGCCCCGGTACGACTGTACCATAACGACCGGAATCGGGGTTTCTCCACGAGACCGGCGCGCCCGAGCGGCCGGTTTCCAGCGCGTCCATCTGAGCGGCATAGGCGCGGCGGCGGTCCTCGTCGTCCAGCGAGGCTCCGATCCGGTTACCGATCACACCCCCGAGCAGACCGCCGATCGCGGCGCCGGCGAGCCGGTTGCCGGTGCCGCCGCCGGCGACCGCAGCCCCCAGCAAGGCGCCGGTTCCGGCGCCGAGCAGCGTGCCGGTGTTTTCGCGCGGGCCCGGGCCGGAGCCATCCGGGCTGCCGGCGCAATTGACCAGCGTCAGACCGAGCGCGGCAACGGCAAAAAACTTGGCGGAGAATTTGGTGGTGAATTTGGCGGCAGGCATCAAGCTAATCCCCCCGGGGCAACGGCTCAAAAGGCGGCGCCGCCCCATGCGGCGGCGGCGACAGCCTATCGAAACGGGAGGATTGGGGCAAAAGTCCGGCGGCGGAAACCGTCGCGCGGCTTCCCCTCATCCCGCCGGCAGCAGCAGTTCGGCGCGCAGGCCACCCAAAGGCGCGGTGGCGAGCTTGAGGTCGCCGCCGTAAAGGCCGGCCAGTTCAACGACGATCGACAGGCCGAGCCCGGAGCCCGGCTTGGTCTCGTCGAGCCGCCGGCCGCGCATTGCGGCCTGTTCGCGTTCCGAGGGCGACAGCCCGCGGCCGTCATCGTCCACCAGGATGCGCAGCATCGAAGCACCCCGCGTCGGTTCCGGCCGATCGCGTAGCACCTCGATGGTGACCCGCGACGAAGCCCATTTGCAGGCGTTATCGACCAGATTGCCGATCATCTCCTCGAGGTCGGCGCGCTCGCCGCGAAACCGGACCGGATCGGCGGCCCGCACCTCGATGGCGATCGAACGATCGCGGTGGATCTTTTCCATGGTGCGCGCCAGCGCGGTGACCACCGGCGTCACATCGGTCACGGTTCCGACCACGGCGGTCCGCGCCGCCAGCCGGGCGCGCTCGAGATGGCGGGCGACCTGATCGCGCATGATCGCGGTCTGCTCCTGCACCTTGAGCGCCAGCGGATCGTTGCCGCGCGCCGCCGCTTCATTGACGATCACCGACAGCGGCGTCTTCAGCGCGTGGGCCAGATTGCCGACATGGGTGCGGGCGCGCTCGACGATCTCGCGGTTGGCATCGATCAAGGCGTTGGTCTCGCGTGCCAATGGCGCGATCTCGACCGGGAACTCGCCGTTCAGCCGTTCGGCCGAACCCGAACGAATGGCGGCCAGACCGTCGGTGATACGCTTGAGCGGCGCCAGACCGAAGCGGACCTGAAACATCGTGGTGAGCAGCAACACCACCAGCAGAATGGAAAAGGTGATCGCCAAAGCCTGATCGAACGAGCGGGTCTCGTCGGTGATTTCCGCCGCATCGCCGGCGACCGAGACGAGGTAATGACCCTCGTCGCCGAGATCGATATTGCGCTCGACCAGCCGCAGCCTCTGATCTTCGGGGCCGTCGACATAGCCTTCGCGCGACCCGTCGGCGCCGGCGGCGATGCCGCGATCCTGCAAATGCGGCAAGCCACCGTCCCACAGCGAACGCGAGGCGCGGACGTCGCTCTTGCCGGGATCGAGCCGCGTGACCTGCCAATACCATCCCGACAACGGCAGTTCGAACAAGGGTTCGCCGAGCGCCGTCGGGAATTTATCGCCGGCCTCATCCGGCGCCGCGACATCGGCGACCAGCGTGCGCAGATAAACGCCGAGCCGGCGATCAAAGGCGCGCTCGACCGCCTGACGATAAAGCGACGACAGCACCACGCCGGTAATCAGCAGAATCACCACCGCCCAGGCGGTCGCCGAAACGAACAGCCGCAGGCCCAGCGAATTGGTGCGCATCTTTTTCAAGCGCCCGGCGCCGCCAGCAGATAGCCCAGGCCGCGCACCGTCTGGATAATGTCGACGCCGAGCTTCTTGCGGATACGGCCGACGAAGACCTCGATGGTATTGGAGTCACGGTCGAAGTCCTGGTCATAGAGATGCTCGACCAGCTCGGTGCGCGACACCACCCGGCCATTGTGATGCATCAGATAAGCCAGCAGCCGGTATTCATGGCTGGTCAGCTTGACCGGATTGCCATCGACCGACACCCGGCCGGTGCGTGAATCGAGCCGCACCGGACCGCATTCGAATTCGCTTTTGGCGTGACCGACGGCGCGGCGCAGCAAGGCGCGCAAGCGCGCCAGCACCTCTTCAAGATGAAACGGCTTGGCGACATAATCATCGGCGCCGGCATCGAAGCCCTGCACCTTGTCGCTCCAGCGGTCGCGCGCGGTCAGCATCAGCACCGGCATCACCCGCCCGTTGCGCCGCCACGATTCGAGAACCGAGATGCCGTCCATTTTCGGCAGGCCGATGTCGAGGATCACCGCGTCATAAGGTTCGGTATCGCCGAGGTGATGGCCCTCCTCGCCGTCAAAGGCGCGGTCAACGACGTAACCGGCATCGGTCAGAGCGGTGGTGAGCTGGCGGTTGAGGTCGGGGTCATCCTCGACAACGAGAAGGCGCAAAGGGGCAGGCTCCGGTTCTTGGGGCATCACGCCGACGCAGAGCCGGCTGAAACGACCATAACCGAAAATGGTGTCGATTTCCGGGTCCCGGACGCCCCGAAGGCTTTTTCGGATCAACCGGGGGTAATATTTTGAAACTAGCGACCCGAGATCAGCATCCCGTTGCCGGCATCGACCTCGGCGCGGGTGACCTTGCCGCTGCGCGCCAGCAGCGTCAGCACATAGACCAGCCCATCGCCACGGCGGCACAACTCGGCCCGCACCACCTCGGCACGATGACCGTGGCTACGCAGGGCCCTGATCGCCTGCGCCAGCGGAACCGCCTTGTGGCTGGCGACCGCGGCGCGTTGCTGGGCTTTATCCAGACAGGCGCGTCGGGCGGTTTCGGCCGCCGGCTCGACGGCCATGAAACCTTGCGCCCCGGCGATGCTGGGCAGCGCCAGGGCGGCAATGGTCAGAAGAATCGGCAGGATACGGGAGACCGGCATGGTGGGACTTTAGCGGCGCGCCGGTGAACGCGGGCTGAACGGGAAAATCCGGGCCCCAATTCAGCTCTCAAAGCCATCGAAAGACGCGAAATCGTCCAGGGCCGCGCGCGGGGAGCGCCAGCCGTTGATGGCGGCGGCCGGGTCCTCGTAGCCGAGGGCCAGACCGGAATAGATCATCAGGTGGTCGGGCAGATCGAGAAAAGCCCGCACGGTGCGGTGGAACGAGACCCAGGCCTGCTGCGGACAGGTGTGCAGACCGTGACCGCGCGCCAGCAGCGCCACGGTCTGGAGATAGCCGCCGATGTCGGCCCACTGCGCCGCACCATGCTCCTTCTCCCGCGCCAGGAACAAGGCGACCGGCGCGCCGAAGAATTCATAGTTACGGGCATATTGCCGATAGCGCGCCGGCTTGTCGGCGCGCGGCACGCCGATCGACTGGTAAAGCAACTCGCCGACGGTGAAGCTGCGTTCGCGATAAGGATCGCCCATCGGGTTGGGGTAAATCTGGTATTCCGTACCCTCGCCTTTCGGCAATTCGGTCGCCATGCGCGGCCGAAGCTGGGCCTTCAGCGCTTCGATCCGCTTGCCGGCAATCGCGTAGATCCGCCAGGGCTGGAGGTTGCCGGCCGACGGCGCGCGCGCGGCGCGTTCGACGATATCGCGCACGGTTTTTTCCGGCACCGGCGTCGGCAAAAACGCCCGGCACGAATAGCGCGAGGCAACGGCGTCGAAGATGTCCATGAGAAAGTGCTCCGCGGAATTCCGCATAATGTGCGGCGGCGCGGAAGATGCAAGGGACCGGCCTGCAAAAAAATTGCTATCAATAGCACTCGGCTAGACAAAGCTCAGGGCTTTTAGTCATGGCGAAAGCAAATGAGCACGGACGCATCATTGCGGCGGCGGCCAAAGCCGCGCTCGCGCCGATCGGATGTGTGCGCAAAGGTCAGTCGCGCGTTTGGTATTCGGACAAGCGATATTGGCTCATTGGCGTCGAATTTCAGCCAAGCGGTTGGGCGAAGGGCACCTACCTCAATATGCACGTTGCATGGCTCTGGCACCCCGCTCGCGGCTACCAAATCACCTATCGCCCGGTCTTTTTCACACCCTTCGAAAATATCAGACAATTCACACCGCTGGTCGTCGAAATGGCGAACATCGCGGCGATTGAAGTTCAAAAACTTAGAGATCGATTTAATTCGTTTTCAGACATTCTCCGACATCTCATATCACACGCCACCCGCGATAGCTGGCCGATCTTCGATGCCGCCGTGGCCTCCGGGCTCGCCGGCGACTTCGCAGGAGCATGCCGATACTTCGACCGAATGGCAGCGTGGACCACCCACGGATATGATTGGGAAATCCAACTGAAGGCCGACTGCGCCGAACTGGCGGCACTTCTTGATCGACCCGACAAATTTAGAGAAGCCATTCTTGGCAAGATCGAGAAGCGAAGGCAGCTCATGCGTCTACCCCCCGACGCACACTGCCTCGATGAACTGGATTCCAAAGCAGGGCCATAACGCCACCGATGTTCCTACCCAGAACACGTCGGCTTTTTATTGTCGCGCCGCGGTTAACCTGCAATTCGATAATCGGGATTTCAATTCCGACGCCGGTTTGAATCCGAAGCTGCCGGACCCTTGCCGACGTCAAAACGGCACCTCCGGTCTTGACGTCATGGATTGCGATGATATCGCCGACGTCGTTTCGGAGAATGACGTCCGTACGAATGCTACCTGGATCTCCGTAATCCGCGGTGTCCTTATTAAGAAAACTTTGTTCAACGTCGTTTATTGATAATAGGCAGACTCAAGAAGACTGAGCTGCGCGCCTGATGGCGGCATGTAAATCCGGCGCTGACGCCAACAATTTCCGAGGTAAATCTTTCATGGTTGGGCCAAACAGTTGATTCGGAACCGCACTCAATCTCACAACGAAGCGTCATTATTTGCGCGCCACGATCCTTGCCACCTTCTCCAGGCTGCGGCCGCCGAAATAGGCGGTCAGCACGATCATCGCCCATCGCGCGACATCGCCGCTGAGCGGATCGGTTACACCGAGGCCCAGCACCTTGTCCCAGACCACGACCTTCCAGACATAGATGATGAAGGCGAAGGCAAACAGCGGTCGTGGCAAGGCGGTGTACCAACGGCCCTGCTCGGCGATGACAACTTGCGTGGCCAGTTCGCGCTCGCGCTGCTCGACCGCGAATTGCCTGGCGGCGAGATCGGCGGCGATCTTCTCGGACGTGTTCTCCGAGGTCAGCTTGGCGCGATAGGCGTCGACCGCGGCCTTGGCGAACGGCCCGCCAAGCAGATTGCCAAGCCAGCTCAGGATAACGGCGATCATCTCAACGGCCCACCGTGCGCCGCCGCGCCAGTTCGGTGACGAGCCCGATGGCAATGACGTAATAAGGGATGAATTTCGGCTGCAACGCCGACTGCAGCGCATTGGTGACATCCGGATTTTGCAGCAACGCGAAGGCCGCCGCCGCCGTCGCCCCGACGACCACCTGAATGCGCGCCCACAGAATGGTCATCGAATTCTCGAACCAGGCCTTGATCGTGTTCCACATCGCGCGGCTCCTAGACGTTATTGCTGTAAAGAACCCAGGTGACGAAATACCAGGCGCCGGCCGGCAACAGGATCATGCCGCCGAACACACCCAGTAAAATTTCGATGGTCTCGATCATGCCGCGGCCTCCTGCTGTTGGCGTTGCCGCCATTGCCACACGCCATAGGCCGCGACAACGGCGGCAAGCGTCACAGCCAGGATGACGACAAGACCGAGGGCATCAATTCCCGCCGCATGCGCCTGCTGTGCGGCGACCGCGCCGGTCGCTGCAATCGCGCCGGCCGAACCTTGTTGCGCCGTCCTGGCGACAGGCACGACGCCTTTGCCCGATCGCTCACCATCGCGTCCGGCGACGAGCCGGGTGGCCTGTGACCGCCCCGCCTGCTGCAAGGCAGACGCCTTTACTTCGGCGACCCGCCGGCCCCAGCCTTTGCCGAACACCGGCCAGGTGCGCAGGCTTTTGAGAAAGCGCAGCCGTTCGTCGCAGATCGCATTGATCAGCCGGCCCGCGTCCGCCCGGCGCGCCGCCGCGATCACCGCCTCGCTGACAACGCTGGCGTTATCCGGCAGTTCAAGACAGCGCCGCAGCACCTTGCCGGACCGGCCGATACCGGAATTGACGCCATAGTCGAAGACCGCGTCGTCGACGCCGGCCGGTAGGTCGTCGCAGCGCTGCGCGTCCCAATATTTGGCACGATAGATCGCCTTGGCCTCGTCGAGCCGCATCGCCTTGACATCGGCGGCGGTCGCCTTCGGCTTTGCGTATTTGCGATAGTCGTGGATCGTGATGCCGAAATTGGTCGGCCCGCCCGGATCGGACGGATGATCGGTATAGCCACCTTCATGCAGCAGCAGACGCCGCAGCGCCTCGTCATAGGTCGCCTTCGCCATCGTCAGCTCCAGTACAGATAGATGTCGTTGATCTCGAACATCTTGTTGTTCGCGCTCACGACCTTCCATTTCATGCTTGTGCCGCTCGGCTGAGCCGACAGGTCGAGCGCATTGCTCTCGTAGACCGCGACCGAACTGGCAGTGTATCTCTTGCTCATGGTGAAGGCGCTGAAGGTCGCGCCGCCGTCGCGCGAGACGGAAAAGATCAGATCGCTGTTGAGCGCGATCGTGTCGACTTCCTTGACGCGCGCCACCAGTTTGGCCGAGGCCGGCGCGGCGGCGGCGGTCAACGCATTGGAGGCCACCGTCAGGTTGCCGGTGGTCGGCACCGCGTAATTGTCGATCTTGAATTCAATTTCCTCGTTAAACGTGGCGTTGCTGAACGTCCCGCTCACACCGAGCAACTGGTAATAGCGATAGCCGGTCACATTGGCGGACAGCGCGGTCTGCGTCTGGACGGTCGCGCCGCCGAGCGTGAAGCTCGCGCCGATATCGGTCCAGGAACTTGCGTCGTTCGAGCCCTGCCATTTCCAGATGCCGTGCGACACCGATGCCGAATTCTGATACCACTTCGCTTCGGTAATGACCTTGGACACGCCGGCGCCGAAATCGAAGCGCATCGTCGCGCCCGCCGCCGCCACGCTCGTATTGGTGTACCAGCTGCCGCTGGTATCGAGGCTGGTCGAACCATTGACCATGTTCGACGCCAAGCCGCCATCGACGGAGATGCCCGCCACCGTGACGACGATCGTAGCGGTCCGGTTACCGGTGGCGCCGGCATTGGCATAAGACGGCGACGCGCCCGACGTCGCCAGCGGCTTGAGCAATCCGGCCGTTGCGCTGTCGAGATTGCTGGCCGCGCCGGTGTCGACATACGTCAACGTATCGAAACTGTCGGCGAAACGGTTGCCGCTGCTGCCGAGAAACTGCGCCGTGTTGAGCGCGTCGGCGACGCCGAGCGACAATTCGGCCAGCGTCAATTCGAGGTCGGCGCTGGCGCCGCCCTGCGGAAACGACACCTGCCCGGTCGAGCGGTCGATCACGATGGCGTCGCGCCAGGTCGAACCGTCGGGCGAGACCTTGACACGAAAGTCGTCATCGCCGGTCAAGCCGATCTCGGCGCGGCCGGAATAGTTGTCCTGAAACAGCAACGACGCCGTATTGCCGGCGGCTTCCTTGTTGAGCTTGGCGCGCACATCGCCGTCGCCGCTTTCGGCAAGAGTCCGCGCCGTCAGCAGAACATTGTTCAGCTTGGCGCTGAACGGATTGGTCGCGTCGGCGGTGGTGCCGACCCCCAGCAAGGTCATGTCGTTCAGCGCGGTCGGCGTCAGCGCGACAATCGCCGAGACCCAGGCGCTGCCATCCCACGCCAGCAACGCGCTTTCGTCGACGACGTAAGCGAGCCAGCCGACGCGCGGCACGCTGAACTGCCAGACGCCGTCCTGCCAGGATGCGACGGCATCGACATGCCCGGCCCATGCGCCGGTCGCGCCGGTCTTGACGATCCAGCTTTCGCCTTCGGCGGGCGATGCCGGCGGCGCCGTCAGATCGCGATCGAGCACCGCCAGTTGCACCAGCGTATCGAGAAGCCGCAGGGCTTCGTTATGAGTAACGTGCTTCTGCGCCTGATTGCCTTCGATGCAAGGCAAGCCCAGATTGGCGGTGTCGGTCATGGCGACCCTTTCGCGGAGTGTTGTCGGGAAGAAGGAACCGGCGGCGGCTCAGACGACGACGCTCGCCGGCGTGACAAAGCCACGGCCCACCGTGGCCGAGACCTGCGCGACGCGCAGGCTCAGGCTCGCTTGCGCCGACCCGAAGTCGGCGAGTTCATCGGCCGCCGCGTATAGCGCCGAGGGCGTGGCGACGCCGAGCGTGCGCAGCACGGTCGTGCCGGCCATGATGTCGACCTCGTAGCGCTCCGTGTCTTCGCCGAGCGGCACTTCGCCTTCCCAGCTATCGCCGTCGACACGAGTGCGGCGCACCCATGAGATCGTCACCCCGGCGTCGCCGCGCCTGGCTTTGATATGCACGGGCGCCAGCGGTTTGAGCGCGGTGGCATGCGGCGTCACATCGAGCGCCAGCGTCGCAGGATCGCCGATGTCGCGGCCAGCGGCGGCGACACGCAGTTGCAACATGCGTTCCAAGGCGGCAATGCCGCTGGCAACCGTCACCACCTGCGGATCGAGCAGCACGAAGGGCGCGCCCGCCGCCAGCACCGGCGTCATCGCCTGTTCGCTGCCGGATTGGCCGCGCAGCAGTCGCGACACATTATAAACACCGTTGCCAACCAGTTCGGCGCTGGCGAACTGGATCACCTCCCAGCGGCCGTCCGCCTGCCGCAAAGCCGCGACATTGCCGCCGGCCAGCACGGCGTCATCCGACAGCGACGACAGCACGCCGCCATAAAGTTGCACGCGAAAGCCGAGCGAATGCCAGCGGCCAGTCGGCCCCGCCGGCAGATCGTCAAGCGTCTCGCCAACGATGGCCGGAGCCAGCGCCGTTGCATTGCGCGCGAAGCTGACGCCATCGGTCGAGCCATAAATGACAACCGCGCCCGGCCACGGATCGGCGAACACCGCGATACGGGCGAGCGGCACCGGCAGATCGGCGGTCAAGGCCGGCAGATCGAGCGCCAAGGCATGAGCCGGACCGATCGCCGCCGGCAGCGCCGGCGTCACACGACGCGGCGGCGACAGGCTAAGCTTGAACACTTCCGGGTCGATCGAGCGCGCGGTCAGCGCGCGGCTTTCGGTGTCGGACACCGTCTGCACTTCAACCAGCCGCCGCCGTCCGTTGACGGTCAGGCCGACGAGATCGCCCGGCATCAACGCCAGCCGGCTGGGCGGCAGCGCGAAGTCCGCCGCCTCACGTCCCGCCCACAGATCCTGCAACCAGATTTCGGCGCGGCGCTGCGCTTGCGCGGCCTCGCTGACCATCGCGATATCGGCATGCGACGCGCGGGTCGAGCGTCCGACCAGCCGGCGCGACGACGCGGTGGCGCGCTGATAGTCGGTCGCGAGTTCGGTATAACCAATCGACACTTCGCGCGGCAGGTCGCTTTCCTGCGCGCGCGTCAGCCGCGCCGGGTTAGCATGATCCGGCAGCACCAGATCGTCCTCGCCCAGTTCCGCCACCGGATCGCCGCCGCGCTGGCGGAAGCGCAACACACCGTCCTGTTCGACAGCGTCGAAGCCGAAGGTCAGCGCCAGCGGATCGAGCATGGCGCGCGGCGTCATCGGCCGGTCGACAATGTAACCGTCCGGCCCCTCGCCCAGTTCATCGGTATCGACATCGTTGAAACCGCTATCGCCAAGCAACGTCGACACCAGCCCGTCGAGCGGTGCCGACCCGAGCCGACCGGTCAGCCAATGCCCGGTCTGCCAGTTGTCGCCATCGCCCCAGACATCGTTGGCGGCCGGGAAAACCGGATAAGGCCGGGCATCCCAGGCCCACAGATGCATGGCATCGGCCGCGATCATCCGGCCGCCATAGACGGTTGAAACAGGATTGAGCGCGGCGTCGCCGAAATCCGGATCGAACGCACCGAGCACCGCTTCGAGAAAGCGCCGCTGGATCAGATCGTCGCGCTTGCCGGTCGAATAAGGCGGCAGTCCCGATTCCGACGACTTCGGATCGGGGAAGCTGCTCGGCCGGTTGGCGCCTTTATCGACGGCCGGACAGCCAAGCTCGGTCAACCAGATCGGCTTGCCTTGCGGCACCCAGGCGGTCGGCGCGCCGAGTTCGACGCCGCCGACGCGCTCGTAATGCGCTTGCGACCAGTAATTCCAGATATCTTTCTGCCGGAAGACCCAGGGCTTGCCGAGGCTGTCGGCAATAACGCTGCGGCCTTGCGTGTCGCGCGCGGCATCGTCGGCATAGAACCAGTCATAGGCTTCGCCGCTGTTCAGTCCGCCGGCGAGATAGTCGCGACGATAGGGACTGTCGCTGAGCACACGGTCGAGCGCATTGGCGTCGTCGCGCCAGTCCGACAACGGCGCGTAATAATCGATGCCGAGCGCATCGATCGACGGCGACGCCCATAACGGATCGAGCGGAAAGCGCACTTCATCGGCCGCCGGATCGACGACATGCGCGCCGTATTCGGTCCAGTCGGCACCATAGGTCACGATCGTATCGGCGCCGACAATCGCCTTGACCTCGGCGGCAAGCGACACCAAGGCATCGACCGCCGGATAAACACCCGACGCCGAACGCACGCGCGTCAGCGCCGCCAGTTCCGAACCGATCACAAAGGCATCGAAGCCACCCGCGCTCGCCGCCAGCGTCGCGTAATGCAGGATCATCGCGCGGTAGTTCCAGCCATCCGGTCCACCGCTGAAAAACGCATCGACCTGCGTCGCCGCAGCCGAAGTGCCATCCGGCGAACCGGCCTGCCCCGGCGCCGGATCGCACGTAATGCGGCCGCGCCACGGATAGGCCGGCTGGCTCGTCGCATCGCTATAGGGATCGGCCAGCGCATTACCCTGTGCGATGTCCATCATCAGGAACGGATAGAGCGTGACCTTCAGCCCGCGTGCCTTCAGCTCGGCGATCAGGTCGATGACACTTTGATCGGACGGCGTGCCGCCAAAGGCGGCGCGGCCGTCGACGGTCGAGACCAGATAGGCGCTGCCACGACTCTCACCCGCCACCGACCAGGTCGCGCCATAAGTCTGCTTGGCGCGGTTATCGACGCCCGGCCGCACTCGGCATTGCCCGCAGCGCAGGTCGTCGCCGAACCAGGCGACGACAATCGCGACCCGCTCGAGGTTCGGCGCCACCGCCTGCAACTCGTCGAGCGACGCGATCACATCGGACGGCGCGTAGGTCACATGGCGGTTTTCCGGTCCCGACCGACCGGGGCCCAGCACCTGCACCACGGTCGACGGCTCATAGCCGAACTCGGTCGCGCCCGGGATCAAGGTCACCGCCCGCGTCATCCGTTCGAGATGGCCGACGGCGCGCACGACCTCGAACGACAATTGCGGAATACGGTTGCCGAAGTCGGCGAGCGGCAGCCGTTCAAACACGACATAGGCCAGCCCGCGATAGGCCGGCGCCTGACCTTCCTTGGCGACGATCAACGGATCGGGCGTCTGGGTCTCGTCACCGCGATAGGTCCGCACCGTCAGCCCCGACAGATCGAGCGGCTTGCCGTCGGCCCAGACCCGGCGCACCGCGCCGATCGGACCTTCGCACAGTCCGACCGCGAGATTGGCGTAATAGGAATAAGTCGTGGTGGTCGTCGTCACCGACGCAGTGGAACCACCGGTGCTCTTGCCGCCGCCGGTGGTGTCGCTCGACGTGCTGACCACCTCCTGCAAATTGGTCGCCCAGATCACCTGGCCGGACAGCCGACCACGGCCATAAAGCCGCGGGATCGCCGCGCCGTCGGTCGAGGCCATCACCGTGAGGTCGGACAGCCGCGGCCCTTCGACGGCACGCTCTTTGCGCGTGCCGAACAGCGCATGGTCGATGGCGTTGCCGGCGACCGCGCCAACCAGACGGCCGACGATCGCACCGGTCGGCCCGAACACCGACTTGCCGACGGCCGAGCCGGCGGTTGAAAGAAGAAGCGCTGCCATCAGTCATTCACTCCGGGAAACCGGAAGGCATAAGCGATGCGCCGCCGCCACCACGGCGCCAGCGCGACTTCGGCGACCGCCGCGCCGTCATGGGCATGAACGATGCTGTCCGGTGCCGTGACGATGGCGGCATGTTTGGCCGGCAGATGCTGACGCCAACGGAACAGCAACACATCACCTTCGCGACAGGCATCGCCGGCAATGGAAACGAGATGACGCGCGGCGGCTTCGGCCAAGGGTTCGCCACCGGCGGCCTCGGCCCAATCCGGCGCGTAAGCCGGCGCGCGCTCCGGCTCGTCGCCAATAACGCCACGCCAGACCCCGCGCACCAGACCGAGGCAATCGCAGCCGATGCCTTTGAGCGACGCCTGATGCCGATAGGGCGTGCCGATCCAGCCGCGCGTTTCCGCGACGATCGCCGAGCGGGAGAGTGTCATGATTTTTGCTCTAGGATTGCAGACTGCTGCCGTCATTGCCGGGCTCGCCCTGCACCGGATAACGAATGACGAAGTCATTGCCGGGGATATGCGGGAAGCCGCGGAAATTGACGATGTTGTCGAAGCGGTCGTGACAGGTGGCGAACTGCTTGTCGCAGCCGGCGGTCACAACAAATGTGTCGCCGGGTTCAATCGGTTGCGGCATCGCCTGCCACAGTTCGACGGTTACGGCGGTGTCCTTGCGATGGCTTTTGACTTCGATCGACAGGCCGGCATTGCCGCCACCGGTGAAGGTGAGCTTGCCGGCGGTGAACCAGGCGTCGTCATAGCCGTCGAGCCCGCTGGCGCTGAAGGCCGAGGTCGCGCTTAACGCCACCACCGCGCCGCTGCCGCGATAGGCAACGCCCGTCAGATCGATCGCGCAACGGCCGTCGCCGAGATCGGCCGAGCACGTCGTCGTATAAAGTCGTCCGCTGTCCTGCGCCAATTGCTGGCTCAGGCCCCGCAGTTCGGCGGTGAAAGCCGCGCCGTCGCGGCGCACCTCGCCGAGCGTACCCCTGGCGATCAGCACCCGCAGATCGGGCTCGCTCCAGTCGACCAGCCACAGTTCGACGACGGCGGCGTCATAGCGCCCGGCGGCGAGATCGTCCTCGTTGAGCGTGTCGCTGGCAAGCGCGCCGGCCAATTCGGTCGTGTCGACGGCGAGCCCGAAATTCTGCGTCACCTCGCTGCCGGTAACGCCGGTGCCGGCGCGGCAGATCACATCGCCCAGCACGATATCGTCGTCGTGATCGGTGAAGCCTTGCGTGACGTCGTCCTGCCGCTGGATCGTCCAGCAACGGCACAAGGTCGTGACGCCGGAATCGAGCTTGTCTTGCAAGGCAGGCGGAATAATTCTCACGGGCTGATCTCCACCACCGGGATCTTCGGTATCGCGCCGGCGGCGAAGGCCGACAGATCGATTTCGAGATAATCGGTGTCGAAGCGCGCCGGCACATCGAACAGGAAACCGGCGGTGACGCCGGCGCCCGACGCCGGGATATGGCCGGCTTGAAATGTCACGATGCCGGTCGTGACATCGACGGTGAAGTCATCGCCTTCGCCGGCTTCAACGCCGCCGACCGCGACCCGCACGCTGCCGCTGACCGGCTTGTCGATCGCGCGGCGATAGGGCGAATAAACGCCGCCATAGGTCTTGCTCAGGGCGAAGCTCGCGGTCGCGCCATCGCCGGTGCCGATCACCTGATCGAGCGCGGTGACCGCGACATCGGGCGCGGCCGAGGAATGATCGAGCCGGTCGCGCCAGCGAAAGCCGTAGAGCCGGCCGCGCCGTTCCTCGAAGAACTCGATGGCCTGCGCCAGCGCCTGATAGGTCTTGACGCCATAACCGGCATCGTAACGCCGGCGCGAATGCGCCCAGCGCGCGTTGCGTTCCTCGCGGCCGGAGCCGAGCGTGACCACATCGGTGCGGCGTTGCGGCCCGCCCGCGCTCTTCAACGCGATGTCGAGCGGAAACAGGATTTCGTGAAAGGCGGTCATCGTCTACAGGCTCCCGCTCAAAGGCCGCGTTGCCCGCGCGCGACCGCGCGGGCGATCTGGCCGGTGATGTAGGCTTCGGATTTCTGGAAGCTGGCGGCATCCGGCGTCGCGATCTGCACCGTGATGTTGCCGCCTTGACCGCCGCCACCGCCGGCGATGCCGAGCCGGCCATCCGGCCCACGCGCCAATGGCATGATGGCTTCCGGCCCCGCCTCGCCGGCCAGGCCCAGCCCGCCCGAAGCGAGCGGAAAATAACTCGGCGTATTGATCACGCCGCCCGAGGCGAAGGCCGAGATCGACCCGGTCTGCGCGCCGTCGCTATTGCCCGTCAACAGCCCGCTCAGCCCCTTGGCCAGATTATTGGCGAGCCCAGAAAAAGCCTTTGTCACGGTCTGATCGGACAGGCGCAACACCAGCGACTTCAAGACATCGTCGAACTGCTTGCCGCTGGTCGCGGCCTGCGCGAAGGCCAGCGCGATCGCCTTGGCAAACGCGTTGGCGCTGGTGGTCAAGGCATCGGACTTCGTCCGCATATCCTCGAAGGTCGTGCCGATATCGCTGGCGCCACTGTCACCACTCGGATCAGGCATGATGCTCATCGGGAAACCTCTTCATTAATGCCGCCAAGCCAGCGCGATCGAGCGGCGCGCCACGCCCGGTGACGGCCTCGATCGCGAAGCCGAGTTCGCGCGGCGTCATCCGCCAGAATTGCTCGGGCGACAGCTTCAAAACGCCGAGGCCGAAGCCGATCGCCTGCCGCCAGGGAAACGGCGTCATGCGGCGGGCTCGCCAAAGGTCGCCGCGATCAAGTCGGCCGCGATCCGCACATAGCCTTGCGCGCCACCCTCGACCGGCATTCGCGCCACTTCATCGTCGGTCACCGCTTCACCGGCACCGCGCAGACCCGCGCCGATCATGCGAATGAGATCGCGCGCCGTCAGCCGTCCGGTGCCGAAGCGCTCGGCCAGCGCCACCAGATCCTCGGCGGCGAAAGCCGCTTCGAGTTCGGCCAGCGCGCCAAGCGTCAGCACGAGAGTCCGTTTGACGCCGCCGATCTCGGCGTCAATCTCGCCGCGATATTTATTGGCCATGGCCCGCTTCCCTAAGCCGCCGTGAAGGTTTGTTCGCCGGCCGACTCAAGCGCGATGTCATAAGTGACCTCGCCATTGTGTTCGCCGGCGAATTCCAGGCTGGTGATCTGATACAAGCCCTGCACCGTGCCGAAGTCGGGAATGACGATCTGATAATTGACGATCGCGCCGTCGAAGAAGGTCTGGCGCATCAGCGCGTCGGTGGCGGCGTCCTTGAACAGCCCGCGGCCGGTCACCGACGCACGCTTGACGCCGGCGCCGTCGAGCAGCTCGCGCCAGCGGTTGACGCTCTCGGCATGCGTGGTGTCGACGGTCTCGGCGTTGAACGCCAGCCGGCGCGTGCGCAAACCGGCAACCGTGGTAAAGCCGGCGCCGTCGGCGATCTTGATCAGCAGGTCCTTGCCTTTTTGGGCGGTCATCGTGCGTTCCTTTGTTAAACCGGCTCGGTGACGGCGCGAAAGCGCACCAGCGCGTGATAGGTCCGGCCGTCGGCTTCACGCCGCACATCGGCGACCGCGAAGCGAAGATTGATCAGCGCGTGATCGGCGAGCGTCAGCGGCGCGTCGTCGAGCGCCTGCAACAGCGCGCCGGCAATCGCATGCGCTTCCTTGTGACCGCCTTGCCGCGACCAGGCGTGCAAGGTCATCTGATGCTCGGCGCCCGGCTCGCCGCCGGCCGAAAAATCCGACACACGCGCTTCGCCGAGCGTGACATAAGGAAACGCCGCCGAACGCGGCGGCTCGTCATAGATCTTCGGGCCGCCGAGCACGGCAACCAGCCCGGCATCGGCGACCAGCGCATCGTGAATGGCCGCGCGCAGCGCGACCGAGGCGGCAAGGGTCATGCTTCATCTCCGGTCATTCCGGGGCGCGCGCGCCGTGCGCGAACCCGGAATCCAGCTTCATTGAATGGGTGGACGTTTCCGGATTCCGGGTTCGCGCTTTCAGTGCGCCCCGGAATGACCTCAGTCAGTCGCAGGCCACAAAGACCGGCTCATCAATCCTGCCGTTCTTCGGCATCGATTTCGGTAAAACGGCGATCGGCGCTCGGGCGCACCGCAACCACGCGATAGATATGCGCGCCGTCGAGCAGCCGATGCCGCGTCCCGATGTCGTCGCGGGCGCGCAGCACGATGCGAAAGCGCAAGACCGCGCCAAGACCGCCGGCACTGTCGTCAGGCCGCGCCGACAGCGGCGTCACCTGCCCCCACAGCGTCGCCACCACGTCATAAGTCCGGGTGTAGCCGCCTTCGCCGTCGTCGCTGTCGACCGGCGCCTGCAACACCAGCCGCCGATTGAGATCGCCGATGTTGATGCCGGCGGCGATCACAACGACACCATGCGGTAAGGCGCGATCAGCGCGGCCACCGTCGTCGGCAGCACCGTCACGGCGCCGACCGTCGCCAGTCCGCGGTTCTCATACCAATGCGCGATCAAGAGCCGGATCGCCTGCCGCAACGGTTCCGGTACGTCGGCGGCGGCGTTGCCGTAACCGACGATGACATCGAGTTCGATGCCGGCGGCGATCTGGCCCGGCTGCGGCAAGGCCCAGGGCGCGAAGGCGAATTGCGAAGCCGCGATGTCGGGGACGAAAGCTTGCGGGTCGACGGTCTGCGCCACGCCGTCGAAGTCGTAGACCCGCGCCGCGCTCAACGCCTGCAGGGGCGCGGGCCGCACCGCCAGCCGACCGTCGGCCGGCCAGGCATCGGCGGTGATACGCCAGCTCTGCGTAATCAGGGCACGCCGCGTCTGCGCCTCGATGTGAAGGCGCGCGCTGGCGATCAGGGCGTCGATCAGATCGTCATCGTCGCCGGCCTCGACACGCAGGAAGGCCTTGGCCTCGGCGAGCGTCAGCGGCTCGACCGCCGGCGCGGTGAGAAGACGTGATGGCATGATATAACCTCTGGTGGTGACGACGTCGTCCGTGCCAAGGCGAGCGCCGGGCCGACGCCGCAACAGGCCGTTGACAAATCCCCGGCGCCAAGGCTCAACAGCGCGATGCGCCTGACCCTTGCCGCCCTCAGTTTGCTGCTGTCCGTAGCGCCCGCCTTCGCGATCACCGGCAATGCGCCGCCGGCGACCGGCTGGGCGGCGCGGCCGATCGTCATGCTGATCGACGAGCGCGGCGACCTGTGCAGCGGCACCGCGATGGCGCCGGACCTGGTGCTGACCGCCGCGCACTGCGTGACGCTGCCGATTGCTTACAAGGTCCGCCTGTTCCAGAACGGCGAAACGGTGCGGGTCCGATCGGTCGCCCGTCACCCGCGTTTCAGCATGGCGAGCTATGCCGCCAGCCGCGCCACCGCCGATGTCGCGCTGCTCAAGCTGGCCGCGCCGCTGCCGGCGCTGGTGGTGCCGGCGGGGCTCGCCGCCGCGCGCCGCGCCGCCGTCGGCGAGGTGATGACCATCGCCGGCTTCGGCGTCACCAAGGCCGGCACGCCGCTTGGCCTCGGCGAGCCGCGCATGGCGGAACTCGCCGTCACCGGCAAGCCGGGCAGCCTGCAAATCCGCCTGGTCGACGCCAGGACCAACGACAAACGCCACGGCCTCGGCGCCTGCACCGGCGACAGCGGCGGCCCGGTCTATGACGGCATCGGCCCGATGGTCATCGGCGTCATCAGCTGGACCACGGCGGCGCAGGATAATGAAGGTTGCGGCGGGCTGACCGGCGTCACCCCGCTGCTCAATTATCGCGGCTGGCTGATCGAGACCGCGAAAAAATTCGGCTCACCGATCGACCGCTGACAAGATAGACGCTTCGGCGTCTAGTCCGCCTGCAAGGCCTTGTGCAGGGCCGCGACCGCTTCGATGAGCTGCTCGCGGTGCAGAACATCGTCCGTGGGCACGCTCGCCACCGTCGCCGCCAGATCGCGCAGGATGTCGGCGAACAGCCCGAAATGCAGATGCAGGTGCACCGACTTGCGGACATCCTCGGCGCCCGGACGCTCCAGCGTCAGCGCGATACCGCTGCCGTCGAGATGCGCCTCAAAGCGCGACGACTGCTCGAAGCTGCCCATATAGACCTTGTCGGGATATTCGATGGTCACTTCGGCCTTGTCGGCAATCGGTTTGGTCATGGCGCGCCCGTCAAAACATCGATCTTACAACATATCGATCTTTCCATGTCGCCGGATCGGGCCAGCGCCGCATTGCGCTAGATCATGGCCGAAGGCCGTTTCCGCCCGGCCGATTCAGGTTTTGTTGACCATGTCGCCGAACCACCCGTTAACGACGCAGGCTTAGGGTCCGGCCTCATGAGCAGCATCAGTTCCATTGCCTTTTCGGGCATCCAGGCGGCGACCGCGCAATTCCAGGCGTCCGCCAACAACATCGCCAACCCGAATTCCGGCAGCAATCTGGTCGACGACGTCGTCAACGCCACGACCGCCCAGACCGGCGTCGAACTCGGCCTGAAGATGATCAAGGCCGATTCCGACATGGCCAAGCAGCTGGTCGACATTCTGGCCTGACGTTTCGGCCAGAGCGTGGCAGCCCACCGGCGTAGAATCCGACATATCGGCGATATCGCCGGACCCGCTTTCACGGCGCGCGCAGAAAGAAGCCGCGGTCGCGCGTGTGGTCGATCACCTTGCCTTCAAAACGCTCGCGATAATCGGGAATCGTAAAAAACACGATTTTCATACCGAACATTTCCTGGATCCCATGTGCAATTTCATCAAATTGCGATTGCGGATAAAAGCCAATAACGACATTCTCGCTTCTCTCGCCCGAGTTGAGGTAGAAGTGTCCCCACCCGACTACGAGAGCAACCGCGGGGTCTGACGAAAAATGCGCGTCAAATTCTTTTCGCATCGCGTCGATCTTACTCATGGCACGATCGGAGATGGTAAAATTTATAGGCAATAGGTCGTTTTCAGCCATAACCCAGCCCCTCAATCAATTGTCGTTGCCGACGAGCGCACCATGCACAGCGCCTGCCGAGGACAAAGTCGATGAGCAGCCCAACTTAGTTGCGCCAGGCACCATGACGACGCCGAAACTAAATCGATAGAAGCACCTGCGGCCGATTCCATTACGAATGATGGCCTGACCGACCAATGCGCCAATATCGTATTGAGCGAGCCTTGTGGCGACAAGCCCCGAAGGGCTACTCCCATGAGCCTCTGCTTCTCCTCCGGCACCCGTCCACTGCCCACCTTCGCTTGAACCTGCCGGCACACGCGGCTGGTCGGGGCTGTATTTTCGCTCAACGCCTTCGTGGAGTTACCACAGGTCGGAGCCGGACTTGACGTGGCGGCGCCAATTGGGCCGCAGATAGCGATGCGCGTCAGGGCGCATGCCATGCAAGAGATCGCGCGCGAGCGCGGCAGAATGAATGATGGTCATGGGATGTGATTGTCGGTTGCGATCGTTGCGATTGGGCCGTCTCCCTCCCCCCGCATGAACGGGGAGAGGGCAACAGCGACCGTCAGCTCGCCGCAAACTTCATCAGCTTGAACGCCTCGAAGTCCTGCACGCCGCCGCCGACCCGCTTGGTCGTATAGAACAAGACATAGGGCTTGGCGGTGTAGGGATCGCGCAGCACCGTGACGCCGGCGCGATCGACGATCAGATAACCGCGGTTGAAATCGCCGAAGGCGATCGACAGCGAATTGGCGGCGATGTCCGGCATATCCTCGGCCTCGACGACGGCGAAGGTCATCAGCGAAGCGCGGCCACCGGCAATCGCCGGCGGCTGCCAGAGATAATTGCCGGTCGTATCCTTGAACTTGCGGATCGCGCTTTGCGTCTTGCGGTTCATCACGAAGACCGCGTTCTGCCGATAGCCGGCCTTGACCGCATAGATCAGGTCGACCAGCACGTCGGAAGGATTGCTCGCGGGAAAGGCGCCGGCCGAGCCGGAGGCGATGTAGCCGACATTGCCCCAGCTCCACGACGCATTGGCCACCGTGGTGTAGCTGAGGAAGCCCTTCGGCTTGTTCGAGCCGTCGCCGGTCACGAAAGCCGTGCCTTCCTGGGCGGCGAAGACCTGCTCGACTTCCTGCGCCAGCCATTCGTCGATGTTGACCGCCGAGTCCTCGAGCAAGGTCGATGTCGCCGCCGGCATGGCGTAAAGCTCCATCGCCGGGAACGACAATTCGTCGAGCGTCGGCGAAGTCGTCTGCGTGCGCGCGTCGGTCTCGCCGACCCAGCCGACCGCCGGCCCCGCTGTCATGAACGGCTTCTTGTAGACGTTGCCGGAGATCGTGCGCACGCCGGCGATTGAGCGGATCGGCGAAATGGCGGTCAGCCGCGCGCCGATCTGGGTCTCGACCTCGGGCGGCACCAGATAGCCGCCGTCGGCGTTGGAGCCGACCGACAGCGCCTTGAGTTCAAGCGCGCGCAGGCCGCTGCTTTCACCGGCACGCACATAGGCTTCAAAAGCCTGCTTGTGTTCGAGGCCGGCGGCCGAGCGTTGCGCGGCGCGCTCGCCGCCGAAGGCCGGCCGCGCCGACTTCAGCGCGATCTCGTCGAGGCGCTTGGCCTGGGCATCCATCGCGGCGTCGATACGGGCGAGCTTGTCGTCGAGCACGACGTCGGCGGTCTTCTTCTCGGCGAGCGCCAGCCGTTCGTCATTGGTCTCCTTGAAGGCTTCGAAGGCGCGCATCATTTCGGCATGCGTCACCATGGCGTCGAGCGGAATGCCCGACTTGGTTTCAAGGCTATTGTGGGTCTCGATATCCATTCATGTTCTCCTGTTGGATGGATGTGAATGTGTCATGCGCGCGCACCCAAAAGCACACGCGAAAGCGCGCCGTCGCGCGGGCTTGCGACCAGCGCGAAGCGAAATGGATCGGCGGTTATGCTCGAATGGCAGCCGTCAGGTCGGCTTGCGGTCACCGCGTTCCAAGGCCCGCAAGGTGCCCAATGCATCGGCAGCCTGAGGAAACTCCTTGCGGTCCCAGATTTCTTGAAGCGTTTGGCGCGACTCGGCCGGCGCGACAACTAAAGTGAACTGCGCTGCCATCAAGCGAACTTGCGGGTTCGGATGCTGAAAAAGCGGCACGAGCGCAATGCGCTGATCGCCTGGACGGCCTTTCAGTTCTCGTTCGACAGCCACCATTTCACCATATAGACGATTATACTTTGAAAATTCGTCATAGAGCTCGGCCTTGAACTGGGCGAGTGTAATGGCAGTAAATTTGTCGACCAGTTGGGCGACGCTCAAATCTTTCAACTCTGCGCTCTTCATTGCCGCCGAACTCCATGGATTTTCAGCGCCTCCAAACCAACGGCGCGACGAACTTCCCAATTACGGCCGCTTAAATATTCGCGTGGCGTTTGCCCGCCAAAATTCGGGTTCGGTCTTTGGTACCACCCATTGATCTCCTGGTGCTTCAGTCTCGGCACGCGCACAAGATTGTCGGGACTATCGATCACGTCGCGAGGAAACCCGTCCCGCTCGGCCGACGTTTGCTCAACAATGTGATGAATATCATACCCCGCCGCCGGCGTCGAAGCCGCCCGCTGCAATTCCTCCAGTGATTTGGGCGGATCATTATATGCATCGATGTGAGCCGAATAGGTTACAATCCAGGTTCCCATCTCGGCCACAGCAAGAATCGTCTCGCCCGTTCGCTGGAGCGCTGCGACTTGTTGGTCGCAGAATCGCCGCCCGCACCGGCCATGACCGCGCGCCAGTTTTGTTCGGCGCGCATGCGCGCCTACGCACGCCATCGCACAGGCTTACAGCTGGCGCGAAGCAACGCGACCCGTCGATTATCCTGAAAACGCCACTGTCAAGTCGGCTTGCGGTCACCGCGTTCCAAAGCCCACAAGGTCCCCAATGCAGATGCGGCTTGAGGAAACTCCTTGCGGTCCCAGATTTCTTGAAGCGTTTGGCGCGACTCGGCCGGCGCGACCGCCAAAGTGAACTGCGCTGCCATCAGCCTGACCTGCGGATTCGAGTGCCCGAAAAGCGGCACCAACGCGCGCCGTTGATCGCCTTCGCGCGTCTTAAGTTCATCGGCGACTGCGATTGATTGCCGAATAAGTTTATTCTCCTTCGAAATGTCGTCGAACAATTCAGCCTGAAATTGCGCCAAACAAAGCTCGACGAATCGATCGACCAATTCCATCACGGTCATACTCGCCAGGTCCGTAACCTTCATGGCTTTAGGACTCCGTGGATTTTCAACGCTTGGAGACCGACGGATCGCCGAACTTCCCAATTCCGACCGCTCAAATACTCACGTGGGGTCTGCCAGCCATAATCGGCATTCGGTCTTTGGTACCACCCATTGATCTCCTGGTGCTTCAGTCTCGGCACGCGCACAAGATTGTCGGGGCCATCGATCACGTCGCGAGAAAACCCGTCCCGCTCGGCCGGCGTTTGCTCAACAATGTGATGAATATCATACCCCGCCGCCGGCGTCGAAGCCCCCCGCTGCAACTCCTCCAGTGATTTGGGCGGATCATTATATGCATTGATGTGAGCCGAATAGGTCACAATCCAGGTGCCCATCTTGGCTACAGCAACAATCGTCTCGCCCGTTCGCTGAATCCGCCTGGCAACTTCTTTGAGAATCGACGTTCGCTCGCGGGACGTCGGCGGCTTTTCCTCGGGTGGCTCCTCAGACGGGGCCTTCCCACCGGCACCGCCCGAACCTGACGTTCCTGGGCCGCCCGACCAACGCCCGGGCCCGTTTGGAGCGCCCTTGGGAAAGCGTGGCTGGTCCTGTTTAAAACCAGCTTTTAGAGCCAGGCCATACCGACAGGCGGCGCGTTCAAATCGAGTCGCATCGCGAAGCCATTTCAGGCGCAGCGTACCGGACGCAATTCGACGTAGCGCGCTTAGCCGCTGTGTTTCGAGCTCGGTTATTTGCATGGCCAGCACTCACGCCATCCGCCGCGACCGACGCCGCACCACGTCGAGCGGCGCGCGCGCCGGCGGGGCGACGCCGTCACCGCCCAATCCCGCCATGACCGCGCGCCAGTCCTGTTCGGCGCGCATGCGCGCGAAAGAAGCCTTCGGGCGCGGGGAGGAACACGCCACCTGCTTCACCGCGCGCACGCGCGCCCCCGCCAGCAGCGGGAAGGTGACGATGGAAATCTCCCACAGGTCGACGGCGAGCAGCCGACGCACCCGGGTCTTCGGATCGATCCGGCCGCGCACGGTGCGAAAGCCGATCGACAAACCGTCGATCGCGCCGGCCCGCAGCAGCGACAGCAACTCGCGACCGCGCGCCACTTCCGGGATCAGCCGGCCGCGCGCATAAAGCCCCTTGCCGTCCTCGCGCAATTCGAGCCAGACGCCGACCGGCTCGGCCGGATCGTGCTGAAACAACATCGGGATGCGCTGCACGGTGCGCTGACGCAATGTCGCGGCGAAAGCCCCGGCCATCACCATGTCGCGCGCCTGGTCGATCTCGCCGAACAGCGACGCATAACCTTCGACCGTGCCATCCGGATCGATGATGGTGCGCGGCGCGAACACCGACGCGACGGTGGGATCGTTGGCGACCGGAAGGTGAGTTGCGGACATGCGGGATCCTTCCCTCTCCCCGCGAGGAGAAAGCTGGCAGGCGTTGAATGAATGCAATGAAACGGCTGGACGGCGGGGCCGCGCCACAGCGCTGGCGCGGGCCGTCGGCGCCATGCCCGGAGCGGCGCGCGCCGGCATCCGGATAAAAAAATGGGGCCGGATTTGCATCCGACCCCAAGTTAGGCTGGAGAGAGCCTGAGTGCTCGCCCCCTGTTCATCGAAGCATAGTCCCGCGGCCCGTCATGCCGCGGTTGGCAGGCCGCGGGTTAGTGAGTGGCCGCGGCGGCCATTTTCCAGTTCAGTTCCTTGCTCCAGTGCGCTTCGATCTGCTTGATCACGGCGTCCGGAAGCGGAACGTAGTCGAGCGCCTTGGCCTGCGCCTGGCCGTGCTTCAGGCACCAGTCGAGGAACTTCAGCGCCAGCTGGTTCTGATCGGCCGGGCTATCCTTGCGCAGCAGCATGTAGGTCGCCGCGGTGATCGGCCAGCTCTTGGCGCCGGGCTGGTTGGTGAGGATCAGGTAGAAGTCCTTCACCTTCGAGAAGTCGGCATTGGCCGCCGCCGCCTGGAACGCGCCCATGGTCGGGGCCAGACGCTTGCCGGCCTGGTTGACCATGTCGGTGTAAACCAGCTTGTTTTCCATCACGTAGGCATATTCGACGTAACCGATCGAACCGTCGACCTTCTGCACATATTGCGCCACGCCGGCATTGCCCTTGCCGCCGACGCCGTTCGGCCAGTTGACCGCGGTGCTGTCGCCGACCTTGGACTTCCACTCGGCGCTCACCTTCGACAGATAGTTGGTGAAGTTGAAGGTGGTGCCCGACCCGTCCGAACGATGCACGGTGGTGATCGCCTGATGCGGCAGCTTCACCTTCGGATTGAGCTTCTTGATCGCCGCGTCGTCCCATTCCTTGATCTTGCCGAGATAGATGTCGGCGAGGGTCGGGCCGTCGAACACGAGTTCGCCCGGCTTGATGCCGCTCAGATGCACGACCGGGGTGATCGAGATGATCACCTGCGGGAACTGCACCAGACCGTTCTTGGCGATGTCTTCCGACTTCAGCGGCATGTCGCTGTTGGCGAACAGAACCGTCTTCGATTCGATCTGCTTGATGCCGCCGCCCGAGCCGATCGCCTGATAGTTGACGCTGTCGCCGGCGATCTTCTTGTATTGATCGGCCCACTTGCTGAGCACCGGATAGATCGCCGTGCCGCCGGCACCGGTCAATTCAGCCGCTTGCGCATTGACCGCGACAAGCGAAAACGCCGCCGCCGCGACCGCGGCAACGAGAGATGTGCGCATAGAAACCTCCACACTAAAAGCAGGTCTTCCGGTGCCGCCCCTCCCCAAGACCTGCTTCCCGAGCACCTAATCGGCTAATATTTCAGTTCTGTGACACGGGCTCCCCGCGCGGATTACATTAATTTAATGCGGATCGAACGATCGGATGACCGCGTCTTTCTCGAATGAAATCAACATGCGGCGCGGTTCAAACCGGTTGCGATTAAAACCGGTGCGGCGCCCTGTGCATATCGTCGACATAGTCGAGGCCGGCGTCCGGCCGCCCGCGTCAAGGCGAGCATCGAGGATGAACCGCGGGCGCGTGACGTCGCCCTCCGCCTCTCAGCCTTTGACGCGCCGCGATCCGCCGCGCGGCATTCTGAGCGAGCGCACAGTGGCTTTGCCGGCGGCCTTGCGCCTGGCGGCGCGGTCGAGGTGATCGAGGAATTCGCGAAACACGTCGAGATGATCGCGCCGGCCTTTGCTTTCGCGCCGGATCGAGCGCAGCACGGTGTGAAGCGTATCCATTATCTACCCCCGAAGTGTTCGTTGAAGCGCGCCAGTTCGCGGACGAAATCGTCGAAACGCCGGCTCGCCGCCGTCAGTTCGCGCAAGGCGAACCAGGCGAGGCCCGAAGCCGACAGCGCCCACAGCAACAGCGCCAGATGCGCGAGATCGCCGCGCGCGATGAAAGTCTGAACGATGTCGGGCATGGTTGATCCGTCACCCTGAGGGGGCCGCCGCAGGAGGCCCTCGAAGGACGACGGCCCGCGATGTTATGGGCACCATCCTTCGCGGCTCGCTTCGCTCGCACCTCAGGATGACGATAAGCGCCTATGCCAAACCATCGCCGCCGGCGAGCGGGCCATAGCCGGTCGCGGCGCGCTTTTCATTGACGGTCAGGAACGGCGCCTTGGTCACCCGCTCCCACAGCGCGGCACGGTCCGGCGACAGCGCCTCGATCCTGTCGGTATCGATCGCCAGCGTCAGCCCGTCGCCGAACGAAGGCGTCAGCCATTGCGCCAAGGCCGCGCCGATCCGCGCCGCCAGGGGCAGAACCGTGGCGCGCCAGAATACGCGATTGGCTTCCTGATAATTCGAATAGGTATTGTCGCCAGGGATCGCCAGCAGCATCGGCGGCACGCCGAAAGCCAGCGCGATCTCGCGCGCCGCCGTGTGCTTGGCTTCCATGAAATCCATGTCCTTCGGCGACAGCGACATCGGCTTCCAGTCGAGGCCGCCTTCAAGCAGCAGCGGCCGGCCGGCATTGGCCGTGCCCTGATACTGATCGGCGAGTTCGACCTTGAGCCGTTCGAATTGCGCGTCCGACATCACCGCGCCGTCCGGCCCGGCATACACCAGCGCGCCGGAGGGCCGCGCCGCGTTATCGAGCAACGCCTTGTTCCAGGTCGCCGCCGCGTTATGGGAATCGACGGCAACCGCCGCGGCTTCCAGCGGACTGAGGCCGTAATAGTCGTCGAGCGGATTGAACAAGGTGAGATGCAGGATCGGCGGCTGCGCGGCGTTCTGCTCGAAGCGCACGGTCTGGCCGGCGACCGTATAGTCGAAGGCCTGCGGCCAGCCATCCGGCCCCGGCACCACTTTCATGCGGTCGGGCCGCAGCGCGTAGAGTTCGCGCGGGCCGGTCGCGTCCGCCGTGTCGCCGGCGAGACTGACCGCCTCGAGATAGGCATTGCCGGACAGCAGGAGATGCGACGCGACGCTCTCCAGAAACGACGCGCCGTCCTGGCGCGGGTTCGGCCGCGCGATCAGATCGAGCAAGGGATGCGCCGTGTGCTCGACCGCGCCCTCGTAGAGCACGAAGGACAGACTGCCGACCCCCTCGGCGACCAGCCGCACGGCGCGATGCACGATGGCGTTGCGGGTATAACCCTCGCGCGCCAATTGCGCATAATCGCGCGGCGTCCAGCGCGCCCGCCCACCGCTCTCGATGGCGATGAGATGCGCGGTGCGCGATTGCTTTTGCTCCGGCGGGCGGAGTGCATTTCTCAACCGGTCAAACATATTATACCCTTGTATTCAGGCGCGGCATGAGCAAAGCGAAATGACGCGTTGCCGACCCGGGACCCCGCTTGTTTATAAACGCCCGATGACACACCCCACTCGATTAACCGGGGTCCCGGGCGCGGCGCACCGATCTTACGATCGACCGGCGTTACAAATATTTCTTGTCGTCGCCCTGCAAGAGATCGCGCAAAGACGAAGCGACAGGAAATCCGTAACCGCTCCCTGGCTTGTCCCAATACAACCTTCCGTCTTTGTGATAATTGCTTGTATAAATTTCCGCGCCGACCATCTGAAGCGCGATAAATAAGGCCTGAATCCCATCAAACCCGTAAGCATCGAACGAATGATTTTCGCCGGGCCACTCGATTTCGTATCGACATTTCCAGACACCTTCCTTCTCAAACTCGGGCGTGAAAATGCGAACAGAAATCTCGATTAACTTGTCCCCATCGCGCAGCGTCAGTTCCCGACTTGCAATCATCACGGCTGCACCTCAATGATATAGTGGCGGCACATACTGCCCCCTAAGACATTGGCTATAGCGAAAATTGGTCTGCTCCCAACAAGACATTTTTCGGAATGCATTACAAATAAAACTATCTTGCCGATATGGCAGCTCACATTGCGCAGGGCGTGAGGCCGCCTTGATCGGCGTCGCCCTCACAACCCCCGCACCCGCGGCCGCCCCCTTGCCGCAAAGGTCAGCGCCGACACCGCCCAGACCAGCGCATCGAGCCGGTCGGGCGAGCGGCCCGACGACAGGCCGTCGAGGCCGAAGTCGCACATCTCGTCTTCCAGCGCCGGGAACGCGCCGGCGTGTTTGACCCGGCCCTGCTCGTAGAGCTGCGACACCGGCTCGGCGCGGAAGTACTTGCCGCGCGTGGCGTGCATCGCCTCGACCGGCACCTCCGGATCGGCCTTGCCGATCACCGCCTTGACCATGTCGCCGCCCTGGTTGACCTCGGCGACCAGCACGTCCGCCTCCAGGCGCCGCCACAGCGCCACCGCCTTGGTCGCCCAGCCTTGCGGCGTCAGCCGCGACGCGGTGGCGTCCTCGAGCACATAGATCGTCCCGTCCTCGGCCCGCCCGCAGGCGACGATGCCGCAAGCATCCGCGCCCTTCCTCGCCGACGCCGGCGGATCGACCGCCACCACGATCCGCATCAAGGGCGGCGCCGCGGCGACGCGGCAGCCTTCCAGACCGGCGCGCGTCCACAAGGCGTCGTTACGCTCCTCGATGATCTCGCCGTCGATCTCCTGACGGCCGAGCCGGGTGCCGCCGTAACGGGCGACGATATGTTCGACGAAGGCCGGCGCGAGATTGCCGGCATTGGCGACGGTGCCGGCCCGCGTCACCGCGGTCGCCGGATCGCCGATCAGCCGCTTGAGCAAAGCAATCGGCCGCGGCGTGGTGGTCACCACTTGCCGCGGCCTGTGGCCAAGCCGCAATCCGAACTGCAGCATGTCAAAGGTCGCTTCGGCATGACGCCACTTGGCCAGTTCGTCGCACCAGGCGGCCGAAAATTGCGGGCCGCGCAGGGCTTCATGATTTTCCGCCGAGAATATTTCGGCGACCGCACCGTTCTCCCATTCGAGCCGGCGCCGGGTCGGAAACCATTGCACCTTCTCGTCGCGTCGGTGCACCGCCATCAGCCCGGAGACGCCTTCAACCATCACCGACCGGACTTCGTGTTCGGTTTCGCCGATCAGCGCGATCCGCGCCTTGCCGTCGGCCAGCGCCAGCTTGCGCACCCATTCGGCGCCGGCGCGCGTCTTGCCGGCGCCGCGCCCGCCGAGAATGAGCCAGGTCATCCAGTCCCGACCGCCATGAGCCTGCGCCGGCGGCCGTTGATGGCGGTGCGCGAAGGTGCCGAAGTCGGTGCGAAAGGCTTCGGCCTCACCCTGCGACAGCCCCAGCATCAGCGACGCGATCGCCGCCTCCCGCCTCTGCGGACTGAGCGTCGATAATAGCGTGCAGGCGTCGGGCAAGTTCTCGACGGAATTCATCCATGTCGCGAGGGATTTCGGCTCCGGCGTCGGCATCATCGGCGTCTTTCACTTCCTCGTTCGGCAAATTGAGCGCGGCGACTTCACGCAGCGTCCGGGCGATGCTGGCGAGCGCGCGGGCGCTGCCTTCGGCTTCGGCCTGATCGGCCGGACCGATGACCGCCAGCACGCGCTCAACCGCTTCCATCTCGCGTTCGACCACGGCCTGAATGCGTTCGGCGATGGCGGCGCGGCGTTGTGACGATACCGGCCTGTCGTCCGTCGCCGGCGTATCGTCTCCGGTCATCGCCGCGATCGCCGCGCCACGCGCAACGTGCAGAAGCTCGATCGGCCGTGACGCGACGCGGCGACGCCGCCAGTTGAATTCACGAATGCGATTTTCCAGCGTTCGCCGGCTGATACCCATGACCGCCGCGACATCGCGCAACGGCGTTTGCGTCCGCTCATAAAGCCGCCGGCCTTCGGCGATCAGCTCAGGCGCGATTTCGATTCTGCGGGCGCTCATGGCAACGGCCTCCTTCCCCCGTAATAAAAAACGCGCCGGCAAAACCGGCGCGTTCGAATTTCAACACTTGTTTGACAAAGCCCACGTCGTGACGAGGCTCACGTTGTGACAAAGCTCACGCGGCCAGCACGGGTCCGGCGCGAACGGGCCCGGCGTCTCAGGCGAGATAATGGATCATCAGCACCGCAAACAGCACGGCGACGCCGAGCGTGCCGGCGGCCAGCACGATGCGCACATGATGGCCGGTGACGCCGGAACGGGCTTCATCGGTCGTGGCGACAATGTGGTCGTTTTCAAGTTCGGGCATACGGAGCCTCCCATCGGTAGGCCGCGGCGCGCGAGGCGCACCAGCCGCGGCTGGTGATGTCAGAAGGACCAACGCAAAGCCGCGGCCGCCTGTTCCGGCCGCGCTGTCCGAACGCAATTGTGGAGCATGTCCTATCTATAGCCGACCAGCGTCACGATGTCAATATACTCCTAGGATAATTTTCAAAATAAATCGCGAGCCACCGGCATCGCGACCCCGGCCGGAAAAGCCGTGGCCAGACATGGAGTTCGTCGCCAATTCCCGATCGCGGCAAATTCGCATCCCCGCCGCGGAACGAATTGCGGAACGCACAGCCAACGCGCCGTCCCAGCGGACGAACGGTCACAAAAAATCAATGCCCGGGCTCTGGCAGCGTCCGATTCACAATGAAGCAGTCCTTCTTCACGTCAATCAAAGGATCGCCAAATTGCGAAACGCCGCAATCGACGTCACCGTCGACGACTTTTGTCGCGTAGACGCCGAAGCGCCCGAAGCTCACGGCTTTGCGTCCGGTAACCTTGCAAGTCTGACCTTCTTCAGCGCATTTGCTCTCCGCCCGAAGCGGATAGATAACGCCGGGCAGAATATAGCATTTCTTCGCGTCGTTAACGGCCGGGTCGCCAAACCGGCTATTGTCGCACGAGAACGGGCCGGTCGACGCCGCATAGACGAAAGAGTTCTTCGCACCATAAGCGACTGTGGCGGGCCCGTAAGACCAGCAGATGCGACCTTCTTCGGCGCATGAGTCAATGGCACGGACGTAGCAGGCCTTCACAACACCCAGCAGCGGGTCGCCGAACACCGAGTCCGAACACGAAAAGCTCTCCGACGCCAGACGATAAGTGAACACGCCATCGGCGCCATAAGCGACCAACCTGGTGGCGCCGCTGAGTTCACATTGGTCGTTCTCGGAAGCGCATTTCGTGAAACCCGCGGGGCCATCGCCGCTGTCGACGACATAACATTTCTTGGCCGCGCCTTTGGCCGGATCGCCGAAGGTATCGTTGTTACATGCAATCGACCCCGTCGCGGATTTGAACGCAAAGCGCTGGCCGGCGCCATAAGCGACAATCTGCGCGCCTGTGAAACGGCATGTCTCGCCTTCTTTCGCGCAGGACACGTAAAGCTTGCGACCCTTCAGACAGCGCTTTTTAACGCCCGGCAGCGGATCGTGCAGCGTCTCGACATTGCAAACCGGATCGTCCGACGACAGGACATAACTGTATTTGCCGTTGGCCCCATAGGCGATGCTGCGAATGCTGCCGAGTTGCGCAGGGTTATCCTCGATGAAGCAGGGGTTCGGATCCGATTCGGAGCGACAACGGGTATAGCCGGCCGGCTCGCCAAACGTACTGGCGATCGTTTCGTTGATCCAGGGGACAAAAGTGCTGACCCGGGCGTAAATGCCGTATTTCATCGGTCGCGCGCAACCCGTGCCCCACGACACGACACCGACCTGGGTTGCGCTATTGGCCAAGACCAGCGGGCCGCCGCTATCGCCCTGACAGGAATCCTTTTGGCCCTGCGGCAACCCGGCGCACAGCATGTTTGGCGTGACCGCGCCGTTATACGAGGACGGCGCATTGCAGGTCGCGTTGTCCACGATCGGGACGGTAACCTTGAGCAGGTTCTCGGAACTCAGGCCACCTTCGGACTGCGCACCCCATCCGGTCACCGTTGCATCGCCGGTCACCGTCGGATTGGTGTTAAGCACGGCGAACCGGGCGGGCCGAACCGGGTCGGCAAGTTGCATCAAGGCCGCGTCATTACCCTGCCTGTTCTGGCGATAATTAGGATCGATAAAAACATTGATGACATGCGTCCGAACACCGCCCCGACGATAAGTCGCGGTGCCGCTGATCACGTCGGCATACGCCGTTATATCGGCGACTGGCGCGCCGCCGGAATAAAGGCAATGCGCCGCTGTCAGCACCCAGCCAGTGGCGATCAACGACCCGCCGCAAAACTGGTTTCTGATCGGGTCCTTGGGCCTCCCCTCAATAAGCGCGACCTGCCAGGGAAAATCATCGATCGAAGCCGAGGTGCCGCCGACAATGAAAGGCGACGGCGCGCGCTTCGGCGCGTTGGCCGGCTGCGACGAGGCTTGCGCGACCAGAATGCCGAAGACAACGGCCAGCCCCGCAATCGTTTTCAATATCCGTGTGGCGTTCATCGCAGTCTCCGCGTCAAAACCGTTGTGGCTATCGCTCGACCTGTCGGACACACGACCGCAGCCAGCGCCGCGACACCGCACAAGGCTCGGTTCGACGGCGAAGCGGACTGATAATTTGGAGATCGATGGCGCAGACGTTACGCGGGAAGCCTGCGCGTCTTTCCAGTTGCAATCAAGAACGCGGAATATCTGCGGCTGTGAATTTCGGTGAAAGGCCGCGGCCGGATCACCCGACGGCGACCGGCACCACGATTCTCCAGCCGCCCGCATTCATCGGGATCGGCCGGGCCCGTAACGAACGATACGCGGCTGGAAATGTAAGAAGAAGCCAGAGATGAAGAGATAAGAAGTAAGAAGAAACAAGACGCAAAATGTACACCAGGATTGACGCGCGCTGCCGACGCGCGGACGATCCCGATAACGCCAACGCCCGCCATCGTCAGGCCCCGGTCTATATCGATGCCCCATGTGCCCTTTGCCGCCGCCGCGCCAACGCTTCGCCGCCGGCTCGGCCTCGTCCTGCTGGTGCTGTACGGCGTCGGCATCACCATCGGCGCCGGCATCTATGTGCTGATCGGCGCGGTCGCGGCGCATGCCGGCGTCCATGCGCCCTGGTCCTTCCTGCTCGCCGGCCTGGCCATGGCTTTCACCGTCGGCTCCTACATGGAACTAGCGACGCGCTTTCCGGTCAGCGCCGGCGAGGCCGCCTATGTCCGCGCCGCTTATAACTCCCGGCTGGCCTCGACACTGACCGGCCTGCTCACGGTCGCCATCGGCATCGTGTCGTCGGCGACGGTGGCGCTCGGCGCGGCCGGTTATATCGGCCAGTTCGTCGCGCTGCCGCCGAGCCTCATCGTCATCGGCGTGGTGGCGGTGCTCGGCCTTGTCGCCGCCTGGGGCATTCTGGAATCGGTGCTGCTCGCCAGTCTGTTCACGCTGATCGAGGCCGGCGGCCTGGTCGCGATCATCGTGGCCGCGCTCCATGCCGACGTGCCTTTCGCCGCCACGGCTTTGACGCCGCCGCCGCTCGAACTGCCGGCCCTGTCGGGCATTGCCTACGCCAGCCTGCTCGCCTTCTTCGCCTTCATCGGGTTTGAAGATCTCGCCAATGTCGTCGAGGAGGCGAAGGCGCCCATTCGCGACATCCCGCGCGCCATGGCGCTGACGCTGGTCATTTCAATGGCGCTCTATATCGCGGTGGCGGCGATTGCCGTCACCGCCGTTCCGGTGGCGCAACTCGCCGCCTCACCGGCGCCGCTCAGCCTGGTGTTTCGCAGCATCAGCACCGTCAGCCCGGCGACAATCGGCGCCATCGCCATCGTCGCCACGCTCAACACCATATTGGCGCAAATGACGATGTCGGCGCGCGTCATCTATGGCCTCGCCAGATCCGGCGAACTGCCGGCCGTCTTCGGCCGCCTGCATGTGAAAACCGCGACGCCGACGATCGCCACCGCGCTCATTGTCGCCGCCACTGTCGCGCTGGCGCTGCTGGTGCCCTTCGAACGGTTGGCGGAAAGCACGTCGCTGGCGACGCTGATCGTCTTCGCGGTGGTCAACCTGTCGCTGCTGCGGCTGCGGCGCAAAAGGATCGTCAACCTGGGCCCGCATGTCCGCGTGCCGGTCTGGGTGCCGGTCGCCGGCCTGGCGACCTGTCTGGCGATGATGGCGGCGGTCGTTCTCGGCTAGGCGCTCTGGCGTCCGGGCAGCCGGGCTTTCAGATTCGCGGGCCGCGCGGTTTCAGGTCGAAGCCGAGTTCGAACACCACCTGGCCGGCCTGATCCAGCACCACCATGGTCCAGTTCGAGAGGTCCTGAATGCCGGGATCGCACATCGCCGCCTTCAGATCGCGGACATTATTGATGGCGTGGGCGCGGGCAGCGGCGATGCCGCGCAGTTCGCAGCCGGCGTCATCGCTGAACCAGCGGGTCCCGTCCGAGAAATGGAAAAAATACCGTCGCAACAACCGGTATCCCCGCAAGCTTCACGGTATCAGAGCACCTGATCGGACTATGTCCGAAGCCTGGGGAATGCACAAGATTAAACTCAAAGATTAATCTTGGGAGTAGTAAATTTTGACAAAATACAACCTAGTTTACGCAACTGTTTCTATCTCACGGCAGTAAATCCACGGCGATATGCGGTTATTTACTTTCGGTATCGAAGCGTTCGCGCGCCTGCTGGATCGCCGGCCGGTTCTGACGGGCCCATAAACCCAGTTCGCTGACCGGTTCGAGCAGCGAGCGCCCGAGATTGGTCAATTCATAGTCGACGCGGGGCGGAATGGTCGGGAACACCGTCCGGGTCACCAGGCCGTCGCGCTCCAGGCCGCGCAGCGTCAACGTCAGCATCCGCTGCGAAATGCTGCCGAGCGCCCGGCGTAACTCATTGAATCGCTTGGGTCCCGAGCCCAGTGTCGAGACCACCAGAACGGTCCATTTGTCGCCGACCCGGGCCAGCACCTCGCTGACCGCGCGGCAGTCTTCGGCCACATGCAGGTTCCCCGGTATCGAGTTTGTGCCTTCTTGCGTGTTTTGCTCAGTCATCTATCTAGCCCTGGTAACTATTCGTAACCTCAAGACACAGAGATAGAGGCAACCATGGCAAAACTCAAGCTCGGCGTGATTGTCGGCTCGAACCGCAAGGACTCGATCAACCGCAAGCTGGCGCTGGCGCTCGCCAAGCTCGGCAGCGACGCTTTCGACGCCAAACTGATCCAGATCGACGACCTGCCGATGTACAACCAGGATTTCGAGCAGCCGGTCCCCGCCCCGGTCGCCCGCTTCAAGGCCGAGGTCGAAGGCTCGGACGCCCTTTTGTTCGTCACCCCCGAACATGGCCGTTCGATCCCGGCGGTGCTCAAGAACGCCATCGACTGGGGCGCGCGGCCCTGGGGCAAGACCTCCTGGCCGAACAAGCCGGGCGCCGTCACCGGCACGTCGGGCGGCGCGATTTCCTCGGCGATCGCCCAGCAGCACCTCAAGGCGGTGATGTCGAACCAGGGCGTCAACCTGATCGGCGGCGAAGCCTACATTCAGTTCAAGCCCGATCTCGTCGATGCCGACAATAACGTCACCGACGACAGCGTACGCGGATTCCTCAAGGCGTTCATCGACAAGTTCGCCGTCTTCGCCGGTCAACTCGCGGCGAAATAACATGAAGGACGAAAGGTCATGTCCATAAGACCCGTCAAGAGTATCGTGCAATCGACGCCGACGCTGGAAGGCGCCGGCGTCAAGCTGCGGCGCGCCTTCGGCTTCGGCGATACCGAGCAGACCGATCCGTTCCTGCTGCTCGACGATTTCCGCAACGATCGGCCGCAGGATTATCTCGCCGGCTTTCCCTGGCATCCGCATCGCGGCATCGAGACGGTGACCTATATTCTGGAAGGCACCGTCGAGCATCGCGACAGCCTCGGCAGCCACGGCACGCTCGGCAAAGGCGACGTGCAGTGGATGACCGCCGGTCGCGGCATCATGCATCAGGAAATGCCCCAAGGGGACACGCAAGGCCGGATGCATGGCTTCCAGCTCTGGGCCAACCTGCCCTCATCGCTGAAGATGACCGCGCCGCGTTATCAGGATATCGGCGCTGCCGCGGTACCCGAGGTCACCGACGACGACGGCACTCATGCCCGTATCGTCAGCGGCGAATTCTGGGGCCAGAAAGGCCCGGTGGACGGCGTCGCCGCCGAACCGCGTTTTCTCGATATCTTCGTGCCGGCGGGCAAGCGCAAGACCTTCAAGGTCGAGGTCGAGCGTCACGCCTTCGCTTACATCTTCCAGGGCTCGGGCCAGTTCGCCTATGCCTCCAAACCGTTCGGCGTATTGAGCGAACGGCAGGTCGATGGCGAGGAAATCCTGTTCCGGGAGCCGGCCGGCGACCGTTCGCTGGTGCTGTTCGATTCCGGCGATGAAGTCACGGTACAGGCCGGCGACCAGGGCGTGCGCTTCCTGCTGGTGTCCGGCAAGCCGATCCAGGAGCCGGTCGCCTGGCATGGCCCGATCGTAATGAACACCCGCGCCGAACTGCAACAGGCGATGACCGACCTGCGCAACGGCACTTTCATTACCAACTGACTGTCGCACAACGTCTCTCAAGCAGACTCGACCGGCGCCGCCTTCACGGGCGGCACCGGCGGGCTGTCAAGTTCCAGCCGGCCGTCGCGCAACCGGTAGATATGATCGAAATGATCGAGGATCATTTCGTCATGCGTGACCACGATGATCGCGGCTTGCTGCTCAACCGCGATCCGCTTCAATAAATCCATCACGATCCGCGCGCGCGCCGAATCAAGCGGTGCCGTCGGTTCGTCGGCCAGAATGATACGCGGTCTGTTGGCCAAAGCACGGGCGATCGCCACCCGTTGCGCTTCGCCGCCCGACAACTGTTTAGGCAAGGCATGTTTGCGGTGGCCGACCTCGAGATAGTCGAGCAATTCGATAGCGCGGCTACGCGCCGGCCCCGACGCCACGCCGGCCAGATGCAACACGATCGCGACATTGTCGCTGCCGTCGAGAAACGGCAACAAGTTCGGATATTGGAAAATGAAGCCGATCTTGTCGAGCCGCAGCCGGCGCAGATCGGCCTTCAGCCAACGCTGGTCATAGACCACTTCGTTATCGAGGGTAATCCGACCGCTGCTCGGCTCCAGAATGCAGGCGATACAATGCAGCAGCGTGGTTTTGCCGGAGCCGCTCGGCCCCATCAGGCCAACCACCTGACCGGGAAACACCTCCATATTGATGTCGCGCAAGGCTTCGACACGGGCAGACCCCTCGCCGAAATGCTTCGACAAATGTTCGACCTTCACCACCGGCTTCTTGTCGGTTCCGGTCATGGCTTTAACCCGACGACGCCAGCGCTTCGGCTGGATCGACCTTGAGCGCGAGCCTAATGCCCAGCGTGCTGGCCGCCAGACATACCACGATGGTAATGACGAACACGATGGCGACGTTATCGGGATCGAGCACCAGACGACGCGGGAAATAAGGCTTGAAGACCAACACCAGCGCCAGCCCAGTCAGATAACCGAATATCCCCATCGACAAAGCCTGCTGCACGATCATGCCGATAATTGTGCGGTCCGGCGCGCCAATGAATTTCAAGGTGGCGATCGAGCGCACCTTGTCCATCGTCAGCGTATAGATGATCAGCGCGATGATCACCGCCGATACTATGACCAAAAGCACCATGATCAAGCCTTGCTGCTTGCGCGCCCGCTCGATCACGAATTTGCTCAGCAAGGTCTCCTGCTGCTCCTGGGTCAAGGCCGACAAATGCTTCCACCGCGTCAAGGCGGCCGCGACTTCGTCGACCTTCACGAAGGGCGACACCTTGGCGATCACGGCGTTGATCTGGTTGCTGGTCTCCAGCCCGGCCCCGCGCGCCTGTTCGCGCCGCGCCGCCGGCGGCGCCAATTCGAACTGCAGCGCCTGCGCATCACGCAACGTGATGTAGGCGACCGGATCGCCCGACGACGTCACTTCGTTGCGCATCAAACCGACCACCGTGAACTTGCGGCCATGCGTGCCAAGCGGCACGTCCTGACCCAGCGCCATGCCGGCCGAGCGGTCGACGATCATCTCGTAATGGCCGCGCAATATATCGCGACCGGCGACCAGCCGATGCGGTCCACCCGGACGGCCCGGTTCGAAACCAATCAGGAACAGCCGCAACGGCTTGTCATTGAGCACGGTCTGCACCGATTGATAGGTAACGGCCCCGGCCCGCTCAATGCCATAAACCCGGCTGACCAGTTCGCGGGTGTCACCGGGAATGCGCGAGGATTCAGCGAACGGCCCGTTGGTGCCGGCCTCGACCACCCAAAGGTCGGCATTGGCGGCACGGGCCTGACGCAAGGCGTCGTCGATCAGTCCGCCATAGACGCCGGTGATCATGATGACGATGCCGAGCAGCAGGCTAAGGCCGAAATTGGTCAACACAAAGCGCAGCAGATTATGTTTGATGTCGCGATAAGCGAGGTTCATGGCGCTGGCGCTTGCGACACGGTCACGGCGCGGCCGATCCGCAAGCCGCTGCGTAGTTGCGTAACCACCAACGCCGTGGCCGGCAATCCGTCGGCGATCTCATAGCGGCCATCGAGCAGACGATGCCCGAAGCTCACCGCGCGCTGCTGCAAATGGCCGTCTTCAACCGTCCAGACCGTTCCGCGGTTTTTGCCGAGGCCGATAATGGCGGCTTCAGGCACCAGCAACGCCTGCGCCAGCCGCCGCGTGGTGATATAGATTTCGGCCTGCTCGCCAAGGTGGAAATCCATCGGCAATGCATCGAAGGCAATGCCAATCCGCCGCTCTTCGTTAACCCGGTCGCTTTCAGGTTCGATTCGCGCCACCTTACCGGCGAACTTCTTGCCCGGCAGCGAGCGCAACACAATCTCGGCGACATCGCCAACCTTGATCTCACCGGCTTTGCTTTCATCGATATAAGCCAGCGCCCACACCGTCGTCGGATCGATCAGCGTGAACACCGGCTCGCCGGCAGCCAGCGCCACGCCGCGTTCTTTCAACCGGGCCGTCACCATCGCATCGTAGGGCGCCGTCAAGGTGTGAAAATCCAGCGTCGCCGTTTCCTGCTGGAGCTGCGCCTTGGCGTCGTTGATGCTGGCTTTGGCGACCGCGATATCGCTTGACGCCAGATCGACATCGGCCCGCGTAGTCTCCTGCACGGTTTTGGCGGCCTCCGCCGCTTCCACCGTGGTCGTGCTGGTTTGCATCAACTTCTGTCGACGCTCGTTGATCGCCTTGGCATTGGCAAAATTGGCCTGAGCTTTTTCGAAGCCGGCGGTCGCCTTTTGCAGACTGGCTTCGGTCAACTGCGCTGTGGCTCTGGCGCGCGCCACGCGGGCACTTTGTTCGCGGTCGTCGAGGCGCGCCAGAACGGCGCCCTTCGGTACGCGGTCGCCGACATCGGCGGCCAGATCGACCAGCACGCCCGACACCTTAAAGCCAACTTTCGAGGTGACCCGCGCCTCGACCGTACCGAGACCGAACACCTGCACCGCGACATTATGCGCCGGCGTCGCGACCCGAACGCCGACCGACGCCAGATAGGCCGACCATATTCCAAAGGCCACGCCAATAACCGCGATTGCGCCGACGCCCAGCCAGACCGCCCGTTTCATCCTCGTAATCCCCGCGCCCCTCGTCAGCGTTTTTTTAAAGCTAGCGCAACGCACCGATAGCCTCATTGACGAGAATCAACCCGTCAACATCGCCGCAGCAGCGCCCGGTGTCGGCGCGCTGTCTTGCACAGGCGGCGCACGACAGGCTGGCCCCTCGCGCCAGAACGCGTAAAGCTTGCAGCATGTCGTATGCCGATTCACGCGAAAACCAACCGTGTCCATTCTGCGCCGCGGAGCCGTCGAATATCTGCCGGATATTGCGGGAAGGCCTGAATACACCCGATGGTAGCCGAATAACGCCGATTCCGTTCCAAACTCATCAGGTAGCGGCACGACGGTTGATCTGGCGCGAGCGCGAGCCGGTGCCGCATGTGCCGGCGATCTGCCAGGGCTGGGCCGCGTCGGTGCTGACATTATCGGATGGTCGCCGCCAGATATTGTCGTTTTTGCTGCCCGGAGATCTGGTTTCGGCCGCCCTGGTGTACGATCCGGTCAGTCCCTATTCGGTCGAGGCGATCACCGATGTGCGTTACAATGGCTTTGACCGCGCCGCGTTCAAAGCCGCGCTCGCCGACAACCCGGCGCTGATCGGATTACTGTCCGCGTTTCATGGCGACGAGAGCTCCCATGCCGACCAACTGGCGGTCGATCTCGGCCAACGCGATGCCGCCGAGCGAATCGCGCGGCTGATTTTCAATCTGTCGGAACGGTTATTGCGGCGCGGACTGGTCCGACACGGAACGCCTTCGCCCGAATTGACGCGCGGCGCGGCGATGGATTTCCCGCTGCGGCAGCACCATATCGCCGACGCCACCGGACTGACCGTCGTACACGCCGGCAAGGTGCTCAACGAACTGCGGCGTGGCGGACTGATCGAGATCGGCGATCGCACGCTGATGGTGACCGATCCGGACGGATTGCGCCGCGTCGCCGACATGTATTGAACGCGGGTATCGCGTCAGTGCATCGGCACGACCGGCGCATCGTCGCCGTCGGTCGGCGTGGTCGGCCCCTTCAGCGGCCGTTCTTCCATCGCGATCAGAAACGACATGCCGAAGGCCATCACCAGAGCGCAGGCCAGGAACACGAAGCGGAAGGCATAAGCCAGTTCATGCGCCGAAGCCGCCCGCGCCAGCAGATCGACCGACATGCCGGCGCCACCGCCCAGACCGCCAAGCACGATCGCGCCGAGGATCGCCACCACCAGCGAGGCAAACAGCGACCGGAAGAAATTGGCCGCGCCGGTCGCGATGCCCATTTGCGAACGAACCACCGCGTTCTGCAGCGCCACGGTCGAGACCGGAAACATCGTGCCGATGCCGCCGCCAATCACCACCAGCAAGACCAGCACCATCGGCAACGGCACGCGGCCCGACCAGATCGCCAGCGGTCCGAGCGCCAGGATCGCGACCGCGATCCCGATCAAGGGCATGCGCTTGTAACGCTCCATGTGCATCATCGCCCGGCCGGTGATGGTCGAGGACACCACCACCGTTGCCATCAGCGGGATCAGCGCCAGGCCGGATTCGCTCGCCGACAAATGCAGGACCACTTCAAAATAGAGTGGCACGAAGATCGTCATGCCGACCAGCGTACCCAGCGAGCAAGCGCCGGAGAGCGCGGCGCAGCGCACCACCGGATTGCCGAGCACGGCGAGCGGCAGAAACGGCTCTTCGGCGCGGGCCAGACGCCAGGCAAACAGCGCCCATAATACCGCCGACGCCAGCAGCAGCCCGCCGATCTCGCCCGAGATCCAGTCGAAGCGACGGCCGCCCCAGGACAAAGCCAGCAGCAACACCACCGCCGCCAGCATCATCAGGACCGCGCCAATCACATCGAGCCGGTGTTTGCGGGCGTGAAACGGCACCAGCTTGAGCACGCTGCCGGTCATGCCGAGCGCGATCAGACCGAGCGGGACGTTGATCCAGAAAATCACCGACCAATCGATATGTTCGGTGAGGAAGCCGCCAAGCACCGGCCCGCCGACCGACGACACCGCGAAGACCGCGCCGATATAACCCTGATAGCGGCCGCGCTCGCGCGGCGTGACAATATCGGCGATGATGGTCTGCGCCAGCGCCATCAGACCGCCACCGCCGAAGCCTTGCAGGCCGCGCGCCACCACCAGAGCCGGCATTGTCGGCGCCACCGCGCAGGCAACCGAACCGGCGACGAAGATGCCGATCGCCGTCAGCATGATGACGCGGCGGCCATAGATATCGGACAGCTTGCCGTAAAGCGGCGTCGAGGCGGTACCGGTGATCAGGTAGGCCGTCACCACCCAGGCCAGATCGTCGAGATTGTTGAAATGCCGGCCGATCGTCGGCAACGCGGTGGCAACGATGGTCTGGTCGAGCGCCCCCAGGAACATCGTCAGCATGATGCCGAGCACGATCGTCTTGACTTCCGGATGCGTCAGCGCGCGCATCTCGACCGCCGGCTTCAGCGCGGCGGGCTGCGGCGGCCGGGCTTCGGCGGGTTCGTCATCGGGCGGAGTATGAGGGTCGACCATGGCGCCGACATGCCCCGGCGCCAGGACCAAGGCAAGTAAAATGGCGGCGTGGGAGCCATGCCTTAGAGGCCGGCGCGGCCTGATTGCCCGCTCAGCCAGCCGCGTCCTGCGCCAGCAGAACGGCCCAACGGCCAAGCGCAATCTCGACGGCGCGGACCAGGATGCCTTCGGCCCGGTTGTCCAGCCGCGCCGCGGTCCGGCCTCCGGCGCCGGCGCCAGGCCGCGCCGGCATGATGGGCTTTCCGGGTTCCTTTCCGGGTTCCTTGTCGGGTTCCACGCAGGTCACATGCGACGCCGCCTGGTACGACATGCGGGACGCTCTTTGCGGCGGCACCTGAAACCGATTGATGAAGGTTCCCGGCGGCCGGCGCTTGGCGGCGTTTTTCTCAGCCTGCTTCTCGGCGTTCCGCTTTTGCGCGGCGGCCGCGCGGCGCGCTTGGTAAAAGCCGTTGAGTTCGGCCAAGGCGCGGTTGGTGACGTCGATGGCGCGCCAACGCGCCGCGCACCGCCACCGTGCCTGCGCCCGCTCAAACGCGACACGCGCCACGCGATCGGCCCCGTCGCACGCTGCGGCGGCGCGCGCACGTCCGTCCGGATCGGTGGCTTTGAGGCCCTGCGCCACCGGCGCGTCCTTGTCGGCGCGGCGCGTGAAGCGGCCGCCGGCGCCCCGAACCGGCACAAAGGCCGGCGCAACGTTAAGGCCCCTTCGATAACGCCTGTTCCAACAGCCCTTGGCGACATATTTGTAGATCGTGCGCTCGGTGACGCCGACCAGCCGCGCGATCTCGCGCACCGGCACCGCCGAGCCTTCATAAAGCGCGCGGACTTTGGCGGTCAGGTCAGTCTGCTCCCCTCCCCCGCTCGCCCTTGCGAAGCGTGGTGAGGGGTCGGGGGTGGGGGCGCTTCCTTTCGGACTTGCCGCCTGCCCGTCGGCCAACTCGCCATAGATATCGCGCGCCGCGGCGCGCAGCGATGTGCGCGGGGTCATGAGGTTCGGATGCAATTGTGGAGGATGCGGAAAAGCTAGCCGACCAGCGTCACGCTGTCAAGGATTTTTATCCTGTCCCATTCACACCCCGCCCCACCCGCTTACTCGGCCGGATGGCGATGCTGCTCGCGCCACTCCAACACTCGCGTCAGCAGGATCACCGTGGCCGCCACCAAAGGAATGGCGATCAACGGCCAGATCAGCGCAAAGTGCTCAAAGGTCATTCGCGCATCCTTCCGAGCAGGGTCCACGCTGCAAAATGTATGGTCACACCAACAGCCAGGCAACCCAGCAAGATGACCACGACGAAGCCACGCCCAAGCTGAAAGCTGGAAAGCCCATAAAGCACGGCAACGCCGGGCGCGAACACACCTGCAGCAACCAGCGCCGTCGCCAAGGTATTGAGCCACGCCGCCGTCAGCTTGGTCCGCTCATTGTGAACCAGGAACATGAACGCCCTACCCACAAAAACTCAGTGTTCTTTCGGGTGTTCCCGGCGCACGCCTTTGAACTTGCTGCCGTCCTGCTTCACGTCGAGGAAGCGCCCGGTGTCGGCATCGCGCTTCACCCACTGCTCGGTCTTCGGATTGTAGGTCTGCGAGCGGTCACGCACCGCGCCGTTACGATGGCCGTCGCCTTTCGGAGGATTGGTCGCCATCTCCATTCTCCTCATTGCAAGAGAACATATCATGAACACTCTTGCTTGAGTTGTCAAGGCACATAATTTCGCAGTGCTTTGCGGCACAATGGTGCAAGGCATTATGGCGCAAAGCGAATTGTGGGAAGCGGAACCTCACCTTCCTTTCCCGCTAGCTTCGCGGAAGTGCAGTCGCCTATAGTTTCAACCATTGCCTGACCAAACGATTCACTCCGACCGCCCATGAAACAACTTCAGCCGGATCGCCAAATTCTTGCGATGACCGACACGGACCTAGAGCAGTTCGTGCGCGACTGGGTCGACTTGAAGAAAAAAGATTACGTTGAGATTGAGCGCTTCACTGGCCCCGGTGACCGGGGACGTGACGTGGTCGGATATCTCACCAAGAAGCGGCATGAGGGGCCGTGGCACAACTATCAGTGCAAACAATACGGCAAGGCCATCCCGCTCGGCCTCGGCCTCAGCGAGCTAGGCAAGGTTCTTTACTACGCCTCGCGCGGTGAGTTCACGCCTCCAACAGGATTCTACTTTGTCGCGCCGCGCAACGTCGTCCGGACTTTGCGCGAACTGATCTCGAAGCCGTCCGAGTTGCAGGCCGTGCTAATTGCGCAATGGGACGAGCATTGCGCGAAGAAGATCATCGACAAGCAGACCATTCCAATCGATGCGAAGCTGCAGACAGTGATCGAACAATGGGATTTTTCGCAGGTAAGTGTCGTTACGGTTGACCGGCTGCTTGCCGACCCTGCGGGCCATGCGGTGATGGTGAAGTGGTTCGGCAAGGATCCTGGGGCGGCCCCGCTGGGCAAGGCACCTGCAGGCCTGGAGACACGCGAGATGCCCTATGTACGGCAATTGCTCGACGCGTACAGCGAGCGCGAAGCGCAAGAGTTCAAGGACCATGAAGCGGTTAAAGATCACGCCGAGTTCGGCGGCCACCTTGCGATGCAGCGGGAACGTTTCTTCGACGCCGACGCCTTCTCTCGCTTCTACCGCGATAATACGATGAGCGAGGAGATCGATGTCCTTAATAATGACATGCTCCATGGCGTAATCGACGTGCATCGCGGCAACCATAACGATTCGCTGTCGCGCTGCGACGCCGTCATGGCGCAAGCTGCGAACGTTCAGCCGTCTGGCGTGTTGTCCCGGTATGCGCGCGTTTCCGTCAAACAGGGACTTTGCCATCATTTCGCAAACGAAGGTCGGCTTCTATGGGGCAAAAAGTAGCCACGGCGTCGGACAAGCGTCAGCCGGAGCTGTTTAACAGCCCCTTGGAAACTGGCGTGCGCGCCGTCGTCGTGCTTGATGCGGTGTTCCCATGTGCGCTCGACGTCGGCCATCTGACGTGGTGCGATCACCTGGTCGTCCATACCGCCGACATTGGCGGCCCAGAGAGCTTGCATCCGGATATTCCGCAGCGTACCGGTGAGCTACTGGTGCGTCGCCGCTTGGTCGAAGCGGGTATCAGTCTTATGCGACGCCTTCACATGATCGAAGCCGAAGTTGAAGAGACGGGAATACGTTTCCGCGCGAGCGAAGATTCGTCCGCATTCGTGGAAGCCTTGCGGTCGGAGTACGCGACGCAGCTCCGGCAACGCGCGGCGTGGCTGGCCACATACTTAAACGCGCACTCCAATGATGAGCTTGCGGTACTGATCGCTGACAGGATCGGCCGCTGGGCGGTTGAGTTCCAAGGCGAAGCCGGGCGGCCGTCCCCATGAGCAAATCGGCTCCCAGAATTTCGCTTGGTGGGCTGACGTTTACGGGCGGCGATCAGCCACCGGTCGGCGTATCGTTCACGGATGGCCTGAACGTCCTTTTCGGCGCGTCCAACACGGGCAAGACCTTCACGGTCAAATCGATCGACTTCATGCTCGGCGGAAAAGGTCCGCTGCCGGATATCAGTGAACGCATTGGATATGAACATGCGTGGATGGGCCTCAACCTCCCGACCGCCGGCATGGTGACCTTGATGCGCGCCCTCGCAGGTGGCGCATACGAGCTTTATCCGGGGCAGTCGATTGCCTCGAATCCGGTTGCAAAGGCAAACCGCAAGCTGTCCGCGCGCAACGACGCAACGAATACCGAAAACGTGTCGCAGTTCTTGCTTGGCGAACTAGACTTGACCGGCAAGGAGATTGCCGTCGACGCGAACGGCAAAAAGCGCCCCCTTAGCTTTCGCGATCTCGTTCGCTTCTGTCTCGTGGACGAAACTGCGATCCAGAGCGAGTCCTCCCCTATCGAATCCGGCCAAGTAATTAGCACCACTGCCGAACGAAGTGTGTTCAAGCTCCTGCTAACGGGACAGGACGATAGCGCCGTCGTTACCGTGCTCGACCGGAAGTCTTTCAAGACGTCAACGTTGGCCAAGCAAGAAGTGCTGGACGACCTATTGAACGACATCAATAACGAGCTTGCGGCGGACTTTCCCGACGCGGATGGCTTGGTCTGGCCTGCACCCGGTTTTGAAGACACCGAGATTGGTGTTTTTATGGAACCGGGAGGTGGGTCATGGAGAGACGGAAGTTTACGCGAGAGTTCAAGCTTGAGGCGGTGAAGCTGATCCGGGAGCGCGGGGTGTCTGTTGCG
>WGNB01000037.1 GCA_016124795.1 Rhodopseudomonas sp. | reverse complement strand
CCGCACCGAAGTGCCGAAGATCGTCGACTGGTACATGGACGGCAAGATCAACATCGACGATCTGATCACCCACACCATGCCGCTCGACAAGATCAACGACGCCTTCGACCTGATGCACGAAGGCAAGTCGATCCGCTCGGTGGTGCTGTACTAGGCGCCGACCGAACAGCGCGCCTGCGCCGCTGAGGCGCTAACGCCCGTCGATCCAATCGCCGCGTCTTTGATAATAGACGCGGCGCGGCAACGAAACCGCTGTTTGCGCGGTCGAGCCATCGCCGATCTCGCAAAGCTGTCGTGGGCCGTCATAAGGCTGATAGCTGCAATCCTCGGGCCGGAACGAACGATAGGCGCTTTCGCAGGCCGGAATATTGCAGGCGTTCGACGTCCCCGCCGATACAGTGGTGGGCAACGCAGCGGCTCTCGCGGGCGACATCGATACCTCGTCGGACGAGGCACGACCATCGGTTTCCGCCTGCCTCTGAACGCCCGCCGTTGTCACGGCCGCAGGTTTGGGTGGCAGATCCTTGCCGGGACTCGTCGGATAAATTGGCGTCAGAATGTTATTGGGATCGCCATTATTCTCGGCGGTAACCTCCAAAAGCGGAGCCGTACGGACGGAACCGGCGGCGCCATAGCTAGCGCCGGCATTAGCCTCCAATTTCGCCGGCGGCGCAGTCAGCCAGTCTAGCCCGAGACTTAACGCGGCAGCGGTAACCACCAGCACAGCGACATGGATCAGGAACTTCATGGCGCGGCCTCATCGATCGAATCTCGACCTTTAGCAACGCCGGCCCCAATTAACCGGTTCCATTCACAAAATCGGTATCCGGATGTCATCTAACGCCGGATCGCGCTATTTCGTACAGAGGCGGCGCGGACCGTCGCTCGGCTGATAGGTGCAATCGGCAGCCGTGAAGGAAATATAGGCGCGGGTGCAAGCGGCAATATTGCATGTCGCCTGGGCGCGCGCATCCGGCGAGGATCGCGGCGCGGGCTGCGCGGCCGCGGTGGGGGGAGTGCCCTTGGTACACAGGCGGCGCGGGCCATCATTCGGCTGATAGGTACAGTCTACGGACGTGAATGACCGATAGGCGGCTTCGCAAGCCGCGATATCGCATTTCGGAGACGGCGGTTCCGGCGCCGCGACCGGCAAGACAGGTACGACCGCTGCGGGTGGTGCGGCAGCCTGACGCGCGGCAGGTTTGGGTTCGGCCGCTGGAGCCGCAGTCGATGGCGTAACCGGCTCGGGGTTTGTCGCGACCGCAATCGCCGATGACGGCTGCCGAGCGGCGCGCAACTCATAATGGCTGGCCGGCATGGGCGACATCGGCGCCGCGGTCCAATCGAGACCGAAAAGCACGCTGCACGCGCCAATCAGCAGAACAAAAATATAGACGACAAATGACATTCCATGACCCGGCTGACGCACGTCACACTTGCACCGTTGCGAATATACGGCCAGTCCGGCATCTGTGAAATAGCAGAATCCGAGACAAATGCATCGCGTTTCAGATGACGGCTCACATACAGCCTCATTTCACGGCCGAACCCAGCATAAACACCCGTGGCCGAATTATTTATGTCTCGCGCGGCGCATCTCAAAAACAACCGCGACCGATCGACGGCTGATTGGCGCCTACCGTCATACCGGCGCACGACACCCTTCTGCGCATGATGGCTCGCCCAACTTGGCACAACGCGTTGTCAAATCATCGCCCGCCGATTGACACGTCCGATCGCACGTCATCGCATCGACTCAAGACAACGATCTATAGCCGGCGCCTATGTAGCAGGAACAAGCCTGTGACTGAGTATCCTTCAAGATGACAACACGTTCATCAAACAATAGTCGGCACGTCATCATCGATAACGTCATAAGGGATTCGAAACGCAACGATCGGCAAAGCGTTTCAACTTCGATAACCGGCAAGAGAATGGCTGCCGTGCGGTAAGCCGAATTGACGCATTATCGAACGGGGCCTATCAGCGAACAGGCCTCATTTGAAATGCGTGTAATTAAAATGTCGGATGACCGAGTCTTCTCCGCGGCACGACGCCGATTTTTGACATCCGCCGCCGCCATCACCTTTGCAACGATCGCATCGCAGGCTTACGCACAGACCGTTACAGGCGCGCTGCCATGGCATGCATTTGCTGGCGATCCGCCGCAACCGATGCTGTCGGGCTGGTATTTCTTTAAACCGGACGAAGCACGCGCGCTCGAAGCGATCGTCGACCGCTTGATTCCGCCCGACGATCTCAGCATCGGCGGCAAGGACGCCGGGTGCGCAGCCTTTATCGACCGGCAGATGGCCGGCAGCTATGGCGATTCGAGCAGGCTTTATACCAAAGGCCCGTTCATGCATGGCCTCCCGACGCAGGGGTATCAAGGCGACGCAACGCCGGCGATGCGCTATCGCGCGGGTCTCGCTGCAATCGATGCCTACTTGAAAAAAGCCATGAGCAATCGCGGCTTCGCCCAGCTTACTGCCGCCGAACAGGACCTGTTCCTGAAAGATCTCGAAGCCGCCAAGGTTGACCTCGGCAAGATTGACGGCAAAGCGCTGTTCAATCTCGTGCTGCAAAACACCATGGAAGGCTTCTTCGCCGATCCGATTTACGGCGGCAATCGCGACATGGCGTCATGGAAGATGATCGGCTTTCCCGGCGCCCGCTACGATTACCGCGACCATGTCGCCAAGCATAACCAGCCTTATCCGCACGGCCCGATTTCAATCGGCGGCAGTCCGGATTGGTCGCGAAAAGGTTGATGATCCGATGGCCCGCAAACTTCCCCGCAAAGATGTTGTTATCGTCGGCCTGGGCTGGACCGGCGCCATTCTCGCCCACGAACTGACCGAATCCGGCCTCGACGTCGTCGCTATCGAGCGCGGCCCCTGGCGCGACACCGCGACCGACTTCAACATCGGCTACGTCTCCGATGAATTGCGTTACGCCGTGCGCCGCGACCTGTTCCTGCAGCCGGCGCAGGAAACCCTGACGATGCGCAACACGACATCGCAAACCGCGCTGCCGATGCGCGATTTCGGTTCGTTCCTGCCCGGCACCGGCGTCGGCGGCGCTGGCGTGCATTGGAACGGCCACACCTGGCGGTTCTATCCGAGCGACTTCAATCTCAAGAGCCATCTGACCGAACGCTATGGTGCCGCGCGGCTAGCCGACCTGCAGATTCAGGACTGGGGCGTCAGCTACGACGAGATGGAAAGCGCCTACGACCGCTTCGAATATCTTTGTGGCATTTCCGGCAAGGCCGGCAATATCGGCAACAAGATTCAGCCTGGCGGCAATCCGTTCGAAGGGCCACGCAAGCGCGACTACCCCCTGCCGCCAATGGAAATGACCTACGCACCGACACTGTTCGCCGAAGCGGCGCGCTCGCTCGGGCTTCATCCGTTCCCGACGCCGTCGGCAAACCTGTCGAAGGCGTATGTCAATCCGCTCGGTATCGCCATGGGCCAGTGCACCATGTGCGGCTTCTGCGAACGCTTCGGCTGCGCCAACTATTCGAAGTCGAGCGCGCAAACCACCGTGTTGCCGGTGCTGATGCGCAAGTCGAATTTCGAGGCCCGCTGCAACAGCGAGGTGCTGCACGTCAATCTCGACGCCACCGGCAAGATGGCCAGGGGCGTCACTTATGTCGACGGCAATGGCGAGGAATGGGAACAGCCCGCCGATATGGTGCTGCTATGCGCCTATGGCCTGCACAATGCCCGGCTGATGATGCTGTCGAAGATCGGCAAGATCTATGACCCGCAAACCGGCGAAGGCACGGTCGGTCGCAATTACGCGTATCAGACCAATGCCGGCGTACAATTGTTCTTCGACGACAAGAACTTCAATCCTTTCGTCGCCGCCGGCGCGCTCGGACAGACCGTGGACGACTTTAACGGTGACACCTTCGATCATGCCGCGCTCGACTTCGTCGGTGGCGCCGGCATCAATTGCATTCCGACCAACGGGCGGCCGATCGGCTTCCGTCCGACGCCGCCCGGCACGCCGCGCTGGGGCAGCGCCTGGAAGAAGGCGACCAGGGACAATTACCTGAAAGCCTTCGGCTTTTCATCGCAAGGTTCGAGCTACGCCGCGCGCGGCAACTATCTCGATCTTGATCCGACCTACAAGGATCGCTTCGGCCGCCCGCTGATGCGCATGACCTTCGATTTCCCAGACAACGACATTCGCATGTCGCATTGGGTGTCCGACCGCATGGAAGAAATCGCCAAGGCACTCAAGCCGAGGCAATACGTCCAGGCCCGCCGCAACAAATCGTGGAACTCTGTGCCCTATCAATCGACGCACAATACCGGCGGCGCGATCATGGGCGCCGATCCCAAGACCAGCGCGGTCAACAAGTTCCTGCAAAGCTGGGATGTGCCTAACGTCTTCGTCATTGGCGCTTCGGCCTTCCCACAGAACGCCGGCAAGAACCCGACCGGCACCGTCGGCGCACTCGCCTTCTGGGCCGCCGACGCCATCCGCAATCAGTATCTGCGCAATCCCGGTCCGTTGGTGCAGGCATGAGCCATTTGTCCCGCCTCGCGGCAGCGGCCGCGCTCACGCTGTCCGCCGTCACCTTGTCCGCCCACCCTTCGGCGGCCGATGAACTGCCGTTCGACCGCATCGTCAACGGCCGCTATCAGGCCGTACTCGGCGATTGCGCCGGGTGCCACACGCTGCCGGGCGGCGCGTCATTTGCCGGCGGCGTCGCTTTGCCGACGCCATTCGGCACTCTGGTCGCGCCCAACATCACGCCGGATGCCGAGACTGGCATCGGCCACTGGTCGGAAACGGACTTCCGCAACGCGATGAAGAAGGGTATCGGACATGACGGCGTCAGACTTTATCCGGCGATGCCCTACCCCGCCTATACCAGGATGTCGGACCGCGACGTCGCCGATCTGTGGGCTTATCTGCGCACGCTGCAACCGGTGCGGAACGACATAACGTCGAACCAATTGCCGTTTCCGTTCAACATCCGCGCGGTGATGATCGGCTGGAACTGGCTCAACTTCACGCCGGGCGCGTTCAAGGCCGATCCGAATCGGTCGGCGGAATGGAATCGCGGCGCCTATATCGTGCAAGGCGCCGGCCATTGCGCCACCTGCCATTCGCCGAAAACGGCGCTCGGCGCCGACAAGACAAACGCCTTTCTCGGCGGCGCCGTGTTGCAGAACTGGCTTGCGCCCACGATCACCAATGCGCGGCGGGAGGGCCTCGGCGCGTGGAGCATCGACGACGTGACCGCCTATCTCAAGACCGGCGCCAACCGTTTCGATATCGCCTCGGGCCCCATGGCCGAGGTCGTCACCAATTCGACGTCGCAAATGACCGATGCCGACCGGCGTGCGATTGCCGTCTATCTGAAAGACCTGCCCGGCGAGGCGAACAAGGCAACCCCGGTCGCGGTCAACGATCCGGGCATGAAGGCCGGCGCAGCGGTTTATGCCGACAACTGTTCGGCCTGTCATGGCCTCAAAGGCGAAGGCCAGCCGAAGCTGTTTCCGCAATTGGCCGACAGCGCCTTGATCCAGCAGGCTGACGCCACCAGCCTGATCCGGGTCGTACTCGCCGGCAGCCAGGCGGCCGGCACGCAAGCCGCCCCGACCACGCCGGCGATGCCGTCGCTCGCCTGGCGCCTCAACGACGCGCAAGTCGCCGATGTGCTGACTTACGTCCGCAACATGTGGGGCAATGCTGCCCCTGCAGTAGCGTCCGACATGGTCGGCAAGCTGCGAAAGTCATTGAAGAGTGGGTCGTGAGGCGTCAGGCCTAACGACGACTCAATATATTTATTTAAAAACAACGAGCCCCTTGGACGCGCACCAAAATGATGGCGGCCGGTGAATAGCCGCAGGGCTCGGTCTTGCGCGCCGGAATGATGGCGCTTCCCGTCGGGCACCCATAATAAATCGTCCTGTTTGCCGCCAGACCGGCCGCAAGAGCCCCTCGCCATATTGCAACCCTTGATAACATCGGCAAGAATTGCCGCGGACGATGCGCGCCACGACGTCAAGGTGTTTGCAAGCAATATGCGTCCGAGAGCGTCAGGCGCTAATCCCGAAGTACGCGAAATCAAACGTCAATTTCTCCGGGGGCACCATGAGCAACTGGCGGCATTTATGTGTTATCGGCGTATTCGCACTCGCATGGACCGGTCAGCACGCGACGGCGGCAGCACTTAAAGACCCTGTCACATTCGAGAGCCATCGCGGCACGCTCAACCTGATCCTCACCGCGAGGGCAGCCCCGGTATTGTTCGGCAAGGTGTCGACAACCGGTTGGGTCTACGAAGCATGTCTGCGCGCCTCCGCGACCGCAAAGACGTGTATTCACGGCAGCGAGACGCACCCTTATGGCGGCGTCTGGCTCAAACTCAAACGCAACGATACGCTTAATATCCGGCTGGTGAACAAGCTCCCGATCGTTTCCGATGCCAAGCACTGCGCTGACAACCCAGACCTCGCCAACAATCCGACGAACCTGCACACACATGGCTTGATCGTCGAGCCGCATCGGTCAACCGGCGGCAACGATCCTTATGGCGATTATATTTTCGTCGAGGTTCGCAATACCGGCAACCACGGCAATTGCACGCCACCTGCCACGGCGGCTTCACCGACGAGCATGCCCACCATGGCGCGTCACGGGCATCCCGATACGGATGTCGCCGATAACGCAGTCGAATACAGGATCAGCCTGGTCAATCATCCATCCGGCATGTTCTGGTTTCACCCGCACATGCATGGCGTCGCGCTCAATCAGGTCACCTCCGGACTTGCCGGCGTTATCAGCGTCGGCGAGCCGGAGGACGAATGCCAACACGACCTGCAATGCATCGTCGCTGTCCGCGCCGGCGGCAGCCACGTCCTGGTACTAAAGGACAGCGAAGTATTAGCCGATGGCACCTTGTTGGATCAGCAGGACCCCGGATTCTGCACCGGAACCGCGGCGACCGGCGAAGCGCTCCGCCAAGGCGTCTGCGCCGGCAGCAAGGATGCCGGTTTCGAGGGTGGACATTGGTTTCACACCGTCAACGGCCAGGTCTATCCGACCGTCACGATCGGCGAGCACGGCCAGCTTTGGCGTTTCGTCAATGCGTCGGCCAGCCGGTCATATGACTTGTCGCTGACGACCGATGACGAAAAAGATGGCTTGCCGTTGCAGATCTTCGCCATCGACGGCATCAGCATCGACGCAGCCATGGCGGCCGATCTGCCGGCCTTGCAAACCCAATTCGGCCGCAAGATGACCATCTTCCGTTGTCCGCAATTGCCCGGCGCGGTGCCGACGGAAGCGGTCTGCACCCGCCACATCCGGATGATGCCGAGTTCGCGCGTCACCGTGCGTGTCGTCAACGACAAGGCGCAGGCCAGAGACGCGGTCCTGCGCACCAACGATTTCAGGACTGGCCCCGACGCCGACGACTGGCCCGCCATCGATCTCGCGTCCGTGCATCTGACGCCGCCCGCGCACAGCATCGCCGCCAGCTACAAAATATCGGGTGCGATCAGAAACGTGCTCTCCGGCGATGGCGTGCTCGGCGCAGTGCCAAGTCTGATGGCGCCCGGCGCGCTGCGGCCGGAGCCGCTCGATCAGGTTCAAAAGCCGGCCAATGCACGGCTCCTGACCGCGGCACCGCATATGCACATGGCGACCGCTTATGCGATCGATCCGGAGTTAAAACTCGGCCTTCGCGAAGACCCGCATTGCGCCAACCTCGCCAAGGGCGAATACCGGCGCATTTACTTCGGCAATCCAACGCCAGGGCAAGACGGTTTCGGTCTCGCAACTGTGGTCGTCGGCGCCGATGGCAAGGAGAAGCCGGACACCGCGACGCCAATGCGCGTCTTCGATCCAACCCAGACCACCGTCTGCCTCACCGCCTCAGCCGTCAAAGGCCAGGCCACGACGGAAGTCTGGGAACTGATCAACGTGACCGGAGAGGATCACAATTTCCATATTCACCAGACCCGCTTCTCGCTCCTCACCAGCGGACCGACGCAGCCCAACCGCATCGATGAAACGGCCGTGCTGCAGGATAATGTGCCGGTCTTGCGCGCCGCCGATGTGTCGGGGTGCGACGGCAGAGTGCAGTCTTTCGCCTCCGGCGCCTGCAAGCCGACGGTCGTCCGGGTCAGTATTCCTTTTACCCAGATCGGCGACTTCGTCTTTCACTGCCATATCCTGGAGCACGAGGACGGTGGCATGATGGCCCGCATCCGGGTGGTCGCTCCCCCCATGCATCAGGCGACGAAGCAGTAAACCCATCGCCCGGCGGGAAGCGTCGGGCGAGCGAAAATCGAATTGTCCGCACGCCGGAAAGGGCAACATCCGGCGTCTGCCCGGCGCGCGATTAACGGTCGGACGGTCACCGACAAGCAATCGACGATGACTTTCCAAATCCGCCCGTGCTAGACCGCCGGCATCCTAACGCCGTGCCGGACCCATGCCCCAAACGCCTTCCCTCAAAGACTTTCGCCGCATCGTCATCAAGGTCGGCTCATCGCTTCTGGTCGACCATACCGCCGGCCATTTACGCCGCGACTGGCTGTCCTCGTTGGTGGCGGACATCGCGGCTCTGCACGGCGAAAAACGCGACCTGCTGGTGGTGTCGTCGGGCGCCATCGCGCTGGCCCGCGCCACGCTGAAACTGCCGCGCGGCGCGCTGCGGCTCGAGGAGGCGCAGGCCGCCGCCGCCGTCGGCCAGATCGAACTGGCGCGGTCCTGGTCGGAGAGCCTGAGTTCGCATGGCATCACGGCCGGGCAGGTGCTGCTGACTTTGGGCGACACCGAGGAACGCCGCCGTTATCTCAACGCCCGCGAAACCATCGACAAGCTGCTGGAATGGCGTTCGGTGCCGGTGATCAACGAAAACGACACCGTCGCCACGTCGGAAATCCGTTACGGCGACAACGACCGGCTGGCGGCGCGGGTCGCCACCATGACCAGCGCCGACCTCCTGGTGCTGCTATCGGATATCGACGGGCTTTACGATAAACCGCCCGCGCAAAATCCCGACGCGCAACTGATACCGGTGGTGCCACGGATCACGCCGGAGATCGAAGCCATGGCCGGGGTCTCCGGTTCGGAGCTGTCGCGCGGCGGCATGGTCACCAAGATCGAGGCCGGCAAGATCGCCACCACCGCCGGCACCCATATGGTGATCGCCTCCGGTCATGTCATGAATCCGCTGCGCGCGATCATCGACGGCGGCGCCGCGACCTGGTTCCTGACGCCGGCCAATCCGGTGACCGCCCGCAAGAAGTGGATTGCCGGTTCGCTCGAACCGCGCGGCGCGCTGCATATCGACGCTGGCGCGGTCAACGCGCTGCGCATCGGCAAGAGCCTGCTACCGGCAGGTGTCACCCGGATCGAGGGCACTTTCGAGCGCGGGGATGCCGTGGTGCTGCGCGGCCCGGACGGTCATGAAATCGGCCGGGGACTGATCGCCTATGACGCCGCCGATGCCGACCGGATCAAAGGCCGCTCCTCCGCCGATGCCTTGGCGATTCTCGGCTTTACCGGCCGGACCGAAATGATCCATCGCGACGACCTGGTAATGGCCGGCGGCTGACCCGGTCCGCGACCGAAAAAAACGCGGAACCAGTTCGGCGGTCGCACGTTGTCGAGGCGAACTGGACGACACGGACTTGATCTGACTCCAACGCGACGACAGACGCGAAGATCAGGACCTACGACGACGGCGGGCGACGACCCACGCCCGACAGGCGATTCCCCCATCGCCGCGAACCCCAGCCTTCCCCGAGGCTGGGGTTTTCGCGTTTAGACCAGCGACTCGGCGGAACCGGAACCCGGCGGCAAAGCTGATTGCGGGACCGAAAAGAAACGCAACGGCCGGATCAGTGGCCGCGGCTGCGCTTGATGCGGGCGCGACGGCCGGCCGGGGCGGACTTTTGCGGTTGCGGCCGCTTCGGCAGTTTCAGCTTCGTCCCGTCGGGAAATTCGATGAACCGGCTGAAAACCTGCAATTTTCCTTCGTCGCCAGGCCGCCCTTCAATCACGAATTTGGTGCCGACAGGAAAACGAGTCGGCAATCGGCTCGAGCTATACGCCATGACACCCTCCAGGCGCATAAGCCGGAAAAGGCGGAGGCCATTTCCGGATAACCCACGCGCTGTGAACGACGTTATCCTGATGCAACAATGTGAATAGATAGCAACCGGTTGCAATCCTGAGGTGGTTATCCACGTTATCCCCAGGGCGAAACCGATAAATTATCGCGGTTGCGGACCGCCGGAGCATGGCAGATGCCCGGAATCGAGCCGCGATCGCCATCTCGCCGCAGCTAGACCGACGTGGTAGGAAAGCAACCCGCTCCGGGCTTCTTGACAGGTTTCTTTTACGACAATGACTGCGCCTCTTATGTCCTCAGCTTTGAAAAGCGTCGAAAGCGCACCCAATTTGGTCCTGGAAATGGCCGAAATCGGTCGCGCCGCGCGCGCTGCCGCGCGCATTCTGGCGCAGGCGCCGGCAATTCAGAAGAATCGCGCGCTCGATGCCATGGCGGCCGCGATCCGGGCAAACCGCGCGCAAATTCTGGCGGCGAATGCCCAGGACCTCGCCGAGGCGCAACGCAACGGCATGACCGGCGCTTTTCTCGACCGACTAAAGCTGGACGCTGCCAAAATCGACGGTATCGCCGCCGGCATTGAGGTCGTCCGCGACCTCGCAGATCCGGTCGGTGCAGTCACCGAATCCTGGACCCGCCCGAATGGCCTGAAGATCGAGCGCGTGCGCGTGCCGCTCGGCGTCATCGGCATCATTTACGAAAGCCGTCCCAACGTGACGGCGGATGCCGGCGTGCTGTGCCTGAAGTCGGGCAATGCCGCGATCTTGCGCGGCGGCTCCGATTCGACCCATTCCAGCCGCGCCGTCCATGCCGCCCTGTGCCAGGGCTTGCGCGAGGCCGGCCTGCCGGAGACCTCAATACAGTTGGTTCCGACCCGCGACCGCGCCGCCGTCGGCCTGATGCTGACGGGGCTCGACGGCAATATCGATGTTATCGTGCCGCGTGGTGGCAAGAGCCTGGTGGCGCGCGTGCAGGATGAAGCTCGTGTGCCGGTATTTGCGCACCTCGAAGGCGTCAACCATGTCTATGTCGACAAGGGAGCCTCGCTCGCCATGGCCAAGGACATCGTGCTCAACGCCAAGATGCGGCGCACCGGCGTATGCGGCGCTGCCGAGACTCTGCTGGTCGATCGCGCCGTAGCTTCAACTCATCTCAAGCCGCTGATCGAAATGCTGATCGACGCCGGTTGCGAAATCCGCGGCGACACAGCGGTGCAGGCCATCGATACCCGCGTCAAACCGGTGTCGGAGGAAGACTGGGGCACCGAATATCTCGACGCCATCATCACCGCCGGCGTGGTCGACGGCGTTGACGATGCCATCACCCATATCGAGCGCTATGGCTCGCACCACACCGACGCCATCATCACCGACGACGGCGCAACCGCCGAGAAATTCCTCGCGGAGGTCGATTCGGCGATCGTGCTGCATAATGCCTCAACCCAATTCGCCGACGGTGGTGAATTCGGTTTCGGCGCCGAGATCGGCATCGCCACCGGACGTCTGCATGCGCGCGGACCGGTCGGCGTCGAACAGCTGACAACGTTCAAATACCGCATTCGCGGCACCGGTCAGACCCGGCCGTGATTTCAAAGAAACTTGACCGCCAGACATTGGCGCATAGCGAGCGGATCATTCCCCCGCATGCGCCGGGCATGCGGATCGGCCTGTTCGGTGGCACCTTCGATCCGCCGCATCAGGCCCATCTCGATGCCTGCCTGCTGGCGATGAAGCGGCTCAAGCTCGACCGCGTCTGGTGGCTGGTAACTCCCGGCAATCCGCTCAAGAACACCAGTCAATTGGCGCCGCTGAGCGAGCGGATGGCGGCGGCGCGTAAGCTGACCAATCACCCGCGCATCGACGTGACTGGCCTGGAAGCGGTCATCAACACCCGTTACACCTACGACACCATTCTGTGGCTGCTGACACGCTGCCCGCGTGTCGACTTCGTCTGGATTATGGGCGCCGACAATCTGCGTCATTTCCACCGTTGGCAAAAATGGCGCGGCATCGCTTCGCTGGTGCCGATGGTCGTGGTCGACCGTCCCGGCCCGAGCCTCTATGCCGCCGCCAGCCCCGCCGGCCAGGCGCTCGCGCCGTTCCGCATTCGCGAGAACGATGCGGTAACGCTGCCGGGCCGCCATCCGCCGGCCTGGGCCTTTCTGCACGGACTGAAGTCGAGCCTGTCGTCGACGGCGCTGCGCGCCTTGCGCTCACAACCGAAACCCCCGCCGGTTCCCGAACCCGAACAGCCAGCCGCGGCCGAAGAACCATCGTCCAAGGCAGCCGTGAAAACCGGCAAGACCAGCGCGCCGAAGAAGGCCGCCAAGAAAACCGAGAGAAAGCCGGCGGCTAAAAGGTCAACGGCGCCGAAATCGTCCGCCAGAAGCCCGATCAAGACCGATGGCAGAAGCGGTAAAAAGGCCGGGGTCGCCGAAAGCCGAAGCGGCAAAATGACGAAGACCGCCAAGGCTGGCAAAAAACGCGCGAGATAGCTATCCTGCGGCCGCAGATTCACGGCGAAATCTTCGCGACCGACGGCCCCGTGTCGATGTTAATTCACAACAGCTCCTGTCACCGAACCATGCGGCGCGAAGCTCAGTGCCGTCGACTGAAAGGTTAAATACCCCCTGGCAAAAGCACTCAAACGGAAGAAGCCCGCTTCATCCGGAACCACCGCCGCGAAATCTTCGACCGGCAAGAAAGCAGCAACCGCAAAAGGCAAAACTGCTTCCGCGGGCAAGCGCACCGCGAAGGCCAAGGACGCCGCGAAAGACAAAAGTCCGTCGTCCAAGTCCACCGCGACCAAGGCGGCAAAGTCGTTGAAGCCGACAACAATCGCGACCAAGAGCGCCGCCGCCAATAAAGCCAGCGCGGCAAAGGCCAAGAAGACCAAAGACAAACCCGTCGCAAAGGACATGGCCGCGGCTGCGCCCGTCAAAAGCGCCGCCGAGCGTATGCGCGACAATCCGGAGCTGCGCGTGATCCTGGCCAGCCTGGATGACATGAAAGCCGAGGACAGCGTCACCATCGATCTGTCCGACAAAGCCTCGATCGGCGAAACCATGGTGGTTACCACCGGCCGCTCCACCGTCCACGTCGCCTCGATTGCCGACCGGGTGGTCAAGGACCTCAAGGCCCACGGCTATGGCGGACCACGCGTCGAAGGCCTGCGTCAGGGCGACTGGGTGCTGATCGATACCGGCAGCGTGATCGTTCACGTCTTCCGGCCGGAAGTGCGCGCCTTCTACAACATCGAGAAGATGTGGAGCGCGTAGCGCGCCAGAATGGATGAGCGGCCCTGATAAAAACACCGTGAACTGTCATCCTTCCAGGCTCGTTGCCCCGCTCCGAACGCCTCGGAACGGCGGAAAGATCGAAGCAGCGTAGTTTCAGTCATGCGCATTATCGTCGCCGCCATCGGTCGCCTGAAAAAAGGTCCGGAAACCGACCTCGCCGAGCGTTACGCCAAGCGCACCACCCAAACCGGGCGAGCGCTCGGACTTAAGGCCGTCGAGATCATCGAGATCCGCGAAAGCCGCGCCGACGAGGCGAACAAGCGAATGCTCGAGGAGTCGATCGCACTCGCCAATGTCATTCCGACAGGCGCCGCGGTCGTGCTTCTCGACGTACTCGGCGACAATCTAGACAGCGAAGGCTTCGCCGCCCAGCTCGCCGCCTGGCGCGCCAACGACCGGCCGGCAGTGGTCTTCATCATCGGCGGCGCCGACGGCCTGGCCCCCAGCCTGCGCGACAAAGCCGACTTCCGTCTATCCTTCGGCGCGGCGACCTGGCCGCATCAATTGGTGCGCGCCATGGTGCTCGAACAGCTCTATCGGGCCACCACGATCCTGACCGGCCATCCTTATCATCGCGCCTGACCGCCGCTCCGATCAACGCACGTCGCTGGCGATTACACGGTCGACCATCTGCGACGCGAGACCGGAATAATTCGCCGGATCGGTCATCCGATCGACCGCCGCACGGTCGAAATGCGCGATCACGGCCGGTTCCGCCATCAAGGCTTCGGCCAGGGTCCCGCCTTGCTCGTTGACGACACGGCAAGCGGCATAAACGATATCGTGGGCCTGCTGGCGACCGGTGAACGGCGCCATCTGCATCATCACCGCTTCCGCGACGATCAGGCCCTTCGACATCGCGAGATTCTGCTTCATACGCTCGCTATCGACGATCAGGCCGCCAAGCGCGAACCTGGCCTGATGCAGCGCGCCGGCCGACAGCACAAAGCTTTCCGGAATGGCCACCCACTCGGCATGCCAAGGGCCGGTGGCGCGTTCGAAATCCTGCACCATCGCGTCCAGCATCAGACCGGCGTGCTGACGTACCGCTTTCGAGGCTGCCAACATCAGTTCCGATGAAATCGGATTGCGCTTCTGCGGCATGGTCGAGGAGGCGCCACGGCCTTTGACGAAAGGCTCGTAGACCTCGGCAAATTCAGTCGAGGCCATGATCATGATGTCGAGCGCGATCTTGCCGAGCGTGCCGGTAACCAGCGCCAGGAAATTGATCGCCTCGGCAAAGCCATCGCGGGCCACGTGCCAGGTCGAAACCGGCACGCCGAGACCGAGTTCCTCGCACAGCGCTTCCTGCACCGCGAAGCCCTTGTCGCCGAGCGAGGCCAAAGTGCCCGCAGCGCCGGCAAACTGGCCGACCAGTACACGGGGTTTGAGCTCTTCAAGCCGTTCCGCGTGCCGGTCAAACATCGCCAGCCAAATCGCAACCTTGTAACCGAAGGTAACCGGCAAGGCCTGCTGCAAATGGGTGCGGCCGGCCATAGCAGTATCGCGATGCTTTTGGGCGAGGGCGGCCAGGATGCCGCGCAGGCGGGTAATGTCATCTTCAATAATGCGCAGGCCGTCGCGGATTTGCAGGGCCACCGCGCAATCCATGATGTCCTGGGTTGTCGCGCCCCAATGCACGTAGCGCCCGGCCTCGCCGCATTGCTTCACCAGCTGATGCACCACCGGCAGGATCGGATAGCCGACCAGATCGGTTTCCTCGCGCAGCTTGTCGAAATCCAGAGAGGCGACGTCGGCGCGTGCGGCAATAACGTCGGCGGCCTCCTGCGGAATGACGCCGCAACGGCCTTCCGCCTTGGCCAGCGCGACCTCGACCTCGACATAGCGCTGCACCAAAGCGACGTCGGAAAAGACGGCGCGCATCGGCGCGGTGCCGAAAGCGTCGCGGAACAAAAGCGAATCGAGAACGGTGCTGGAAGAAGCGATCGTGGCCATGACGAGAATCCCCTGATGCGGCGACCCTGTCATAAGGCAAGACCGGCGTCAGCGCATCCGGGATAACGCGATGGCGAAATCAGCGAGCGGGTCAGTCAACCAATTCGGCTTCCAGCGCGGTCGGCAGCTTGCGCGGTTGCGGCACATAGGCATCGCCGAGATGCACCATCGGACGCGGGTTCATCACGATCGATGTCAGCCGGTCGTAAAGCGCTTTGGTCGAGGTCGGCTTGACCAGGAATTCATGGGCGCCGGCGTGCATGGCTTCCATCACCGTCGAGCGACGGGCATGACTGGTCAGCATGATGATTGGCAAGTTGGGCCGCGGAAAAACCCCGGGCGAGCGCACGATCCGCATCACTTCCATACCGCTGAGCACCGGCATGTCCCAGTCCAGCAACATGACGTCCGGGTCGTTGGTCCGGATCATCTCGAGCGCCGAAATGCCGTCAGTCGCCTCGATGACCGATTTCGCGCCAAGATTCATCAGCATCGTGCGCGTAATCTTGCGCATGTAGGAGTTGCCATCCACGATCAGGATATTCAGGCCCTGAATCATCTTATCGACGGGCGAATTACGCATAGGGTCATCAAACCGCGGCTGGAGCTGCCGTCAGACTAACGCCAATTCTCTGTTATTTTGCTAAGGGCGATCGTTAAAAATGACTCTATTCCCGGCCTCGATGGCATAACCGCCATGGCCCGAACCGAGGCCCTGGCCGCCGATCGCTCAATGCATCCGCGGGCTTTTAAGAAATTTGGCGCGATCGGAAGAATTAATGCGAACGTCGAAGGTCACGCCATCGCGGTGCAAGGTTAATGGCACCTCGACGCCGGCATCGCCAAGTGCCCAGACGCCGCGATAAAAATCGGCCAGCGTTGCGACCTTCTTCCCCGCCACCGCAATGATCATGTCGCCGGTCTTTATTTCGGCACGCGCTGCCGGGCCCTTGGCCGCAATACCAACGGCGACCAGCCGATCTTCCACTTCGGTCGTGTAAAGCCCAAGCCAAGGCCGCGCCGGCTTGTTCACCCGGCCGAAGGTCTTGAGATCGCCAAGGATCGGCTTGAGGAGATCGATCGGGATCGTCATGTTCAGATGTTCGCTTTTCGATTCGCCTTCGAAGGCGCGCTCGATCTGCAGCGAACCGATACCGATCAACTCGCCTTTCGGCGAGATCAGGGCGGTGCCACCCCAGTTCGGGTGAGCGGGAAAGGTAAAAATCGCCTCGTCAAGATAATATTCCCAGTATCCGGCAAAAGACTGCTTGGCGGCGATCCGGCCGGCGAGCGAACGCGAACGTCCGCCGGCGCCACCAACGACGATGCGGTCCCCGACCGCGGCGGCGGCCGACGAGCCGAATGGCAGCGCCGGCAGATCGACACGGCCGAGTATCTGGACCAGGCCGAAACCGGTCTCATTGTCCTGACCGAGCGCATGGCCCTGCACCACATTGCCATCGCCCAGATGGAGCCAGATGGTCTCGGCCTCTGTGATCAGGTAGCCAACAGTGAGCACCAGACCGTCGCCGATCAGGACGCCATTGCCGGCGCGCTCGACGCCGAGCGTCTCCGCGGTAAAACCGTCGGATGGCACAAGAGCGTGCAGCCCGACCACCGACATCAGCGCGCGTTCGAGATCGTAGGCATAATCGTCCGCTCGCGGTTGGACGGCCGGCGGAACCTTCCATTCGGTCAGCGATGGCATCGGTTCGGGTCCTTTTCGTCACGTCTTTCGACAGTCGACCATATGGGTGGGCGGTTGGGCAAGTTGACCCGGCGAACTGGCATGGCCGACCAGCTATGGCCATTTCCTCTCGACGTCCTTAACTAGCCGGCATGACAGCATTGTCCATTCTCGACCTTTCGCCGGTGGCCGCCGGTTCGACCGGCACCCAGGCGCTGCGCAATTCGCTCGACCTCGCCCGCATGGCCGACAAGCTCGGTTTTGTGCGCTATTGGGTCGCCGAGCACCACAATATGGCGTCGATCGCCAGTTCGGCACCCGACATCATGATCGGGCAAATCGCCGCGGCGACGTCAAGAATGCGGGTCGGCTCGGGCGGCGTGATGCTGCCAAACCATGCCCCGCTGATGGTCGCGGAGCGTTTCAAGGTGCTGGAGGCGCTGTTTCCCGACCGCATCGATCTCGGGCTGGGACGGGCGCCGGGCACCGATCAGATGACATCCTATGCACTGCGTCGCCGCCAGGGCATCAGCGAAGAGGACGATTTCCTCGACCGCTTCAACGAATTGATGCTGCTCGAAAGCCGTGGCTTTCCGGCCGGCCATCCGTTTTACAACGTGCGGGCGATGCCGGCCGATGTCGCGCTGCCGCCGATCTATCTGCTGGGCTCGTCGGACTACAGCGCACAATTGGCCGGACAGATCGGCGCGGCCTTTGCCTTCGCCCATCATTTCGCGACCTTCCCTGCCGATACAGCGATGCGGCTTTATCGCGACAGCTTCCGACCGTCGCCTTCGCACGACAAGCCCTACGCCATTCTCGGCACCCATGTCGTTTGCGCCGACACCGATGAAAAAGCCGAGCGGCTGGCGGCGACCGTCGATCTCAATATCGTCCGCCGCGCCAAGGGCGAAATGCTGCCGCTGGCATCGCCGGAAGACGCGCTGGCCTTCGACTACACGCCGGTCGACCGCGCCCGCATCGCGCAGAACCGCACCAAGCTCTCGGTCGGTTCACCGAAGACCGTGATGGAGAAGCTGGAGCCGTTAATCGCGTCGACACAGGCCGACGAAGTCATGGTCACGACCATGATCTTCGATCACGAAGCCCGCAAGCATTCCTACGAACTGTTGGCCAAGGCCTTCGGTTCATAAGAGCTGCGGCCTTAGGATCACGCCAAAGCTGTTCTCAGAACGGAACGGTACCGCGGACGTTGCCGGACCAGATCTTGTAATCGGCACCAAGGCCGCCGAGTTCGCCACCGACCGAAATCACCGCACCATGCACTGCGGTGGCACTCATGCCGGCGGTGACACGACCCGACCAGCCATCCTTGATACTCGCCACCGGCGTGCCGGTCGGCAGCGCATTGTCAGTCGCAAAACGCCAGTCGCCATAGAGCCCGGCATAAGGCGATACGGTCCAGTTCGACAACGCCTCAAAGGGATAAGCAACCCGGCCGCCAAGCGCGGTCCGCCCGGCCGAGAAATTGCGCGCGGCCTGCGCCCCGCCAGCGCTGTCGGTCCAGGCACCCTGACGCTCCCATAGCGCATAGATCTTGGCCGAAGGCTCGACCACGAAAGCGCCGACCTTCTGGTTGCCGGTCAACCCGGTCGAAACCAGCCAACGGCTCCCGGTAAAGGAACCGGTAGTCCCACCGGACGTCGCATTGTAGTTGAGGTGGCTCCAGGCCAGCGCAGCGTCGAATTGAAGCTGGCTGCCGAATCGGCGCGAAAAATAAGTGCCAATCGATTCGCCGTCGCCTTTGACCGAACCGGCCAGCGACGCCACATCATATTTAAAATGTTCATAGCCGGCGAGAACGCCGACCAGCGTATCGACACTGAGCCGATAACCGATACCGGTCGTCAGGTTGATCTGGTTGCCTTTCAGGTCGTTGCCATTGCCGCTGGTGTCGTTAGCCTTCCAGCCGGTGCCGCGAATATCGGCCCAAGCGCTCCAGTCGCGCACCGTCGGCGGCGGCGCCTTGGTGACGCCGGCATAGCCCAACGCCGAGAACGCTTCTTCGGCCCGGTTGAGCCGTTGCGCGCGCGGATCCGGCGCGAAATTGATGAAGCCACCGCCGGAACCGAAGGTCGTCGTGCCGCCATCGGAAAAACCGGCGCCGATACCGTTGTCGACCGCGCCGCTGATGCTTTGTCCGGACGTCGTCGCGACCTGCTGGCCTATGTTGGATTGCAGTGTGGTCAGGTTCTGAGTGTTGGAGGTCGTCGCAGCCGTATAGGTAAACGCGCCGGACAAGGTGTGCGGCGTGCCGGCGATCGTGACGACGACGTCAACCGTCGTGCCGGCGGTACCGGCCGGTGTCGTCGCGGTGATGGTATTGTCATCGACCACGGTAAAGCTCGCCGAATGGCCGCCAATATCGACGGAATCCGTGCAGTAAAACCCAACACCTGTGATTGTCACCAGCGTGCCGCCGGCCGCCGGGCCGCTCGTCGGCGAAATGCCAGTCACACTACTACAGGCAAAAGATTGCGAGGCGGCGCCAATAACGACCAGGACGGTCAAGGCGGCCAACACCAGACCGCGACACACAACTTTTATGATTGGCACGTACCGACCCGCACTTTTTTGTTCCGCGACGCAGCGCTACTTTGCGGCCGCCCCGCTTGTTTGCCAAAAATTAATATACTGCTGCACGGGCATTGAATAGCGGTTTGCTAAAATTTGGCCGAGGCGGTGTCCGGTTGCCGATGCCCCGTGTATCCGGCATGGTGGCGCGCCTGCACGGCGCCGGATCCGGCACCATGAATGCGATAAACGTGAATGCAATGAAAAATGTCAGGCAGGTATAGGAGGCTTCATTGGGCAAGCAATTTTCACTAACCACCAGCGACCAGCATAAGTTAGGGGCTTATCGCGCCGACCCGAAGGGCGCGCCCAAAGGCGGCATGGTCGTGGTGCAGGAGATTTTCGGCGTCAACCACCACATCCGCGCGGTCTGCGACCGGTTGGCAGACCACGGCTACGTCGCTGTCGCGCCGGCGGTCTTCGACCGTTTCGTGCGCGATTTCGAATGCGGCTATACGCCCGATGAAATCGCCAACGCGCGCAGCTATCTCGGGAACCTCAACTGGGACCTGATGATGGCCGACATCGCCGCCGCTCAGGCCGACATGAAAGACGTTGGGCCGGTGGGCGTGATCGGCTTCTGCATGGGCGGCACCGCGGCCTTCCTCGCCGCCTGCCGGCTGCCAGGCCTTTCGGCTTCGGTTTCGTTCTATGGCGGCCAGATCGGCAAATTCGCCGACGAAAAGCCGAAATGTGCGATGCAGATGCATTTCGGTGAAAAGGACGAAGGCATCCCGATGGATGTCGTCGCCGAGATCACGAAAAAGCAGAGCCAGGCCGAAATCTACACCTATCCCGACGCGCCGCACGGTTTCGGCTGCGACGAACGGGCCTCGTTCCGCAAAGAGGCCTCGGACCTGGCCTGGCAGCGGACCTATGAGTTCCTGGCAAAGCACATGAAATAAAGCCGACCCTTGGTAGCCACCTGTCGAATCGACGGCTGCGTGTCGAGGGCCGACCAGTTGAAATCGACGACGCGATGCCCGGCCTCAGGCCGGGCATTGCGCGTATGGGGCACAGACCCCCGTCTCGATCAGAACCAGCGTTCCTTGACGACAATGGTATCGCCGGGACGCAGCGGATACCCGATCGGCACTTCGCCGTGGATCTGCTGACCGGGCGCGTTTCGGGTCAGGACGACCTTCGACTTCGAAGCCCGCGGCCCGAAGCCGCCGGCAATCGCCACCGCCATCTCGGCCGTTAGATTGGCGACGTAAGGATACTGGCCGGGATTGGTGACCTCGCCGAGAATGAAGAACGGCCGATAGGTTTCGACCTCGACGCTGACATGCGGCTCACGCACATAACCTTGCTTGAGCCGAGTCGCGATCGCCTTCGACAATTGCTGCGGGCTTAATCCCCGCGCCGGCACCGCGCCGATCAGCGGCAGGTTGACGCTGCCGCCGGCATCGACGGTGTAACTATTGCTGATGCCGTCTTGGCCGAACACCACCACGCGCAGCTTGTCGCCGGAATCCAGCGTATAAGCCGGGCCAGTATTGGCTGAAGCATAGGCTTCGGGGGCTGGGACATAGGGACCGCCAACCGCAGCAGCCGGTGCACGGCGCGCTTCGCGCTGCACTTCCGACGGAGGTTCACGGGGACCGCGATATTGCACCACCGTAGGCGGCCGCAACGGCGGCCGTGCCGGGTAAGCGCGGGTATCGGATCCGCCGGAAAACAAACCGCGGCCACCGACGTCATCGGCTTGCCGATAGGGCGGCGGGCCCATCGGCTGTTCGGCATATTGCTGCTGCGCGTAGGCCGGCGATCCCGAATAGAGCGCACGGACGCTTTCGGCTGCGGCTTCGCGCTGCGTGTAGGTCGGCTGACCGTATGGCGGCTGCGCCATGACCCAGACCGGCTGACCGGTCTGCGGGTCGATCATGTATGTGTTTTGCGCCGTCGTGCGCATGCAGGCGCCGACCGCAAGGGCGGCCAGGACGGCTAACAAAATTCGGGCACCGCGCATCACGCCTATCCGGGCCGGTTAGTGGAAATCCAAGCCCGATTAACGCTTTATATGGTTAAGAAAGTCTGAGCGCGACGATCATTCCGGGGCTTGCGGCAGGGTTCCTGACCCCGCCGCCCCCCGAACCAGGGTCACGTCAAGCCGTCACGCTTTGCGCCACCTTGACGCCAGTGCCGATCGGGCAGGACACGCCGGTGCCGCCCAGCCCGCAATAGCCGAAAGGATTCTTGGCAAGGTACTGCTGATGATAGTCCTCGGCAAAATAGAACGCCGGCGCCTCAACAATCTCCGTGGTGATGGCGCCGTAGCCCGTAGCCTTCAGTTCCTTGTCATACATCGCTTTTGACGCCTCGGCGGCCTGCTTTTGGGCTGGCGAGAACGTGTAAATACCCGATCGATACTGGGTGCCGACATCGTTGCCCTGTCGCATGCCCTGAGTCGGATCGTGATTTTCCCAGAAGTTCTTGAGCAACGCCTCGTAGGAAACCTTCTTCGGATCATAGACAACCAGCACGACCTCGTTATGGCCGGTGCGTCCGGAACAGACTTCCTCATAGATCGGATTCGGCGTGACCCCGCCGGCATAACCGACCGCGGTAACGTAAACGCCGTCGCCCAGCTCCCAGAACTTGCGCTCGGCACCCCAGAAGCAGCCAAGACCGAACATGGCCTTCTCGAGGCCATCGGGATAGGGCCCCTTGAGCGGCCGATGATTGACGAAATGCTCAGCGGCGGTGCGAATCTCGTGGTCGCGACCGGGCAGCGCCTGCTCCTTGGTCGGCATGGCAATCTTTTTGAAACCGAACATGACCTTGGTTCCTTTTATTGTTCTGAAATCGATAGCCGCAATATAAGCGCCCGTCTTCACCTTCGAAACGGCGGCCGCGATCACGTCTGAGAAAGCCGAACGTGATGGGTCGGCGCGGCTTGCCCGACGGGCCACCCGCCGACACACGGCAAGACTGCAGGGCGAAACCCGGTCCGGCCGGCGCTAGCGCTCGTACCCGATCAGCGGCTTTTTCGGCCGGCCCAGAACCATGAACAGAATGCCGAACACGCCGAACACGACCCATCCCGGCGCTGCCAGCACCGAAACAGCCACCGGGTCCCACAAAATGCCGCCGGCATAGGGTGAAATCGCCGGCTTGAGCGCCGCAAGACTGGCGGCGTGAATCAGCCCCCAGAGCGTGCTGACACTGGTCAGATAAAGCTGGTTTCCGGCAATCGACTTGGTGCCGTCATAAACCACCAGGATAAAGGCGGCCGCCAGCGCGAAAAGGCCGAGAAGCCTGAACAGAAAGCGGATCATGGGGTCTTCTTACGGGGTTGAGCGGGCGATTCAGGCTCATGCGGGCTCGGCAATTGTCCTCGATTAACCTGCGCGGCGTCCAGGTTCAACCTTTGGTTCGCCCTGCGCATGTCAGCCCGGTGGATGTGCGCCTTGAGCTTATGCCGGCCATTCGGCAGAATCGAACGCACGATCATTTCTCAATCGGGGGTCCCACCTTTCCGATTCATGCGCTAACGTCCCGCCAGCCGCGCGTCCTGATCGTTTAGTCCTGGCCGCATCATCCGCCCCGAGTCTTGGAGTCACAATGTCGAAGCGCCCTCCCCGTCCGACGTTTACCGATCAAGAAGCCCTGCTGTTTCACGCCGTCGGCCGGCCCGGCAAGCTGGAGGTGGTTGCCACCAAGCCGATGACGACCCAGCGCGACCTGTCGCTGGCCTATTCACCCGGCGTCGCGGTCCCGGTCATGGCGATCGCCGAAGACGCAAGCAAGGCCTATGACTACACCGTGAAGGGCAATTTCGTCGCCGTTATCACCAACGGCACCGCCATTCTCGGCCTCGGCAATCAGGGCGCGCTGGCCGCCAAGCCGGTGATGGAAGGCAAGGCGGTGCTGTTCAAGCGCTTCGCCGACATCGATTCCATCGATCTCGAAGTCTCGTCCGAGGACCCGGAGGAGATCATCAATTGCGTCAAGCTGCTCGGCGCCGGCTGGGGCGGCATCAACCTCGAGGACATCAAGGCCCCAGAGTGCTTCATCATCGAACAGCGCCTGCGCGAATTGATGGACATCCCGGTGTTCCACGACGACCAGCACGGCACAGCCATCATCTCCGCCGCCGGCCTCATCAACGCGCTTGAACTGACCGGGCGCGATATCAAGACCACCAAACTGGTTTGTAACGGGGCGGGCGCGGCCGGCATCGCCTGTCTCGAACTGTTCAAGGCATTCGGCTTTTCGTCCGAGAACCTGGTGCTCTGCGACACCAAAGGCGTGATCTATCAGGGCCGCACTGAAGGCATGAACCAGTGGAAATCGGCTTACGCGGTCAAGACCGACAAGCGAACCTTGGAAGAGGCCATGGTCGGCGCCGACGTCTTCATCGGTCTTTCGGTCAAGGGCGCCGTCACCAAGGAAATGGTGAAGTCGATGGCCGACAAGCCGATCATTTTCGCAATGGCCAATCCCGACCCGGAAATCACCGCCGAGGAAGTGGCCGAGGTGCGCGACGATGCCATCATGGCGACCGGACGCTCGGATTACCCGAACCAGGTCAATAACGTCCTCGGCTTTCCCTTCATCTTTCGTGGCGCGCTCGACGTCCGGGCCTCGACCATCAACATGGAGATGAAGATCGCGGCGGCGCAGGCGCTTGCCGACCTGGCGCGCGAAGACGTGCCCGATGAGGTGGCGGCGACCTATGGCGGCCGGCTCAAATACGGACCCGACTACATCATTCCAACGCCGTTCGATCCGCGCCTGATCGCCACCGTACCGCCCGCCGTCGCCAAGGCGGCGATGGATACCGGCGTAGCGCGCAAGCCGATCGTCGACATGGACGCTTACAAGCAGCAGCTCAATGCCCGCCGCGATCCGATCGCCGGCACGCTAGTGCAGGTCTACGCCAAGCTGCGCCGATCGCCGAAACGTGTCGTCTTCGCCGAAGGCGAGGACGAGCAGGTGATCCGCGCCGCGGCGAGCTTCGTGCAGCAAGGGCTCGGCACCGCGCTACTGGTCGGCCGTGAGGACCGTGTCCAGGCCACCGCCAAGGAAGCCGGCATCGCGATCGGCAACGGCATCGAGATCATCAATGCCCGGCTGTCGACCCGCAACACCTCCTACCTCAATTATCTCTACGAGCGCTTGCAGCGCAAAGGCTACCTGCTGCGCGATTGCCAGCGGCTGGTGAACACCGACCGCAACTATTTCGCTGCGCTGATGGTGGCAAACGGCGACGCCGACGCCATGGTCACCGGTGTCACCCGCAACTTCTCGGTCGCGCTAGAAGATGTCCGCCGCGTGATCGATCCCAAACCGGGCCATCGCGTCATCGGCGTCTCGCTAGTAGTAACGCGGGGCCGCACCGTGATCGTCGCCGACACCGCGATTACGGAAATGCCGACGGCGCAGGAACTCGCCGAGATCGCCATCGAGGCCGCCGGCGTGGCGCGCCGCTTCGGCTACGAACCGCGACTGGCGATGTTGGCCTTCTCCACCTTCGGCCATCCGCAAGGCGAGCGCTCGGCGCGGGTGATCGAGGCGGTCAAGATCCTCGACAGCATGCGGGTCGACTTCGAATACGACGGCGACATGGCCGCCGACGTCGCGCTCAACCCGGAACTCGCCAAGGCCTATCCGTTCTGCCGCCTGTCGGGACCGGCCAATGTGCTGGTGATGCCGGCGTTCCACTCGGCGTCGATCTCGACCAAGATGTTGCAGGAACTCGGCGGCGCCACCGTCATCGGTCCGCTGCTGGTCGGCCTCGACCGCCCGGTGCAGATCGTCAACCTCGGCGCCAAGGACAATCAGATCGTCAATATGGCGGCACTGGCCGCCTATAATGTCAGCGGCTAAGAAAACGCCGCGCGTCATGGCCGGGTATGGTCGTTGGAAACGGCGTTTTTTCAAACGCCCATGTCCCGGCCATCCCCGCCTTGCTAAATCACAACGTGTTTGAATAAAGAGAAGCCGTGGAGGCCCGGCGCCAGCCCAAGCCTGACACGACGGATAGACGGAGATTGAAATGACGTCCAAGACCCTGTCCGGCGTGATCGCCGCGGTGGCCACGCCGATTGACGAAGCCAGCGCGCCCGACCTCAAGCGCGCCACCGATCTGGCCCGTCACCTGCTCGACAATGGTTGCAACGGCCTCAACGTCCTTGGCTCGACCGGCGAGGCGACATCGTTCGCGCGCGACGAGCGTATGGCAGTGATGGACGCCTACAAAAAAAATGGTCTGCCGCTCGACCGCCTGATGGTCGGCACCGGCGCGGCCTCGATCTCGGACGCCATCGCGCTGACCCGCCATGCAGCCGACCTCGGCTTTGCCGGCGCGTTGGTTCTGCCGCCCTTCTACTACAAAGGCGTGCCTGACGATGGCCTGGTGAATTATATCGACGCGCTGGTAAAGGCGACCGAGGCCAGCGCCTTGCCGATCTATCTCTATCACTACCCGCAGCTCACCGGGATTCCGTGGCACGTCGCCTTGATCCAACGGCTGCGCGCCACCTTCCCCGGCCGCATCGTCGGCCTGAAAGACTCGTCGGGCGATATGGCCTTCGCGCGCTCGGCCGCTGCTGTCGCGTCCGATTTCGCCGTCTTCCCCTCGACCGAGGCTTGCCTGATCGAGGCCAAAGGCGGCGCTTTCGCCGGCTGCATCTCGGCCACCGCCAACCTGAATTCAGACCTGTGCCAGCGCGCCTGGGCCGCCGGCGATAACTCGGCGCTCGAGGCGGCGGTCGCGATCCGGAAGCTGTTCGACGGTCGCCCACTGGTTCCCGGGGTTAAGACTTTGCTGAGCCATATCCATAACGACCCGGCGCTGGCGCGAGTCCGGCCACCGCTGGCGGCGATCTCGACGGCCGACCGACAGGCCATTCTTGGCGGTTACGACGCGATCCGGGCGCAGCAGGCGGCCTGAGGCCGCTTTTGCTCGCCAAAATCGGCCAAAAGGCCAATTCGGCCGCGTAAAAGCCTTGCGCGACAGCCGTTGACGCCTGCGCCGGGGCTCTCTATAAGCCTCGGCTGCGGAAGCGAATTATTTGCCTCCGCCCACTCTTTGCATGACCGGTCGGTTGAGCGGATTGTTCCGCCGGGATAACGGTCGCCAACGATAGATACGAACGAGAGTTAAATGGCCAATACCAGTTCCGCCCGCAAAGCCACTCGCAAGATCGCGCGTAAGACCGAGATCAACAAGGCGCGCCGGACCGTCCTGCGCAACTCGGTTCGCAAGGTCGAAGAGGCGATCGCCTCTGGTGACCGCGCCGCGGCACTGTCGGCGATCAAGGACGCTGAGCCGACGATCATGCGCGCGGCACAGCGCGGCACGGTTCATAAGAATACCGCCAGCCGCAAGGTCTCGCGTCTCGTTCAACGCATCGCCAAGCTGGCGTAACCGCCATCAGCCGATCGCGTCCGCGACTTCGTGATCGCGCTATAGCTCGCCGCCCGGTCGGCGAGCTTTTTTTATCGAACTGAATCTATTTTGCGACTCGACGGTCGCCTCTTCCGCATTGCTTTACCGACAGACCAGGTCGATCTGGCGTCAAGTCAGTCGATCGGCGAAATTGATTCAAAGCAACTCCCGATAACGCGAGGCCACATAACCGGTCGAGCGAACCGAACGGTCAAGCCGATCTGCAAGCCAAGCTGAAAGCTAACGGTAAAATGCCGGCAAGCTTAAGGCGTGCATGCAAATTCAACGATACGGCTCCACGCCACGGCGCACAAATTCGCCTAGCGCTTCCACGGCCTTTGCGACACAATAACGCTGCGCACAACGCTCGCAGCAAACGAACCCGCGCGACGATGCCCTCGGTTCGATATCCAAACGCCGAGACCGGAACGCCAACGATACTTTGTCGCTGATGACACTTTGCCATTGATGATGCTTGGTCGTTGATGTAGAGCCAGCTCGCCGCGACACTATCGTCATGCACCATTACGGTGCGGCAGACACCGCGCATCGATTGTCGAAGAGTTATAGCTTTGCTGCGACTATAGTCGGGCAAATGCCGCATCGTTATCCCGGTATCGCGATACGAATCCGGGGCTTTCAAAAATCCGTCATCGCTGCGTTAGAATTTTTTGCTCGGCAAGATTTTGCTGGACATATCGCAATGCAAGCGCAGCAACGCGCTTTGACATCGAGTTAATTGCGCGAGGGTTACCCTGGCAATTCGCACATAAATTTTTTTGCGAGATTAAAGACTTAGCGGGAAAGCAAAGGTCAGGACCGGGAAATACCGATGGCTCATCGATTTTCGGAGGCGGTAAAGGCAAAAAACTTTAGCGCCACGACGTCGTCGCTAAATCCAGCCCTTCTCAGAGATTCCTAACGACTCATCAACACGTTGAAACGCCTGGTGGAGAAAGCTGGCGGTAAAGGCCCGCAACCGTTGGCGGCTCCGTCGCGTTCGATTCCATCACCGACCGAGATTCGAATTGCTCCCCCCAACTCGTTGTGTATTTTTGAACTGCGCTTGGGCATCCGGAGCGCCATCAGTCAAAGGACCCGATCTGCGCTCACTGGCAGGTGAGTATGGATCTCTATTGTCCGGAGCTTTCCGCTCGCAGCTACGCGTGCGGATTGAAAATCCCGGTGCAATGTTTTCGCGCCATGCAAGTCGAATTTTTGCAACGGCACGAAAAAGTGGGAACCGGTGAAAACTGACTGACGACGGAAGATGTGATTGGACTGAACGAAGCCTGGTGCAAATCTGGAGTGGCCTGAGCATTGCCAGGCATGAGGCTTCGAAGCGAACGAAACGAGCAGAGCAAACGAAACGCGACAATCGAAAGCCGGGAACACAGGTTTCAATACAAGCGAACCGAGAAACGGAAATTCACGGCGAGCATGCAAACTGAAGCCCCGATCTTTCAGCGGGCCGATTTGAGAGTGAACTGACCGAGTGCCGAGGGGGCCGAGAAGCGATGCTTCAAAACCCGCGAGGCGACGAGCCGACAGGTGGGCGAGAGCCCAGATGCGATTCAAAGGGGGGTGTAATGACCGCAGCGGGACATAAGTTGATGACCAAGGCTGGCGCCAAGAACTTCGCGCTGTCGCAGGTCGGTTCGTGTACCGCTGTCGCCTATCTCACCCGTCCGCCGGCATCGATGACTGACCGCATATCGGGCGGTCGACTGGCGCGCCCCGCCGATCGCTAGCCGCCGCCACGCTCCGGGACCGTTATCCGCCGAATGCTTTTCGCAGCCAGCGGATCAAGCGCCGCCCGCCAGCGTCCGCATTATCCGATACCTTCGCCAGTTATGTCCTTGCGTGATTGTTGCAGCGTCCACGATTTGGCGGCGCCGGCGGATAACTCCGCTATAGCGCGAGGCCGAACGACTTGTGTCCGTTCAACCCGATAAGCAGATAGAGAAGAAGAAAATGACGAACGCGGATCAAGAAAGTTGGGTACGGGTGAAAGCACGGTTGCGCGCCGAGGTCGGCGACGACGTGTTTTCGAGCTGGTTTGCGCGCATGGATATGGAATCGCTTGACGAAGGCGCCGTGCGTCTGTCGGTGCCGACGCGCTTTCTCAAGAGCTGGATCCAGTCGCATTATGCCGAACGCGTGCTGGCCTGCTGGCAGGCCGAACAGGAAGCAGTCGGCCGCATCGAACTCATCGTGCGTTCAGCCGTGATCAAGACCACCGTGCAGGCCAAGCCGAAGGCCGAGCTGACGGTGACCGCCGCCGATAACGCCGGACGTGTCGCGAGCAGCACCGCCGCCAGCCGTCCGATGTCCGCCGGCGATCCTGGTGCGCATGAGGCGCTCGGCGGCTCCCCGCTTGACGCCCGCCTGACCTTCGACAGTTTCGTCGTCGGCCGTTCCAATACGCTGGCGCAGGCTGCCGCCAAACAGGTCGCCAGCGCCCGCCAGGGCGATCCGGTGATGTTCAACCCGCTCTACATCCATGCCGGTGTCGGCCTCGGAAAGACCCACCTGTTGCAGGCGATCACCTGGGCCGGCAACGCCGCCGGCGAGCGCAAGGTGCTCTACCTGACCGCCGAGAAGTTCATGTATGGCTTCGTCTCGGCGCTGCGTACCCAAACCGCACTCGCCTTCAAGGAAGCACTGCGCGGAATCGGCGTCCTGGTGATCGACGACTTGCAGTTCTTGCAGGGCAAATCGACCCAGGCCGAGTTCTGCCACACCCTGAACGCGCTGATCGATGCCGGCCGTCAGGTCGTGATCGCCTCGGATCGCCCACCCTCCGAACTGGAAAGCCTCGACGACCGCGTCCGCTCGCGGCTGGCCGGCGGTCTTGTGGTGGAGATGGGCGCGCTCGGCGAGGAGCTGCGTTTCGAGATACTCAAGGCGCGAGTCCAAGCGGCCCGCTCGCATCACCCGAGTTTCGACGTTCCTCTGCCGGTGTTGTCCTATATCGCCAAGACCGTCACCCATAACGGCCGCGACCTCGAAGGCGCGCTCAACCGACTTCTCGCCCATAATAAGCTCACCGGCCAGTCGGTGACCTTGGAAATGGCGGAACGCGAAGTCCGCGACCTGATCCGGCCGCAGGAGCCCAAACGCGTCAAGATCGAGGACATTCAGCGGGTGGTGGCGCGTCAGTACAATGTCAGCCGCTCCGACCTGTTGTCGTCGCGCCGCACCGCCAATGTCGTGCGGCCCCGGCAAGTCGCGATGTATCTCGCCAAGACGCTGACCTTGCGCTCATTGCCGGAAATCGGCCGACGCTTCGGCGGCCGTGACCATACCACGGTCCTTCACGCCGTACGCAAGATCGAGGGCCTAGTCGGTAACGATATGGCGCTGGCCGAGGAAATCGAGACCCTGAAGCGCCAATTGCAGGAACAGGGTTAGCAGCCGCCGGGCGTGGCACGGCGTCCGGACGCCATGCCGCAGGCGCGTAAAGCACCCCGCACTCGGGCCTGACCGCGCCCGCCGGCCACGCCGGCGGAGCGCGGGGCGTCAGGCGCCTGTGGACGCCGGGAGAAATTTTCCGCTACCGCACCGCCGCCCTTGCTTAAATCGTCCTGTCTTGCCACCTTTGCCCCCCGGCACCGCGAAAGCGGCAGGCCGGCTTGCTGTTGCGCCTGGATCAAGGGCTCATTTTGAAGGCGCCGAAGCGGGTCTCCCATGAAAGTTACTGTCGAGCGTGCTGAACTCCTGAAGTCGCTGGGCCACGTTCATCGTGTGGTGGAACGGCGCAATACCATCCCGATTCTCGCCAACGTCTTGATCAAAGCCGACAAAGGCAGCCTCAGCCTGAAGGCAACGGATCTCGATCTCGAGGTCACCGACTCGATCGCGGCCGAGGTTGCACCGGGTGGCGCCACCACCGTGCCGGCGCATATGTTCTACGATATCGTGCGCAAGCTGCCGGACGGGTCCCAAATTGTCATCGAGGGCTCCGGCGACCGCGCCGTGCTGTCGATCCGCGCTGGCCGCTCACGCTTCACGCTTCAGACACTGCCGGAAAGCGACTTCCCCGATCTCGCCGCAGGCGAGATGGCGCATACCTTCAAGGTGCCGGCCGGCGACCTCAAGCGGCTGATCGACAAGACCCAGTTCGCGATCTCGACCGAAGAGACCCGCTATTACCTCAACGGCATCTATCTGCACACGCCGGCGGCCGCCGCCGGCAAGCCAGCGATGCTGCGCGCCGTGGCCACCGACGGCCACCGGCTGGCCCAGGTCGAACTGCCGTTGCCGGACGGCGCGGCCGGCATGCCCGGCATCATCGTGCCGCGCAAGACCGTCGCTGAAGTGCAGCGCCTGATTGAGGCCGGCGAAGGCGACGTCACCATTGAGCTATCGGCCGGCAAGATCCGGTTCTCCATCGGCAACGTCGTCCTGACGTCAAAGCTGATCGACGGCACCTTCCCGGATTACGGCCGCGTCATTCCGGCCAATAACGACAAGAGCCTGATCGTCGACAAGAAGGATTTCGAGGCTGCCGTCGACCGCGTCTCGACCGTGTCGAGCGAACGCGGCCGCGCCGTCAAGCTGTCGATCACCTCGGGTCGTCTGGTACTGTCGGTGACAAATCCGGATTCCGGCAGCGCGACCGAAGAGCTCGAAGTCGAATATGAATCCGAACCGCTCGATATCGGTTTCAATTCGCGCTATCTGCTCGACATCGCGGCACAGATCGAGGGCGAAGTAGCGGTCCTGAAGCTCGCCGATCCCGGTTCGCCAACGCTGGTCCAGGACAAGGACGCCAAGGGCGCTCTCTACGTCCTGATGCCGATGCGAGTGTAATTTTCTGTCATTCCGGGCGAATGGCCGAAGGTCGGTTTTGCGCCCCGGAATTCAGAACCAGGGTCGGCGTGCGTTGCTGGATGCCGAGTTCGCTCGCCATGCTCGCGCCCCGGATCGACAAAACTAGATGACCGCCGCTTTTATCCGCCGCCTGAGCCTCACCAATTTTCGCAGCTACCACACAGCACAGGTCGCGCTCGATCGCGCCGGGCCGGTGGTGCTGACCGGCATCAATGGCGCCGGCAAGACCAATCTGATCGAAGCGATTTCAATGCTGGCGCCCGGCCGCGGACTGCGCCGCGCCACCATGGACGAACTGGCTTTCGCCGAAGGCGATGGCAGTTGGGCTGTGTCTGCGGAAATCGAGGGCATGCTGGGTCTGGCGACGCTCGGCACCGGCATCGAAACGCCGACCACCGAGACGACAACATCGTCGCGCAAATGCCGCATCGATCGCGAGAATGTTGGCTCGGCCACCGCCTTCGCCGATCATCTACGAGTGGTCTGGCTGACGCCCTCGATGGATCCGTTGTTCACCGGTCCGGCGGCCGAGCGCCGGCGTTTCATCGATCGTCTGGTCCTAGCGGTCGACGCCCAACATTCGGCGCGCGTCAGCGCCCTTGAACGTTCGCTGCGCTCGCGCAACCGCCTGCTCGAGGACCCGCGAAGCGATCCGCATTGGCTCGACGCGATTGAACGCGAAACCGCCGAAGTCGCGGTCGCGGTCGCGGCCGGCCGGGCCGAAACCGTAGGGCGGCTGGCTGGCGCGTTGCGGACAGCGGCCGAGCAGGACCAGGCCCCCGCCTTCGCCATGCCTGAGATCGCGCTCGACGGCTGGATGGAAAGAATGCTGCCGAGCCACAGCGCGCTCGAAATCGAAGACCGCTACCGTGAACTGCTCAAGCAGAATCGCGCCCTAGACGCCGCCGCCGGCCGCACACTCGACGGCCCACATCGTTCCGATTTCAAGGTCATTCATGCCGGCAAGGGCATGCCGGCGGCCGACTGCTCGACCGGCGAGCAGAAAGCGCTGCTGATCCGACTCGTTTTGGCGCATTCAAGCCTGATCAAGGACATGACCGGAACCGCGCCGATCATACTGCTGGACGAGGTGGTCGCACATCTTGACCCGATGCGGCGCGCAGCGCTCTACGACGCATTGGCCGCCTTGGGCGCTCAGGTCTGGATGACAGGGGCTGATCCTGCCGCGTTCGGCGATTTTCTCGATCGCGCCCAGGTCTTTGAGGTCAATGCCGGCGCGGTACGCCCCCGGACCTAGCCGGCCTCAATCTCGAACACGATCCGGATGTGCAAAAAGCGGAACCAACGGGCTCGGCAACGCCTTTACTCTGCACCAGAAGAAACGCCGAGAAAGCAAACCGGCCGGGAACACGCCATGCCGCAATCCGCAACAACATCGGGAACCGCCATCGAACGACTGCGACGGGAAATCCAGCGCGCGTTCAACAATATTCGCATCGAACTCGATCGCATCGAGATACTGACGGCCGCCGTGCAGGGTTTCAGCAGCCCTATTCCCCATTACGAGCCCGAATTTCATCACCAGCGTCGACTGACGTCGGCCGTGAGGCATTTAAGCTGATCCGCGAAACGGCCTCGGCGGCGTCAAACTGAAATTGGACGCGACGGAACCCGAGGCCCCGGCGACCATAATGCTTAACCGCCGGAAACCATGATTGCCGACAATTTGAATTATTGGCGAAACGAGATTCCAACGATGGCTTGTTAAATAATACAGCCAAGCCGTCGATCGGATTTCTCCAAATGTCCCGGCGTACCGCGACACCGCATATCAGTACCGTCGAGATAGCAAAGCCGCAGCCGCCGCTCAGCACCGTGGATTCGTCAGCTTTCGCGCGAGCGCTGTCGGTCATCAAGAACTATCATCCCGACAGGTTGATGATGGCGGTCGCAAAGGCCGCCCGGGAACTGTTGCACACGACCGACGTCACGGTGTCGCTGCCCGCGGTGCTCGCCGAAATCGGTCAGGCGATGGCCGCCGATAGAGCCCATATCATTCTCATCGACGGCCATAGCGAAGATGGCAACATCATCCGGCATCATTTCTGGTCGAGCCATAACGGCGCGCCCGTCGCGGCTGACTTCAAGAATGCTGTCGAGCCGATGGCGCACGTCGGGCTGAAACCCTGGATTCCGCGTTTGAAAGGCGGCGAAACCATCCAGGGCCACATCCGCGATTTCGAGCCGGAGGTGCGCAAGTTTCTCGAATCCGGCGGCATCAAGTCGACATTAAACGTGCCGATATCCGACAACAGCGAATGGTTCGGATTTATCGCTTTCGATTCCTGCGACCGGGAACGCGACTGGTCGTCCGAGGAAACCGAAACTGTCGAAACCGTGGCTGAACTGATGGGCGCGGCCATATCACGCGCCGCCCATCTCAAGATGCTGGCCGACGCCGAACGCATCATCGAGCACAGTTCGACCATTCTTTATCGACTGGGTCCCGAACCGCCCTATCCCCTGACGTTCGTATCGCAGAACATCGACCATTTCGGCTTCGAGCCCATCGACTTGCTGGCCGACCCCGGACGCTGGGTGCATCTGATCGACGAAGCCGACCTGCCGAAGCTACAGGCCGATTTGACCGCAATCACGAGCGGAAAAATCCGGTCGATCCGCACCGAATTCCGGCTGCGCAAACCGGACGGCTCGGTCGTCTGGTTCGACGGCATCGGCGATGCCGTACGCGATAGCGAGAACAAGGTCATCGGCATCGAAGGCATCATCACCGACATTACCCAACGCAAGACCTCCGAAGAACAGTTGCTGTTCTCCAATATTCTGCTGACCACCGCGATGGAAAGTTCGCCGGATGCGATCATCGTCGTCAACACCGACAACGTGATCGTCAAATCAAACCAGCATTTCATCGATATGTGGAACGTGCCGCTTGACGTCGTGCGGGCCGGCGCCGACCGGCCGGCGCTCAAACACGTCGCCGCGCAGGTGAAAGACGAAGAACAGTTCCTCGCCGACATTCACTATCTTTACGACCATCCGGAAATGCAGAGCCATCAGGAGATCGAGACCAAGGACGGCCGGGTGATCGAGCGACATTCCGACTCGCTCTACGATCCGCAGCAGAAATACCTCGGCCGGATCTGGTTCTTCCGGGACATCACCGAGAAGAAGCGCGCCGCCGAAAAAATGATCGCGCTGGCGCGGACCGACGCGCTGACCGGGCTGGCCAACCGGGCCGGTTTTCTCGAACGCCTCAACCTGGAATTCGCCCGGGCCAGACGCGGCGACAATCGATTTGCCGTGCATTATCTCGACCTCGACCATTTCAAGGACGTCAACGACACGCTGGGACATCCGGTCGGCGACAAGCTGTTACGGGCGGTCGCCGATCGCCTCCGGTCTTGCGTGCGCGATACCGATCTGGTCGCCCGTTTCGGCGGCGACGAATTCGCCGTCCTTCAGGACGGCAACGTCGACAATGCCGGCATCGAAGCGCTGGCGGCCAAGATCGCCAAAACGCTTGCCGCGCCTTATCCGATCGAGGACAGCCAGGTCCAGACCAGCGCCAGCATCGGCATCGTGCCATATAGCGACGACGTCGCAGGGGTCGATGCCATTATGATGAAGGCCGATCTGGCGCTCTATCGCGCCAAGAACGAAGGCCGCAATCAATATCGTTTCCATGTCAGCGAACTCGACGAGAAGACCCGCGAACGCATGGTCATCAGCGAGGAACTGCGTCATGCGATCAAGCGGAAGGAATTCGAGCTTTTCTTTCAGCCGCAGGTCGCGCTGAAGTCCGGCCGGATCGTCGGCATGGAGGCGCTGATCCGCTGGAACCATCCGCAACGCGGACTGATATTGCCGGGGACGTTCATCCCGATCGCGGAAACCACCGGCAGCGTCGTTCCGATTGGCGAATGGGTCATCGAACAGGCCTGCCGCCAGATCAAGGCCTGGAACGACCTGAAAATCGCGCCGCTGACGATCGCCATCAATCTGTCCAGCGCGCAATTCCGGTTGGCCTCGCACCTCGACCGGATCATCACGGATACGCTGGCGCGCTACGATGTCGCGCCGCATCAGATCGAAATCGAACTGACGGAATCGGTGCTGCTCGAGACCACTCAACGCCACCGAGACGTTTTCGATCGCCTGCGCAAGATCGGAATCCAGCTCGCAATCGACGATTTCGGCACCGGTTATTCTTCGCTCGATTATCTGAGGTCGTTTCGCGTATCGCGTCTCAAGATCGACCCGAGCTTCATCGGCGACGTCGAAACCAATGCCGATGCCGCGGCCATCGTGCGGGCGACCATCGGGCTGGCGCACGAGCTGGGCATCAAGGTCGTGGCCGAAGGCGTCGAAACGCCGACGCAGCGCGATTTCCTGATCGCCACGACCTGCGACTACGCCCAAGGCTTTTATTTCGGCAAGCCCTTGCCGGCGGCAGCGGCCACCGATCTGTTGCGGCAAAACTATCAGGTCGCCGCCGCCTGACCCGAACCGGCCGGCGCGAGAATGCCGGTCGCTAAAGTTCGCCGAGCAATTCGCGGCGTTGACGTTCCGACGCATCCGAAAAGCGACGCAGCGTATGGGCCTCGCTCAACAGCCCGAGCACCTGGCCGCGCTCGACCGAATCCACCACCGCCAGAGCTTCCGCCTCGTATTTTTCGAAGGCCCTGATCGCCTCCTGCGCGGTCATTTGCGGCAACATGACATGGTCGCGGTGGCGCAGGATGTCACGCAACGGCACCGTCGCCGGCAATTCGGCGGCATGGGCTTCCGCCACCAGGATCATGCCGGCGTAACGGCCCTCTTCGTCGACCGCGATCACCTGATTGGTCGAGCCCAAGGGGAAAGCCTCGCGGAAGGCCGATAGCGTCGCCTCGACCGGCGTGGTGCGGACGTCGGCGCGCATCATCTGCGCCACCGTCAGATCGCGGATCCAGCCGACATCGGCCGCGCCGCGAATGGTCTCGCCGCGCAGATGGAACCGCCAGGTCGTGAACGAGTATCCGAAGAACTCGCGGGTGACCTGCATCGAAATGATGACCGAGATCAGCACCGCGGTGGTCAGCCACAGGTCGCCAGTGGTCTCGAGCGCGATAAACACCATGGTCAGAGGCCCGCCGATCACCGCCACGGACAGCGCGCTCATACCGATGATGGCGTAGGCGTCCGGATTGGCGTTCAGGGTCGGCCAGAGCGTATTCAGCCCGACCGCGAACAATTGCCCGCCCAGCGCGCCGAGGAGCAACGAGGCAAAGAACAGTCCGCCGCGAAAGCCCGAGCCGAGCGACACCGTCGAGGCCAGGGCCTTGAGGGCGAAAATCATCGCGATGGTGGCCAGCGGCAGCTTGAAAATGCCGGTCAGGTGCAAGGCACCGTGACCGGAGGACATGACCTGCGGCGACAGCATTGCCAGCAAACCGACCACCACGCCGCCGAGCATCGGCCGCAGGCTCGATCGCACCCGCGCCTTGGTGAACAGCATTTCGCAGGCCGCCACGCCGCGCATCAGCAGAATGCCAAACGCGGCCGCCAGCAGGCCGAGCGCGCCGGCGATCACCACATCGTGGACGGCAAGGTTCGAGATGGTGCCGGTCTCGATGCCCAGCCGGTCGGGCGTGAAAGCCTGGGCGGTCAGATAGCCGAGCAGCGCCGCCATGCCGACCGGCGCCAGGCTCGCGACCGCGTAGCTGCCGATGATCAGTTCAAAGCCATAGAACGCGCCGCCGAGGGGAGCGCCGAAAGCGCCGGCAATTGCGCCCGCGGCGCCACAGCCAACCAGCATTCGCATGTCGGACCGGCGCAGCCGAAAGGCCCGACCGAGCGTCGAGGCAATGCCGGACGCCAATTGGGTATAGCCCGCCTCGAGGCCCACCGATGCGCCGACGCCGCTCGACCACACCGTTTGCGCGGCGACATAGAAACTGCCGCGCAACGACATCCGGCCGCCATGCAGGGCATTGGCCTCGACCGGATCGACCTCGCTGCCGCGCCAGCGCGAGATGTAAGACGTCACCAGGCCAAAGGCGAGCCCGCCCAAGGTCGGCACCAGAAAGGCATAGATCGGATTGAGCGAATAGACGCCGGACAGCCGCTCGCCGGGATCGAGGCCGAAGAAGCTCAGGTGCATCAGCGAAACCAGTTCGCCCATACCGGCAACCACCAGACCGGCGAGCGAGCCGGCAAGCGCGGCGAGCACGATGACGCTGGATTCACGCGCGCGCACCAGGGCGCGCAGACGATGCGGAACTTCAAAGGTGCGGTTGGGCCAGCGCATAGAAACTAGATTTGCGATTGAGATCGGAAAGCGGGCGTTCGACTCGGCGCGCCATCCTGCTTTGGGCCAGGCTAGCGGCGCGCGCAAGGCTGGAAGTGGAAACCGGCGGGGAAACAGTAAACAAAGCCGACCCTGTCGGGGCGGCAGGCAGGTTTGATCGGTGCCAGCTTGAATGGCGGGTTGATAAGGCGGTTCGATGACGGCTTTACGGCAGCGGTTCAGCGCCCCTGCAACGGCGCCGACGGCGGGGGCCGAAGGGGCCCGTCGACGCGGTCGGAAATCGCCATTTTTCGACCCCTCAGGTCTTTAAAAAAGGCTTTCAAATCAACATATTATTGGCAACGAGTTTGCCCTGTACGGTGGCCGATTTTCGTGTCACACCAGCGCTCCAATCTGATTCAATTTCCGTCCGTATAAAGGTGCAGTCCATGGCTGAACCGGCCCAAGAAATCCGTTCCGAAAATACCGATTACGGCGCCGACTCGATCAAGGTCCTCAAGGGCCTCGATGCTGTGCGCAAGCGGCCGGGCATGTATATCGGCGACACCGACGACGGCTCGGGCCTGCACCACATGGTCTACGAGGCGGTCGATAACGGCATCGACGAAGCGCTTGCCGGGCACGCCACCGAAGTGTCGGTCACGCTCAATCCCGACGGCTCCTGCACCGTGCGCGACAATGGCCGCGGCATTCCGACCGCGATGCATGCCGAAGGCGTGTCGACCGCCGAAGTCGTGATGACCCAGCTCCACGCCGGCGGCAAGTTCGACCAGAACTCCTACAAGGTCTCCGGCGGCCTGCACGGCGTCGGTATTTCGGTCGTCAACGCGCTGTCGACCTGGCTACGCCTGCGGATCTGGCGCGACGGCAAGGAACACGTCATCGAATTCAGGAACGGCGAGACCGTCGCCCCGCTCGCCGTCGTCGGCGACGCCAATGGCCAGAAAGGCACCGAGGTCACCTTCCTGCCTTCGCCCGAAACCTTCACGATGGTCGAGTTCGACTTCGCCACGCTCGAGCACCGCCTGCGCGAACTCGCCTTCCTCAACTCCGGCGTTTCGGTGGTGCTGGTCGATGCCCGCCATGCCGTCGAAAAGCGCGAGGAACTCAAATACGAAGGCGGCGTCGAAGCCTTCGTGGTCTATCTCGACCGCAACAAGACGGCACTGATCCCCAAGCCGGTCACGATCAAGGCCGAGCGCGACGGCATCACGGTCGAATGCGCCTTGTGGTGGAACGACGCCTATCACGAATCCGTCCTGTGCTTCACCAACAACATCCCGCAGCGTGACGGCGGCACGCATCTCGCCGGCTTCCGTGGCGCGCTGACCCGTCAGGTGACGCAATATGCCGAGACGCTCGGCACCTCGAAAAAGGAAAAGGTCGCGCTGACCGGCGACGACTGCCGCGAAGGCCTGACCGCCGTTTTGTCGGTCAAGGTGCCGGACCCGAAATTCTCGTCGCAGACCAAGGACAAGCTGGTGTCCTCGGAAGTGCGCCCGGTGGTCGAAAGCGTCGTCAATCAGGCGCTGCAAGACTGGTTCGAAACCCATCCGCAGGAAGCCAAGGTCATCGTCGGCAAGGTCGTCGAGGCCGCCGCAGCGCGCGAAGCCGCGCGCAAGGCGCGCGACCTGACGCGCCGCAAGGGCGCGCTCGACGTCTCGTCCTTGCCCGGCAAGCTGGCCGACTGCCAGGAGCGCGACCCGGCGAAATCCGAACTGTTCATCGTCGAGGGTGACTCGGCCGGCGGCTCCGCCAAGCAGGGCCGCAATCGCGAGTTCCAGGCGGTGCTGCCCTTGCGCGGCAAGATCCTGAACGTCGAGCGCGCGCGTTTCGACAAGATGCTGTCGAGCCAGGAAATCGGCACGCTGATTACCGCGCTTGGCACCGGCATCGGCCGCGACGAGTTCAATCCGGACAAGCTGCGCTACCACAAGATCATCATCATGACAGACGCCGACGTCGACGGCTCGCACATCCGCACGCTGCTGCTGACGTTCTTCTTCCGGCAGATGGAGGAACTGATCCGGCGCGGCTATATCTATATCGCGCAGCCGCCGCTCTATAAGGTCAACCGCGGCAAGTCCGAGCAATACCTCAAGGACGAACGAGCGCTGGAAGACTACCTGATCGCGACCGGCGTCGAAGAGGCCGTGCTCAAGCTGGCCAGCGGCGAAGAGCGCGCCGGCCCGGACCTGCAAACGCTGGTCGAGGAAGCCCGCAGCATCCGCAATATCCTGAACGGCCTGCACAGCCGCTATAGCCGCCAGGTCGTCGAACAGGCCGCCATTCTCGGCGTCCTCAACCCGGCGATTTACACCGATGCCGAAAAGGCCAGGGCGGCCGCGCCTTTCATCGCCAAACGGCTGAACGTGCTGGCGGAGGAAACCGAACGCGGCTGGGAAGGCGAGTTCCGCGAGGAAGACGGCTTCGTGTTTACCCGCACCGTGCGCGGCGTCAAAAGCGTCGCCATCATCGACCATGCGCTGCTCGGCTCGGCCGATGCCCGCAAGCTCGACGAGTATGCGGTTTCGCTGCAGAAGGTCTACGAGAAGCCGAGCACGCTGCGGCGCAAGGATGAAACCTGGCCGATCCACGGACCGGTCGGCCTGTTCGAAGCCATCACCGGCGCCGGCCGCAAGGGCGTGACGATGCAGCGCTATAAAGGGCTGGGCGAGATGAACCCGGAGCAATTGTGGGAGACCACGCTCGACATCAACGCCCGTTCGCTGTTGCAGGTCAAAATCAAGGAAGTCGACGAGGCCAATGTCCTGTTCGACCAGTTGATGGGCGACCTGGTCGAGCCGCGCCGCCAGTTCATTCAGGACAACGCGCTCAGCGCCAGCGTCGACGTTTAATCGCCGACCGGCCACTTGCGGGAGCGCTAAAAGAATTGCAACCTGTGCGCGCCATCGGGGAGGCGCGACATGCGGCACGCATCAGGCCATCGAACAAGACATGCGACCAGGGGGAGGCCCGGCGTAATTCCGGTTCGTCTTGGCCTTCTGGCTGTCGCCATCGCGGCGCTGCTGGTCGCCGCGCCGCCGAGGGCGTGGGCCGCCGACACGCCGCCGGCCTGCGACCTCACCGACAGCCCTCCCACGGTCACCACTGCCTATAACAAGACCGACTACGACGCCTTCCGCGCCGCGGAGACCGCCCGGACCCTGCCGCACGACACACCCGCCGCCCTGAAAGCCGCCGACGTCATCGCGCTCGGCGACGTCGTCACGGTCACCGGCGAGAACTTCGCCAAATTCTTCGCGAAGCCCTGCGCCACGAAATCGGTCGTGCTGTTTCTCAATGGCCTGCCGATGACCGGGATCACGCCAAAGCCGCCATCCGATCCGGCGGCCAAGGAGCTCAATTTCACGCTGAGCCGCGCCAGCGCCTCGCTCGCCACCTGGCTGCCGATCCTCAGCCGCCCGGCCGGCGCGCGCCCGGTCTCGGTCAGCGTCGGCTTTGCCGACGGCTTCGCCATGAGCGGAACCGCCGGCACGTTGCCGGTGCTGAATTTCAGCATCGTGCCGACCGGACGCCTGATTGCCTGGGCCGCCATCTTCGTGGCTCTGGCCGCGCTGTTTCTGGGCCTGGCGAAACGAACCAACATCGTCCGCGACCCGACCCCGGCCAACCCCGACGCCCGCGGCACCTACAGCCTGTCCCGGACCCAGGCCGCATGGTGGTTTTTCATCATTCTGGCGGCGTATCTGTTCATTGGCATCGTCACCCAGGACTTCAGCGACAGCTTCAATGGCACAGCCCTGGCCTTGCTTGGCATCGGCGCCGGCACGCTGATCGGGTCGGCGACAATCGATGCGCAAAAGAATACGCCGAAGAGCAAGGTCGAAACGGCCAATGCCATTGCCGACGTCCAAACAGAGATGGCCAAGCCCGGCACCGATCACGATGTTCTGGCGTCGCAACTGATGAAACTGAAAGGACAGTCGGAAAACTTCATCACCGACATCCTCAGCGATGCCAACGGCGTCAGCTTCCACCGCTTCCAGAGCTTTGCCTGGACGCTGGTGCTGAGCATCATTTTCGCCATCGACGTCTACAACGATATCGCGATGCCGACTTTCAATACGACGCTGCTCGGCATGATGGGCGTCAGCGCCGGCACGTATCTCGGACTGAAAATCCCGGAGCCGATGACGCCGACAAAACCCTAGGACGTCAGCTTGGCCCCGATCGCCAGGCCGATCGCGATCGCTCCCAAAAACAGCAGCATGAAAATGCCGAACAGCCATTTGGCAATGGTCGCGGAAGCTTCCTCGACGCCGGTAAAGCCGAAGATGCCGGCGACGATGGCGATCAGCAGAAATACGACGGCCCATTTCAACATGACCGAAACTCCCCTTTGCCTGAGCTTAAACCGTCAACCCGGCTTCCGGTTCCATGCCGGCGTCACCTTGGCGGTCGCCACGGTGCGCGGGTCGCGCGCCAGCCAGCGGCCGGCTTCCGTCCGGCCGATAAAATCGCCGACAAACTGGTTGAACAGGTCCGGCTCCTCCAGATTCACGACATGGCCGGATTTCGGAAGCATGACGAGGCCGGCCGCCGGCAGCGTGGCCTTGAGAAACAGGCTCGGCTCGATACAGCGCTCGTCCTCGTCGCCAACCACGATCAGCGCCGGCGTCCGCAGTCGGGCGATATCGGCTTCGAAGTCGTAAAGCGACGGACGGGCGCCCTGAAAGCCGCGCGAGGTGTTGGCCGACCCTTTGGCGTCGTGCTCGGCCAGCCGGGCTGTAAACTCGGCAAAGCCACGCGGGTCTTTCAACTCGAACGGAATCCGGCTTGGGCTCATGCCATAACTGGCAGAGACCGCGGCAGCGCCTTCGCGTTCGAATTGATCGCCGATCGCCTGCGAATGGCGATGAAAATCGGCCGTATACCAGCGCTCCGAACCTGAGCCGGTACCGGCCAGCACCAGCGAGCGTACGCGGTCCGGATGATTGAGCGCGACCTGCAAGGCAGTATAGCCACCCATCGACAGACCGATCAGATGAGCCTTGTCGAGGCCAAGATGGTCGAGCACAGCGACACAGTCGCGCATCACATGGACGTAGCTGTATGCGCTCTTGTCCGCCGGCACGTCGGAAGGCGTGTAGCCGCGCGCCGAATAGGCAATACAGCGATGCCGCTTGCCGAACTCACGCATCTGCGGCTCCCAGCCGCGATGGTCGGACGCGAATTCATGAACGAACACGATCGGCGTGCCGCTGCCCGCCTCTTCATAATAGAGCTTCACGCCATCGGGCGACTTGGCATAGGGCATTAAAACAGATCCAGATATTCGTTCTGCTCCCAGGCCGTGATAGTGGCCTGATCGAGCGGATCGGAGGGTTGCGGCGAATCCTTGGCGAAGCGGGCCAATTCGGCACCCTTGATATGCGCAAAATAGTCAATAAAACCAGGGCTAAATGCAGTCCTGAACACATCGTCGGCGCGCAAAGCGGCCAGCGCCTCGCCAAGACCTTTAGGCAGCAAAGCGGCCGTCATCTCGTAAGGCGTGTCGGCCGATGGGCCGGGCTCAAGTTCGCGGGCAATGCCATCGAGCCCGGCATAAATCTGCGAGGCGAAATAGAGATAGGGATTGGCTGCCGGCTCCCCGACCCGGTTTTCCAGATGCGTGGCATTGTCGCCCGGCTCACCCAGCAGCCGCATCATCACGCCGCGATTGTCGCGGGCCCAGATCGCACGGTCAGGCGCCAGTGAATAGGACCGATAGCGCTTGTAGCCATTGATGGTCGGCGTCGTGAACGCCGCCGCCGCCCGAGCGTGTTCGAGCAGTCCCGCGAGATAATGCCGGCCGAGCCGCGACAAGCCGTCGGCTGCGACAAAAGCATTCCGCTTCGACTTTCGCTCGATCAGCGACTGATGCAGATGCCAGCCGCTCGACATGACGTTGGGCAAAGCCGGCCGGCACATGAAGCTTGCCAGATAACCGTTACGGCGCGCGATCTGCTTCACCGCCGAGCGGAACAGGATCATGGTGTCCGCCGCAGCCAGACCGACCTGCGGCCGGAAGGTGAACTCGACCTGACTCGGACCCAGTTCGATCTCGACCGACCGCAGCGGCAGCCCGAGCGCCACGATGCCCTGTCGCAGGATGGCAACCGCCGGATCGAGCATGTCGAACCGCGATTCAGTCAGATATTGGTAGCCCTGACTCAGCAGACTGACATCGGGCGCTTGCGGCGGCCAGGTCGCGTCCGCCGGACTCAGCCGCGCGTTCTCCAATCGGAACAGATGGAATTCGACTTCCAGTCCGGCCATGAAATCGTAACCGGCATCGTTCAGACGGCCGAGCGCCGAGCGCAAAATGGCGCGCGTGGAAAACGGCACCGGCTTGCCGTTGCCGAAATACATGTCGCACAGAACCCAGCCGGTCTTGTCGGCCCAGGGCAACACCTTGAACGTCGACGGGTCGGCGATCATCACGAAATCGGCGCCGCCCTGCATCTCGGGCATATCGAAGCCGCCGCCGGCGGTGAACACCGGAAATACGCTCTTGTGCGACGTATCCTTGGCCAGCAAGGTCGTCGTCATGGTGACGCCGTTGCGCAAGGCCGAAGCAACCTCGGACGCCAGCAGGGTCTTGCCGCGCAACACGCCATGTTGATCGGCGAAGGAAAACCGCACTAGTTCGAGTTTATGCGCCTTGATCGCGCGCTCGATGCCGGCGACGGCGCGCTGCTGCGCCGACGACCACAGACCGTGGCGCTCGACGAAACTCACCGGCTTTGCGGATTTACGCGGGGGCATCGGTCACCGTCATGCCCGGCCGCAACACAGAATCAACACGACGCACCGGAACTATCGCGCATGCTGCCAGCTCATCGTCTCGCGCTTCTGCGCTTCCGATTTCTGCCAGTAGCCCTGCCAATCGTCGGCCGGACCGATGCCGTCAATCGCGGCCGGACCGGTGATGCCGGCCGCATGCTGTTCGTCGACCACCAATATGGGCGTCTCGCCCTTGTCGGACTTGGCGATCGCCTCACGTAGCAGCCTGCGATAGGCGACGATCGCCTTGTCCGACGTACCAAGATGCTCTTCAGTCCGATCCTGGATGGCGCCCATGGACTCGCAGGCCCACTGGTCGTGCACGTTGATGTCGGCGCCCATGCCGGTATAGGTCTCGTGCTGCTGCTCGTGCGGATCAAAGCCGTATTCGTTGCTCTTGTTGCGGTTCGGCACGTAGTCCGGCAACTGATACAATTCGAGGCGCTGATTGCGCATCTGGTCCTTATTCACCGGCGCGCCGAAGGACGTGAAGATCGCGTACCAGTAATGCTTATGATCGTCGATCGGGACATGCCATTGCGAAATCGTCATCTCGCGGCTCATCGGAATCATGAAGGCATTCGGAAAGACCAGATTGGTGACACGCACATGGGTCGAGGCATCGCTGATCTGCCGTAACGTCACCAGCCGGAAGCCGTAATCGGTATCTTCGACTTCGATGCGCGGCCGCGTCACCTCGCGCATGATCTGCGTCATCGGCATGTCGGAATCACGCGTGGT
>WGNB01000066.1 GCA_016124795.1 Rhodopseudomonas sp. | reverse complement strand
GGCGTATCGGCCAGCCATGCCGGAGATGATTTGGGTTTCGCCCGCCACTTGCACGCTCGTTTTCGTTGCTACTTCACAGTCGGACGCCGTCGCGACAATTGGCGGCGTAAGCTATTGGAATCCAAGAGGGAATTCCGATTTAGGGGACGCTCGCGGGTGCCCGCGCAAACCCCCTGTAAATCGAGGGGCTAGCTAACACAGCGAAGTACGCGGTGCAACAAGGCGTGACAGCGCAGATTGCAGAAAGCGTTCCGGCCCGGCCGGCCGTTTCCAGCCCTCCCGGGGGCGGGCAAATCTGCAAGGCAGAGATGCCTCGCCAGCCAGCCTGCCTGCCTATAGTTTGCCCAGGCTTTGAGCACGGCGGGTCCCCGCTGCGATTCCCCAAGTCCGACACCAACCGGAGCCGACGGCACCATGCCGCACGCGCAAACGAACAATTCCGCCCACAAGGCCAGCGTTGCCGGGACCGCAAAATTGCTGGTTCTCGTTCTGGCCTTCGCCTGGGGCCTCAACTGGATCGCCGCGGCCCTGGCTCTGCCGGAAGTCTCGCCCTGGAGCCTGCGGTTTGCCGGCGCCGGCATCGGCGCGGCGACCTTGTTCGCCGCCGCCTTCCTGACCGGCCACAGCCTGAAAGTGCCGCGCGGTGAGCACATCCACATCATGATTGCCGGCTTCTTCAACGTCGCCGCTTTCCAGATCCTGTCGGCTTTTGCCCAGCTCAGCGGCCAGACCTCGCGCGCCATCATCATCACTTATTCGATGCCGATCTGGGCAACCGTGCTCGGCCGCATCATCCTCGGCGAGAAACTCGGCGGCATTCGCCTGATCGCTTTCGCGCTGTGCGTGACCGGCCTGAGCATTCTGATCTGGCCGCTCTTCGCCAACGGCCTGCCGCCGACGGTATTCCTGTCGTTCGGCTGCGCCTTCAGCTGGGCCTTCGCCACCGTCTATATGAAATGGATGAAGACCACGGTGGAACCGCTGGCCAATGCCGCCTGGCAACTGCTGTTCGGCTTTCTGTTCATCGCCGCCGGCACCTTCATCGTCGACGGCGGCCCGAAGCTTTGGCCGCTCAGCACCGAGGCGCTGCTGGCGGTGCTCTATGTCGGCATCTTCGGCGTCGGCCTGGCGCATTTCCTGTGGTGGTCGATTGTCGGCCGGCTGCCGACGGTGACCGCGTCGATCGGCGCCCTGCTGGTGCCGGTCGTCGGCGTCGTCGCTTCGGTCATCGTTCTCGGCGAACGCCCGACCACGCCCGATATTGTCGGTTTCGTACTGATCTTCTTCGCCGCCGCCTGCGTTCTGTTGCAGCCGAATGTGAAACATTCGGAAATGCCGGAGTGACGAAAAGTCACAGATCGCATTAACCGCTCCGGAACGATGCGAACGCGGCGTCATCCGATAGTCGAATCTGCAAAATCGATGCACTGGCCTGCGCCAGACGGGACGCAGCCGCACTTATGGCCGTCAACTCGGCACACTACCTAGTGCAATGACGCGAAGAGCGGCGGCGCATCAAGGCCGTCGCAGCGTGTCTCCCGGAAACGCTCCAACACAACCCGATTCGAATTGCGCCCGCGGCCAGCCTGCCGGTGCGACGAACCGCTGTGTGAGGTCGGCCCTCTCACGAAACCGACACGACCGTCCGACGTCGAAAGAGCAATTCATGAATCCCAAACTCTCTGCTGCCCTGGCCGCCATCATTTGGGGCACCAGCTATATTTTCGTCACCACTTTGGTGCCGCACAATCCGATCTTCACCGCCGCGATCCGCGCACTCGGCGGCGGCATCCCGCTTCTGTTTTTTCATCGCCAACTTCCGGGCCGCTCCTGGTGGGGCAAGATCGTCGTGCTCGGCACGCTCAATTGCGGCGTACTGTTCGCCTTCCTGTTCATCGCCGCCGAACGCCTGCCCGGCGGCGTCGCCGGCACGCTGCAATCGCTTGGTCCGATCTTCACCGTACTGATCGCCTGGCCGCTTCTCGGTAACCGGCCGACGCTGATCCGGCTTGGCAGCGTCGTACTCGGCTCGATCGGCGTGATGGTGCTGTTAAGCGGCGGCACACTGGCCTTTGACGCGATCGGCGCGACCGCCGGCATCGGCGCGGCAATCTCGCTCGCGCTCGGCGGCGTGTTGCTGAACCGCTGGGGCCGGCCGGCGCCGCTGCTAACCTTCACCGCCTGGCAGCTTGTCGTCGGCGGCCTGGAACTCGCGGTACTGACGGTGCTGGTCGGCGATATTCCACCGGCGGTCACCGCCGCCAACGTCATCGGCTTTGCCTATCTCGCTCTGGTCGGAACCAGTCTGGCCTTTGCGCTTTGGTTCCAGGGCATCGAGCAGTTGGGCGCGGCAGCGGCGGCGCCATTTTTCCTGCTGATCCCGATTGTCGCCTTCGCACTCGACGCCGCGATCCGCGGATTGATCCCGACCGCGGTGCAAGTATTGGGCGCATCGGTCGTGCTGGCCAGCCTCGTGATCGGCCAGCGCGCCGGCAAGACCGGCACCATCGCCAAACCGGTCGCTTGAACAACCCCCGACGGAGCAAACCATGGCTCAGAGCAATATCGAAACCACGCAAATTCCCGGCACTGACTTGAAACCGTCGCGAATCGCACTCGGCACCTGGGCAATCGGCGGCTGGATGTGGGGCGGCAGCGACGATGCGCTGTCGATCAAAACCATTCAATCGGCGGTCGATCGCGGCATCACGCTGATCGATACTGCGCCGGTCTATGGCTTCGGCCATTCCGAGGAGATCGTCGGCAAGGCTCTGGCCGAAGGCGGCCGCCGCGACAAGGTCGTTATCGCCACCAAGGTCGCGCTCGACTGGACCGACGGCAAGCCGTTCCGCAACGCCAGTCGCGCCCGCATCATGAAGGAGATCGAGGACTCGCTGCGCCGGCTGAAGACCGACGTGATCGACCTTTATCAGGTGCATTGGCCCGATCCGAACACGCCAATCGAGGAAACCGCCGGCGCGCTCAACGAATTGCTCACCGCCGGGAAAATCCGCGCCATCGGCGTCAGCAATTTCTCGCCGGCGCAGATGGACACCTTCCGCGCCGTCGCGCCTTTGGCCGCCGACCAGCCGCCGTTCAACCTGTTCGAACGCGAAATCGAGAACGACGTACTGCCTTATAACAACCGGCATCACATGGTGACGCTGGCCTATGGCGCGCTCTGTCGCGGCCTGCTCGCCGGCACGATGACGACGGCGACGCATTTTCCGGCCGACGATCTGCGCAGTTCCGATCCGAAATTCCAGAGCCCGCGCTTCGAGCAATACCTGCAAGCCGTCAAACAGCTCGACCGTTTCGCCGCCGACAATTACGGCAAGAGCGTTCTGCATTTGGCGTTGCGCTGGATTCTCGACAAACAGCCCAATAGCATCGCGCTGTGGGGGGCGCGCAAGCCCGAGCAGCTCGACCCGGTCGAACAGGTCTATGGCTGGACGCTCGACGCCGCGGCGCTGGCCGAGATCGACAAGATATTGAGCGCGACCGTGACCAGCCCGGTCGGCCCCGAGTTCATGGCCCCGCCGGATCAGGCGGCGGCCTAGAAAAAGCTCTGAGGGTCGACATCGACCTGCATCCTGACGCTGCCGCGCGCTTTCGGCGCGTTCGCCAACCAGTCGCGCAAATAAGCCGACAAGCTGAACTCGCGCGGCGCCTTGATCAGCAGACGAAACCGATGGCGGCCGCGGACAACCGCGACCGGCGCTTCGGCGGGACCGAGCACACGCACGTCATCGTGGCGCGGCGCGCTTTGCGCCAAAGCGCGGGCATAGGCCTCCGCTGAATGCTTATCGTCGGCGGTAATCACCATGCTGGCCAAGCGTCCGAACGGCGGATAACCGCTGGCCTCGCGCAACGCGATCTCGCTCGAATAAAATGCCTCACGGTCGCCGAGGATCAAGGCCTTCATCACCGGATGTTCCGGCTGATAGGTCTGGAGCAGGCCGACGCCCCGGCCCTCCTCTCGGCCGGCGCGGCCGACCACCTGATGCAAAAGCTGGAAGGTGCGCTCGGCGGCGCGCGGATCGCCGTTGCCGAGCCCCAGATCGGCATCGACGATGCCGACCAGATTGAGCTTCGGAAAATGATGGCCCTTGGCGACCAGTTGGGTGCCGACAATGATATCGAACTTGCCGTCGGCGACGTCGTCGAGTTCCTGACGCAGGCGCTCCATCGAATCGACGAGATCGCTCGACAACACCAGAATGCGCTTATCGGGAAACAGGTCGGCCGCTTCCTGTTCGAGCCGTTCAACGCCGGGACCGACGGCAGCAAAGCTCTCGGTGGCATGACAGTTCGGACAGACTTCCGGCTGCGCGGTATTATAGCCGCAGTGATGACAGACCAGCCGCTTCTTGAAGCGATGGTCGACCAGCCAGGCATCGCAATGCGGACATTGCAGGCGAAAACCGCAAGCGCGGCACAAAGTCAGTGGCGCATAGCCGCGACGATTCAGGAACAACAGCGCCTGCTCGCCACGCTCCAACGACGTGCGCACCGCTTCGGCCAATCGCGGCGAAATAAAGCGCCCGCGCGACGGACCCTCACGGGTCATGTCGATGGCTTCGATGGTCGGCAGATGCGCGCCGCCAAACCGCTCCGGCAGATGAATGCGGCGATAACGTCCGCGCCGCGCGTTGACTTCCGACTCAACCGAAGGCGTCGCGGACGCCAGCACGATCGGGATCTTGGCGATCGAGCCGCGCACCACCGCCATGTCGCGCGCGTTATAATGCGTACCGTCTTCCTGCTTGTAGGCCGCGTCGTGCTCCTCATCGACGACGATCAAGCCGAGATCGGCATAAGGCAGAAACAGCGCCGAGCGCGCGCCGACCACGACCGAGACGTCGCCTGAGGCCACCGCCGCCCAGGTTCGCGCGCGCAGCCGCGGCGTCAGTTGCGAATGCCATTCCGCCGGCCGCGCGCCGAAGCGCGCGGTGAAACGATCGAGCGACTGGCCGGTCAACGCGATCTCCGGCATCAGGATCAGGGTCTGCTTGCCCTTGCGGATATTCTCGGCCACCGCTTCGAAATAAACTTCGGTCTTGCCCGAGCCGGTAACGCCATCGACCAAGGTCGCACTGAAGCCGCCCTGATCGACCGTGGTGCGCAGCGCATCGGCCGCCGCCAGTTGGGCCAGGAAAAATTCCGGTTTGGCGAAATCCGGATCGGGCGCCTGCATGATTTTTTCCGGCGGCAGCACCACCGTCGCCAGCGTGCCCTCGTCGATCAGGCCATCGACGACGCCAATGCTGACGCCGGCCTCGCGCGCCGCGTCGCCTTTGGCGCGCGTCAGACCGTCGGCAAACAGGGCCAGCACCTTGGCGCGCGCCGCCGTCATACGGGTCGGCGGCGGCCCGGCGATATGCACGCCGACCCGTTCGCGCGCCGGCCCGAGATGTTCGCCCATGCGCAAGGCCATGCGCAGCACCATGCCGCGCGGCGACAACGTGTAATTGGCCACCCAGTCGACGAACTGTCGCAGTTCCGCCTTCAACGGCGGCACGTCGTGCTTGCCGACAACATCCTTCATCCGATTATGGATGCGTGGATTCGGATTGGGGTTCTCGGCCCAGACCACGCCGGTCGTTTCACCGCGCGCGCCCAAAGGCACCGTCACGACATCGCCGGGCGTCAGGTCGAGTTCCCTCGGCACCCGATAGGAATAGGCCTGGTCGAGCGCCACCGGCACCAGAACGTCGACGACACGTGTGCTCATGAGTATTGGTTTGGCCGATTCCGGGGATGGAAGGAAGGTTTTAAGGAACCCTGCTTACGGTCGATATAACCATGACCGTTCAAACCGCCATCTCCCCGGACGTCGCCGCCGAGCTTGCCCGCTGGCTCGGGTATCTTGGCGCCGAACGGCGGATGTCGCCGAAAACGCTGGAGGCTTACCGGCGCGACGTCGACCAATTCCTCGGGTTTCTCGCCGAGCATCTGGGCGGTTCGCCTTCGCTCACCGATATTGAGAAGCTGACCCCGGCCGATGTCCGGGCCTTCCTGGCCGCGCGCCGCGCCACGGGCGCCGGCAATCGCACGCTGATGCGGGGCCTGGCCGGCACGCGCTCCTTCGCCCGTTTTCTCGAGCGCAACGGCAAAGGGAAGGTCGGCGCTTTGACCGCGATCCGCTCGCCCAAGCTCGGGCGCAGCCTGCCCAAGCCGCTGCCGGTCAAGGACGCCCGCCGGATGACCGAAGCCGACACCCGCGCCGGCGAAACCCGCGCGCCCTGGATTATCGCCCGTGACGCCGCCGTGCTCGGGCTGCTCTACGGCTGCGGCTTACGCATCGCCGAAGCGCTGGCGCTCACCCGCAACCAGGCGCCAAAGCCGGACAGCGCCGACGCCCTGACGGTCGTCGGCAAAGGCAACAAGGCACGCATGGTGCCGGTGCTGCCGCAGGTCGCCCAATTGATCGCCGACTATCTGGCGCTCTGCCCCCGCGAACTGCCGGCCGACGGTCCCTTGTTCGTCGGCGCGCAAGGCGGCCCGTTGTCGACCCGGGTCGTGCAACTGACGATGGCGCGGATGCGCGGCGCGCTCGGGCTTCCCGACACCGCCACCCCGCACGCCCTGCGCCATTCCTTCGCCACTCATCTACTGGCCCGCGGCGGCGACCTGCGGTCAATCCAGGAACTGCTCGGCCACGCCTCGCTATCGACCACCCAGATTTATACCGCCGTCGACAGCGAACGCCTGCTGGACGTTTATACCAGCGCCCACCCGCGCGCCTGACTGTTTAATATCGTCGTTGAGACCGTCCGCCGCCCCTTGCTTGTGACGCGACTTTAAGATCATCGTTGCCGTCTCAACCTCAGGGGATGGCGATGAGCGCACACGAGAACATGGAACACGCCGAGCATGTCGAACATGCCTCGCATGGCGGCAACAAGAAAATCGCGCTGCTGATTGCGGTGCTGGCGCTGTTTCTGGCCTTCTCGGAGACGCTCGGCAAAAGCGCCCAGACCGCGGCGATCACCTATAACGTGACGTCGAACGATCTATGGGCCTTCTTCCAGGCCAAAACCATTCGCATCACGGTGCTGAATACCGCGGCCGAGCAGATGCAAATCGAGGCCGAGCGCGCCGCCGATCCGGCGCTCAAGGAACGCCTGACCAAGAATATCGAAGGCTGGAAAAAGAGCATCGCGCGCTACGAAGACGACGCCAAGTCGAACGAAGGCCGCAAGCAGCTCGCCGAACGCGCCAAGGAAGCGGAAGAAAAACGCGAACTGGCGATGATGCGCTATCATCACTACGAACTGGCGTCCGCTTTATTGCAGATCGGCATCGTGCTGGCCTCGGCCGAGGTCATCACCGGCATGGTGGTGCTGGGCTGGCTCTCCGGCTTGCTCGGCCTCGGCGGCGTCGCCTTCATCGGCATCGGCTTCCTGGCGCCGCACGCGGTGCATTTGTTCTAGCCGGCGGCTCGAAAAGCCAAAGGCGTCATGCGCGGCGTTCTGCCGGATATTCAAGCCTTTAAACGACCGCTGAAACGCCGATGGCCGGGACAAGCCCGGCCATCGCGATAATCTCAAAACAATCTGTCGATCGGTGACGCCGCATGGCGTCACATATGGATCGCGCGCTTGGCCACCGCCATGGCCGCTTCCTTGACCGCTTCAGGCAAGGTCGGATGGGCGTGACAGGTGCGGGCGATGTCCTCGGCCGAACCGCCAAATTCCATCACCACCGCAGCTTCCGCGATCATGTTGCCGGCATCCGAACCGACGATATGCACACCAAGCACTCGGTCGGTCTTGGCGTCGGCCAGAATCTTGACGAAGCCGTCGGTCTGCTGATTGGCCTTGGCGCGGCCGTTGGCGGTGAAGGGAAACTTTCCGGCGTTGTAAGCAATGCCCGCCGCCTTCAAATCCTCTTCGCTTTTGCCGACCGAGGCGATTTCCGGCATCGTGTAAACGACGGCCGGAATGACGTCGTAATTCACATGACCGGCCTGACCGGCGAGCAGTTCGGCAACCGCGACGCCCTCGTCCTCGGCCTTGTGCGCCAGCATCGGGCCGATAATCACGTCACCGATCGCGAAGATACCGGGCACGTTGGTGGCGTAATGCGCGTTGGTAACCACGCGGCCACGCTCGTCGAGCGCAACGCCGGCCTCCTTGAGACCCAAGCCTTCGGTATAAGGCACGCGGCCGGTCGACACGAGAACGATGTCGGCCTCGATGGTCTCGGCCTTGCCCTCGCCCTTGGCCGGCTCGACGGTCGCCTTCAAGGTCTTGCCCGAGGCATCGACCGCCGTCACCTTCGACGACAGCTTGAAGGTCATGCCCTGCTTCTCGAACAGCCGTTGCGCCTGCTTGCGCACCTCGCCGTCCATGCCAGGCAACACGCCGTCGACGAACTCGACCACGGTGACCTTGGCGCCGAGACGACGCCACACCGAACCCAGCTCAAGCCCGATAACGCCGGCGCCGATCACCAGCAAATGACCCGGCACCTTGGCCAGCGACAGCGCGCCAGTCGACGAGACGATCCGCTTCTCGTCGACTTCGATGCCGCGCAGCTTGGCAACATCCGATCCGGTTGCGATCACAATCGACTTGGTCTCGATCGTCTGCGTCTTGCCGTCGGCGGCCTTGACCTCGACTTTGCCGGCCGCGGCGATCCGGCCGACGCCCTTGAAGGTATCGACCTTGTTCTTCTTCAGCAGAAAATCAACGCCCTTGGTATTGCCGTCGATGGCGTCCTGCTTGAACTGAAGCATGGTCTTGAGATCGAGCTTCGGCGCATTAACGCCGATGCCCATCTTGGCGAAGGAATGGCCAGCTTCCTCGAACAGTTCCGACGCGTGCAGCAGCGCCTTCGAGGGGATACAGCCGACATTCAGGCAGGTACCGCCGAAAGTCGCGTCCTTTTCGACCACCGCGGTCTTCAGGCCCAGCTGCGCCGCGCGGATGGCGCAGACATAGCCGCCGGGGCCGGTGCCGATGACAATGAGATCGTAGGACATTTATGGATACTCCAAATTCTCTGATGTGATCACCGGGCTTGTCCCGATGATCCCGCTTGGGGGGCGCGTTGTACCCGTCAAAGCGAAATGGCCGGGACGTAGGCGTTTTGGAAAAACGTCGTTCTCCGAACGGCTATGCCCGGCCATGACAAGTAGTTAGGAACTAAAGATCCAGAACCAGCCGCGCCGGATCCTCGAGGTTTTCCTTGACCCGCACCAGGAAGGTGACGGCCTCGCGGCCATCGACGATGCGGTGGTCGTAAGACAGCGCCAGATACATCATCGGCCGCACTTCGATCTTGCCGCCGATGACCATCGGCCGCTCCTGAATCTTGTGCATGCCGAGGATGCCGGACTGCGGCGCGTTGAGGATCGGCGTCGACATCAGCGAACCGTAGATGCCGCCATTGGTGATGGTGAAGGTGCCGCCCTGCATTTCGTCGATCTTCAGCGAGCCGTCGCGGGCGCGCTTGCCGAAATCGGTGATCTTCTTCTCGATACCGGCGAGCGACAGATAATCGGCGTCGCGCACCACCGGAACGACGAGGCCCTTCTCGGTGCCGACGGCAATGCCGACGTGGTAGTAGTTCTTGTAAACGAGATCAGTGCCGTCGATCTCGGCGTTGACCGCGGGAATGTCCTTCAGCGCCGCGATACAGGCGCGCACGAAGAAGCCCATGAAGCCGAGCTTCACGCCGTGCTTCTTCTCGAACAGGTCCTTGTACTGATTGCGCAGCGCCATCACCGTGGTCATGTCGACCTCGTTGAAGGTGGTCAGCATGGCGGCGGTGTTCTGCGCGTCCTTGAGGCGGCGCGCGATGGTCTGACGCAGCTTGGTCATGCGCACGCGCTCTTCGCGGGCGGCATCGTCGGCCGGCGACGGCGCGCGCATCTGGACAGGCGCGGCAACCGGAGTCGGCGCGGAAGCAGCGCGTTCGATCGCCGCCAGCATGTCGCCCTTGGTCACCTGACCATGCAGGCCGGTGCCGGCGACCGAAGCCGGATCGACACCCGATTCGGTCGACAGCTTGCGCACCGATGGCGGAACCGCGGTATTGACGGCGGCCGGCGGCATCTGGCGCGGTTGCGGCACTTCCGGTCCGGCGCCGATCGGGGTGGTCTTGTCGGATTTCTCATCCGGCGCACCTGTCGAACTGACCGCGACCTTGGTGACATTGGCGGCCTTCGGCGCGGCAGCCGCGCCGTCCTTGATCTGACCGAGCAGACCGGCAACGCCGACCGTGTCGCCGGTCTTGGCGGCGATCTCGCCCAGAATGCCGGCGGCCGGCGCCGGGACTTCCAGCGTGACCTTGTCGGTTTCCAGCTCCACCAGCGGCTCGTCGACGGCAACCGCTTCGCCCGGCTGCTTGAACCATTTTCCAACCGTCGCTTCGGTCACGGATTCGCCGAGAGTCGGCACGCGGATGTCAGTCATTGTCTTTACCTTTAATGCAATTGCGAATGTCGCCACCCGCGGAAGCGGACGGCCCGGTCATCGCCGTAACCGCGGTAACGCGCCGACGGCGACGATCGGCCCCCACTTGCGCGGGGACGACGGCCAAAAATTAACCCAGCGCCTCGTCGAGGAACTGCTTGAGCTGCGCGAGATGCTTCGACATCTGACCGACCGCGGTCGAGGCCGACGCGGGACGGCCGGCGTAGCGGGTGGTGCGATGCTTGGCATTGATCTGGGTGAGCACCCAGGTCAGGAACACGTCGACGAAGAACCAGGCGCCCATGTTGCGCGGCTCTTCCTGACACCAGACCATTTCGGCCTGCTTGAAGCGCGACAGCTCGGCGACCATCGCCTTCGACGGGAACGGATAGAGCTGTTCGATGCGCAGCAGATAGATGTCGTTGATGCCGCGCTTCTCGCGCTCCTCGTACAGATCGTAATAGACCTTGCCCGAGCACATCACGACGCGGCGCATCTTGTTGTCGGGCACCAGCTTGATGCCTTCGTTCGGATTGGTCTGGGCGTCGTCCCACAGCAGCCGGTGGAAGGTCGTGTCCGGCGCCATTTCGTCAAGCCGCGAGATCGCGCGCTTGTGGCGCAGCAGGCTCTTCGGGGTCATCAAAATCAACGGCTTGCGAATTTCGCGCTTCAACTGCCGGCGCAATACGTGGAAGTAATTCGCCGGCGTGGTCAGGTTGGCCACCTGCATGTTGTCTTCGGCGCACATCTGCAGGAAACGCTCGAGGCGGGCCGAGGAATGCTCCGGCCCTTGGCCTTCGTAGCCATGCGGCAACAGACAGACCAGGCCGGACATGCGCAACCACTTGCGTTCGCCGGACGAGATGAACTGGTCGAACACGACCTGCGCGCCGTTGGCGAAGTCGCCGAACTGGGCTTCCCACAAGGTCAGCGCATTCGGCTCGGTGACCGAATAGCCGTATTCGTAACCGAGCACGGCTTCTTCCGACAGCATCGAGTTCATCACCTCGTAACGAGCCTGCTCGCCGCCGAGGTTGTTGAAAGGCGTATAGCGATCTTCGGTGTTCTGATCGAACAGCACCGAATGACGCTGCGAGAACGTACCGCGTTCCGAATCCTGACCGGACAGACGGATCGGATGGCCTTCCTTGACCAGCGAGCAGAAAGCCAAGGCCTCGGCTGTCGCCCAATCGATACCTTCTCCGGTCTCGATCGCCTTGGCGCGGTTGTCGAGGAAGCGCTGGATGGTCTTGTGAACGACAAAACCCTCCGGAACCTTGGTGATTTTGTCGCCGATCTCGCGCAGGACATCGAGCGAGACGCCGGTATTGCCACGGCGCGGATCTTCCGCTTCGCCGGCGGCCTTGAGGCCGGACCAGCGACCGTCGAGCCAGTCGGCCTTGTTCGGCTTGTAACCGCTGGCGATCTCAAACTCGGCGTCGAGCTTGGCGCGCCATTCGGCCTTCATCGCATCGACGTCGGCATCGGTGACGACGCCTTCCTCAATCAGGCGCTTGGAATAGATTTCCAGCGTCGAGGGATGCGAGCGGATCTTCTTATACATCAGCGGCTGGGTGAAAGCCGGCTCGTCGCCTTCGTTATGACCGAAGCGGCGATAGCAGAACATGTCGATGACGACCGGCCGCTGGAACTGCATGCGGTATTCGGTCGCCACCTTGGCGGCGTAGACCACCGCTTCCGGATCGTCGCCGTTGACGTGCAGGATCAGCGCCTCGATCATCTTGGCGACGTCGGACGGATAAGGCGACGACCGCGAATAGCGTGGGTAGGTCGTGAAGCCGATCTGGTTATTGACGATGAAGTGAATGCTGCCGCCGGTGCGATAGCCCTTCAGATCGGACAAGCCGAAGCATTCCGCGACCACGCCCTGACCGGCGAAGGCGGCATCGCCGTGCATCAGCAGCGGCAGCACCATGGTGCGGTCTTCCGGCGTGGCGTTGTGCTGATCCTGCTTGGCGCGCGCCTTGCCGAGCGTGACCGGATCGACGATTTCCAGATGCGACGGGTTCGCCGTCAGCGACAAGTGCACCTTGTTGTTGTCGAACTCGCGATCGGAGGACGCGCCGAGATGGTACTTCACGTCGCCGGAGCCTTCGGTCTCTTCCGGCGTCGAGGAGCCGCCCTTGAATTCATGGAACAGGGCGCGGTGCGGCTTGCCCATGACCTGCGTAAGGACGTTCAGGCGGCCGCGATGCGGCATGCCAAGCACGATCTCCTTCACGCCGAGATTGCCGCCGCGCTTGATGATCTGCTCGAGCGCCGGGATCAGCGATTCGCCACCATCGAGACCGAAACGCTTGGTGCCGGTGTATTTGACGTCGAGGAACTTTTCGAAACCTTCGGCTTCGACCAGCTTGTTGAGGATGGCGCGCTTGCCTTCCGGCGTGAAGGTGATTTCCTTGTCGCGGCCTTCGATGCGCTCCTGAATCCAGGCTTTCTGCGCAGGATTGGAGATGTGCATGAATTCGACGCCGAGCGTCTGGCAATAGGTGCGACGCAGGATGGTGACGATCTCGCGCATCGAGGCGAATTCGAGCCCGAGCACCATGTCGAGGAAGATCTTGCGGTCGAGATCGGCCTCGGTAAAGCCATAGGACTTCGGATCGAGTTCGGTCTCGCTCGGCTCGCGCGCCAGTTCGAGCGGATCGAGCTTGGCATGGAAGTGACCGCGAATGCGGTAGGCCCGGATCAGCATCAGCGCGTGGATCGAATCGCGCGTGGCCTGCTGAACGTCGGTCGGCGACAGTTCGACGCCGCGCCCTTGCGCCTTGGCGGCGATTTTCTCGCCGAGCTTCTTTTCGGTTTCGGCCCACTGGCCGTCGAGCGCCGACACCAGATCGCCATTGGCAAGAATGGGCCAGTTCGGCTTGGTCCAGGAGGCGCCTTCGGCGGCCTTGGCAACCGCGGCCTTGTCGTCTTTCAGGGCCGCGAAAAAGTCCCGCCACTCGGCATCGACCGAAGCCGGATTGGCCTCATATCGGGCGTGCAGATCTTCGATGTAGGCAGCGTTGCCGCCGTAGAGGAATGAGGTTTGGGCGAAGGCGGCGTTGGCATCTTGGCGGGACATGACGGTTCGATCCTGGCGCGGCCCCGGCCGCGCATTTGGTTAGCGCATGGCGTGATCCGAGAACCAGTTCCCATCCCTCGGCTCGCCCGGGACCGGCCTGTTCGGATTATGTGGCGCCAGCGCCCGGTGTTTGCCACCGGCCTCCGGCAAAGGTCACTCTTAAACCTATTTATGACGTAGTTAAGTCCAAAAACACCAAGGACTGAATCCGAAATTCATTACTTCGGCGAGCCTGACGATCCGTCCCGATTCCCGGCGCCGTCTATTAGCTCAAATTCATTCATTTTCAGTGCCCTAATTTCCGCCGTCGCACTGGCCCGGCCGCGATTTACTGGTAGTCTCGGCACCGCATTACCCGCATTGATAGCAAGCGCGAACCGGCAACGAGTGGCCATTCGATGGGAAATCCAACGATTTGCCTTGTAATTCCGTTGTTTAACGATTGGCCCGCAGTCAGGCGCCTGTTCGCGGCGCTCGCCGACGGCTTTGCCCGGACCAGCGCGCGCTTTGACGTAATTATCGTGAACGATGCGTCAACAATCCCGGACGACGGCATCCTCGACGGCGCGGCCGGTGGCGCGATCACGGCAATTTGCATTCTCGATTTGCGCGCCAATGTCGGTCACCAGATGGCAATCGCGACGGGGCTGCATTACGCCCAGGAAAACCGCGACTTCGATGCCGTTCTGATCATGGACGCCGATGGCGAGGATAGCCCGGCCGATGCCTTGCGTCTGGTGCAGGCCTGGCAAGCGGACCGCGACAAGATCGTGGTCGCGGCCCGCAGCAAAAGGTCCGAACCGCTGGCCTTCAAACTGTTCTACCGGCTGTACCGGGCGCTGTTCCGCCTGATGACCGGCCGCTCGATCTCGTTCGGCAATTTTTCGCTGATACCGGCCCCGGCATTGCCGGCGGTGTTAAGCCGGCCCGAGCTGCTGCACCATCTGGCCGCGACGCTGCTGCGAACCCGACTGCCGCTTGTCACCGTGCCAACCCAGCGCGGCCTGCGTTATGACGGCCAGTCGCAAATGAACATGCCGTCGCTGGTGCTGCACGCACTTGGCGCCCTGTCGGTGTTCTCCGACATCCTGTTCTCGCGGATACTGATCGCCATGGCCATCATCGGCAGCCTGTGCGGCCTGGGCGCCGTCTTCGTGACAGCATTACGTTTGTTCACGCCCTATGCCTTTCCGAACTGGGCGACCACCGTCGTCAGCTTTCTGACCCTGCTGACCGGCCAGATGATCATGATCGCCTTGTTCGCCGGCTTTCAGCTCTTGATGGGCCGCTCTTCCGCATTGCTGACGACACTGGAAAGCGCCCGGCTGATCAGAGAGGTGCGCGTCGTCAGCGGCGTCCGCACGCATGCCGCCAAGTCCGCCTGAACACCACAGGACCATGCTGGTCCAACTATGCGTCGGCCTGATCGCGGCTTCCGGCGCGGCGCTGTGCTGGATCGTCATCCGGTCGCCGGCGACTCCAATTTACGACGAAGGCTGGTATCTGAAATCAATCGACCTGTTATGGCGCGACGGCTTTTCGCTTGCCTTCCTGCGCGATTTGCCAGGACCCGCCGGCCCGACTTTCACGCTGGTCTACGCCCCGATCGTGACCTGGTTATCGTTGCCCATGCCATGGTTACGGCTGGTCAGCACCGGACTGCTCGCGATAGCGGTAGCGCTGCTCGGCATTTCATTTGCCGCGCTGAAGACAAGACCACAGGGCGCCAAAGGACCGGCCGGCGCCGTTCTGCTGCCCGGACTATTATTGATAGCACCGACGGCAGCGGTGTCGGGCGGCATGACCCTCACCGAAACTCCGGCCCTGGTGTTCGTCACGCTGTTTCTGGCGCTGACCGCGATCAACCGCGAACACAAGATGTCGTTGGCGCTCGCAGCCGGATTAGCGCTTGGCATCGCCATTCTCGGCCGGCAGAACTATCTCGTCATTCTGCCATGTCTGATTGTTCTGAGCGACGGGACGCGACCATCAATTCACGCGCTGGCGCTTGGCGCAGTTGTCGCCGCGCTGATGAGCGGCGCGGTCTTCGGGATCTGGGGCGGGCTGGTGCCGCCAATGACCGCTTTCAGCGGCCGCGCCATTCATCCGTGGCATTTCGTGTTGAGCGCCGGCTATCTCGGCATCGTCGCCGCGTTGATCGCGCCGGCGATCTATACGCCGGTCCACGCCAGACGATGGCTGGTCGGTTCACTGATTATCGCCGCGCTGGCGATCACGGCAATCATCGGAGAGCCGGTCACGCCGGCCCGGGCGGTCGTCGCCGGGATTTATTCGGCAACCGCCGGCTGGCTGTGCGCCGCAGGACTGAGCCTCAGCGCCGTCGCATTTCTCGCCGCGATGGCCTTGCGGTTGCGGACCTATTGGGACGATCGCTTCGGCCGTTTCGCCGGACTGGTGACCTTGGCCGGCGCGCTGTCAAACGCCAACATCCACCAGTTCAGCTCACGTTATATTTTCGTGTTCCTGCCATTCATGCTGATCAACCTGGCGCGCAGCGTCACGGTGAATTGGCATTTGCCGATTCGGCTGGCGGCAGGCTCGCTCGCCGGGCTGGCCAGCCTGGCGAGCTATTTTCATTGATCGCGTCAGGACGACGTGGCGCGGGCTTCCCGCCCGCACACACTTAGCCATTGAACGCTTAGCCCTTGAGCACTTCGACCAGGGTCTTGCCGATGCGCGCCGGCGACGGCGAAACACGAATGCCGGCGGCTTCCATCGCAGCGGTCTTGGAGCCCGCATCGCCCTTGCCGCCGGAGATGATCGCACCGGCATGGCCCATGCGACGGCCGGGAGGCGCGGTCACGCCGGCGATAAAACCGACCATCGGCTTCTTGCGGCCACGCTTGGCTTCGTCAATCAGGAACTGGGCGGCGTCTTCCTCGGCCGAACCGCCGATTTCACCGATCATGACAATCGACTCGGTCTTCGGATCGGCCAGGAACATCTCGAGCATGGCGATGAACTCGGTACCCTTGACCGGATCGCCGCCGATGCCGACGGCGGTGGTCTGACCCAGGCCTTCGCGCGAGGTCTGGAACACCGCTTCATAAGTCAGCGTGCCGGAGCGCGACACGATGCCGACCGAACCGGACTTGAAGATATTGCCCGGCATGATGCCGATCTTGCACTCACCGGCGGTCATCACGCCCGGGCAGTTCGGCCCGATCAGCCGCGACTTCGAACCGGACAGCGAACGCTTGACCTTGACCATGTCCATCACCGGGATGCCTTCGGTGATGCAGACGATCAACGGAATTTCGGCCTCGATCGCTTCGCAGATGGCATCGGCCGCGCCCGGCGGCGGGACGTAAATCACGCTGGCGTCGGCGCCGGTTTTCTCTTTCGCTTCCGCCACGGTGTCGAACACCGGCAGATTGAGGTGGGTCGAGCCGCCTTTGCCCGGCGAGGTGCCGCCGACCATCTTGGTGCCGTAGGCGATCGCCTGTTCGGAATGGAAGGTGCCGTTCTTGCCGGTGAAGCCCTGGCAGATGACCTTGGTGTTCTTATCGATAAGGATCGACATTACGCGGCCTCTTTCACGGCTTTGACAATTTTCTGAGCGGCATCGTCGAGATCGTCGCCCGACGTCACGTTGAGGCCGGACTCCTTGATGATCTTCTTGCCGAGTTCGACATTGGTGCCTTCGAGACGAACCACCAACGGCACCTTGAGGCCGACTTCCTTGACGGCGGCGACGACGCCTTCGGCGATGACATCGCACTTCATGATACCGCCGAAGATGTTGACCAGAATGCCCTTCACGTTCGGATCGGAGGTGATGATCTTGAACGCGGCGGCGACCTTGTCCTTGGTCGCCGAGCCGCCGACGTCGAGGAAGTTCGCGGGTTCGGAACCGTACAGCTTGATGATATCCATCGACGCCATGGCGAGGCCGGCGCCGTTGACCATGCAACCGATCGAACCGTCGAGCGCGATGTAGTTGAGGTCGTATTTCGAAGCCTCGACTTCCTTCTCGTCTTCTTCAGTCAGATCGCGCAGCGCCACCACGTCGGCGTGGCGATACAGCGCGTTGCCGTCGAAATCGACCTTGGCGTCGAGGCAGATGATCTTGTTGTCCTTGGTCACGACCAGCGGATTGATTTCCAGCATGGACATGTCCTTGGCGACGAAGGCGGCGTAAAGCTTGGGCAGGATATCGCCAATCTGCTTGGCGAGGTCGCCGGTCAGCTTGAGCGCATGCGCGACCTGACGGCAATGATGCGGCATCAGGCCGGTCGCCGGATCGACCGAGAAAGTCATGATCTTGTCGGGCGTATCATGGGCAACCTGTTCGATGTCCATGCCGCCTTCGGTCGACACCACGAAGGCAACGCGCGAGGTTTCGCGGTCGACCAGCGCCGACAGGTAGAATTCGCGATCGATCGCCGAACCTTCTTCGATGTACAGGCGATTGACGACCTTGCCGTGCGGGCCGGTCTGGTGCGTCACGAGCGTCGAGCCGAGAATACGGGTCGATTCGGCCTTCACATCGTCGATGGTCTTGACCACTTTGACGCCGCCGGCCTTGCCGCGGCCGCCGGCATGAATCTGGGCTTTCACCACCCAAACCGGGCCGCCGAGTTCATTGGCGGCCTTGACCGCCTCGTCGACGGTAAAGGCGGGGATGCCACGCGGCACCGGGACGCCGAATTCCTTCAGCACGGCTTTCGCCTGATACTCATGAATGTTCATACGGCAGGCCCTACCCCTTTTCCGGCAACACTGGTCATTAAGGCGAAGGCGCAAGCGGGACTGCCCGCTTGCGCACAACGTAACGTTTAGGCGAGCGCCGGCGCGATCTTCTTGCAGGCCTCGACGAGACCCTGCACCGAAGCGACCGAGGCTTCGAAAGCCGAGCGTTCCGAACTGGTGAATTCGATTTCGACCACGCGCTCGACGCCCTTGGCGCCGATCACGACCGGCACGCCGACATAGACGTCCTTGAGACCGTACTCGCCGTTCAAATAAGCCGCGCAAGGCAAAACGCGCTTTTTGTCGAGCAGATAGCTTTCCGCCATCGCCACCGCCGAAGCCGCCGGCGCGTAGAAGGCCGAACCGGTTTTGAGCAGGTTGACGATCTCGGCGCCGCCATTGGCGGTGCGCTTGACGATTTCGTCGATGCGGGCCTGGGTGGTCCAGCCCATCTTGACCAGATCGGGCACCGGAATGCCGGCAACCGACGAATAGCGGGTCAGCGGCACCATGGTGTCGCCGTGGCCGCCAAGCACGAAGGCGGTGACATCCTCGACCGAGACGTTGAATTCGTCGGCCAGGAAATAACGGAAGCGCGCCGAGTCGAGCACGCCGGCCATGCCGCAGACTTTCGCCGCCGGCAAACCGCTGCTCTTTTGCAGCGCCCAGACCATCGCATCGAGCGGGTTGGTGATGCAGATCACGAAGGCATTCGGGGCATATTTCGCGATGCCGGCGCCAACCTGGCCCATCACCTTGAGATTGATGTCGAGCAGATCGTCGCGGCTCATGCCCGGCTTGCGCGGCACGCCGGCGGTGACGATGCAGACGTCGGCGCCTTCGATGGCTTCGTAACTATTCGCGCCGGTGAATTTGGCGTCGAAGTCATTCACCGGCGACGACTCGGCGATATCGAGCGCCTTGCCCTGCGGAATGCCTTCCATGACGTCGAACATAACGACGTCGCCAAGTTGTTTGAGGCCGATGAGGTGGGCGAGCGTGCCGCCAATCTGACCAGCGCCGATCAATGCAATTTTATTGCGCGCCATGATGGGAAAACTCTTTGCTGCTGCCGCGAAGCGCGACCGCATGTGGCTTAGCGATTTTGCTGTATTGCAGCAACATCCCACAGCCCAAAACCAATCTTGTATACATTATACCAGCAGACGTTTTGCCGATTGTCCAGCGGGAAATTGCACCTCAAAACGCTGCAAACCGGAAGCGCGCCTCGCCGGCTGAGCCCCCCTACAAGACGTCCCAAAGGCGTCCTTTGGGTCCAAAGGTGTTCCGACAGGCGCGCCATCGACGCCCCTCGAACGTCTCATAAAGGGACTACGGCCGGTCCGATGAGCCACCAAACTGCCGTGCTGTCATCCCATGAAGATCGCATAGCGGCTACGCTTGACCCTCGAGACGATCTCGCATCTCAAGATGACAAGGACATGCCACGGCCGGCCATCAGCGCTTGCGCTTGCCGAGGTCCTGCATGATTTCAAGCTGGATCTGTTGAATCTCGGCCAGCCGTTCCCACTGACGGTTGATCAGGTGATCCATCTTCTCGTGCAGGTGACGGATTTCCAGTTCAGCCTTGAGGTTCACCTGGTAATCGTTTTCCGAGCGCAAACGGTCCTTCGCCTCCTGCCGCTTCTGACTCATCATGATGATCGGCGCCTGGATAGCGGCCAGACATGACAACACCAGATTGAGCAGAATGAACGGATAGGGGTCGAACACCTCGCGCGACACCGCCCAGACATTGAAGGTCATCCAGGCGATCAGCACGATCGCGAACAGGCCGATAAAATTCCAGCTGCCGCCGAAATCGGCGACCATATCGGCGGCCCGTTCGCCGAAGGTCCGCTTGTCGTCCCAGCTCGCCTCAACGTCACGCGCCACCGTCTCTTCTCTAGCCATGCTCTCAACCACCTGACGGTCGAGATCCGACAGTTCGCCGCGCTCACGCTCCAGCAATTCGGCGACATAGCGGGTCCGGGCATTGCTGACATGACGCCGGCAGACGACATCGTGCGCGGTGAGGCCGGGGTGATCCTCCGAAAGTGCATTGGCGATGGCCGGCCGCAAGGCGCCGAAGCGAACCGGCTCGCGCACGTCCTTGCCGCAGAACGCACAATGCGGCCGGGGTTTCTTGTGCGGTGGAATGGACGACGTTGACGCAGACGATTCAGGTGGTGGCGGCGGCGCGTTCGACATGTCGTCTGTCATGATCCGGCTCCGGCAATCCGAATTCAGGTCTCGACGATCTTATCAGACCATTGGCTGGTTTCGGCGACCCGCGGGCCATGCGGCAGACCGAGATAGGACTGCGAACGCATTTCGATCAGGCGCGACGCGGTCCGCTTGAACTCGTTGGCCTCGTAGCCCTCGGTGCCAAGGTAGAGATGGTCCGGCTCGGCTTCGGCCGAGGCCAGCAGCTTGACCGCATGATCGTACAGCGTATCGATCAGGATAATGAAACGCTTCGCCTCATTGCGCTTCGGCAGGTCCATCACCGGGACATGATCGATGATCAGGGTGTGAAATTCGAGCGCGATCTTCAGAAAGTCCGACGCCGCCAATGGCCGGGCGCATAATTCTTCGAAGGCAAAACGCGCCACCCCCATCGCCGCCTTCGGCACATGAACGATATGGCCTTTGACCACCAATTCATGCGGCGCGCCGACGGCGGCACCGGTCAGATTGTGCCACGCTTCATCGAGCGCGGCCGTCGCGGCGGCATCCGGCGGCACGTACCAGGCCTTCACGCCGGTCAGCTTTTCCAGCCGGTAGTCGGTATGCGAATCGAGCCGGACCACCTCGCATTGCCGCTGCAACAGATCGATGAACGGCAAGAAGAGCTTGCGGTTAAGGCCGTCTTTGTAGAGATCGCGCGGCGCCACGTTTGACGTCGCCACCATCACCACGCCGAGTTCGAACAGCTTGGTAAACAGCCGGCCGAGGATCATCGCATCGGCAATGTCGGTGACGTGGAATTCGTCGAAGCACAACAGCCGCGTCTCGTCGGCGATGGCGACGGCGGCGCGCTGGATCGGATCCTGATCCGGCAGTTCGCCGTTCTTGATCGCCTGGCGGTAACCGTGAACCCGTTCATGAACATCGGACATGAATTCGTGAAAATGAGCCCGGCGCTTGCGCGGCTCGATGCTCGATTCAAAAAACAGGTCCATCAGCATGGTCTTGCCGCGGCCGACCTCGCCATAGACGTAGAGCCCCCTGGCCGGCGTCGCGACCCTGGCGCGTTTGGCAAATAGCCAGCCGAGCGACGACGATTTACCGGCCAGACGCTGTTCATTGAGCCGCGTGTCGAGCGCGCCGAAATGGCGCGCGAGGGCGGCCTGACCGGCATCGGCATCAATTCGACCGCCAGCGACCAGCGCCGCGTAACGTGTACTGAAACTATCGGACATTTAGCGAGACATGGGGCAGAAGCATGGGGCAAAAGGCGGGCCGGAGACGGGACGGCGACTGCTAAGGCCATATTGCCGGCCTGTAAATGCTCCACCCAGGTTCCGGCACCCGACGATCAAGCCACCCCCGGCTTCGGATCTCACCGGCGCGAGGCGGAGCCCCCCGACCCGCGACTTTATTGCGGCCCATGCTGCACCCTGGGCGCAGCATGAACGTCAGACCTCTATCAAAGCGAGCGTTAATACCTTGTTAGTTATGCGCTTTCTGCAATGCGGCCGCGCAGCCCCGCTTTCAAGGTGTCGTCTTTTTGCTGCATTGCACCATATAAGACGCACGGGGAAACGCGGACAGGCAGGGTCAGATTTTTTGAGCTTTACGAGGACTATCGAGATGCAAGAGCCCCTGCCCAGCGGCGGAACCGTCCGCAAATTGTGGCCGACCGAAACCGACGCCTATCGCGACCACTTGCTCCGGCTCGACCCGGAAAGCCGCAACACCCGCTTTTCCGGCGCGGTCGCCGACGAAGTCATCGTCCGCCATGCCGCCACCGCCAGTGAATTCGGCGTCGTGGTGCATGGCTTTTTTATCGACGGCGTGTTGCGCGGGGCCGGCGAATTGCGGCCGATCGGGCCGCTGTTTTCGCACGAGGCCGAAGCCGCCTTCAGCATCGAACGGGACTGGCAGAGCCACGGCGTCGGCACCGCGCTGATGGAGCGTACGCTGTTGAGCGCCCGCAATCGCGGCATCAAATTGCTGCGGATGGATTGCCTCGCCGCCAATCGGCGAATGCAGCAGTTGGCGCGCAAGTTCGAAGCCGGCCTGAGTTTCGATTTCGGCAGCGTGGTCGGCGAAGTCGCCGCGCCGCGCTCGACACCGCTGTCGCTGATGCGCGAAGCCATCGCCGACGCCAATGGCGTGGTCGCGACCTTGTTCGACGCCCAGGCCAAGATGCTGGGCGCGGTGTAAAGCCGGGTCGCCACGCTAAAGTCCGTCACCCTGAGTTGCTCGGCCAAAGGCCGAGCCTCGAAGGGCGACGGCCCCGACCTTGAAGGTCCTTGGAAGGGCCTTGGAAGGGCCTTGGCCGTTCATCCGTCGAGGGCCGCTACGCGGCCACCTCAGGATGACGGATCGATCAGCGGATAACTCGCCTCAACCACGTAAGGTCCGCCGCCGGTCGAAGCGCGCGACGAATACAAGACGAATTGCGACACGGTAAACGGCGCGGTGCGGAAATATCCGCGCGCCGACAGATAATCCGCGACGTCGAGACTCGATGCATTACGTAGCCGGGCCAACGTAACGTGCGGCGTGAATTTGCGCGGCTCAGGCGCAAGGCCGATCCGCCGCATCAATCGTTCATGCTCGGCCTGCAATTCGACCAAAGCCGGCTCCGGCGCGACCGATGCGACCACCGCGCGCGGCTTGTTGCCGCCAAAGGCAGTCAGCCCGTCGAGATGCAGATCGAACGACGCACGGCGCACCTGACCCAGCACATAGGCCGCCTCCTGCGCATCGCGATCGTCGATGTCGCCAAGAAACCGCAGCGTCAGGTGATAATTCTCACGGTCGATCCAGCGCGCACCGGGCAGGCCGCCGCGCAGCATATCGAGCGCCTGGCCAATGCCAGACGGGATTTCAATCCCGGTGAACAGACGTGGCATTAAGTCCTGCTCGATGACCCAGTCTTCAAGACCTGCGTGCCGTTCTAGCCCGCGCGATCAATTCCTCGACCTTCGGCATAATACGCGCCACGATCACGTCAACGCCCTCGGCGTTCGGATGCATGCCGTCGGCCTGATCGAGCTTGGGATTGGCGGCAACGCCGTCGAGAAAGAAGGGGTAATAGATCGCGTCATATTGCTTCGCCAGATCTGGAAAAATGGCGTTGAACGCGCTCCCGTATTCCTTGCCCATGTTCGGCGGCGCCAGCATCCCGGCGAGAAGCACCGGGATATGCCGGGCCTGCAATTTGCTCATAATGCCGTCGAGCGCCTGACGGGTCAGCTTGGGATCGATGCCACGCAGGGCATCGTTGGCGCCCAGCTCAAGCAGCACGGCCTCGGTGCCGTCGGGCACCGACCAGTCGAGACGGCCGAGACCGCCGGACGACGTATCGCCCGACACCCCGGCATTGACGATATCGACGGCGATCCCCTTGGCCTTGAGCGCTACGCTGAGCTTGCTCGGAAAAGCCTGCTGCACCGGCAGCCCGTAACCGGCGCTGAGCGAATCGCCGAGAACCACCAGTTTGACCGGCTTGTCGGCCGCCGAAGCCTCACCTTGGGCGAGAACGGGCAACAATATGCCGATAATTGCCAGCCATATTGCCGCGCACTTCTGGACCCGGGCTGAAAGTGCCCCATATGTCGAAAATCGCGAACGGTGGAGCACCATGAAATCACCTACCCAGCCGGCGCCGGCCATTTCCCTCGCCGGCGTTAATCTGTCGCTCGGG
>WGNB01000064.1 GCA_016124795.1 Rhodopseudomonas sp. | reverse complement strand
CGGACTGTCCCAATCGCGCGAAAGAGCTCCCCCCGCGTCCGAAAGCGCACATACTCGTCCAGATTTTCGCAGCGTGAACAGGTCATCTCAAACCCGAATAGCAAATCTGCTGGCCGCAGCCAATTTGTCCACGCCGCCTAGTAGTGCGGCGGCGGCGGCTCAACCTCGCCGCTTCCGGCGGCGGCGGCCTGCTCGGCCAGCTGTTCGCCGAGCCGCGCCACCTGACGGCTGAGCGTCTCGATCTCCTTCCACGCCGCGGCCAGCGCCTCGCTCAGGTCCTCGATGACGCGGTCCTGGTGCACCCGGCCGATTTCAAGCGCGTCGATCCGGGCGTTAAGGGCATCGAGGTCGGTCATGGCAAAGCAGTCCTTCACGTCGGCCGGCAGCATATCGCAAGCCCAGCAAAAATCTGAAATACTGGGGCAACCCCAGGAGATCGTATGACTTTCGATACCATTATTCGCGGCGGCACGGTGGCGACCGCGTCGGACACCTTTGCCTGCGACGTCGGCATTGCCGGCGGCAGGATTACCGCGCTTGGCGCCGACCTTGGAACCGCCAAAGACATCGTCGACGCTTCAGGCCTCCTGGTGCTGCCGGGCGGCATCGACAGCCACGTCCATATCGCCCAGCCGTCCGGCCCCGGCATCGTCATGGCCGACGACTTCGCCTCCGCCACCCGCTCCGCCGCTTTCGGCGGCAATACCATGGTGCTGCCCTTCGCCATGCAGCAGAAGGGCGAGAGCCTGCGGCAGGTGGTCAAGGACTATCACGCCAAGGCCGACGGCCAGTGCTACGTCGACGTTTCATTTCACCTGATCATCGCCGACGCCTCGGACGCCGTGCTCGGCCAGGAACTGCCGGCGCTGGTCCATGACGGCTACACCTCGTTCAAGGTGTTCATGACCTACGAGGGCCTCGCGCTCTCCGACATGGAGATGCTCAACGTCATGAGCGTGGCGCGCGAGACCGGCGCGCTGGTGATGGTCCATGCCGAAAACTACGACGCCATCCGCTTTCTCACCGACAAGCTGGAAAAGGCCGGCAAGACCGCCCCGAAATTTCACGGCGTATCGCGGCCGATCCCGGTCGAGCGCGAGGCCACGCATCGCGCCATTTCGCTCGCCGAGCTGATCGACGTGCCGATCATGATCGTGCACGTCTCGAACCGCGAGGCGATGGAGGAAATCGCCCGCGCCAAACGACGCGGCCTGAAGATCTACGGCGAGACCTGCCCGCAATATCTGATGCTGACCGAGAAGGACATGGACGGCCTCAACATGGAGGGCACCAAATATGTCTGCTCGCCGCCGCCGCGCGACAAGGAAAGCCAGGTCGCGTGCTGGGAAGGTTTGCAGCAGGGCATCTTCTCGCTGTTCTCCTCCGACCACTGCCCGTTCCGCTACGACGACCCGCAGGGCAAACTGACGCCCAAGGGCAAGACCAGCTTCCGCTGGGTGCCGAACGGCATTCCCGGCGTCGAGACCCGGCTGCCGATTCTGTTTTCCGAAGGCGTGACCAAGGGCCGCATCTCGTTGAACGAATTTGTCGCGCTGACCGCGACCAACCACGCCAAGACCTACGGGCTCTATCCGAAGAAAGGCACCATCGCCGTCGGCTCGGATGCCGACATCGCGCTGTGGGATCCGAAACGCAAAGTGACCATTTCGCAAAAGCTGATGCACGGCGGCACCGACTACACGCCCTACGAAGGCATCGCGGTGACCGGCTGGCCGGTGTCGACAATGGTGCGCGGAAAGTTCGTGGTGCGCGACGGCGAGCTTGTCGGCGCGCTCGGCGGCGGGGCTTATGTGCCGCGGGAGAAGTCCGAGCTGGCGCGACCGGTGGGCGCCCTGTAGACGTTCATATCGATCAGGCGATGCAACGTCATCGCCAACTTCAGGGGGAACGGACCGATGAGCGCTTACGTGATCTTCGACGTCGATATTCGCGATCCGGCGGCCTATCAGCAATTCATGGCCGGCGTGAAACCGGCGCTGGACGCGGCCGGCGCGAAATATCTCGCGCGCGGTGGCGGCCACAAGGTCTACGAAGGCGACTGGCAGCCGCGCCGCATCGTGCTTCTGGAATTTCCCACGCTCGCCGCCTGGGAAGACTTCTACAACGGCCCCACCTATCAAGGCTTGAAAGCCATCCGCGATGCGTGCAGCGAAGCGCGGCTGGTGAGCGTGGAAGGTCTATGATCGTCGCCCCCCCGGTATCGCCTTACGACGAACGGCTATTGTCCGCGATATCGGGCCGGGCCGCCCCTGCGTCGACATGACGGCGTCATAATGTTGACAGCGGCAACGGCCTAAAGATGTATAGTCGGCGGCAACCGCCACGCCGACGAGACTTGTTTATTGAGCCAGCGGCATAGACCGGGAGAACGACCCTCATGGACGGCTATCTGATCTTTCTGGCGGTGCTGGCCGCCGCTGTCATCGTCACGCTCTATTTCGGCGTCAAGACCGTGCCGCAGGGTATGCAGTGGACCGTCGAGCGTTTCGGCCGTTATCAGGCGACGCTGACGCCGGGCCTCAACCTGATCGTGCCGTTCATCGATCTCGTCGGCCGCAAGATCAACGTCCAGGAGACGGTGCTGGAGATTCCCAGTCAGCCGGTCATCACCAAGGACAACGCCTCGGTGATCGTCGATGGCGTGGTGTTCTTCCAGATCCTCGACGCCGCCCGCGCCGCCTATCAGGTGCAGAACCTCGAAACGGCGATCATCAACATCACCATGACCAATATCCGCACCGCGATCGGCGCGCTCGACCTCGACGAGACGCTGTCGAAGCGCGACGAGATCAACCACCGGCTATTGCAGGTGCTCGACGCCGCCACCCATCCCTGGGGCACCAAGATCACCCGCGTCGAGCTGAAAGACATCCGGCCGCCGGAGGACGTCGTCGCCTCGATGGCCAAGCAGCTCACCGCCGAACGCGAAAAGCGCGCCGCCGTCCTGCAGGCCGAAGGCGTCAAGCAATCGCAGATCCTGCGCGCCGAGGGCGAGAAGCAATCCAACATCCTGGCCGCCGAAGGCCGGCTTGCCGCCGCCAACAAGGACGCCGAGGCGCGCGAGCGGCTGGCCGAAGCCGAAGCCGCCGCCACCAAGGCGGTGTCGCAGGCGGTCGAAGGCGGCAATATCCAGGCGCTGAATTACTTCATCGCCCAGAAATACGTCGATGCCGTCGCCCAGATCGGCCAGGCCAATAATTCGAAGCTGGTGCTGATGCCGCTGGAGACCGGATCGCTGGTCGGCACCATTGCCGGCATCGCCGAGATCGCCAAGGACAGTCTCGGACAGGCCACCAAGAAGGTTTAACCGGAACCGCAAGGCCAAACATGAACCCCTGGATCTGGGCGATCGCCGCGCTGGTCGCCGCCATCGCGGAAATCGTCGTCCCCGGCTTCTATCTGATCTGGCTGGCCGCCGGCGCGGCGATCGCCGCGCTGGCCTCGTTCGCTTTCGGCCTGACGCTGACCGGCCAGCTGTTCCTGTTCGCGATCGCCAGCATCCTGAGCTGCATCGCCGGTTATTTCGCCTATCGCCGCCTCGACAGGCTGCCGGCCGACGCGGCGATGCTCAATCAGCGCGGGCTTGAGATGGTTGGCACGACCGGCACGGTCTACGAAGCGATCCGCAACGGCCGCGGCAAGGTCAATCTCGGCGACAGCGTCTGGCTGGCGGAAGGTCCCGATCTCGACGCCGGCGCCGCCGTTGTCGTCACGGGCCTGCGCGGCACCGTCGCGGTGGTGGCGGCGCGCTAACGCGCGGCGCTTAACCGAGCTTGCGATTGATGTAGTTCAACGCCCGCGCCAGAGGTCGGCGCAGGAACGGCACATCGAGGGCCAGCAACGCCAGACCCAGCGGCAGCATCCAAATGCCGAGGACCGGCAGAATGCTGAAGACGCCGCCGACGATCAGCGCGACCGCCATTGCGATCCGCACCCAGACGGCGCCCGGGTGACGGACCCAAGCGATCATGCTCGACGCCCAGTCCGGCACACGGTCCTGAAGGCAATCAAGTTCGGCGTTGAGTTGCTGGCGTCCACTCATTCGGACTCAAAGCATCAGGGGACCGATGGTTCCCGCGCTTTTCGCGACATGGGCCGGCATGCCGCTAGCCACAAACCGCAAGCCACAAACGAACATGCCCCGCCGAAGCGGGGCATGTAAAAAAGCCAAAAGGCGCGCGGTCGCGGCTTAATGCTTCAGCTTGGGATCGACCGAAAACGTCGCTTCGGTCTTCTGCTTGATCTCGTCCAGCGTCACATCGGGCGCCAGTTCGGTCAGCACCATGCCGCCACCCTTGCGATCGATGGTGAACACGCCGAGATCGGTGATCACCATGTCGACGACGCCGGCGCCGGTCAGCGGCAGGTCGCACTTGTGCAACAGCTTGGGCGACACGCTGCCATCCTTGGCCTTCGCGTTATGCTCCATGATGACGACGACTTTCTTGACGCCGGCGACGAGGTCCATTGCCCCGCCCATGCCCTTGACCATCTTGCCGGGGATCATCCAGTTGGCCAGATCGCCATTCTCGGCGACCTGCATCGCGCCGAGCAGCGCGATGTCGATGTGGCCGCCGCGGATCATCGCGAACGAGTCGGCCGACGAGAAGAAGCTGGTGGTCGGGATTTCGGTCACCGTCTGCTTGCCGGCATTGATGAGGTCCGGGTCCTCGTCGCCCTCGTAAGGGAACGGACCGAAGCCGAGCATGCCGTTCTCGCTCTGCAATTGCACGGACATGCCATCCGGAATGTAGTTCGACACCAGTGTCGGAATGCCGATGCCCAGGTTGACGTAAAAGCCGTCGCGCAATTCCTTGGCGGCGCGTTCGGCCATTTGATCGCGGGTCCAGGCCATTACACTTCCTCCCCTGTCGCAGCGGCCGCGGCGCGCTTGCGCACAGTGCGTTGTTCGATGTGTTTGGTCGCATTCGGCACATGGATCATGCGCTGCACGAACACGCCGGGCGTGACGATGTGATCGGGATTGATCTCGCCGGGCCGCACCAGGTGCTCGACCTCGGCGACCGTGACCTTGCCGCAGGTCGCCATCATCGGGTTAAAATTGCGGGCGGTCTTGCGGTAGACCAGATTGCCCTCATGGTCGCCCATCCAGGCATGGACGATGGCGAGGTCGGCGACGATGCCGCGCTCCATGATGTATTTCTCACCGTCGAATTCGCGCTCTTCCTTGCCCTTGGCGATATCGGTGCCGGCGCCGGTGCGGGTGAAGAAGGCCGGGATGCCGGCACCGCCGGCGCGCAGCCGTTCGGCCAGCGTGCCCTGCGGATTGAATTCGATTTCCAGCTCGCCGGCGAGATATTGCTGGGCGAACAGCTTGTTCTCGCCGACATAGGACGCGATCATTTTCTTGACCTGCTTGGTCTCGAGCAGCAGGCCGAGGCCGGCGCCGTCGACGCCGGCATTGTTCGACGCGATCGTGAGATTTTTCACGCCGCTGTCGCGGATCGCCATGATCAGCACTTCCGGAATGCCGCACAGGCCGAAACCGCCGGCCGCGATCAACATTCCGTCTTTGAGCACGCCAGCGAGCGCCGCCGCTGCGTCGGGATAGACCTTCTTCATGTATTTCCTACCAATTCCCCGGGTTCGTCATTTCTACATGGAGTTTCGCGCAAACGAAAGTCCAAGGAAAGACCAAGAAGCGGCCGGACGGGACCAAGCCCCGGCAAGTTTGCCGCACTCAGCGCGCCGGCGGCGTAATGTCGGTGACCGGGTTCTTCGGCGGCGTGATGTCGGTCACCGGGTTTTTGGGCGGCGTCGGCCGGGCCGGCGTCGTGGCAACGGCGGGCGCCGCCGCCGGCGCGGTGACCGCCGCACGGCTGTCGTAAAGCCGGGTCGGCAGCGGCAGGTGATGCGGATAATAAGTCCAGGCGATGAACAGCACCGCGAATACCAGCGCCGTCAGCAAAGCGGCGCTACCGCGATTATTGAACGCCAGGATGTTGCCGACCATGCTGGCCAGGAAGGCGAGGATCGCCAGCACGCCAACATAGACCCAGTCCACCTGCGCAAGATCGATCGGCATGATGTATCACCCTTCTTGCTTCCGCGATCGCGCGGAATGCTTTTCACCTGTCGGAATTCAGCGGGCCCACGATGCGGCAACGGCCCTTGGCCGGTACCGGCCTCATCAGTCCCGCCATGCGGGTCACTGCGCCGATCCGCCATCGGCATAGCATAAGACGCCATTGTTGCGGAATAACGTCGTGGCGTTATTTGCGCCGCGCCGGTTTAGCTCTATACCGTCGCGCCTGAGCTTTTCGACAGGCCGGTTCCCGATTGCCGGAAGACGCAATGCGGACAGCCGGCCAGCCTCCCGCGATTTCCGTTCCCACTATCATAAACCTCTTCACAGCAGATGGCCCATGACAAAGGTTTTGATCCTTACCGAAGTTCAGGAAGCGATGCGGTCCCGTTACAAGGCCATGCTCCTGGAAAGGTTCCCGCAACTGACCATCGACATCGTCGGCCATCATAACGACGTCGGCCCTTATATCGGCGAGGCCGAAGTGCTGATGTGTTTCTCGCCGCCGATGGCCGACCACGTCGTCGCCGAAGCGCCGAAGCTGAAATGGATTCAGGCGCTCGGCACCGGCGTCGACAACATTGTCGACCTGCCGTCGCTCGGCAAAGAGGTCGTGGTCAGCAACGTCCGCGGCATTCACGGCGCGCCGGTGTCGGAAGCCACCGTCGCTTACATGCTGTCGCTGGCGCGCGACATGCCGGCGACCGTCCATGCCCAGGATCGCAACAGCTGGGAACGCTGGCCGTCGCGGCTACTCGCCGGCAAGACCGTCGGCATCTATGGCGTCGGCCTGATCGCGGAATACCTGGCGCCGATCCTCAAAGCCTTCGGCATGACGGTGATCGGCCTGTCCGGCAAACCGCGTCCGCAGCCCGGCTTCGACCGCATGGTGCCGCGCAGCGACCTGATCGCGGTCGCGCCCGAACTCGATTATCTGGTGGCGCTCGCTCCGCTCACCGAAGAGACCCGCAATGTCATCGGCGACAAGGTCTTCGCGGCGATGAAGCCGACGGCTTATCTGGTCAATGTCGCGCGCGGCGGCGTGGTCGACGAACCCGCCCTGGTCCGGGCGCTGGATGGCGGCCAGATCGCCGGCGCCGCGCTCGACGTCTTTTCGGAAGAACCGCTGCCGGCGACAAGCCCGCTGTGGCAAACCAAGAACCTCACCGTGTTCCCGCATCTCGGCGGCTATTCGGAAGGCTACGAAGACCGCGCCATGCCGACGCTGGCCGGCAACATGGCCAAGTATCTCGCCGGCGATCTGAAGAGCATGGTCAACATCGTGCGCAAACCGGCCAGCTGGCAATAAAATTCGAGGGAGACGACCGATGGCACTGTCCGTCAGACTGAATACGCCGATTTCGACCGCCGAACTGGAGCGCCGCTGGAAGCTGGTGCGCGCGGCGATGAAGGAAGCCAAGATCGACGTTCTGCTGATGCAGAACAACAACGACCACATGGGCGGCTACGTCCGCTGGTTCACCGACATCCCGGCGACCAACGGCTATCCCAACACCGTGGTGTTTCCCGTCGACGACGACATGACGGTGGTCCGCCAGGGTCCGTTCGGCGGCAAGGAAACGCCCGGCGCTGACGATCCGATCTGGCGCGGCGTCAAGCAGGTGCTGACCACGCCGAGCTACGCGTCGGCCGACTACACCAAGGATTACGACGCGGAACTCGCCTGCAAGGGTCTTGAGCCTTACGCCGAAAAGACGATCGGCTTTGTCGGCACCTATCAGATGTCGCATTCGGTCGCGACCTTCATCAAGCGCAAGTTCTCCAAGGCGCGCCATGTCGACGCCACCGAACTGGTCGACCGCATCAAGATCTTCAAGAGCCCGGAAGAAATGGAGCTGGTCAAGCGCGCCGCCGCCATGCAGGACGGCGCGATGAAAGCGGCCTTCGCCGCGATCAAGCCGGGCATGCGCGACACCGAGGTCGCCGCCATCGCGCAGGCCTACAGCGTGTCACACGGCAGCGAGAACGGCATCTATCTGTGCGCGTCGATGCCGCTCGGCAAGCCCAGCTTCTTCGGCAACAAGCACATGCAGAACCGTGTCATCGAGAAGGGCGACCAGTTCGTGCTGCTGGTCGAGGATTCAGGACCGGGCGGCATGTATACCGAACTCGGCCGCTCCTGCGTCGTCGGCGCCAAGGTACCGCAGGAGATGAAGGACGAACTCGCCTTCTGCATTTCGGCGCGCCAGACCACGCTCGATCTGTTGAAGCCGGGCACGCCGAGCAAGGCGGTCTGGGACGGCTACAACGCCTTCATGCGCAAGAACGGCCGGCCGATGGAATCGCGGCTCTACTGCCACGGCCAGGGTTACGATCTGGTCGAGCGCCCACTGGTGCGCAACGACGAGCCGATGACCATCGAGAAGGACATGAACATCGTCGTCCACCCGACTTACATCCACGGCGGCTATCTGAACTGGCTGTGCGACAATTACCTGATCGGCAACACCGGTCCGGGCAACCGCCTGCACACCTTCCCGGAAGAGATCACGGAAGTCGGGTAAGCAACGGCGATACATACTCCGCTCGTCCCCGCGAAAGCGGGGACCCAGCGCTTTGGCCAAAGAACTAGATTCCCGCTTGCGCGGGAATGAGCGGAGTATGTGGTGGCGCGACCAGACAATCGTGCGCTCACGCCTTCGGCGGATCGATCATGCTCACATGCGCGGCGACGACCCGCCAGCCTTCCGGGAATTTGACCCAGGTCTGCATCTGCCGGCCGATCTTGCCCGCCGCCGACGGCCGGTCATAGAGCGTCGAGGCGGTGGCAAAGTCGGTGCCATAAGTCGTAATCACGGTCTGCGACAGCGTGCGGCCGAGGCCGACCGGCGAGCGCGCGCCGCGAAACGCCTTGATCGCGGCATAGCCATACAGGTTCTCGCCGCCACCATAGCGGATAGTGCGCGGGTCGTCGCGGAACAACTCGTCGAGCTTGTCGACCTTGTTGTTGACCAAGGCATCCTCGTATTCGTCAAAGGCCTTGCGGACTTCGGCGACGACTTCCGGCAGGTCGATTTGCATGTCAGAGCTCCCAAGTATCCCGGCTTCGCATTTGAACTTCGTCATTCCGGGGCACGCCATCGGCGCGAACCCGGAATCCGGAAACAACCACCGGCGCTTTGTCTGGATTCCGGGTTCCGGCCTTCGGCCGGCCCCGGAATGACGGTGACTACAATTTCGGCCGCACGGCCTTGACCGCACCCATCTGCTCCAGCGCGTAAGCCACCCGCAAGGCAATGTCCTCACGCCACGGCGCGGCGATGATCTGCACCCCGATCGGCAGCGGCGACAGCGGCACCGGCACAGCGGCGACCGGCAGACCGATGAAGGAGATCGGCTGCGTATAGATGCCCATATTGGCGCGCACTGGCATCTCGACGCCATCGAGCGTGAAGTTGACCTGACCGAGCTTCGGCGCGGTCACCGGCGTCGCCGGCGCCAGAATGACATCGCATTCGGTGAACAGCTTGAGCACCTGGTCGCGATACCAGCGCCGGAAATTCTGCGCCTTGACGACCAGCGTCGACGGCACCATGGCGCCGGCGATCAGACGGTCACGCACCGCCGGATCGAAGTCATCGGCCTGTTTGCGCAACCGGTCGAGATGCAGCGCCGCGCCTTCGGTGGTGGTGATGACATAAGCCGCGGCGCGGGCGCGGGCGGCTTCCGGGATTTCGACCGGACGGGCATCGAGCGCCTTGGCGACGCCATCGAGCGCGGCCAGGGCTTCGGGCGATGCGCCTTTACGGAAATAACCGCCGGCGACCGCGACCCGCAACCCGTCGAGCCCCATGTCGAGAAACGGCGTCGTCGATTCCTTCGGCTTGTCGGCGCAACCGGCATCGGCCGGATCGTAGCCCTGCATCGCGTCATAGCTCAGCGCCAGATCGCGCACCGAGCGGGCGAAGGGGCCGAGATGATCGAGGCTGGCGACGAAGGGAAAGGACCGGGCACGGGGCAGACGGCCATAGGTCGGCTTCAATCCGAAGATGCCGCACAGCGACGACGGCACCCGGATCGAACCGTTGGTGTCCGAGCCGAGCGCGATCGGCACCATGCCGCCGCCGACCGCCCCGCCCGAGCCGCCCGATGAGCCGCCGGTCATCCGGGTGATATCGTGCGGATTGCGCGACGGCCCATCGTGAACGTTCTCACCGGTGAAATCGTAAGCGTATTCGCCCATGTTGAGCGCGCCGACCAGGACCGCGCCGGCCGCCTCCATGCGCTCGATCAATTCGGCGTCGCGTGCGGCGGGCGGATGCGCGCGGTTGATCTTGGAGCCCGCCACCGTCGCGATACCCTCGATGTCGAACAGGTTCTTGACCGCGAAGGGTACGCCGGCGAGCGGCATTTTTTTTTGATCGGGCGAAGCATCGATCGCCTTGGCCCGGGCAATGGCGCGCTCGGCCGTCACCGCCGTGAAGGCATTGAGCGTCGGATTGCGCGCGGCGATGACCGCGAGCGCCGCCTCGGTCACCGAAAGCGCGGTGGTTTCGCCCGTGGCGACGGCTTGCGCGATCTCCGAACCGGTCGACCAGGTGGTGTCTGTTGCCATCGGTTCAGGCCTTGAAAATCGGCGCCGGCTCGGCCTCGTCCGGCAGAGCGAAGTCGGCGACCAGGTTGGCGAGTTTGAGTGAAACCTCGAGATTGGCCTTCACCGCCGGCTGCCAGGCCGGTTCAAGCGGCAGATCGAGCGTGGCGGCGGCTGCGGCGATGAAGTCGTCGAGCGGGGGGCTGGCCATGACAGAGGGTCCTTTGCGGCGGCGGTCGTATGCTCAAGTTATATGCAAATTTGGAGCCAAAGGCAGGCCGGAACAGCCTCACCCCTCAGGCCCGCGACGATAGGCATCCCGGACGTCCAGCGCCGCGATATGGCGACACCGGGATCGCGGGCGATGACGACCATTCGCCCTATTCGACGAAAATCGCCGTCTTGCGCTCTTTGTTGTATTTCACCAGTGCCAGATAACGATAAAGCCCGTGCACGAACTTGCCGTAGGGCAGGCTCAGGAACAGCCCAAGCACGACGCCGAGATGCACGGCGAGCAACAGGCCCATCGCCGGGGTATCGCGCAGCAGCATAAGCGCGAAGCCGGTCAAGCTGGTGAGAAACAGCATCGCCTGGAACGCGGTGTCCATGCCGAGACGCGGCTTGTCGACCAGAATGGGATCGCGCGTCCGCGCCAGCACAAACAGACCGGCCGGCCCGATCAGCAGACCGAGACCGCCGATGATGCCGAGCAGCACCGGACCGCTGATCAGCGGGTAAGGCGCGTGCCAGCCAAAGGCATAGTGATAGACGGTGGCAAGACAGGTCGCGGCGAAGCAGAACATGAAGCCGTAGAACGTGAAGTGATGAAAGATCCGGCGCAGCGCCGACGGCTTCTCGCTTTCCGAGGTGCAGCCGCCTCCGCCGCCGCCGAGATACTTCAGGTGCGCGGCATCGCCGGTCGCCTGCCCGACCGCGCCGACATCGGCCGAAGCCACGCCACCGGCAATGTCGCGCCAGAAGCCACGCAGGCTCAGGGCGAGCGCGGCAATGGCATAGAGAAACACGACGCTGAACAGCGTCGCCATCGCGTTATGCGGCATCAGCTTGTAGAAGTCGCCGCCATGCCGGCCATAGAGCGCCGCCGGATCCTTCAGCGCGACGAAGCCGGCAATGAAAGCGGCCACGCTCAGCGCGGCCAGCAGCGTGATGAACAGACCATTGCGCGCGAAGACGCCGGCAAAGGCGCCCGGCCAGGCATATCGCGCGTAGCTCTCGTTTCGCACTTTGGCGAAAGTCGCCGGGATGTTGACGTTGAATTCATGCGGCGGCGAATACTGGCAATCGCTATAGCAGGCGCCGCACTGATGGCAGAGATTGGCGAGATAATTGAGATCATTGTCGGCGAAGGTGCGGCGCATTTCCATCGCCGGAAAGACAGCGCAGAGGCCCTCGCAATAGCGGCAGCCATTGCAGATCGTCATCAGCCGGTCGGCCTCGATCAAGGCGGCGGAACGGACCATATTAGTTAGCTGCATTTTTGGCCGCTCCTTCGCCGGCGAGACGTCCGAACACCGCACCGATGGTCATGCCGATGCCGGCGAGATAACCCTTGCCGAGCACATTGCCGGCCATGATCTCGCCGGCCGCGAACATGTTGCCGGACGGCCTTCCGTCGGCGAGCAGGATGCGCGACTCCTCGTTCACCTTGACCCCGAGATACGTGAAGGTGATGCCCGGCCGCATCGGGAAACCGTAATAAGGCGGCTTCTCGATCTTGCGCGCCCAATGGCTCTTCGGGATCGCAAGGCCGGAGGTCGCGCAATCGTCGAGCACGGTGTGATCGAAACTGCCGGGCCTTACCGCGGCATTGAAGTCGGCAACCGTCTTTTCCACCGCCGCCGGGTCGAGTTCGAGTTTGGCCGCCAGTTCGCCAATCGAGGAAGCCTCGACCGCCGGATAGATCGACGGCATGAACAGGCTGACCGATTGCGAGTCGATGATCGAATAGGCGATCTGGCCGGGCTGCTGCGCGATCAGCCGGCCCCAGATCGCATAGCGCTTTGGCCAGACGTCCTCGCCTTCGTCGTAGAAACGATTGCCGTTGCGGTCGATCATGATGCCGAACACGACACTGTCGAGCCGGGTGGCGATGCCGCCATCGAATTTCGGCGCACGGGCATCGAGGGCGATGGCGTGGCACTGGGTCGGATCGCCGACTGGCATCACGCCCTTGTCGAGCAGCATGCGCAGTACCGCGCCGCGATTGTAGGGCGTGCCGCGAATGATGAAGTTGTCAGCGGCCTCGCCCCAATATTCCTTCAGCCATTCGATGTTGGCTTCGAAGCCGCCGCAGGCCGCGACCAGCGCCTTGCCGCGCACCTGCTTCTCGACGCCGTCGTGCTTGACGGTGGCGGAGACGAAGAAGCCGTCTTCGATATTGAGCGCCGTCACCATCGCGTCGTAGACGCAGGTCACGCCCAGCGCTTCGGCCTGGCGATAAAGCGCATTCAGCATGCCGCGGCCGCCGCCGAGGAAGAAGGCGTTGGTTTTGCCGAGGCTCAAGGTGCCGCCGAGCGGCGGCTGGAACTTCACGCCCTGCTGGTCCATCCAGGGCAGCAATTCCCTGGAGCGCTCGATGGCGATCTGAGCCAGCGCCTTGTCGGTCTGGCCACCGGTGACACGATACAGATCGTCGATGAATTCGGCAGGGTCGTAAGGCCCGGCCATGGTCGGCGCGGTGCCGTCATGGGCGCAGCGCAAGTTGCGAGTATGACGGGTATTGCCGCCGCGATAGAACTTCGGCGCGCCTTCCAGCACCACCACCTTGCGGCCGGCGCGGGCGGCGGTGATCGCGGCGCAGAGCGCGGCATTGCCGCCGCCGGCCACCACCACATCGAATACGTCGTTGAAATCCATGAACGGCACACCTCGACCGGACGTCACTTCATCCCCCGTGATGAAGGCGCGTCCGGTCATAGGCAAGATGGCCCGCCGGCTCAAGAGGCAGGCCCGGTATCCCTGATCTGCGCCTCGCCGTGGCAACGAAATGCCGCAGCGCGGAAGCAGCGGGTCAGACCGCCGCCGCGACCTTGGCCGCGAAAGCGTCGGTGCCGAGCGTGCCGCCCATGTCGCGGGTGCGGCCGGCCGGTTCGGCAATCACCTTATCGAGCGCGGTCTCGATGGCGCGCGCCGCCGCCAGCAGGTTGTCGCTGCCGCGCCGCTCGCCGAGCCAGGCCAGCAACATCGCCGCCGAGCCGATCAACGACGACGGATTGGCGACGTTCTTGCCGGCAATGTCAGGCGCCGAACCGTGCTGCGCCTGAGCCACCGCGAACTCGGACCCGGCGTTGAGCGAGGCGGCAAGGCCGATGCTGCCGGAAATCTCGGTCGCCTCATCCGACAAAATGTCGCCGAACATGTTGGTCGTAACGATGATGTCGAATTGCGACGCGTCGCGGATCAGCAGCGCCGCCATCGAGTCGATCAACTGCTCCTGATAGGTCACCTGCGGATAGCGCGCCGCCACCTCGCGCGCACATTCGAGAAACAGTCCGTCCGAGATGCGCAGCACATTCGATTTATGCACCGCGGTCACCTTCTTGCGCGGCCGCTGCATCGCGTGGCGGAACGCCGCTTCGACGATGCGGGTCGAGCCGGCGCGCGTCACCTTGCGCATCGCCATCGCCAGATCCGGCGTCGGCATGAATTCACCGGTGCCGGCAAACATCGTGCGGTCGGCGTAGAAGCCCTCGGTATTCTCGCGATAGATGATGAGATCGACCGGCACGCCACAGCGTGGCGGAAAGCCGGGCCGCGATAGCGCCGGCCTGATGTTGGCGTAAAGATCGAGCCGCTTGCGCAACTCGCCGGACGGGTTGAGCCCGCCTTCGGCGCGCGGCGGATAATCGTTATGCGACACCGGCCCGAGCAATACGCCCGCCGCGGCTTTCGCTTTCGTTTCGACCGCGTCGGGAAAAGTCGTGCCGGTCGCGCGATGCGCGACCCAGCCAATGTCCGCGGATTCAAACGACAGCCCGAGCGCGAATTTGCGGTCGGCGGCGCGCAGGACCGAAACCGTCGCGGCGGTGATTTCCGGGCCGATGCCGTCGCCCTCCAGCACCAGAATAGTGAGCGCGCCCTGTTGTGTCGTCATGGTCTCATGGTCTCCTGCCCGGGTCCCGCACCCGTCCGACCGGTCCTATAAACGCATTCGCCGAAGGCTGCCACAGGCCGGCCGATGTTGGCCCCGCGCCGGCAATGCCATAAGCTATGCCGGCAAAGCATAGGACATTTTGGGACCATCATGGAACTTCGCGAACTGAGAAACTTCATGCAGGTTGCCCGCACCGGCAGCGTCAGCCGCGCCGCCAAGGAGCTTCGGCTGGCACAGCCGGCGCTCAGCCGGCAGATCCAGAAGCTCGAACACGAGCTCGGCGTCTCGCTGTTTTCCCGGCACGGTCGCGGCGTGCGCCTGAGCGCGGCCGGCTCGATGCTGCTCGAGCGCGCCGAGGCAATCACCCAGCTCGTGCAGGAAACGCGGCAGGAGATCCGGGACGATCGCTCGCCGACGCGCGGCCGTTTCACCTTCGGCGTACCGCCGGCGGCGGGCCTGCGGCTGATCCCGCTCTTCGTCGAACGCTTTCAGAAAGCCTGGCCGCAAACCACGCTACACATGCGCGAGGGCGTCGCCAGTTCGCTGCTGGAATGGCTAATCGACAAACGGCTCGACCTCGCGCTGATCCATAACGTGCCGCATCTGGAAGGCCTGAATATCAGCCCTATTCTCAACGAACGGATGTTCGTGGTCGGGCCGCCCAGGCAGCGCGACATGATCCGCAATCACCCGGCAAGCTATCGCATCCGCGACTTCGGCGACCTGCCGCTGATCCTGCCGAACATGGCGCATACCAATCGGCGGCTGGTCGAACACGCGGCGCTCGAACACGGCGTCCGGCTGCGGATCAAGATCGAGGCCGACAGCGTCGCCTTCGCCAAGGCGATGGTCGAGAACGGATTGGGCTACACCATTCTCACCTACGCCGCGGTGCAGGATGAACTGGCGCGCGGCACGCTGGTCGCCTATCCGATCCTGCGCCCGACGCTGTCGACCCGCGTCTCCATCGTCACGCTGCGCGACAAGCAGCGGCCGCGCCTGACCGAGGAAGCCGCCACGCTGCTGCACGACGTTTGCCGTACGCTGGTGCGGCAAAAAATCTGGGCCGGCGCGGTGCTGGCCTGAGACGACGTCGAGCCGGCGGCCGCGCCGGCGTTATCTCGCACCGCACACTCATGCCGAGATAGTATATACGGCAAAGTCCCCCGGCCATTGCCGCGGCACGGCGATGGAACTAGCCTTCGCGGCGAAGAAAATGTCCCACGGGAGGAATCCGACATGCCACGATTGACCGCTCGCTTTACTTTGGCGGCCACCGCCGCCGCCTTCACCGCCGCCCTGGCCATCGCGCCCGGCGCGCCGGCCCAGGCCGGCACGCTGAAGTGGATCACGTCCAAGACCGAGAACGCCGGCGACGCCCAGCAGCTCAGCATGTCCTGGATGGTCGAGCAGTTCAAAATCCGCACCGCCGGCAAGGAAGACATCAAGGTGTTCTGGGGCGGCAGCGTCGCCAAGGACAAGGAAATCCCGGACTTCATCTCCGGCGGTGCCGCCGACATGGGCGACATCATCACCCCCTATTTCCCGGACAAGTTCCCGCTCAACAACGCGGTCGGCTATTTCATTCCGCAGCCGCACTCGACCATCGAGATCGCCGAGTTGATGCAGTACTGGCACCGCATCTATCCGCAGTTCGACGCGGAGCTGGCCAAGTACAACCTCAAGGCCATCGGCTTCCGGCCGCTGGAAAGCTACGGCATGATCTGCACCAAGCCGATCAAGTCGATCGAGGACTTCAAGGGCAAGCGCATCCGCACCTACGGCTTCGCCTATCCGGCATTCGTGCAGGCGCTCGGCGCCACGCCCGTTTCGATGAGCACCGCCGATGCTTATGAAGCGCTCCAGCACGGCATTCTCGACTGCTCGCCGATCGGTCCGTCGCTCGCCCACGGCTGGAAATACGACGAAGTCGCCAAGTACTTCATCGACATTCCGATCGGCGCTTCGTTCGGCCACATGATCACGATGAACCTGAAGGTCTATAACAGCCTCGACCCGCAGGTCCGCGCCGTGCTCGACGGTCTTGGCCGTGAATATCCGATGCGCTACACCGTCGACCTCGACGTCATCACCAAGAAGATCCTGAAGGGCTGGAAGGACAAGGGCGTCACCGTCATCCACCTGCCGAAAGAGCAGTTCGCCAAGATCGGCGAATTCCCGGCGGTCAAGGCGGTTCGCGCCAAGTGGCTGGAGAAGGCGAAGGCGGCCGGCGTTCCGGCCGACGAAATCGCCGAAGACATCACCAGCAACTAGACTTCGGACGCGCTGATACTTCGAACCGACCATGGATCGTTCCGGGGCTGGCCTTGATGCCGGCCCCGGAATTCCAGCAAGAGCAGGCAGACAATGTCGAACTTCGAACGATTTTACCGGGCCTATGGCAGCTTCCTGCGCGCCATGGGTTTCATTTCGTCGCTCGCCACCTTCGCCATGATGTTGCTGGTGGTCGGCAACGTCTGTAGCCGCTACCTCTTGAACCGGCCGATCACCGGCACGCTGGAAATCACCGAGTCGCTTCTGGTAGTGGTGATCTTCCTGGCGGTCGGCATCACGCAATACGACGGCGGCCATATCCGGGTGACGCTGCTGACCCGGCGGATGTCGCCGCGCATGGCGCACGCCGCCAACGTGCTGTGCATGATCTGCGGCGCGCTGTTCTTCGCCTGGTGCGCCTATGCCACCTGGTACTTCGCGATGCAGTCCTATTCCTTCGACGAACACGAATGGGGCTCGATCGTGTTTCCGCTCTACCCGGTCAAATTCATCATCTTCGCCGGCATGGTCATGCTGGCTTTCCAGTTCCTGCTCGACGCCATCGCTGAAAACCTGATCCCGATCAAGGCCGATCAAGAACACGTTCCGGAGGCCATGTAATGGCGTCGCTCGAAATCGGCCTTGTCGGCGTTCTCGCGCTGTTTGCCGCGATTCTGCTCGGTATCAATGTCATGGTAGCGCTTGGCGCGGTCGGCGCGCTCGGCCTCGTCTCGGTGGTCGGTGTCACCGCCACCACGACGATGCTGTCGACCGTGTTCTTCGAAACCACGCATTCCTTCCATTTCAGCGTGATCCCGCTGTTTCTGCTGATGGGCCTGTTCGCGATGCGCGCCGGGCTTGGCGAGGACCTGTTCGACGCCGCCAATAAATGGTTCGGCGGACTGCCCGGCGGCCTGGCGATCTCGACGACGCTGGGTGCGGCCGCCTTCGGCGCGGCCTCGGGCTCCTCGATCGGCACCGCCACCATCTTCACCAAGCTGGCGCTGCCGCAGATGCTCGATCGCGGCTACAACAAACGGATGTCGGCGGCCTCGATCGCGATCGCCGGCACGCTGGCGGTGATGATCCCGCCCAGTTCGGTGATGGTGATCTTCGGCATCCTCACCGATTCATCGATCGGCGCGCTGCTGATCGCCGGCGTCATTCCCGGCCTGATCTTCGCCGCCCTGCTCTGCGTTACGACCTATATCATCGTGCTGCGCAATCCGAGCTACGCGCCGCGCTCGACCGAGACCTATACGCTGCGCGAAAAGCTCTATTCGCTGCGGCTCGCTGGCCCGCTGGTGCTGGTGATCGGCAGCATCATCTTCGGGCTCTACTTCGGCGTCTTCACGCCGACGGAAGCCGGCGGCATGGGCGCGGCGGTGACGATGCTGCTCGCCGTCATCCGGCAACGCGGCTTCAAGGGCCTGCATTTGATGGAGACCCTGCGCGAGACGGTGAAGACGTCGGCGATGATCTTCGCCATCATCATCTGCGCACTGGTGTTCTCGCGCTTCCTGGCCCTGTCCGGCGTCGCCAACACGCTCGGCGACTTTCTCACCGGCCTCAACGTCAACCGCTGGATCATCGTTCTCATCATCGTCGCGATCTATCTCGTGTTCGGCATGATGATGGACGCGCCGGCGCTGCTCGCGATCACGCTGCCAATCACCTATCCGGTGATGATGAAGCTCGGCTTCGACCCGATCTGGTTCGGCGTTTTCGTCGTGCTGCTGGTCGAGATCGGCGCGGTAACGCCGCCGGTCGGGGTCAACTGTTTTGTCGTGCAGGCGACCTCCAACAACCGGGTTGAGCTGGAAGACGTGTTCATGGGGCTGGTGCCCTATGTGCTCGCGGGCTTCGCCATGCTGATCCTGCTCTGCCTGTTCCCGCAGCTCGCGCTGTTCCTGCCGCAGACCATGCACTGATCGAACGGCGACGACGATGATAGCGACTAACGAACGCTTTGTGCTGCGCTCGACGCTGACGTCGCCGTTCGGCCGCAAGGCGCGGATGGCGATCGACATTCTCGGTCTGACCGGCCGTATCGACGTCGTTCCGGCCAACACGCTCGACGACCACGACACCCTGCGCGAGCAGAACCCGCTCGGCAAAATGCCGTGCCTGCTGCTCGCCGACGGCACGCCGATCTTCGACAGCGGCGTGATCATCGAATTCCTGCAGGAAGTCGCCGGCCGCGCGCCGCTGGTGCCGACGTCCGGCTTGGCACGCTACAAGGCGCTGACCCAGGCGCGGCTTGCCGACGGCATCGCCGAAGCGGCGCTGCTAATGGTCTACGAAGGCCGGTTCCGCGAACCGTCGCAATATTCGCAACGCTGGCTCGACCATCAGCGCGGCAAGGTGACGCGCGGGCTTGCCGCCTTCGAACGCGAGCCGCCGGCGACGACGCCAACCGATATCGTCGGCATCGGCCTCGCCTGCGCCCTCGGCTATCTCGACTGGCGCAAGCCGGTGAGTTGGCGCGACAACTATCCGCGCGTCGCCGAATGGCTCGCCGCGTTTTCCAAATGCGAACCGGCCTTCGCGCGGACCGAAGCGCCGGCGGCGTAAGTCGCGCGGGACCATCGCGGCGCTCCGCGCCCGAACCGTGCCCATAAAGAGTAACGATCATGACGTCTCTAGCTACCGAACCGCCTTTGGCCGCGCCGACCTGGATGGCGAACCCGTCCCAGCCATCGCTGCGGCTGCCGAAAGGCGCCTGCGACGCGCATTTCCATATCTTCGGCCCGGGCTCGCGCTTTCCCTACGCCGCCGACCGCAAATACACGCCGACCGACGCGCCGAAGGAAGCACTGTTCGCACTGCATAAGTGGCTCGGCATCGATCATGGCGTGATCGTCCACACCGCGCAGCACGGCACCGACAATTCAGTGACCGAGAATGCGCTCGCCGATACCCACGGCGCCTATCGCGGCATCGCGCTGGTGTCGACCGATGTCAGCGACGCCGAACTCAAACGGCTCGATGCCGCCGGCTTTCGCGGCGCGCGCTTTCATTACATGGCGCATCTCGGCGCCGGCGCGCCGATCGGCGACGTCATGACGCTCGGCAAACGGCTGGCCGATATCGGCTGGCACTTGCAGATTCATATGGCGGCCGAGCGCATCGCCGAACTGACGCCGGCGATCAAGGCATCACCGGTCCCGGTGGTGATCGACCATATGGGCCGGATCGATGCCTCGCTCGGCCTCGACCAGCCGGCTTTCGCCGCGCTGCTGCGGCTGATGGATGACCGCAAGATCTGGATGAAGGTCAGCGGTTGCGATCGCGCCACCCGGCAAGGTCCGCCTTATGCCGACGCCGTGCCCTTCGCCCGCAAGCTGGTGGCCGAATTCGGCGACCGCTGCGTCTGGGGCACCGACTGGCCGCATCCCAATCATCAAGGCCCGAATCCCGACGATGGCGGACTGGTCGACCTGATCGCCGATATCGCCCCGACGCCGGCGGCGCGTCAGGCGCTGCTGGTCGACAATCCGCAACGGCTTTACGCATTCGCGCCGGCCAAGGCGCCTGTTGGAGACTGACACCATGACCGGACGTTTGCAGGATCGCGTCGCCATCATCACCGGCGCCGGCTCGGTCGGTCCCGGCTGGGGCAATGGACGCGCCATGGCGGTGCGTTTTGCCGAGGAAGGCGCGAAGATCTTCGCGGTCGACCGCAATCTCGACGCCGCAGTCGAGACCGTCGAGCGCGTCAAGGCGGTCGGCGGCGAGATCGTGACGCACGCTTGCGACGTCACCGACAGTGCGTCGGTCAAGGCGATGGTCGAGGCCTGCGTCAAGCATTACGGCCGCATCGACATTCTCATCAACAATGTCGGCGGTTCGGCGCATGGCGGCCCGGTCGAGATGTCGGAAGAGGTCTGGGACGCCCAGGTCGACTTCAATCTCAAGAGCGTGTTCCTGACGCTCAAGCATGTGCTGCCGGTGATGGAGGCGCAGAAGAAAGGCGCGATCGTCAACCTCGCCTCGACCTCCGGCATCCGCTTCACCGGCGCGTTCCAGGTCGGCTATGCCGCCACCAAGGCCGGCGTCATCCAGATGTCGCGCGTCACCGCCGTACAATATGCCGCGCGCGGCATTCGCATCAACACCGTCGTGCCAGGCCAATTGCACACGCCGATGGTCGAGGCCCGGCTCGCCGGCCAGCGCGCCGGCGGCGACGTCGAGGCGCTGCTCAAATCGCGGCTCAAACGCATCCCGATCGGCTTCATGGGCGACGGGCGCGACACCGCCAACGCGGCGCTGTTCCTGGTGTCCGACGAGGCGCAATTCATCACCGGCACCGAGATCGTGGTCGATGGCGGCATAAGCGTGCGCTGCGATTAGCGCCACAACCCTCATTAGCATTATTTTGAAAGACAACTGAATATGCTAGGCTGGCGGCATGAGGCCGCCAGTCCCCACGCCGCGCCTGCGCCAGCTCGAAGCCGAGGCGATCGCGATCCTGCGCGAAGCGATCGCGGAATTCGCCCGGCCGGTGCTGCTTTATTCGGTCGGCAAGGACTCCAGCGTCCTGCTGCATCTGGCGCGCAAGGCGTTTTATCCGGGCCGGCCGCCGCTGTCGCTGTTGCACATCGACACCGGCTGGAAATTCCGCGAGATGCTGGCCTTCCGCGACCGCGTGGCGGCGCGCACCGCCCTCGACCTGATCGTCCACATCAATCGCGATGGCCTGGCGCGTGGCATATCGCCGATCGCTTCCGGTGCCGACCTGCACACCCAGGTGATGAAAACCGAGGCGCTGCGGCAGGCTTTGCAGCAGGGCGGATTCGACGCCGCCATCGGCGGCGCGCGACGCGACGAGGAAAAAAGCCGGGCCAAGGAGCGCATTTTCTCGCTGCGCTCGGCCGGCCATGGCTGGGATCCGCGCCGGCAGCGCCCCGAATTATGGCGCATCTTCAACACCCGGCTCGGTCCGGACGAAACAATGCGGGTGTTTCCGCTGTCGAACTGGACCGAGCTCGACGTCTGGCATTACATCCGCGCCGAGGGCATCGAGGTGGTGCCGCTTTATTTCGCCAAAGCCCGCCCGGTTGTCGACCGCAACGGCGCGCTGATCGTCGTCGATGACGACCGCCTGCCATTGCGGACCGGCGAAACGCCGCGCCTGACCAAAGTCCGCTTCCGCACCCTCGGCTGCTATCCGCTGACCGGCGCGGTCCGTTCCGACGCCGATACGCTCGACGCGATCATCGACGAAGTCCGTGACGCGATCTTATCCGAACGACAAGGCCGGCTGATCGATGCCGGCGACGACAGCGCCCTGGAGATGAAAAAGCGCGAGGGCTATTTCTGATGAACCGCCCCTTCGCCCCGATCACGCCGGTCGCCACGGACGCCGACAGCCTTCCAGCCTTGCGCATCGTCACCTGCGGCGCGGTCGACGACGGCAAGTCGACCTTGATCGGCCGGCTGCTGCACGAACAGGATCTGATCTTCGACGACCAGCGCGCCGCGCTGGTCCGCGACTCCGCTTCACGCGGCGCGGCTGGCGACGAGCCCGACTACGCCCTGCTGCTCGACGGCCTTGCCGCCGAACGCGAACAAGGCATCACCATCGACGTCGCCTATCGTTCCTTCGCTACCGCGCGCCGCGCCTTCGTCGTCGCCGACGCGCCCGGCCACGCGCAATATACCCGCAACATGGCGACCGCCGCCTCGACCGCCGATCTCGCCGTGCTGCTGGTCGATGCCCGCAAAGGCCTGCGACCGCAGACCCGCCGTCACGCCATCATCGCCAGCCTGTTCGGCCTTCGCCATATCGTGCTGGCGGTCAACAAGATCGACCTCGTCGATTTCAACCAGACCGTCTTCGACGATATCGCCAGGGCGTTCGGTGACTTTGGCCGGTCGCTCGGCTTTGCCGCCATTCACGCGATCCCGCTGTCGGCGCGCCATGGCGATAACGTCTCGTCATCCAGCTTGCGCCTGCCCTGGTATCGCGGCCCGACCTTGCTCGACCATCTGGAAACGGTCGCGGTCGACGACGTCCGCGCCGACCGGCCATTCCGCCTGCCGGTGCAATGGATCAACCGCGCCGATGCCGACTTTCGCGGCGCCGCCGGCACCGTGGCGCAAGGCCGCGTCCGGCTGGGCGATCCCGTCGCGGTGCTGCCATCCGGCCTGACCGCGACGGTCGCCCGTATCGTCGGCGGAAACGGCGACCTCATCGAAGCGCAAGCCGGCGACGCGATCACGCTCGTGCTCGGCGACGCCGTGGATGTCGGGCGCGGCGACATGCTGTCGGCGACGCGCGACCGGCCGCCGGTTGCCGACCAGTTCGCCGCCCATCTCGTCTGGCTGTCGGACGAACCACTTTATCCCGGCCGATCCTATCTGATGAAGATCAATCACAACACCGTGCCGGCGACCGTCACCGAGTTGAAATACCGGATCGACATCGACACCCTGGCGCGGCTCGCGGCGAAAACCCTGGCGGCGAACGAAATCGGCGTCGGCAACCTGTCGATCGCGCGGCCGGTCGCCTTCGACGCTTACGCCGACAACCGCGACACCGGCGCCTTCATTCTGATCGACCGCGCCAGCAACGACACCGTCGCCGCCGGCATGATCGACTTCGCGCTGCGGCGCGCGACCAATATCCACCGCCACGATCAAACCGTCAGCCCGGCGGCGCGGACGGCGTTGATGGGACACAAACCGGCGGTGCTGTGGTTCACCGGCCTTCCGGCCTCCGGCAAATCGACGCTGGCCAATCGGATCGAAGCCGCGCTGCACGCGCGCGGCGTTCACACGCTGCTGCTCGACGGCGACAATATCCGTCACGGCCTCAACAAGGATCTCGGTTTCACCGAAAGCGACCGGGTCGAGAATATCCGCCGCGCCGGCGAGGTCGCCAAGCTGATGACCGAAGCCGGCCTGATCGTGCTCTGCGCCTTCATCTCGCCGTTCGCCGCCGAGCGTCGCATGGTGCGCGACCTGATCGGCAACACCGCCTTTATCGAAATCTTCGTCGATACGCCGCTTGCCGAATGCATCGCCCGCGATCCCAAGGGGCTGTACCGCCGGGCGCAGGCCGGCGAGATCAAGAATTTCACCGGCGTCGACCAGCCTTACGAACCGCCGCGACAGCCCGACCTGCATCTGTCGACGGCCGGGACCGACGTCGACACGCTGACCGCACGGGTTGTCGCCGAACTGGAACGGCGCGGCCTGTTCACAACCGACTAGAACAAAAGCAATGCGATTGCCGGACGATCCTGCGGCGCACGTATTCGCACGACCGCAAGCAAAAGGCGGGGCGACTTTCGTCACCCCGCCATTGATCAGTGCTCGCCGCCGACGACTCTTACAGCGCCACGGCGAAGTACGACGCCGGCTGGAACGACTTGAGCGCCTGCCACGCCGCTGGCGGAATGTGGCTCTCCGACGGCGCGGCCTCACCGAGCGGAACGACCTGCTTGGTCGCCGGATCGATCACGCCGGTCACGCCACCCACCGTCTTGGTCGCGGCATCGTAAGCAACGACTACTTGCCGGCCGGTGATCGGATCGTCGGCGACGATGCCCTTGCCATCCGGCGTCATTTGCAGGGCGAGCAGCCAGGGCGTGCCCATATTGCCATCCGCCGCCTTCGTACCGCCGAGCATGACCGGCCCCTGCGTCAGCAGCGCGCCGATATCGGTCTTGCCATTGTCAAAGGCGAAGCCATTGTCGCCGGCCGGCGTCCGAGCGTTACCGTGGCCGTCGCTGAAGGTCGCGGTCCTGGCGATCGCCTCGGTCAGGTTCGACCAGGTGGCGCCGCCGTCGCGCCACAGCCGATCGATCTTGGGATCGGTCCGATTGTTCGCAGCGGCGCGGCCGATGATTGCCAGAACGGTCGCCTGGCTTGCCTCCGGCGCATAATCCGGAAGCGCATCGGTGGAGTATTGCGTCCGGTCGAACTGCGAGATCGGCGCGAACAGATCGATCGGGCCGCTGCCGGGCGCGATGTTCTGGCTCGGATCGACCGTGGCGGCCGTCGTCGTATCCGGCGTCGTTCCCGCGACATTGACCGGACGAACCACAATGATCGCCGGGCTGGTGCTCGGGCCTGCCTGATAACTGATGTTGACGATCGCCGGAGACTGGCCGCCCGCGGGCGCACCATACTGGCTGGTGGCATAGCCGCCATCGCCGCCATTGTCGGCCGTCGCCGGAACGGCGAGCACCGACAAGCGAGCGCCGATATAGCTGAGCAGATAGTTGTTCGACGCCGCAAGCGTGCCCTGGAGAATATCATAGTCGCCGACGCCCTCGCCCGCGACGCGTGTCAGCGCGCCGGAGAGCGTATCGGTGCCGAACAGCGAACCGCCGGTGATCTGGTAGGTGAGCGCCGGGTCGGTTTCGCCGACATATTTGGACTGCGCGTCCGCCGTCACCGTCAGGTCGGCTTTGTTCACGGTCAACGTCCCGCCGACATAGGCGATGTTGTAGTTCGACGAAGTCTGGCCTGACGCGGTCAGCGTGTAGCTGCCGGCATTTACTGCGTTCTGCGCCGTGCCGCCGTAACTCAACGAACCGCCGAGGACCGACGCTGTCTCGCCATTGACGAAACCGCTGTAAGCGACTCCGTTACCACCGTTATAAGCCAGACCGTCATAGGTCTTGCTGTCGTTGTTCGCCGTCACCGTCAGGTCGGCTTTGTTCACGGTGAGCGTGCCAGCGACGTAAGCGATGTTGTAGTTCGACGAGGTCTGGCCCGAAGCGGTCAGCGTATAGCCGCCGGCATTCACTGCGTTCTGCGCCGTGCCGCCGTAACTCAACGAACCGCCGAGGACCGACGCCGTCTCGCCATTGACGAAACCGCTGTAGGAGACTCCATTGCCGCCGCTATAGGCCAGACCGTCATAGGTCTTGCTGTCGTTGTTCGCCGTCACCGTCAGGTCGGCCTTGTTCACCGTCAGCGTGCCGGCGACATAAGTGATGTTGTAGTTCGACGAGGTCTGGCCCGAGGCGGTCAGCGTATAGCTGCCGGCGTTCACCGCGCCTTGCGCCGTGCCGCCGTAGCTCAACGCACCACCCAGCACCGAGGCTGTCTGGCCGTTGACGAAGCCAGAATACGTGACGCCGTTGCCGCCGCTATAAGCCAGACCGTCATAGGTCTTGCTGTCGTTGTTGGCCGTCACCGTCAGGTCGGCCTTGTTCACGGTTAGACCGCCATTCACATAAGTGATCTTATAGTTATAGAGACCGGTTCCCTGCGCATAGTTGGCGACGATGGCATAAGGCGTGCTGGACGCCGCGGCGCCGGCACCGGCGCCGCTGCTGGTCAACACCGCCGAAGTCAGGGTATCGCCGTTATAGAGAGTGCCAGTGACGGTGAAGTCGGTCGAGCCGAGGCTCAGGCTATCGCCATAAGTCTTGCTGCGGTCGTTGGCCGTCACCGTCAGGGTGGCCTGGTTCACCGTCAGCTTACCGGTATTGACATAAGTAATGGAGTAGTTCGACAGGCCGCTGCCGATGGCATTGTTGACGTAGATCATCTGCCAACCGGAAGCGGCAGTGGCCGCGGCCGCACCGCTGGTCAGCGTCGCACCGGTAACGGCATCGCCATTATAGAGAGTGCCGGTGACCGTGAATCCGGTCGAGCCGAGGTCGTAAGCGGTGCCATAGGTCTTGACCTGATCGGTAGAGGTCACCGTCAGCGGTGCCCGGGTGACGTTCAGCAAACCGGCGGTGTAGAACACGACATAGTTCGAGAGGCCACTGCCGGTCGCATTGCTGACATTGAGCTGGTAGGTGTTGGCTGCGGCCGTGGCCGCCAGGCCCGAGCTCGAGAAATCGACCTGATCAACACTATCGCCATTGACCAGACCCGACGTGGTGAAACCGGTCGTACCGGACAACGCCAGCGCCGTGCCGTATTGCTTGCTGGTGTTGCTGGCAGTGACCGTCAGCATCTTCTGATACACTTGCAGGCTGCCGTTCACATAAGTGATTCTGTAGTTCGACAGGCCACTGCCCTGCGCGTTGCTGGCAGTGATCGCATAGGGGAGACCGGCCGCGTTGGCTGTCGCCGCGGCGCCGGCGCTAGCCAGCGTCACCGATGTGACGGTGTCGCCGCCATAGAGCGTGCCGCTGGTGGTATACTCCGTTCCGGCAAAAGTCACATCGGTGCCGTAGGTCTTCGATGTGCTGTTAGCCGTCACCGTCAGATCGGCCTTGTTCACGGTCAGCGTGCCGGCGACGTAGGCGATGTTGTAGTTCGACGAGGCCTGACCCGACGCCGTTAGCGTATAGCCGCCAGCATTGACCGCGCCCTGCGCCGTGCCGCCGTAGCTCACCGAACCGGTCAGCACCGAAGCGTCCTCGCCATGGACGAAGCCCGAATACGTGACGCCATTGCCACCGCTATAGGCCAGACCATCATAGGTCTTGCTGTCGTTGTTGACCGCCACCGTCAGGTTGGCCGGTGTCACCTTGCCGGTGTTGCCGGTCGTGGCGATCTGGTAGTTGCTGGCGAGCCCCGTCCCATTGGCCAGGGTCAGGGAACCGAGGTTCAGCGTCTGCGTGCCCGCCGCGACGTTGGCGCTCGCCAACGAGCCGCTACCGGTCAGCGTCAACGTTTCGCCATTGATGCCGGTGCTGATGGTACCGAACGCCGAAGCCGCAAAATCGGTCATTCCATCATATGTCTTGCTGCCAGCGAGCGTCACAGTGGCCTTGTCGACTGTCAGCGCGCCCGACACATAGCTGATGTTGTAGTTCGACGAGGTCTGGCCCGACGCCGTCAGCGTATAGCCGCCAGCATTGACCGCGCCCTGCGCTGTGCCGCCATAGCTCACCGAACCGGTCAGCACCGAAGCGTCCTCGCCATTGGCGAAGCCGGCATAAGTGACACCATTGCCACCGCTATAGGCCAGACCATCATAGGTCTTGCTGTCGTTGTTGACCGTCACCGTCAGGTCGGCCGGCGTCACCTTGCCGGTGTTGCCGGTCGTGGCGATCTGGTAATTGCTGGCGAGCCCCGTCCCATTGGCCAGGGTCAGGGAACCGAGGTTCAGCGTCTGCGTGCCCGCCGCGACGTTGGCGCTCGCCAACGAGCCGCTACCGGTCAGCGTCAACGTCTCGCCATTGATGCCGGTGCTGATGGTACCGAACGCCGAAGCCGCAAAATCGGTCATTCCATCATAGGTCTTGCTGCCAGCGAGCGTCACAGTGGCCTTGTCGACCGTCAGCGCGCCCGACACATAGCTGATGTTGTAGTTCGACGAGGTCTGGCCCGACGCCGTCAGCGTGTAGCCGCCAGCGTTCACCGCACCCTGCGCCGTGCCGGCATAGCTCACCGAACCGGTCAGCACCGAAGCGTCCTCGCCATTGACGAAGCCGGCATAAGTGACACCATTTCCGCCGCTATAAGCCAGACCGTCGTAGGTCTTGCTGTCATTGTTGACCGTCACCGTCAGGTCGGCCTTGTTCACCGTCAGCTTGCCGCTGCTGACGAAGCTGAAGCTGTAGCCGTTCAGGCTGGCGAGGCTGCCCTGGCTGACGGTGATCGTATAAGGCCCGCCGCTCACGCTCGCATCGGCCGCCGTTCCGGCCGACGTCACGCTCAGCAAGCCCGACAGCGACGTCGCCGCCGTGTCGGTCAGGAAGGCGTTGGCGACGCCCTTGAAGCCGGTGATGACGTAATCCGAGGACACGTCGGCCACGTCGCCATAGGTCTTGCTATCGCTGATCGACGTCACCGTCAGGACCGGGCTCTGAGCAAAAACGTAACGGTTGCCGGCCGACACGCTGTCATAGCCAAGCGTCGCCGAGGTCGCGCCGAAAATCGCGTAATTGCCGCTATCGAGATTGCCGAACAGGTCGTAGGTCGGCGAATTCGAATAGACGATCCAGCGACCGTTCGGTGTGGAGATCGCGCTCGCGCCGGCGCTGTTGCTGAAGTTGGTCCCGGCATCCAGCACCACGGCATTGCCCGACGCGCTGGAACTGACGGCGCCATAGAGCGACAACGCACCCGCACTCCGGATCAGCACCCCGCCATTGGCGGTGATCGCGCCGTTGATGACGAGATTGGTCTTGTCATAGAGGCTCAGGCTGCCGGCGCCGAGGTTCGTCGTCCCGAGATAAGTCACCGTATTGCCGGTATCGAGCAAGGTGAAACTCGCCGCGGCCGAACTCTTCTGCAACGCCAGATAATAGGCCTTGATCGCCGCGCCCGCCGACTGGGTGACATCGCCGGCGACGTTCAACGTCAGAATGCCGGTCTGAGAAATCGCTTCATCGATCGTGAAGTTCGCGCCCGTATCGACAATCCAGCGGTTGGCGAGTGTCGTCGACACGCCGGACGAACCCAGGGCCGTCGCCAGTCCGGCTGAGATCGCCGACATCGACGTCGCGGATGACATCTCCTTCAGATATCCGCCGTAGATCGTAAAGCCGGTCAGAGAAGTGGCGGCATCCTGCTGATACGTAATGCCCGCATTGGTCCCCGTCGTATACGCGGCAACCTGATTGCCGGCGATCGTGCCCGGCGCGACCAGGATATTATAATAGCCGTTGGCGCCCGCCGTCACCGAACCGACGTTCGTGCCGTCGACCAGCGCAGCGATCGTGGCGCCCTTCGCCGCCGAATTGTCGGCATTATAAGCATAGCCGGAGATCACCTGCGGCGTACCGCCGGATGCCGAAAACTGCCACAACAAATACGGATAGCTCTGCCCGGCGACGATACCCCAAATAGTATTCGTGAAATCATAGGGTAGCGCCACCTGGAGCTGCGCGGTGCTGACGCCGCTGATGCCCGTGGTGCTCTGAGACACGACCTTGCCGACGCCCGCGCTCTGACCGGTCGTTGCGATGTCCCAATAATTCGCCGACATCGAGCCGAGGCCATTGAGATTGTTGCGACCGATGAGACCGCCGACACTGCCGGCGCCGCTCACGAAGCCGGTGGCGTAGGTCTGGGTGATCGTTCCCGAACTGAGAATGTTGGTGCCGATCAGGCCGCCGACATTCAGGTTGGTCCCCGTCACCGAGCCCCTGGCATAGGCATAGCTGATGCTGCCGCTGCTGTTCTGACCAACCAGGCCGCCGACGGTGTCGTAGCCGCTCACCGAGCCGGTGGCATAGACCTGGGTCAGCGGGCCGGAATTTAAGCCCACAAGACCGCCGATCATCGTGCCGCTTGTCGAGACGACATTGCCCGTCGCATAGGACTCGGTGATCGTTCCAGCATTGTCGCCGACCAAACCGCCGACCGTGCCGCCGCTGGCGGTGACACTACCCGTGGCGTAGGAATTGCTGATGCTGCCGGTCTGCTCGATAATGCCCACCAGGCCTCCGGCATATGACCCTGCCTGGACCGTGCCGGTGTTATAGGCGTTACTGATCGTCGTGGCGCCATGCGCAAAGCCGACCAGCCCACCGACCTCGTCTTGGCCAATGACGGAACCTCCGACCAGCCCAACGTTCTTTACGGTCGCGTTTTCGGTTTGGCCAAACAGCGCGACATAAGTCGTCGACGGCCGGTTAATGGTGAGCCCGGTGATGGTGTGGCCCTGACCATCAAACGTGCCCTTGAATGTGCCGTTCTCGTTGCCGACCGGCGAGAATCCGACCGTCGTCCACATGCCGGATGCGTCGCTGCCCGCGGTCGCCGAAGCGTCGATATTGTTCGCCAGCGTGTAGCTCGCGGTCAGGTCCATCCCCATCAGCTGAAGCTGATGCGCGTTGGTGATGGTGGTGGAATATTCGCTGCGCAGGAACGGCCGTGTGCTGCCGCTGACCATGTACCAGGCGCCGCCGCTGGTGAAATCGAACGCGGAATAGCTCGACTGGGTCAAAGCCTGCGCCGTGGTCAGACCGGTGACGCTGGTGCCCAAACCAAGATCGGTGCCCACGCCCGCCGATTGCCCGGTGGTGCCGGTGTCGAAATAAGAGCTGGTGACCGTGCCGACATTTCGTCCAACCAGGCCACCCGTGTCGGCGGTGCCGCTGACCGCACCCGAGGCATAAGTCTGTGTGATCGAATCGGCGTTATTGCCGACCAGACCGCCGACATAATCGACGCCGCTCACATCGCCGATCGCATAGGCGTATCGAATCGTGCCGGCGTTGTTGCCGGCAAGGCCGCCAGCGTAATTGCCCGACGCGGTGGCACTGCCCGTGGCGTAGACATTGTCGAGCGTGCTGGCGTTGCCGCCGGAGAACCCGCCGACATAATTCACGCCGCTGGCCGCGCCGACGGCATAGGAATCGTTGATCGTGCCGACATTGTAGCCGACAAAGCCGCCGGCATAATCGCCCGTGGCCGTCGCCGTACCCGTCGCATAAGCGCCGGTGATCGTACCGGCGTTATCGCCGACAAGCCCGCCGACATAGGACGCGCCGCTGATCGTGCCAGTGGCGTAGGAATTGCTGATTGTGGCGCTATTGAAGCCGACCAGTCCGCCGGCATATTGCGTGCCGCCATTTACGGCGGCCGTGGAATAGGAGCCGGCGATCGTGCCGTCCGCATTCTGACCGACTAGCCCGCCGACCAAGGTTCCCGAACCGGTGACACTGCCGGTCACATAGACATTGCTGATCGTGCCGCCGCCGTTCATGCCGGCCAGCGCGCCGACGTAAGAACCGCCGGTGACGGACGCATTAACGAGACCGAGGTTGCTGATCCGCGCGCCGCTGTTGACCCCATAGAACAAGCCGACGCGATCGGTCGAAGCACGATTGATCGTCAGATTGTTGATCGTATGACCCTGGCCGTCGAGCGTGCCGAACAGCATATCCAGCGTGGAAAAGCCAGCGCTACCCCAAATGTCGCTAGTGCCCGCTGTCCCCGAAGCATCGATATTGTTCGCCAGCGTGTAGCTGGCCGTCAGGTCCAATGCCATCAACTGGAGCTGATGGGCGTTGGTGATGGTGGTGGAATATTCATCGCGCAGG
>WGNB01000058.1 GCA_016124795.1 Rhodopseudomonas sp. | reverse complement strand
GGCCGACGTGTTCGACTATATCGAACGCTTCTACAACCCAAAACGGCGCCACTCCACCATCGGATATGTGAGCCCAATGGACTTTGAGATGAAGGCAGGATTAGCTTAACCGGGTGTCATCCGAACCGGGTGCAGGCCAGGTGTCGGCGTAGACGTTGGCGAATGTTATGTGCCGCCTGGGGTGGGTGGGGGTAGCGACAATAGCGATGCAAGCCAACGGCCTCCGCGTAATATCGATAAAGAAATCGAGATGCACCAAAGGCAAATATTGCTGGAAAAAGGTCAGCAGAAAATTGCTGAAGGCGATCGCTTATTGGAAGCGAAATCCTATAACGCTGCCTGGGATGCCTATACTGATGCTGAAGTCTCATTCAACATTATTGGTGATCGTGAAAACGAGGCTCTCGCCCGTCGCCGATTAGACAAAACTGAATGTTTGGGTGCCGTGCAAGACGGCTACGATTATTTGAATTCCAATCTGGAGAACCCTGATTATTGGGGTGCGATTAAAGACATCGAGTCAAAGAGCGGTGCCTGTAAGCGATATAATGAAGGCTGGTACAAGAAAGTTATAATTGAGCTTCAGGAATTGGATTTCAAAAAGACTGCGCCTTTCTACAAACAAGATCGAGAAAGAGAAAGAGAAAGAGCGGCGAGCGCGTCGCAAGCGGACTCATCTTCAATATCCGATCAAGGCAACAATCAAGGTACCTGTTCATCGGAGCCCATAACCTATCTCAGCGTCGAGGCGGCCGGCGCGTCCGAGCCTGTGGGGGGAGGAGCCTATGAGATTGAAAACAGCTGTAGCGCGAGAATCGTTCTTGCGGTTGTCAAAACTCATGATGCTCGTGATATAGAAGGCCTTGAAATCGTAACCATTGCGCGAAACGACACGACTGAAATCTATAGTTATTTTGGACATGCTCCTAATCCGCTCTATGCGTGCTTCGCCGACGAAAATGGCTGCAATTACGCGACTTTAAAACGTTTCATACCGTAATAGTTTGCTTTGGAACCGTTGAATGGCGCTTCCCAAGCTAAGATTAGTTGGCGGCGTGTCTCTTCCTTTCGGTGACGATACCCGCGTGCTTGTAAGGCCGAGGCGGAATATATACCGACGAACGTTGCAGTGCGCTTTCTGGACGTCCGTAGAGCGATAACGGGATTTTTCGGCGGAGTTAACGCGCGGAGCATGGCCTTCGACTGTGGTGGCGCGATTGGAATTGGCCCATTGCCGTCACTCGCAATCGATCTGCACCCCGGTCGCCTATGGGACGACGCGGAGATGCAGCGATGCCCGGTTATCGGGTCGAACTTGTGATATTGCGCCCTGGTTTCCGGTGGTGCCGGGTATGGCCGGCGGCCGTCTCAGCCCTTCGCCGCGCTGATCGCCGCCAGCATCGCCTTGCGGCCGTCCTCGAGCGTGGCGCGTACGCTGTCGATCCTGCCGAGCGCGCCCATCTCACGCTGACGCGCGACGGTGGCTTCGACCATCAGCGGCTCCATCCCGAGTTCACGCAAGGTGGCGGCGGATTCTTCCATCTCGGCGGCGCGGCGTTCGCCGTGGCTGGCCATGCGTTCGATGTTGTAGTCGCCCATCGCCGCGAAATCGAGCGTCGGGTAATTGTTCTTCATCGACACCAGCACTTCGTCGAGCAGGTCGGCGCGCTGAGCGGCGAGGTAGCATTCTAGCGTCAACGCCTCGAGGCCCTTGATCATCACCGAGCGGATCATCTTGATCGCGGCGGCCTTGCCGGTATCGCCCGGAACGACCTTGAGCTTCATCTCCATTTCTTCGAGCAGCGGCACGATGCCTTGCGCATGCGGGCCGGCGATCAGCATCGGCGTCTGGTGACGCTTGGGATGGATCGGTGCGATCACCGCGACGTCGACGTAGCGCGCCTTGCCGTCGAGCAGTTCCGCCGTCGCCTGCTTGCGGCCGGGCGACACCGAATTGATGTCGAGGTAATAGGGGTTGCCCTTCAGGTGCGGCTCGACCGACTGCGCCGCTTCGTAGCTCGAGGCGGCGGTCACCGCCGAAATCACCATGTCGGCGTCGCGCACCGCGTCGGCGGCCGACGCCGCCAGCCGGACGCCGAAGCTTTCGCCGGCGTTCTTGAGCTTGGCCCCGGCGCTGTCCGGGAACAGGATGTCCCAGGCGGCGATCTGTTCGATGCCGGCATCGCGCAGGCCGGAGGCAATCGCCTGGCCGGCTTCGCCGAAGCCGATGAAGGAAATTCGCGGGGTGTTGCGGCGGGTCATGGTCGTTGTCGTCCTTGGACTAGGCGCTGAAGTGCTGGGCGCTGAAGTTTTGCCGGCATGATAAGCGGTTCCGGCGCGGCCGTCTTGGCCGAGCCGTCACAGCATGTCCAGCGGTTCGGCATGGCTGGGCGGCGGAAAGGCCCGGTCGAGGGTGGCGAGGTCGTCGGGTGTGAGCGCCAGATCGAGCGCGGCCAGGTTGTCGTCGACATGGCTCAGGCGGGTCGCCTTGGGGATCGCGATCACGCCGTCCTGCCGCAGCAGCCAGGCGAGGCCGACCTGCGCCGGGCTTGCCTTGGCGTGCCGCGCCGCGACCTCGCGCAGGGCCTGATGGCCGAGCATCCGGGCTTGCTCCAGCGGCGAATAGGCCATCACCGGCATGCGCCTTTGCCGGCAGTAAGGCATCAGGTCGTATTCGATGCCGCGCCGGGTCAGGTTATAGACCACCTGGTTGCAGGCGCAGCCTTTGCCGCCGGCCGCGCGGTTCAGCTCGGCCATGTCGTCGATGTCGAGATTGCTGACGCCCCAATGGCGGATCTTGCCGGTCGCGACCAATTCGTCGAAGGCGGCGACCGTGTCGGCCAGTGGCGACGGGCCGCGCCAGTGCAGCAGATAGAGATCGATGCGGTCGGTGCCGAGCCGCTTCAGACTGCGTTCGCAGGCCGCGATCGTGCCGCGGCGGCTGGCATTATGTGGCAGCACCTTGCTGACGATGAACATCTCGTCGCGCCGCGACCCGATCGCCTCCGCGACGATCGTCTCGGCTTCGCCGTCGCCATACATCTCGGCGGTGTCGATCAGCGTGACGCCGCGCGCGATGCCATGGCGCAGCGCCTTGACTTCATCGGCGCGCCGCCGGGCGTCTTCGCCCATGCGCCAGGTGCCGAGCCCGAAGATCGGGATCCTGACGCCGGAGGGTAGCGCGGTGGTGGGGATGGCGCTGCCGGGCATTGTTGACCTCTCTGTTTTCTACTGCCGTGAAGTAAATGGACCTCTTAAGCTCCTTTCAAAGTCCAATGTTTTAATAAGCACGATACCCGGCTCCTCGATTGGCCACGACAAATATTTCACCCGCGCCATGGCCTCAATCGTCGTTCGATTTTCACGAAATTTCTTGAGGCGGCCTTCGTTGTTTGAATGGTGGGGTTCGAAATTATCATCAAGGGCTGCGCGACTGATTCTGCAAGTGACCGAGTGGCCGAGTGCTTTGCCATGAAAAATTACGGCCTCTCTGTCGAAATCGTAGGCTGGCGGTCGATCATCAAACGTTAGATCGATTTGCGGTAGAATTTCCCTCGTTTTATTCGCGACTTTGAGTGTGAGGTCGCGTACCGAAGCATCGATTTGCGTCATTCCTTCTGTGATGGCCTGCTGCCAAGCGTGGCCGCGCTCAAACGCCTCGTTCCAAACTTCACCAAGCTCGTACGGCCGCTTGTCGTTCAATATCCTAAGGAGAGCTTCGGCTTGTTGAATATCTTTGTCGCGCTTGATGTTGCCACCTCCTCGGCGGCGCGAAATAATCAATTTATGGACAGCATAGCGTTGCGGCGATGGCACCAGAACAAGTGCGCCGGCGCCATGCAGAACGACGGCTTGTTCCGACTCGTAGATAAGAAAGTCGAGGAAGCGAAGCGGCTGTGCGTCGGTCTGCAATGCTGGGAGGGCTCTCGGTGAGTCGGTATCGGGCCCTCTGTTAGGCGTGAGAAATTCAACACGTAGGCCGTCCTTTGCCACATAGCTTGTGACACGCCCTCCGTGCATCGTCGGCGCCGCGCGAAATGTGCCGTCCGCTTCTTTCAAAATATCGACGATTGATGGCGTCCGGTCGTCGACTGCGACTGAAACGTCGTCAAATTGCGCGATGTCGATATCGTCGGTTAGCAGGCTTGTATTTGGAAGGGTAATTCCCAACATTGCAGGGTATGTCTGATAGGCGACGGTGCCGACTAGAACGCCGCGCAGTCGGAAGACGCCGGCTTTTGCCAGAGCTTCGATGGCGTTGCCAATTTCCGCTTTCGGTCGAGGCAGCCTGAATGAGCGAACGAGGGCGGCGACCAAGGCGCGCCGTTCACGCTCGTCATCGCGCGCTTCCTTGTGATGTTCTATTTGCGCCAAAAGTTCGGGCGTTTCGGGGCCGACATATTTTTGCGTGCGCCCGTTTTCCGTTGAAGATTGAAAATACCAGTAGCGACGGCCCTTGACCGTCTTTTTGATAAAAGACCCGTCTTGCGGAAATGACGTCGCGAACGCAGCCGTAGTGCAGCGCTCCAGCAATTCGGCGTAGTTCGTTTGCATCACTAAGGATGGCGGTGGCACGGCAAGGTCTCGTTATACTCAATTTGAAGTTTGAGTATAACTCGATTGCCGTCTCTGCCAAACAAAGTTATACGCAATCCACTAATTGCGTATAACTTTCCATAAAATTATTATATATCAATATCTTACTTATGCGGCACTTCCGGCGTGCCGTGGGTGTGGAACGACTCGATGGTCTTCAGGCCCCAGGCCTGACCTTTCTTGCGTTCCGCCTCGGTCCAGGTGATCGGCTTCCAGTCCGGCGCCAGGATCAGCCGCGCGCCGGCATTCGCCACTTCGACGCGGTTGCCGCCCGGCTCATAGACGTAAAGGAAGAAGGTCTGCTGCACCGCGTGCTTGTGCGGGCCGGTTTCGATGAAGACGCCGTTCTCCAGGAACACGTCGGCGGCCAGCAAGATCTCCTCGCGCGAATTGAGCGCGTAAGTGATGTGATGAAAGCGGCCGGGAATGCCGGTGTTGTCGCGGGTATAGGCGAAGTCGTAGGTCTTGTTGGTCGCAGTCAGCCAGATGCCGGCTTCGGTGCCGTCATTGAGCACGATGCGTTCGGTGAGGCGGAAGCCGAGATAATCCTCGAAGAACTTGCGGCAGGCCGAGATGTCGGCGGCCAGCCCGTTCCAGTGGTCGAGCCGGCGGACGTTACAGCCGCGCGCCGGAAAGCGCTGCGGCTGGTTCTTCAGCGACGGCTGGAGTTCAGGCGGCGCTTCGTACCATTCGGTCTCATAATACAATTCGATAACGTGGCCGTCCGGGTCCTTGCAGACGAAGGTCTTGCCGTGGCCGAGATCGCCGTCGGTCCAGCCGATGTCGAAGCCCGATCCCTTCAGCGCGGCGGCGCGCCGCTCCAGCGCCTGCGGCGAGCGGGTGCGATAGGCGACGTGCTTCATGCCGTTGGTTTTTGAGGCGGTCAGCTTGAGCGAATAGCGCTCGTAGTCGTCATAGGCGCGCAGGAAGATGCTGTCGCCCTGTTCGCCGCTCATGGTCATGCCCATGACGTCGATGAAAAACCGCGCGCTCTTGTCGAACTCGGGCGTCAGCAGTTCGAGATGGCCGAGGTGAGCGATGTCGAGAATCGGTTCCGGCGGCAAGGGGTCGGTCATGGGGGCCTCAAGGGTTCAAGTCGCGGCCTTGTCTAGCGGCGTTCGAATGCCAGCACCAGATTGTTGGCCGGCATTTCGGCGATTTTGACCGGTTTCAGGCCATTTTCCTGCCCCAGAGCGGTCACTGCCGCCAAGTCGCGGACACCCCAGTCCGAGTTGCGCGTCCGCAGCGAGGTGTCGAATTCGGCATTGCTGGGCGCGGTGTGGGCGCCGTCGCGCATGAAGGGGCCGTAGAGAAACAGGTGGCCGCCGCTGGCGAGAAAGCGCCCGGCGCCGGCGAACAGATTTTGCGCCACGCGCCACGGCGCGATGTGGATGACATTGATGCAGACCATCGCCGCGAGCCTGTCGCTGTCGTCATTGCCGCGCCAGCGCCAGCTATCGTCCATCAGGTCGATGCGCTGCGGCGCGCGCAGATTGGTCAAACCCGCGACGCGACGATAGGCTTCGATGCTGGCCAGATGCGACTCGTAAATGTCGCTCGGCCACCAGGTCAGCGATGGCGTCTTGCGTGCGAAAGCTACGACATGCTGGCCGGTGCCGCTGCCGAGTTCCAGGGCATGGCCTGGCATCGCGTTGGTTTTCTCATCCAGAAATTCGGCGAGTGCCGTCCATATCGCGTCGTGATTGCGATGAAAGGCCGGAGCATCGAGTCGGCCGTCATTGTCCGCAGGCGGCAGGCCGTCTCTTCCGAACTCGATGGTAAATTTCGCCATGGTTGCACTCGGATTCATTTGCTGAGGGTGAAAGAGTTCGATCATGTCGCAGCATGACGGCTGTTGCGACGCGAATAAAGCGCTGTGACGGGATTACACAGCCGGTTGCGTTGTTATTATGGAATCGATCGGGCAGGATTGCGCCAGTCGCGGGATAACCCGTGGCCGGCCGATACAAGGCCGGACGAAAAAGAATACGAAAAAATACGAACGACGATAACAGGGAGGATACCATGCGCACATTCAATTGGGCCGCCGCTTTGCTGGCGGGTGCGGCGTTCATCATGCCGGCGACCGTCGCCAGCGTGGCGCAAGCCGAAGACCTCGTCGTCGGCATGCCGACCAGTCCGCCGAACATCGTTCATATGCCGGTGCTGCTGGCGCAGGACCTCGGCCTTTACAAGAAGCACGGCATCACGGTGAAGACGGTGGCGCTCGACGGCGGCATCAAGGTCTATCGCGCGATGCTGGCCGGCAATGTCGATGTTGCGATGTCGCCGGGCGCGGTGTCGATCATCGGTGTCGCCAAGGGGTCGCCGGCGCGGATCATCTACGTCAACACGCCGAAGTTCGAAGCCTCGATGGTGGCGCGCGGCAACGTGCCGACCATGGCCGACCTCAAGGGCAAGCGTATCGGCATTCAGCAGCCGGGCGGCTTTGCCGACATCAACAGCCGCGCCGTGCTGCGCGCCGCCAAGATCGATCCCAAGGACGTCAACTTTGTCTCGATCGCGACCGAGGACGTGCCGGCGCTGGTCGCCGACCAGATCGACACCGGCATCCTGCATGTCGAACAGGAAATGTTCGCCAAGTCGAAAGCGCCTGGCATTCACGCCATCGCCCGGATGTGGGAGCTGCAGCCCAAGACGCTGTATCTGACCGCGACCGTCACCGACAAGACGATCAAGGACAAGCCGAAGCAGCTCAAGGCCTATATCGAGGCCAATATCGAAGCGACCCGGATGCTCTATACCGACAAGGCCAAGGTGATGCCGATCCTGGTCAAGCATACCGGCTATCCGGCCAAGGTGGTCGAGGAAGCCTATGACTTCATGGTCAAGAACTGCATCTGGGACGCCAATACCGGCCTCGGTCACGAGCGCGTCGATTTCACCGCCAACCTGATGACCAAGGTCGGCAATATCCCGGCCGGCAAGACGCCGAAATACGACGATGTCGTCAACGCGTCCTTCGCCAAGGACGCGCTGAAGGATGTCGGCGAGTGGAAAGGGCCGGTCTGCCCGACCGCGGCATTCTAGGATCGGGTGTTGAACCGTCGGTTCCGTCATTCGCGGCGGGCTTTGCCCTGGCAAGCCCGCTACGGATGGCGGAACCGGTCCTGTGTCGTGTATAAAATTCGCCTGCCAATCAGCGCGTGGCGGAATCCGGAGCCAAGACGATGACCGTTGTTAATGATGTTCAGGCCGCTGCCGTGCCGCAGAGCCCCAAAAAGGCGGCGGCCAAGGCGACGCCGTTCTGGGACCGGCCGGCGGTCTATCGTTACGGTTTCGTGGCGCTCATTCTGATCGCCTGGGAAATCGCCGGGCCTTTCGTCAGTCCGATCTTTTTTTCTTATCCGTCGAAGATCGCGATCGCGTTCTGGGGCCTGACGGTGTCCGGCGAACTGCCTTATTACCTGGCGCAAAGTCTTGAAGTGATGTTCTACGGCCTGCTGTGCGCGATCGTCGTCGGCATTCCGCTGGCGGTCGCCATGGCGCGTATTCGCAAGCTCGACTGGGCGCTCGATCTGCCGATTAACGCGCTTTACGCGACGCCGATGGTGGCTCTGGTGCCGCTGCTGGTGCTGTGGTTCGGCATTTATCTCAAGGCCAAGATCATCGTCGTGTTTCTGTTCGCGGTGTTTCCGATCCTGATCAACACCTATCAGGGCGTGCGCGAATGCGACAAAAGCATGCTGGAAGTGGCGCGCTCGTTCCGCGCCACCGAATGGCGGATCTGGATGGACGTGCTCTTGCCCTTCGCGCTGCCTTACATCGCCGCCGGTATTCGTCTGGCCATCGGCCGTGGCCTGGTCGGCATGGTGATCGCCGAATTCTATACCACCATCTCCGGTCTCGGCTTCATGATCACCCGCTACGCCAACGTGTTCGAGATGGACAAGACTTTCGTCCCGGTGATCGTGCTGATGGTTCTGGGTGTGACGCTGACGACGGTGCTGAAATGGCTGGAGCGGCGGATCGCGCCGTGGAGCCACGCCAACCGGTAGGCTTCGCCCTTCGCCTTATTGTCTTTGTCACGGTCGCGCGCCACACTTGCGCTCCGGTTGGCTGAAAGGCAGCAAGAATCATGAGCGAACCTCCGATCTCGCGCGGTTTTCGCGGTCGTGGCGGCGGCAACCGCAATGCGCGCGTGCCGCCCGGCCAGCATCTGGTCGAGGATTTTCCGGTGCTGTCGGCGGGGCCGACCCCGCCGGTCGATCTGGCGAACTGGCGCTTTGGCCTCGACGACGGCGAGACGCCGCTGGCCGAATGGACCTGGGCGCAATTCCAGGCTTTGCCGCAGACCGATCTCACCGTCGATATTCATTGCGTCACGACATGGTCGAAGCTCGACACGGTCTGGCGCGGCGTGTCGATCGATACGCTGCTGGAGGCCGCGGGCCTGAGCGAGCCGCCGGCGCCCTTCGTGCTGGTGCATTGCGACGGCGGCTACACCACCAACATGCCGGCCGAGGACCTGCTCGACGGCAAGGCGATGGTCGCCTGGGAATATGACGGCGAGCCGCTCGATCCCGAACACGGCGGGCCGGCCCGGCTGTTGGTGCCGCATCTTTATTTCTGGAAGAGCGCCAAGTGGGTGCAGCGCCTGCAATTCGTCGATCCGCAGGTGCCGGGCTTCTGGGAAGAGAACGGCTATCACATCTACGGCGACCCCTGGCGCGAGCAGCGCTATGACGGTGACTGACGCCTCTCTCACCGCGCCGAAGAAGGCGTGGATGGTCGCGACCGTGCGTGAGGTGATCGACGAGACGCCGCGCGTGCGCACGCTGGTGCTCGATGTGCCGGACTGGCCCGGCCATCGCGCCGGCCAGCATGTCGATGTCCGGCTCACCGCCGAGGACGGCTATCAGGCCCAGCGTAGCTATTCGATCGCTTCGGCGCCGGGCGGTCGCTTGATGCTGACGGTCGAGATGCTGCCGGACGGCGAGGTGTCATCCTATCTCGCCGGCGAAGCGCGAGTTGGCGATACCTTCGAGTTGCGCGGTCCGATCGGTGGCTATTTTGTCTGGAGTGAGGACCTTGAGGGTCCGATTTATCTGGTCGCCGGCGGTTCCGGCATCGTGCCGCTGATGGCGATGCTGCGGCATCGAGATTCGCTTGGCGCGGCGGTCAAGGCCAGCCAGCCGGCGGTCCTGCTCTATTCCTCGCGCACGGCGGCCGACATTATCTACCGCGCCGAACTCGACACACTCGCCGGGCCGGGTGTGACCATTGTCCATACGCTGACGCGGGAAAAGCCGGCCGGCTGGACCGGCCTGACTCGCCGCATCGACAGCGCCATGCTGGCCGAGACCGGTTTTACGCCGGATTTAAACCCGCGCATTTTCATTTGCGGGCCAACGCCGCTGGTCGAATCCGCCGCCGGGTCGCTGCGCGATCTCGGTCACGCCGCCAAACTGATCAAAACCGAGCGCTTCGGTCCGACCGGCAAGTAATCGAACCGGATACGCTCGTGTCACAAGGGCGGGCCGCGACGAAGGTGGCAGGCGATGACGTGCGAACGATGGTGGCCAATCGGCCGGGCTCATCGTAGCATCGCGCGGAATTTGGGGGAGGGGCTTCGATGATCGTCGGTTTGTCGTTTCAGACTTTCGCGCTGGTGCATGTCGCCATCACCTTGATCGCCATCGCCAGCGGCTTCATCGTCGTGTTCGGCATGATCGGGTCGCACCGGCTGCCGGCCTTGACCGGCTTGTTCTGGCTGATGACGGTGCTGACCAGCGTTACCGGCTTCATGTTTTTCCTGTCGCCGGATCAGGTCAAGACCATCACTCCGGCCGCCGCCACCGGCATTGTCGCGACGGTGACGTTCCTGATCGCGCTCTATGCGCTCTACGTGAAAGACATTGTCGGCAAGTGGCGCTGGATCTACGCGCTCGGCGCGGTGATCTCGCTCTATCTGAATGTCTTCGTGCTGATCGTGCAGGCCTTCGAGAAGATCAAGCTGATCAATCCGGCGGCGCCGATGGTCGGTCCGCCCTTCGCGCCGCCGACCGATTTTCAGTTCGCGGTGACGCAGGGCGTCGCGCTGGTGATCTTCGTGATGCTGGGGATCGTCGCGGCGATCAAGTTCCACCCGGCGCGCGACTAGGGCTTCGGCGGCTTTTCGGTCGTCCTGTCGAGGCGGCACAGTTCGGTGTACGAGCCGCGCAGGTGGCCGGGCTGGTCGACCTGCAATTCGAAAAACAGGTCGCTGTTCGGGCAGAACTTCGGCGCGAAGGAAACCGACATCGGCATGCTGTCGAGCCAGGCGCGGCATTGCGCTTTCGACGGGCAATTCTGGCAGCGGTGCAGCGCGGTCAGGAACGTCAGTTCGGAATGGGCGAGCACGCCGGTCGCCGGATCGACGCCGAGGCGTTCCATCATTTCGCGGATGTTGCTCGGCTGGTAGTCGGCGCTGGCGGCCGCCGGTTGTTTGAGGTCGCGGTCGGATTGGGCCATGGCACTTCCTCTTTCTTGCCCTTTCTGGTGCCCCGTCTCGGGAACCTTGAACGATCGAGGTCGGCATTCCGGCACCGTCACGGTCGGACCGGCGCGCTCCGGCGGCCATGATCTGGATCAAATCCATCCGGCGTCGGTGGATAAGCCGGCACAAAAAAAGAGCCGCCATCGCTGGCGGCTCCCTTTATCGGAATGAGGCTTGCGCGGTCAGACGTCTTCCGGATTGTCGACGTAAATCAGCCCGGCCTTGGCCAGCGGCTCGCGCATATTATACATGTCGAGCCCCAGCACGCCGGCGGCGAGTTTCTGCCGCTTGGCGTCTTCGTCGTCGAAGCGCTTCTGCGCCTTGGCCGCGGTTTCCGCGCAATATTTCTTCGGTACCACGACGACGCCGTCGTCGTCGGCGACCACCGCGTCGCCCGGCTCGACATTGACGCCGGCGCAGACCACCGGAATGTTCACCGAACCGAGCGTCGCCTTGACGGTGCCCTTCGACGAGATCGCCCGCGCCCAGATCGGGAAGCCCATCTCCTTGAGGGTGACGACGTCGCGGCAGCCGGCGTCGATGATGACGCCCTTGACGCCGCGCGCCTTCAGCGAGGTGGCGATCAGGTCGCCGATCATGCCGTCGGTGTTGTCGGTGGTGCAGCCGAGCACGACGATGTCGCCGGGCTGGCACTGTTCGATGGCGACGTGCAGCATCCAGTTGTCGCCGGGCTGCGCCAGGATGGTGACGGCGGGGCCGGCGATGCAGGCGCCGGCCCAGACCGGACGGATATAGGGCTTCATCAACTGATAGCGGCCGAGCGCTTCATGCACGGTCGAGGCGCCGAGCTTCTCGAAGGTCTCGATCGCTTTCGGATCGGCGCGTTTGATATTGCGGACGACGACGTTTTTCATGGGTGGTTTCCTTTTGGTACGGCCTCGATCCGTCATCCTGAGGTGCGAGCGTCGCGAGCCTCGAAGGATGACGGGCACCGCTCTGGCCGTTCATCCTTCGAGGCTCGGCCTTCGGCCGAGCATCTCAGGATGACGGGGAGGGGCTTGGTCTAGCCCAAGGTTTCGGTGATGACGCGCGGGAACAAGGTCTGGTAGGCCTCGCCGTAAGTCATTGGAATGCCGGTGTTGCGCGAGCCCTGAATGCCGCGGTTGAGCGCGACGCGCTCGTAATAATGCCAGAGGTGCTTCTGGGCGGCGAGGATCTGGAACGCCTTGTATTTGGTCTCCCAGACGTCATCGATCTTGAGAATGAGGTCGGGCTTGTAGTCGCACTGCTCGGGCTGGTGCGGCTCGAACAGATAGACCGGCGGGGCGGAATATTTGTACTTGGCGCCCGGCTTGTGGCCCATCGCCTGCGCGACCACGCGGGTTTCCTGCGCGAAGTGGGCGGCGTTCGGGTGGTCGAAGTTATAGGGGTCCTTGAGCGCGTGGGTCAGCACGAAGGCCGGATTGGTCTCGCGATAGATATCGACCATGCGGTCGAAATGCTCTTCGGTCAGCTTGAGCGGATAGTCGCCGCAGTCGAAGAACTCGATCTCGGCGCCGAGCAGGGCGGCGGCCCGTTCGGCTTCGTCCTTGCGGCCAGCCTTGACGCTTTCCAGCGTCGCGCCCGCTTCCTTCCAGGCGAACTGGCTTTCGCCGCGTTCGCCGAACGACATGCAGACGATCTTCATCTTGTAGCCCTGCTTGGCGTGCAGGGCGATCGCGCCGCCGGCGCGCCAGACGAAATCGCCCGGATGGGCGGTGATTACGAGACCCGTCTTTTGATCGGCCATGAACTGATACTCCGCTTGTTGTGTTCGTGGGAATTAAAAGCCGCCGAGGCGGGCGACTTCGATGGCCTGCTTGAGCAGGCGGGTGAAACTGGTGAGATGGTCGCGCATCGCACGCTCGGCGGCGTCGGCATCGCCGGCGCAGACCGCCGCGACGATGGCGCGATGCTCGGCGAGCGAGGTCTTCGGCCGGCCCGGCAGCAGGAAGACGCGGTATTGCAGCCGCACCAGATGCGACTTCAACGTATTGAGAATGCGGTCGGCGGTGGCGTTGCCGGCCATGCGCTGCAATTCGCGATGCAGCGCGGCATTGCATTGCGAATAGAGCACGCTGTCGCCTTGCTCCACCGCCCGCGCCATATCCTTTTCGAGCGCGCGCAAAGCGGCGCGCCCCGTCGCATCGGCTTTCGCCGCCGCCTGACGCGCCACCATCGCCTCGATCGCCAGCCGCGTTTCGGCGATCTCGATGGCTTCGTCGTCGGAAATGACCCGCACCCGCGCGCCGCGATTGGGCAGGCGCACCACCAGCCCATCCTGATCGAGCATGGCGAGCGCGGTGCGGATGTGGGCGCGGTTGACCGCGAAACGCTCGGCCAGTTCGGCCTCGACCAGCCGCTCGTTCGGCGACAATTGCCCGCGCGTGATCGCCTCGCGCAATTGCGCGGTGACGAGGGCGTCCGCCGACATCTCGGCGAGCGCGCCGCCGGAGGACGGCGCGTTCGGATCGCGGGGGCGGCTGGCATGGGCGCGCGGGTGGGCGTCGGTCACTTTATCACAATCCTGTTGACCAAATTGTTGACAATCCGGCGCGGCAGGTCAAGCATTCAATTCTCACGGCCGGAAGGATTATGATCTTGGACACGCTTCGCATCGCCATCGGCGACTATCCGCACACCTTGCCGCTCAAGCGCGGCGAGATCGTCTCCGACACGCTCAAGCTCGACTTCGTCGAGGTCAAGCCGATGCACAAGGCGTTCAAGCCGATGGTGCGCGAACATGCCTTTGACGCCAGCGAACTGGCGCTGGTCACTTATTTGCAGGCCAAGGAGCACAACAAGGGCCTGACCTTGCTGCCGGCGGCAATGCTCGGCCGCTTTCAGCATCACACCGTCCTGCACAATGTCGATCGGGGCCGGCTGACGCCGGCCGACCTCGCCGGCAAGCGGATTGGCGTGCGCTCCTATAGCCAGACCACGGCGGCCTGGGTGCGCGGCATTATCGCGAACGATTACGGCGTCGACCTGTCCGGCGTCGAATGGGTTGTTTTCGAGGACGGCCATGTCGCCGAGGCCAAGGACCCCGCCGGCGTGGTGCGCGCGCAAGCCGGCAAGGACATCACCCAGATGGTGCTCGATGGCGAACTCGACGCGGCGATTTACGGCGCGGCGATGCCGGACGATCCGCGCCTGCAAAGCGTGATCCCCGATCCGCATCAGGCGGCGCTCGATTGGTACAAGAAGCACGGCGTCGTGCCGGTCAATCACATGGTGGTGGTGCCCGACGAACTGGCGCGGGAGAAGCCCGCCGCCGTCGCCGAGCTTTACCGGATGCTCGAGGCCAGCCGGAAGGTCGCGGGTCTCAAGCCCGGCGCCATCGATACCGCGCCGTTCGGCAAGGAAGCCAATCGGCCTTGCCTCGACATGCTGATTTCCTACTGCGTCCAGCAGGGCCTGATCTCGCGCCGGCTGACGGTCGACGAACTCTGGTAGCAGAAAGCTGGCGCGGCAATCGTAAGTAACGGCGGCGGCCGCGCTCAATGGCGCGCCGCAAGCGTCACACAGCGGCAGAATTATAATTCGAATGACAGGCGCGCCGAGGCTGATTGCCCTCGCGCGCCGCGCGGTCCACTATGGACCGAACGACGGTGCATCATCATGGCGCGACAGACGCCGGCACCGCACAGGGAGAGAGACATGCGCAAGGTTCCTGCGTTCTTTTCGCTTGCCGTTTTGACATCGCTCGGCGTCGCCGGGCTGTCCGGCGCGGCCACCGCCCAACAAGTCACGCTGCGTGCCGTCACTTCGTTCGCCGAGAAGACCACGTATTCGCGCGGCTTCGAGGAGTTCATCGATCGGGTCAACAAGGCCGGCAAGGGCGTCATCCAGATCAATTACATCGGCGGTCCGAAGGCGATGCCGCCATTCGAAGTCGGCAATGCGCTCAAGAATGGCGTCGTCGATCTCGCCAATGTCACCGGCGCTTTCTACACCAATCTGATGCCGGAAGCCGACGCCTGGAAGCTGACCCAGGTGCCGATGTCGGTGCTGCGCGAGAATGGCGGCTTCGATCTGATGGCCAAAATCTACGCGCAGAAGATGAACGCGGTGTTTCTGGCGCGCGTCGTCGATAACAACCCGTTCCATCTTTATCTCAACAAGTCGATCGACAAGCCGGACCTTACCGGCCTGAAGCTGCGCATCACGCCGGTCTATCGCGACTTCTTCCAGGCGATGGGCGCGACCGTGGTGCAGACCGCGCCGGGCGAAGTCTACACTGCGCTCGAGCGTGGTGTGGTCGATGGTTATGGCTGGCCGATCACCGGCGTGTTCGATCTCGGCTGGAACGAGCGCACCAAGTATCGCGTTGATCCCGGCTTCTATACCGCCGAAGTGTCGATCCTGATCAACAAGGCAAGCTGGGACAAACTCGACGCCAAGCAGAAAGCCGTGCTGACCAAGGCGGCCGCGGAGAGCGAAGCGGAGGCCGTGCCTTACTTCACCAAGGCCAACGCCGCCGACACCGAGCGGCAGGCCAAGGCCGGCATCAAGACCATCACGTTCAGCGCCGCCGACGCCAAGACGTATTACGACAAGGCTTATGAAGCCGGCTGGGCCGGTGTCATCCGGCAGAGTCCGGAGCAGGGGCCGAAATTGCGCAAGCTGTTCTCCAAGGCGCCCTGAGGCCCCGTAACCGGCGCAATTCGCGCCCGACTGGAGCCACGCCATGGAGCGGCTTGCTCATATTTATGGCCGTTTGCTGGACGTCATGGTGCTGGCGGCCTGTGCCGTTCTGCTCGGCATGACCTTGCTGATCGGCCTCGACGTGCTGTTGCGCAACGTCGGGGCCGGTGGCATCCCGCCGAGCAACGAACTGTCGGAATACGCGCTCTACATCACCACGTTGCTGGCCGCGCCCGGCCTGCTGCGCCACGGCCAGCACATCCGCATCGACATCGTCTTACGGATGCTGCCGCCCCGCGTCGGCTGGTGCCTGGAATGGTTCAGCGACATTGTCGGCCTGATCTGCTGTCTCATCTTCGTCTGGTACGGCGTGCGGGTGACGCTGGCGAGCTATTCGGCCGGTTCGCTGTCGATCAAGACGCTGGTGCTGCCGGAATGGTGGATCTTCGTGCCGATGCCGGTTTGTTTCCTGATGGTGGCGGTCGAGTTCATCTTCCGCATGCGGCAGTTGTCGCGCTCCGAGCGCCAGCCGCGCGCCGACGCCGTTTCCGCCTCCTGACATGATGGATCATTCGCGATGATGTCCTGGCAAGCCGGCGCTCTGTTGCTGCTCGGCGGTTCGACCGTGCTTCTGTTCATCGGCATGCCGGTGGCCATCGCCTTTCTCGCCATCAACATCGTTGGCGCCCTGCTTTATCTGGGCGGCGCCGTCGGCATCGAGCAGATCGTGCGCAACAGCGTGATCGCGGTGGCCAATTTCTCGCTGACGCCGATTCCGCTGTTCGTGCTGATGGGCGAAATCCTGTTTCACACCGGACTGGCCTTGAAGGTCATCGAAGGCATCGAGCGCCTGATCCGGCAGGTGCCGGGGCGACTGGCGGTGGTGACGGTGGTTGCCGGTACCGTGTTCTCGGCGATTTCCGGCTCGACCATCGCCACCACGGCGATGCTCGGTTCGCTGATGCTGCCGGTGATGCTGGCGCGCGGCTATAACCCGGTGATGGCGACCGGCCCAATCATGGCGATTGGCGCGGTCGACATGCTGATTCCGCCCTCGGCGCTGACCGTGCTGCTCGGCAGCCTGTCGGGCATCTCGATTTCCAAGCTGCTGATCGGCGGCGTGGTGCCGGGCCTGCTGCTCAGTGTCGCCTTCGTCGCCTATATCGTGACCCGGGTGCTGCTCAATCCGAAGCTGGCGCCGGCGACCGAGGTCGAGGAACGCACCGGCTGGGCAAAATACGAATTGCTCGTCCTCTATGTCATTCCGCTTATTTCGATTTTCGTCGTGGTGATCGGCGCGATGTCCGGCGGCATCGCCACGCCGACCGAATCCGCCGCGCTCGGCGCTATTGCCACCATGGCGCTGGCGGCGGCCTATCGGGCGCTGTCGGTCAAGGCGCTGGTGACCTCGCTGCGCGGCACCGTCACGATCTCGGCGATGATCCTGTTCATCATTCTCGGCGCGACGACCTTTTCGCAGATCCTGAGCTTCTCCGGCACCACCGAGGGCATTGTCTCGACGATCTTCAATCACGGCCTGTCGAAGTCGGAAATCCTGGCCGGCATGCTGCTGCTGCTGATCTTTCTCGGCATTTTCGTCGACCAGGTCAGCATGATGCTGATTACCCTGCCGGTGTTCATGCCGATCGTGCAGCGGCTGGATATCGATATGGTCTGGTTCGGCATCCTTTATCTCATCTGCATGCAGCTCGGCCTGCTGTTGCCGCCGCATGGCCTGCTGCTGATGACGATGAAGGGCGTGGCGCCGCCGCAGGTGACGATGGGGCACATTTTCCGCGCCGTGGTGCCTTATATCGCGATGAGTCTGCTGCTGCTGGTGCTGCTGATCGCATTTCCGGCGATTGCAACCTGGCTGCCCGCGCTGATCGGTTAGTCCTCAACGCCCGCTTTCCCGAGCCGCCGCACAAGACGGCGGCAGCGGTTCGCCGCCGCTGCCGGCGGCGTTCGAGTAGCGATTGTGTACAGGATGGCCTCATTTTGCGCCGTTGCCGGGCCGCCATGCCGCATGGACGGTATGGGATGGCGAATAAACAGCCAATATCGCCTAATGTTTAATCATGCGCCACTGGTCGAAAACTAGGCAGACCCCGCTGTCGGCATCATAGTATTATTAAAACAAGGGCTTAGTCCGATTGTGACGGGTTGGCACAGAGCTTGCGAAACCCTTGTTGCGCGAAGAAGTCGTAGCGACCGAACGCGCGCGTCAAACGCAGGGGATCTCAACTGATGTACAAAACGCTTCACACGGCCGCTCGGCGGCCGGTTGCCCGGAAGTGGCTCGCCGCCGCCGCCGGTCTTGTCATGGCTGCCACCGGCGCGATGCAGCCGGCCAAGGCCGCCGATACCATCAAGGTCGGCATCCTTCATTCGCTGTCCGGCACCATGGCCATCAGCGAAACGACGTTGAAGGACGTCATGCTGATGCTGATCGACGAGCAGAACAAGAAGGGCGGTCTGCTCGGCAAGAAGCTCGAAGCCGTCGTCGTCGACCCGGCCTCGAACTGGCCGCTGTTCGCCGAAAAGGCGCGCGAGCTGATCTCCAAGGACAAGGTTTCGGTCGTGTTCGGCTGCTGGACCTCGGTGTCGCGCAAGTCGGTGCTGCCGGTGTTCAAGGAACTGAACTCGATCCTGTTCTACCCGGTGCAGTTCGAAGGTGAAGAAGGCGAGCGCAACGTGTTCTACACCGGCGCCGCGCCGAACCAGCAGGCGATCCCGGCCGTCGACTACCTGATGTCGAAGGACGGCGGTTCGGTGAAGCGTTGGGTGCTGGAAGGCACCGACTACGTCTATCCGCGCACCACCAACAAGATCCTTGAAGCCTACCTGAAGTCGAAGGGCGTCAAGGCCGAAGACATCATGATCAACTACACGCCGTTCGGCTTCTCCGACTGGCAGACCGAAGTCTCGAAGATCAAGGCTTTCGGCTCGGCCGGCAAGAAGACCGCCGTCGTCTCGACCGTCAACGGCGACGCCAACGTTCCGTTCTACAAGGAACTCGGCAACCAGGGCATCAAGGCGACCGACATTCCGGTCATGGCGTTCTCGGTCGGCGAAGAAGAACTCGCCGGTCTCGACACCAAGCCGCTGGTCGGCCATCTCGCCGCCTGGAACTACTTCGAGTCGGTGAAGAACAAGGACAACACCGCCTTCATCAACAAGTGGCACGAATTCACCAAGAAGCCGAAGCGCACCACCAACGACCCGATGGAAGCGCACTACATCGGCTTCAACATGTGGGTGAAGGCCGTCGAAAAGGCGAAGTCGACCGATCCGGACAAGGTGATCGCGGCTCTGCCGGGCATCAAGCAGGCCAACCTGACCGGTGGCATCTCGGAAATGCTCCCGAACCACTACATCACCAAGCCGGTCCTGATCGGCGAAGTGCGCGCCGACGGTCAGTTCGACGTGGTGTGGAAGACCAAGGGTCTCGTCAAGGGCGATGCCTGGTCGAACTACCTGCCGGGCTCGAAGGATCTGGTCGCCGACTGGGTCAAGCTCAAGTGCGGCAACTACAACACCGTCACCAAGAAGTGCGGCAGCGGCTCGTAAGCCTGGTCGTCTGAACCAAGCTTTCCGGTCGTGACTTTTCGGTCGCGACAGGTGAACCTCTCGGAAGGCGGCGGTGCGCCGCCGCCTTCCACCCTTCAATGTCTGGTGCCGGAAGCGATTGCCATGCGAGCTTTATTGCGCGTCGTCTCGCGAGTTTCTCGCGGACCCCTATTGGCCCTCACCGTCGTCTTCGGGATGCTGGCCGGCGCCGTCAATGCCGCCCATGCCGGTCCCTACGAAGACGCGCTGGCCGGCTTCACCACCGATGATTTCAGCGACACCGCCAATGCGGTCGATGCCGTGGTCGCCAGCGGCAGCCCGCTCGCCGGCACCGTGATTCAGGCGCTGCACGACGGCAATTTGCTGTTCAGCGCCACCGCCAAGAAAGTCTACATCAAGAAGGACTCCGGCGAGGTTCTCGACGCCGAGACCGGCAAGCCGATCGCCGGCACGCCGCCGGACGACACCGATAATGTCCGCCTCAACAACCGGCTGCGCAATATCGTCGATTCCGCGATCGGCGCGCTGACCTTGATGGCGCCGGACGCCGACAAGCGTTACGACGCCGCCCAGTCGGTGTTCAAATCGCGCCCCGAGAGCGCGCGGCCGGCGCTGGAAAAAGCCATCGCCGCCGAGAAGGTCGCCCGCGTCAAGACGGCGATGCAGCAGGCGCGCGCCGCGCTGATCCTGTCGGCGTCGGACACGAGCGCCGCCGACAAGGTCGCCGCCATTGCCGTCATCAGCGAACGTGGCGATCAGGACTCGCTCGGCCTGCTCGACAGCATGTCGCAGGGCCAGCCGCCGGAGGTGGCGCAGGCCGTGACCGCGGCCAAGGCCAAGATCAATCGCACGCTGGCGATCTGGAATACGGTGCAGAACCTCTGGTACGGCCTGTCGCTCGGCTCGGTGTTGCTGCTCGCCGCCATTGGCCTTGCCATCACCTTCGGCGTGATGGGCGTCATCAACATGGCGCATGGCGAAATGGTGATGATCGGCGCCTACGTCACCTTCGTGGTGCAGGAAGTCATCCGCCAGCGTTATCCGGGGCTGTTCGATTATTCGCTGACGATTGCCCTGCCGCTCGCGTTTGTGGTCGCGGCGCTGGTCGGCATCGTCATCGAGCGCACGGTGATCCGCTTCCTCTATGGCCGGCCGCTGGAAACCCTGCTGGCGACCTGGGGCATTTCGCTGGTGTTGCAGCAGGCGGTGCGCTCGATCTTCGGGCCGACCAACAAGGAAGTCGGCAATCCGTCCTGGATGTCCGGCGCCTTCGACCTCGGCGGCATCACCATCACCTATAACCGGATGTGGATCATCGTCTTCACCGGCATCGTCTTCGTCGCCTTGCTGGCGATGCTGCGTTTCACCCGGCTCGGGCTTGAAATGCGCGCCGTAACCCAGAACCGCCGGATGGCGGCGGCGGTCGGCATCCGCACCGCGCGGATCGACGCGCTGACCTTCGGCCTCGGCTCCGGCATCGCCGGCATCGCCGGCGTGGCCTTGTCGCAGATCGACAACGTCTCGCCGAACCTCGGCCAGGGCTACATCATCGACAGTTTCATGGTCGTGGTGTTCGGCGGCGTCGGCAATCTGTGGGGTACGCTGGTCGGCGCGCTGACGCTCGGCATCGCCAACAAGTTCCTCGAACCCTTCGCCGGCGCGGTCCTCGGCAAGATCGCAATCCTGGTGTTTATCATTCTGTTCATCCAGAAGCGGCCGCGCGGCATGTTCGCGCTCAAGGGCAGGGCGATTGAAGCATGATAATGGTGGCTGCCACCCTTCGAGGCTCGGGCTTCGCCCTCGCACCTCAGGGTGACGAGAGAGATATGCCCGAAAGTAAACCCGTCATCCTGAGGTGCGAGCCTGAAAGGCGAGCCTCGAAGGATGTCGGCCCATTCGAGAATGCCCCATGATGACCTCGCATCCGCTGATCCGCATGCTCGACCGCGGCTCGACCTTGTTCCTGATCCTGCTCGGGGCCTTCGCGATCGCCGTTCCGGTGCTCAATTTGCTGGTGCCGGCGGGCTCGTCGCTGCATGTGACGACCTATTACGTCGCGCTGTTCGGCAAATATATCTGCTACGGCCTCTTGGCGCTGTCGATCGACCTGATCTGGGGTTATGTCGGCATCCTGTCGCTCGGCCACGGCGCGTTCTTCGCGCTCGGCGGTTACGCCATGGGCATGTACCTGATGCGCCAGATCGGCACCCGTGGCGTCTACGCCAATCCGATCCTGCCCGACTTCATGGTGTTCCTGAACTGGAAGGAACTGCCGATCTTCTGGTACGGCTTCAACCACTTCGCCTATGCGATGCTGATGGTGCTCCTGGTGCCGGGCCTGCTTGCCTTCGTATTCGGCTGGTTCGCCTTCCGCTCGCGCGTCACCGGCGTATATCTGTCGATCATCACGCAGGCGATGACCTATGCGCTGCTGCTCGGCTTCTTCCGCAACAATTTCGGCTTCGGCGGCAATAACGGCCTGACCGACTTCAAGGATATCCTCGGTTTCAACGTCCAGGCCGAGGGTACCCGCAATGCGCTGCTGGTGATGTCCTGCCTGATGCTGGCGATCTGCTTCCTGGTTTGCCGCGCGATCGTCACGTCGAAACTCGGCAAGGTGCTGATCGGCATCCGCGACGCGGAATCGCGCACGCGCTTCCTCGGCTATCGCGTCGAATCCTACAAGCTCTTCGTGTTCACGGTCTCGGCCTGCATGGCCGGCATCGCCGGCGCGCTCTATGTGCCGCAGGTCGGCATCATCAATCCCGGCGAGTTCGCGCCGGCTAATTCGATCGAAGCCGTGATCTGGGTCGCGGTCGGCGGCCGCGGCACGCTGACCGGCGCGGTGCTCGGCGCGCTCGTCGTCAATTACGCCAAGACCTTCTTCACCTCCGGCTTCCTGGCGCCGTACTGGCTGTTCATGCTGGGCGCCCTGTTCATCGGCACCACGCTGTTGATGCCGCGCGGCATCATCGGCACCTATAACAACTGGCGCAGCGGCCAGCGGGACAAGAGCGAGGCGGCAGCCTCCGCCGCCGCCGAGGATGGCGAGATCGTCGATCCGCCGCAGCCGGCGCCTCAACCCAGCGCGGCGGAGTAGCATCATGGCCACCGTTCCCGCCGATCCCCGCACCACCTCGTCGCTGCTCTATCTCGACGGCATCAGCGTGTCGTTTGACGGCTTCAAGGCGCTCAACGAACTGTCCTTCATCATGGAGCCCGGCGAGATGCGGGCGATCATCGGCCCGAACGGCGCCGGCAAGACCACGATGATGGATGTCATCACCGGCAAGACGCGGCCCGATTCCGGCGACGTGTTCTTTCAGGAAGGCAAGTTCGACCTGTCGAAGCTCGACGAGACCGAAATCGCCACGCTCGGCATCGGCCGCAAGTTCCAGAAGCCGACGGTGTTCGACATGCATACCGTCGAGGACAATCTGCAACTGGCGCTGAAGAACGACCGCAGCGTCTGGGCAACCTTGTTCTGGGAATCCTCGGCCGAGCAGGAAGAGCGCGTCGACAAGGTGCTGGAGACGGTGCGGCTCAAGGATCTGCGCAAGCGCGTCGCCGGCAGCCTGTCGCACGGTCAGAAGCAGTGGCTGGAAATCGCCATGCTGCTTGCCCAGGACCCCAAGCTGCTGCTGGTCGACGAGCCGGTCGCCGGCATGACCGACGTCGAGACCATGCAGACCGCCGACCTGCTGCGCGAGATCAACAAGACCAAGACCGTGGTCGTGGTCGAGCACGACATGGCCTTCGTGCGCGAACTGGGCGTCAAGGTGACGTGCCTGCACGAAGGTTCGGTGCTGGCCGAAGGCACCATCGATCAGGTCTCGACCAACGATCGCGTCGTCGAAGTGTATCTGGGGCGGTGAGGGATGATTGATATTTCCTTCTCAGTCATTCCGGGGCGCCGCGAAGCGGCGAACCCGGAATCCGGCGATCTTCTCTTGACCAGTTTCTGGATTCCGGGTTCACGCGCGTTGCGCGTGCCCCGGAATGACGGGTGAACATCATGCTCGAAGCCACCAACATCGATCTCTATTACGGCGCGGCGCAGGCCCTGCGCGGCATTTCGCTGACCGCCGAGCCCGGCAAGGTGACCTGTGTGCTCGGCCGTAACGGCGTCGGCAAATCGAGCCTGTTGCGGGCACTGGTCGGACAGCATCCGGTCAAGAACGGCACGATCATGTTCGAGGGCAAGAACATCACCAAGATGTCGACGGTCGAGCGCGCCCGTAACGGCATTGCCTATGTGCCACAGGGCCGTGAAATTTTCCCGCTGCTGACGGTGAAGGAAAACCTCGAGACCGGTTTTGCGCCGCTGCCGCGCGACCAGCGCAGCGTGCCCGACGACGTGTTCTCGCTGTTCCCGGTGCTGCAATCGATGCTCGGCCGGCGCGGCGGCGATCTGTCGGGCGGCCAGCAGCAGCAACTGGCGATCGGCCGGGCGCTGACCATGCGGCCGCGGCTGTTGCTGCTCGACGAGCCGACCGAAGGCATCCAGCCGTCGATCATCAAGGATATCGGCCGCGCCATCGATTACCTGCGCGGCCTGAAGGAAATGGCGATCATTCTGGTCGAACAATATCTGGATTTTGCCCAGGAACTCGGCGACCATCTGGTGGTGATGGATCGCGGGTCGATTGTCTATCAATCGGACAAGGTCAACCTCGACGAAGCCGCGCTGAAGCGGGCGATGGCGATTTGATTTGTTTCTTCACCTCCCCCTTGTGGGGAGGTCGGCCGCCGAGCGATAGCGAGGCGGTCGGGTGGGGGTCGTTCTTGTGATATCAGGGTCCCAACAATCACCCCCCTCCCTAACCCTCGCCCACAAGGGGGGAGGGACTAGTTTTGAGTGCGCGGCCATTTCAAAGATCACGTCCACAGCCACCGAACACACTTTCGCCGCCAATCGCGCCACCGGCACCATTGCGCTGAGCGCGGCGCTTCGCGACGGCGTCACCCGGCGCGCCGAGGTTCATGAAGACGGCTCGCTGCGCGTGCGCTTTCCCAATGCGACGCCGGATGCGCTGGAAGCCGTCATCGTCAACACCGGCGGCGGCATGACCGGCGGCGACCGCTTCCGCATCGAGATGACGGTCGGCGAGGGCGCCAGCCTGGTGGCCGGCACGGCGGCGGCGGAAAAAATCTATCGCTCGACCGGACCGGACACCGACATGGATGTCCGGCTGACGGTCGCGGCGGGAGCGCGGCTCGCCTGGCTGCCGCAGGAAACCATTGTGTTCGACCGCGCCCGATTGTCGCGTCGGCTCGACATCGATCTCGCCGACGGCGCGTCGCTGATCATGGCCGAGGCCGTGGTGTTCGGCCGCGCCGCGATGGGCGAGGTCATCGCCGAGGGTCATTTCAGCGACCGCTGGCGGCTGCGCCGCAATGGCCGGCTGGTTTATGCCGACACCGCCCGGCTCGACGGCGCGATCGCCGCGCAACTGGCGCAACGCGCGGTGGCCCATGACGGACTTGCGATCGCCACCGTCCTGATGACGCCGGGCGGCGACGAACAGCTTGCGGCGGTGCGCGCCCTCGGCGACAATTTGCCCGGCGGTTTTGCCGGCGAAGTCGGCATCTCGGCCTGGAACGGCATCGCGGTCGCGCGGCTCTGCGCCAGGGATGGCGCGGCCCTGCGGCAGGACCTGATCGCGGTTCTGGCGGCGCTCGGCACGCCGGTGCCGCGGCTGTGGTTGCAGTAACTTATTGATCTTGAGGACACGATGAACCTGACGCCCCGGGAAAAAGACAAGATGCTGATCGCCGTCGCCGCGATGGTGGCGCGCCGGCGCCTCGAGCGCGGCGTCAAGCTCAACCATCCGGAAGCGGTCGCGCTGATTTCCGATTTCATCATGGAAGGCGCGCGCGATGGCCGGTCGGTCGCCGAACTGATGCGCGACGGCGCTCATGTCATCACCCGCGCGCAGTGCATGGATGGCATCGCCGAGATGATTCACGACATCCAGGTCGAGGCGACATTTCCCGACGGCACCAAGCTCGTCACCGTTCACGAACCGATCCGTTGAAGGCGCGCCGCCGAGGCCTGCCGATCTGTCATGTTGCACCGTTGAAAGGACCGAACCGATGAAGCGACTTTCCCCCGTTCTCGCCGCCGTGCTTGCCGGCGCCCTCGTCGCGCCCGTGCCGGCTTTCGCCCATATCGGCCCGCATGCCGGCTTGGGGTCGACCGCTTCGTTCGCCGCTGGCATCGCTCATCCGCTGTCGGGTCTCGATCATATCGCGGTGATGGTGGCGGTCGGCCTGTGGGCGGCGCTGAAAGGCGGCCGCGCCCTATGGCTGTGGCCGGTGACCTTCGTCGGCGTGATGCTGGTCGGCGGCGCGCTCGGCATGGCGCATGTCGCGATCCCCTTCGTCGAGCCCGGCATTCTGGCTTCGGTGGTGGCGCTCGGCCTGCTGGTGGCGCTCGCCGTCGATCTGCCGGTCGCGGTGGGTGCTGCGATTGTCGGCGTCTTCGCGGTGTTTCATGGCCATGCGCACGGTTCGGAAGTCGCGGAGAACATCGGTGGCATCGAATACATGGCGGGCTTTGCCGTCGCGACCGCAACGCTGCACATGACCGGCATTGCCTTCGCGCTGGCCGCGAGCCGCGCGCAACTGCGCCCTGCCATTCGCGTCGCCGGCGCGTTGTGCGTGGCGGTCGGCGCGGGGCTGATCGGCGGCGTGATCTGATGAACCGATTTCCGTCATTCCGGGCCGCGCTGAAAGCGCGGACCCGGAATCCGGAAACGCATTCCGAGCAGATATCCGGGTTCCGGGTTCGCACCTTTGGCGCGCCCCGGAATGACGAAGGAGAGAGAGTGCCATGATCCCCGGCGAAATGTTCATCCAGGACGGCGAGATCGAGCTCAACGCCAAGCGCAAGACCGTGACGCTGACCGTCGCCAACACCGGCGATCGGCCGATTCAGGTCGGCTCGCATTATCATTTCTTCGAAACCAATCCGGGGCTGAAGTTCGACCGCAAGAAAGCACGCGGTATGCGGCTTGACATCGCCGCCGGCACCGCGGTGCGCTTCGAGCCGGGCCAGTCGCGCGACGTCACGCTGGTCGCGATCGCGGGCAAGAAGACGATCTACGGTTTCCGCGGCGGCGTGATGGGGACGCTCTAAATGTCGATCAAAATGAAACGCACCGCTTATGCCGACATGTTCGGCCCGACCGTCGGCGACAAGGTGCGCCTGGCCGACACCGATCTCATCATCGAGGTCGAGAAGGATTTCACCGTCTACGGCGAGGAGGTGAAATTCGGCGGCGGCAAGGTGATCCGCGACGGCATGGGCCAGAGCCAGCTCACCAACAAGCAGGGCGCGGTCGACACCGTCATCACCAATGCGCTGATCCTCGACCATTGGGGCATCGTCAAGGCCGACGTCGGCATCAAGGACGGCCGCGTTCACGCCATCGGCAAGGCCGGCAATCCTGACATTCAGCCGGGCGTCACCATCATCATCGGCCCCGGCACCGAGGTGATCGCCGGCGAGGGCAAGATCCTCACCGCCGGCGGCTTCGACAGCCACATCCATTTCATCTGCCCGCAGCAGATCGACGAGGCGCTGTATTCCGGCATCACCACCATGCTCGGCGGCGGCACCGGGCCCGCGGCCGGCACCAATGCCACCACCTGCACGCCGGGACCCTGGCATATCGCGCGGATGATCCAGGCCGCCGACGCCTATCCGATGAATCTCGGCTTCGCCGGCAAGGGCAACGCCTCGCGCCCCGCCGCGCTGGAAGAGATGGTCAAGGCCGGCGCTTGCGCGCTGAAACTGCACGAGGACTGGGGCACGACGCCGCAAGCCATCGACACCTGCCTGACGGTCGCCGAGAAATACGACGTCCAGGTGATGATCCACTCCGACACGCTCAACGAGTCGGGCTTCGTCGAGGATACTATCAAGGCGTTCAAGGGCCGCACCATTCACGCCTTCCACACCGAAGGCGCCGGCGGCGGTCACGCGCCGGACATCATCAAGGTCGCGGGCCTGAAGAACGTGCTGCCGTCGTCGACCAACCCGACGCGGCCGTTCACGCGCAACACCATCGACGAACATCTCGACATGCTGATGGTCTGCCACCATCTCGATCCGTCGATCGCCGAGGATCTCGCCTTCGCCGAAAGCCGCATCCGCAAGGAGACCATCGCGGCCGAGGATATCCTGCATGACATCGGCGCGCTGTCGATGATGTCGTCGGACTCGCAGGCGATGGGCCGCATCGGCGAGGTCATCATCCGCACCTGGCAGACCGCCGACAAGATGAAGAAGCAGCGCGGTTCGTTGCCGGGCGAGAAGGGCGATAACGATAACCTGCGCGCCAAGCGCTACATCGCCAAATACACCATCAATCCGGCGATCGCGCATGGCGTGTCGAAGCACATCGGTTCGATCGAGAAGGGCAAGCTCGCCGATCTGGTGCTGTGGTCGCCGGCTTTCTTCGGCGTCAAGCCGGAAATCGTCATCAAGGGCGGCACGATCGCCGCCGCGCAAATGGGCGATCCGAATGCCTCGATCCCGACGCCGCAGCCGGTGCATTACCGGCCGATGTTCGGCGCCTTCGGCAAGTCGCTGACGCAATCGTCGCTGGTCTTCGTGTCGAAAGCGGCGGCGAAAAGCGACCTGCGCAAGAAGCTCGGCGTCGAGAAGCAGTTCGCCGCCGTCGACAACACCCGCAAGATCAACAAGAAGAGCATGATTCACAACGACGCGACGCCGAACATCGAGGTCGATCCGGAGACCTACGAGGTGCGCGCCGATGGCGAATTGCTCACCTGTCCGCCGGCCGAGGTGTTGCCGATGGCGCAGCGGTATTTCCTGTTTTGATCTTCGTTTGCCTCGCATCCACTTGAAGTCGCCTCGCGCTCACCTGGTGTCGTCCCCGCGCAGGCGGGGACCCAGTAATCGCAAGCATGGTGTTATAATGCAGGCGTCAGCGTTTACTGGATGCCCGCTTTCGCGGGCATGACAGGCAGAGTCATTTGTCATGCACCGCGTCACCGCCATCAAATCCGCCAGCGATTGGAACGCCGTCACGGCGGCCGACCGCGTCGTGCTCGACGCCGGCGACCGCAATCGCCGGCGCATCGTGCTGACGGCCGAGCAGGGCACGCGCTTCATGCTCGACTTTCCGTCGCCGGTGACCTTGCGCGACGGCGACGGGCTGGTGCTCGACGATGGCTCCATCGTTCTGGTGCAGGGCGCGCCGGAAGCCTTGCTGGAAGTCGCAGGACCGAATGCCTTCGAGACAGTGCGGCTCGCCTGGCATCTCGGCAACCGCCATACCGATGTCGAGATCGCCGGCGACAGGCTGCGCATCCGCGCCGATCATGTACTCGAAGACATGCTGCGCGGCCTCGGCGCGCGGGTCGCGGCGCTCGATGCGCCGTTCGATCCGGAGCCGGCCAGCCCGCATGGCCATCATGGGCATGAGCATCACGGCCACCATCATCACCATGAGCACGATCATGGCGGGTAAGAAGAGGACGATTGCTTTGCGCCGTCGTCCTGAGGTGCGAGCGAGCAAGGCGAGCAAGCCTCGAAGGACGCCGGCCCCGCCATCCTTCGAGGCCGAGCTGCGCTCGGCGCCTCAGGATGACGGGGGGAAGCTCTCGTCGCCCGCGCTCTATCGCCTGATGGCCTGGCTGTCGCCGGCCTTTCCGGTCGGCGCCTTCTCGTATTCGAGCGGCATCGAATGGGCGGTCGAGACCGGCGACATCGCCGACGAGCAAGGCTTGCAGGCCTGGCTGACGGCGATGCTGGCGCAGGGCGGCGGCTATTGCGACGCGGTGCTGTTCGCTCACGCTTATCGCGCGGCGCTCGCCGGTGACGACAAGGCCTTGCACGATGTCGCCGAACTCGCCGCCGCCTTCGCGCCGTCGAAAGAGCGTCATCTGGAAACCACCGCGCAAGGCAATGCCTTCGTCGAGGCGGCGCGCGCGGTCTGGCCCTGCGCGGCGCTCGATCGTTTGAAAGAAGTTTGGTCCGGCCCGATGGCTTATCCGGTCGCGGTGGCGGTGACCGCGGCGGGACATGGCGTCGCGCTCGCGCCGGCGCTTCCCGCTTATTTGCAGGCCCTGGCCGCCAACTGGGTGTCGGCCGGCGTGCGGCTGGTGCCGCTCGGCCAGACGCAAGGCTTGCGCGTGCTGGCCGCGCTCGAGCCGGTCGTGCGTGCGACCGCCGAACGTGCGGCCGCCGCCGCGCTTGACGACATCGGCTCCTCGGCCTTCCGTGCCGATCTCGCGTCGGCCTTGCACGAGACGCAATATACCCGGCTGTTCCGGTCGTAACGGCGCGCTCGATTCCGCGAAGGCGAATGGCTGTCATGCCGGGGCTGACCGCCTTGGCGGGCTTGCGCGCGGCTTGGGTTTGGAAAACGGGAATCCGGATGTGCCCTCATGTGCCACCTGGTTCTTGTCTCTCGTCGTCACACGCTTCTGGATTCCGGGTTCGCGCTTGCAGCGCGCCCCGGAATGACGACTACCGTTTCTTGTCATCCCCGCGAAGGCGGGGATGAACGGTGAGTGTTGCGCGCGCTATCCGAACCTCGTCATTCCGGGGCTGGCCGAAGGCCAGAACCCGGAATCCACATAAGACTCCATGCGCTTCTGGATTCCGGATCGCCGCTATCGCGGCGTCCGGAATGACAACCGGCAAGGCCACGCGCCGCCCCGCAAATACTTCTTGACAACATTCCTAGTTAGGACTATAAGCACGTCATCCCGTCCCGTTACCGAGGGGCGTTTGATCAGCGTCGTCAGACGCGGGGCGGGGAGCGGTGGCCGATGAGGGTGTCGGAGATGCGACGCAACAACCTCATCGGCGGTCCAAGCCGCATTGTCCCGGCCGCCCAT
>WGNB01000001.1 GCA_016124795.1 Rhodopseudomonas sp. | reverse complement strand
GGCCGACGTGTTCGACTATATCGAACGCTTCTACAACCCAAAACGGCGCCACTCCACCATCGGATATGTGAGCCCAATGGACTTTGAGATGAAGGCAGGATTAGCTTAACCGGGTGTCATCCGAACCGGGTGCAGGCCAGTAAACACCTTGCACGCGCGCACGCGCCGTTACCGCGCCAAGGTGCGCCTCACAATCGCCATCACTTGTCTGGCCAGCCGGAGTTAATGGAATGCTTAAGGTTCCAACCCATACCCGTTACGATCACTCCAACGTGACCGCGCGTCCGACTTATAGCTGGCCCGGCGGCAAGCGGCTGGCCTTCTATATCGCACTGAACATCGAACATTTCGCCTTTGGCGCGGGCCTCGGGATGGACCCTGCGAACCGTGGCGGCCCGCAAACCACGCGCAATTTCGCCTGGCGTGACTATGGAAATCGCGTCGGTAACTGGCGTCTTTTCGAGATTCTCGATGAACTGAAACTGCCGGCCACCATCCTTCTCAACAGCGCCGTTTGCTACAATTATCCGGACATCGTCGCCAAGATCAAAGCACGCGGCGACGAGGTCTGCGGCCACGGCCGGACCAATGCCGAGGTGCTTAAGTCGTTCTGGGAACACGATGAAGCCCGCGTGCTCCAGGAATGTTCTGAAATCATTGAGAAATACATCGGCGTCAAGCCCGCCGGCTGGATGGGTCCGGGCGCCAACGAATCGAATGTCACGCCCGATTTGCTGAAGGAAGCCGGCTACACATACCTGCTCGACTGGCCTTTCGACGACCAGCCTATCTGGATGCGGACACGCTCCGGCCCGCTGCTGTCGGTACCCTATCCGATGGAGCTGAATGACGCGGGTATGCTGGCCTTGCGCGATCAATCGGGCCGTGAGTTCGCCGACATGATCGTCGATCAATTCGAGGAATTGCTTGAGGCCTCGGAAAAGCAACCCCTGGTCTTTGCACTGTCGTTGCACGGCTTCATCGTCGGCCAGCCTTTCCGGCTGCGCCCGCTACGCCAAGCGATCAAGCATTGCGTCAATCACAAACACGCCGACCAGGTCTGGTTCACGCGCGCGGGCGATATCGCCAAGTACTGCTTCGAACAGAAGCCGGGGGTCATTCCGGGTAGCTGAAGCGGCGTATTCGCGCGTGCCGTAATCATGCCAAACCATTTACAGACCTAGAGAAATTCATGACCCACCACACTTTGCAATCGACGCCGGAAACGGTCCACTGGGGCTATTTCGATGGCGGACTTTCGCCGGCGCTGACAATCGACTCCGGCGATCAAGTCACCATCGAATGTGTCTCCGGCAATCCCGAATGGATGCCGCCGGCGGATTCGGGCTTCTCGGTTCTACCCGACCTCAAACTCATTCATGAGAAGGTCAAGCGCGGTTCGGGCAATCACATCCTGACCGGACCGATCTACGTCAAGGACGCCAAGGTCGGCGACGTTCTCGAAGTTAAAATCCTCGACATCGAGTTGCGGCAGAACTGGGGTTTCAACTTGTTCCGCGCCTATATGGGCACGATTCCGGAGGATTTCCCCTACTACCGTATGATCCATGTCGGGCTCGACAAGGCAACCAACATGGCAACGACACCATCGGGCCTCAAGGTGCCGATGGCGCCGTTCTTCGGCCAACTCGCCGTCGCGCCGCCAAAAGCTTACGGCCGCCAGAACAGCAAGGAACCGCGCGAATTCGGCGGCAATCTCGATTGCAAGGATCTCGTGGCCGGCTCCACGATCTACCTTCCGGTCTGGAATGACGGTGCGTTGTTCTCAACCGGCGACGGGCATGCCGCGCAAGGCCACGGTGAAGTCGACGGCACCGCGATCGAGACCTCGCTCAAAGGCACCTTTGAATTCCACGTTCGCAAGGGCCTCGGCTGGACCATGCCACGCGGCGAAACACCGGCCCACCTGATCACTTTCGGGCTCGATACCGACCTCGACGACGCCGCCCAGCAAGCGCTCAAGGCGATGATCGACTGGATCGTGACGCTCACCGGCATTCATAAGGACGAGGCCTATGCCTTGTGTAGCTTCGCGACCGACCTGCACATCACCCAGACGGTGAACAACAACAAAGGCGTCCATGCCATGATCGCAAAATCGATCCTGCGAAAGCCGAAATGACCCATAAAATAAGGATAAATTGGACATTCGCGTATGAAAAAATTTGTTGATCTCGACCATGTGTCGCTCCGCTACGGCGAAGACGGTGACGGCACACTGGCCTTACAGGACATGTCGATGCATGTAGACAGCGGCGAGTTCGTCGCCGTTGTCGGCCCGTCCGGGTGCGGCAAGTCGACGCTGATGAAGGTCGTCACTGGCTTATGGCCCGCGTCCGAAGGCGCGGTCATCGTCAATGCCCGCGAGGTCGACCGGCCCTTGAGCTTCACCGGCATGGCTTTCCAGAACCCGACGCTGCTGCCGTGGCGCACGACCCTCGACAACGTCATGTTGCCGCTTGAAATCGTCAAACCGCACAGCCAGAAGCTCAAGCGCGAACGCGCGATGTACGAGACCAAGGCCCGCGATCTCTTGGCTCTGGTTGGCCTCAAGGGCTTCGAAGAAAAATTCCCCTGGCAATTATCGGGCGGCATGCAGCAACGCGCTTCGATCTGCCGGGCCCTGATCCATGAACCGTCGTTACTGATGCTGGACGAGCCCTTCGGCGCGCTCGACATGTTTACGCGCGAAGAGCTGTGGCTGGCGCTTCAGGAAATCTGGTTGGCGCGGCGCCCAACGGTGATTTTCGTCACTCATGACCTGCGCGAGGCGGTGTTTCTGGCCGATCGCGTGCTGGTGATGAGCGCCCGGCCAGGCCGGATTATCGCCAACAAGACCGTCGACTTGCCGCGTCCGCGCACGCTGTCGATGACCTACGAACCTTACGCCGTCGGCATGGTCCAGGAACTGCGCGACCATATCAACGACGCCAGAGAGGCCGCATGACCGAAATCATGATTACCCCCACACGCCGGCCGCGCCGCCGCCCGTTCACGCGCAACAAGGTCTTTCGCCGTGTCCTGCCGTGGCTCGTAGTGGTTGCGATTTTCCTGCTGTGGCAGTTGGCCGTCATCGCCTTCAAAATCGAGGAATTCGTGCTGCCGGGACCGGCGTCGATCTTCAAGGCCGGCTTTCAGTGGTACGGCCCGCTGCTCGACAACGCCTGGCAAACCTTCGTAACCACCGCGATCGGCTTCCTGTTCGCGATCCTGTTTGGCCTGGCCGGCGGCGTTCTGATCGGTTCGTCATCGCTGATGTACGACGGGCTTTATCCGGCGCTGGTCGGCTTCAACACCATCCCGAAAGTCGCGGTGGTGCCGATCCTGATCATCTGGTTCGGCATCGGCGCGGTTCCGGCGATCATCACCGCCTTCCTGCTGTCATTCTTCCCGATTTTGGTCAACGTCGCGACCGGCATCGCGACGGTGGAGCCGGAAATGCAGGACGTGTTGCGCGCGCTTGGCGCCTCGCGCTGGCAGATGATCACCAAGGTCGGCTTGCCCCGCGCGATGCCCTATTTCTTCGCCTCGCTGAAGGTCGCGATCACGGTGGCTTTCGTCGGTTCGATCATCGCGGAGACTGTCGGCTCCAACAAGGGCATCGGCAATTTCATGCTGGTGGCATCGTCGCGGTTCGAAGTGCCGCTGGCCTTCGCCGGCCTTTTGGTGACCAGCGTGATGGGCATCATCATGTACGCGGTGGCCAGCGTCATCGAGCGCAAAATGACCGGCTGGGCGACGCGCGGCTCGGGCGGCGCGACGTTCTCGCCGTAACTCTCAACACGTCGGGATCAGCGGCCCGGGCCCTTGCCCGGGCCGTTTTTTATTCGTCGTCCGCCGCCTCGCCGGCGGCGCCGCGCTGCCGCAATTGCTGAACAAGCGACGACTTCACGCCCGCGACATGCTCGCGCATCTGCAACTCGGCGCGCCAGGGCTCGCCTGCCAGGATCGTCTCGTAAATGCGGTGATGATCGTCGTGACGACGGCGCACATCGCGAAATTCGAAAGCGATGATGTTCCGGCTCGAAGAAGCCGGCACATGGTGGCAGATACGGATCATTTCGCTCAGCATGCGGTTCTTGGCCGCGCCTAAAATCGTCTCGTGGAAATTGCCGTTGATGGCGCGATAGCGCGACAGATCGCCGTCGACGAAATGGCCTTTGTCGAGCAAGGCATCGCCGTCGCGCAGGCTTTGCTCGATGATCTCGCGCTCCTCGGCATTGAAGCCGCGCTCGGCGGCAAAGCGCGTCGCCAAGCCTTCAAGTTGGCCCCGAATGTCGTAAGCGTCGACGATTTCCGATAGCGGAAACTGCCGCACGACGTAACCACGGTTCGGCTGATAGTCGAGCAGCCCTTCGCCGGCCAGCACTTGCAACGCCGCACGCACCGGCGTGCGCGACACGTCCAGCATCTGGCTCAAGCGAACTTCGTTGAGACGGGCGCCGGGCGAGGTTTCGCCGCGCAGAATGGCTTCGCGCAACCGATCCGTGACCGATAGCGAACGGGTACCGTCACGCCCAGCGGGCTGCTCGTCACGAACCGGCAGGTCGGCGGCCAGGATTTTTTCGATCATTTTTTCTCGCTCAAGCTCTGATTCCGACAATAGCGGCTTCGCAGAAAATACAAAGTGAATACAATTTGTGCACCGCCCCTGCGACATACTGGCGCTGAATACATATAAATATATGTTTTAACGTCATAATATTGAATATCAAAAAAGAGGCTGCGCTGAGGAAAATTCACTCAGTGGCCTAAGTGTATACATTTTGCTTGACCAAACAGGGCCTAGAGCCAAGGATGGCTGCCAATCGACCATCCCGCCGCGCCGATCCGAGGTGACATGACCGCCCTCCAGCCCAATGCCAGCGCCGCCGACGACACCATCGAGCAGATCACCGCCGATCGCTCGGCGCACTACGAACCGTTCGGCTGGCACCACTGGCCGGAATTCCCCTGGCTGTCCTACCAGTTCCGCCGTGGCCTCGGTGAAACCCAGGAAGGCGGCGGTTCGGTCAGCGAATTGTTCCTCGCCGCCAAGCGGATGATACCCGGCGATCTGGAAAGCTGGCACGCCGAGTGGATGCGCATTGCCGACTTCAACTGGGCGCGCGGCCTGGCCTCCGAGGCCGCCGGCCATATCCGCACCGCGATGAACTGCTTCCTGCGCGCCGCCGATTATTACCGGCAGGCCGAATTCCACCTCGAACCAACCGATCCGCGCCGGCTGCCGACCTTCGAGAAGATGGAAGCCTGTTCGAAGAAATTCATTGCCCGCCTCAACCCGCCGGGCGAAGCGGTCGACATTCCCTACGAAGACGGCAAGCCGATCTGCGGTTATTTCATCCGCGCGCCCTTCCCCGGCGACAAGCTGCCGGTGCTGATCTGCATGGGCGGCCTCGACTCGATCAAAGACGAAATGTGGTTCATGCAGGCGCATGGCTGCCTGCAACGCGGCATCTCGGTGCTGATGATCGACGGCCCCGGCCAGGGCGGCACCTTGCGCCGGCACGGGATCGTCAGCCGGCACGACACCGAAGTGCCGATCGGCAAATGCATCGACTGGCTGCTCACCCGCGACGACGTCGACCCGAAGCGGATCGCGGTCTGCGGCTCCAGCATGGGCGGCTATTACGCCGCGCGCGCCGGCTGCTACGAACATCGGCTCGCCGCCGTGATCTCACACGGCGCGGTGTGGTCGTTGCCCGACATGTGGGGCAACAAGGGCGACGATTTCGGCTTGGCCATGCATATCCGCTGGGTGCTCGGCGCAAAGACCATGAAGGAGGCGCACGAAAAGATGAAGCCCTTCACGCTCGAAGGCCATCTCGAACACATGAAGTGCCCCTATCTGATCGTGCATGGCGGCCACGACGTGCTTACCGTATCCGCAGCACGCGCCACCTACGACCACGCCAAGGCGCATGGCGTCGATGTCACTTTGCGTATCCTCGATCCCGACGAGACCGGCGCCGAGCATTGTCAGCACGACAATCCGACGATCGGTCAGGAAGAACTGTGCGACTGGCTGGCCGACCGTTTCGGCATCGACCAGCAGGCGCTGTTACAGAAGTCCTGGAATCCGTTGATCTGACATGGCCGCAAGCCCCTCTTATGCCCGACCGGGCATCGTCGCCATCGATCTGCATCGCGGCCATCTCGACCCTGCTGTGGCCACCATGCCGCTCGATGGCGACGCGGCGGCCCGGGTCGTCGCCGCCAATGCCCGCTTCTTCGCCTGGGCGCGCGCGGCCGGCATTCCGATCTTTCATTGCGTCGCGACCTATCGCGATTCCGACGAGATCGTGTCCAATCCGGCCTGGCGGGCGCGCGCCGCCGATCCCAATAACCCGCGCAAGAACGTGCTCAAGCACAACATCAAAGGGATGCCCGGCTGCGAGGTCATGCCGCAATTGCTTGACCCGTCCGATTTCATCATCGACGCCAAGAAGCGTTATGACTGCTTCATCGCCACCGACCTCGACCTCAGCCTGCGTTCGCATGGCGTCGATACGGTGCTGATCACCGGCGTCAACACCAATTCCTGCGTCATGGCGACGGCCGCCGCCGCCTGTTGCCGCGACTATGCCGTCGTCGCCGTCACCGACTGCGTCGACACCATGGACGGACCGGAACTGCACGCCGCCGCCCTGCGCGTCATCGCCACCGCCTTTGGCGAAGCCGCCACCGCCGATGCCATCATGGTGCGCTTCACCCCGCCGCAACAGACCGGGCCGGCGTGACCGTTCGTCCCTCCTTCGACCAGACCGCAGGCATTTCCCATGACCATGCTTCCGCGTGAGCGCGTCCCGTTTTCGGCCATTGTCGACCGGCAGCCGCTCAAATTACCCGGCAATAACCGGATCGTGATCTGGACCATCGTCAATTACGAGGTCTGGGATATCGGCAAGCCGATGGCGCGTCAGGTCCTGCCAGCGCCGACCGGACAGGTGATGTTGCCCGACGTCCCGAACTGGAGCTGGCACGAATACGGCATGAGGGTCGGCTGCTGGCGCTTCTTCGACCTTTACCGCCGCCTCGGCATTCGCCCGACGCTGTCGATCAACGCGCGTGTCTGCGAGGATTATCCGCGAGTGGCGCAACAGGCCAAGGACGACGGCTGGGAATTCATGGGCCACGCCTATGAACAGGGCCCGATCCATAAAGAGCCGGACCAGAAGGCAATGATCCGGCGCACGATGGACGTCATCACCAAATTCACCGGCAAGCCGCCGGTCGGCTGGCTCGGTCCCGGCCTCACCCAGACGCTGGAAACGCCGGAGTTGCTGGCCGAAGCCGGCATCCAATATATCGGCGACTGGGTCTATGACGACGAACCGAGCGTGATCAAAACCGCCAAGGGACCGCTGGTCACCCTGCCCTATACGGTCGAGCTCAACGACATTCCGATGATGCTGGTCCAGCATCACGAAAGCGACCATCTCTATAAACGCGCAATCGAATCCTTCAATCAGCTCTACGAAGAAGGCAAGGACCGCGTAAAAATCATGGCGATCGCCGTCCACCCTTACATCAGCGGCCAGCCGTTCCGGATCAAACCACTCGCGGACATCTACGATTACGTCAACAAATTCGACGGCGTCCTGCACTGGAACGGCGAACAGATCCTCGACTGGTATCGCCAGGCCAGCGGCAATCCCGACATTCAGGCTCAAGCATGACCGACGCCGTGACCGCGACTTCGCCCCTCGTTATCCCCGCCGTCGACGTCATCAATATACCCGTTGTCGGTGGTGGCCTGTTCCCGGTGCGCCGGATCTATTGCGTCGGCCGCAATTACGTTTCCCATATCCGCGAGATGAAGGAAGCCGACGAGCGTGACCCGCCATTCTTCTTCCAGAAACCGCGCGATGCCATCGTCGGCGACGGCGCGACCATCGCCTATCCGCCGGATACCGGAGATTTCCAATACGAGGTCGAACTGGTCGCCGCCATAGGGACGACCGGTCGCAACATCGACATGGCCTCCGCCTTGAACCACGTCTGGGGCTACGCCATCGGCCTTGACATGACGCGGCGCGACCGCCAACGCGACGCCCGCGACCTGCAATTGCCTTGGGAGCCCGGCAAGAGCTTCGACGAATCCGCACCCTGCGGCGCGCTGCATCCGGCCGCCAACATCGGCCATCCCGCCACCGGGGCCATCACGCTGGCCGTCAACGGCGTCGAGCAGCAACGCGGCGACCTGCGCGAAATGATCTGGCGCGTGCCGGAGATCATCGCGCAACTGTCGCGACAATATGTGCTGCGCCCCGGCGACCTGATCTACACCGGCACGCCGGCCGGCGTCGGACCTGTCGTACCGGGAGACCGGATCAATGCCCACATCGACGGGCTGACGCCGCTGTCGGTCACGATCGGCCCGGCGTAAGACGACCGTCAACCCGCGAAGCAGGTGCGATGGCAGGCTTCGGCGGTGCCATAGGCCGCCGTCAAGGCGACGGCGCGTCGAAAGAAGAGCGCGACATCGGCTTCATCCGAAAAGCCGATGGCGCCGTGGAATTGAACGCTCTCCTTGACGACCGCCATGGCCGTGTCGGCGGCTTTCACCTTCGCGGCAGCGCAAGCCACTGCCTCATTCGCCGTGCCGACAGTACGCGCGGCCTCATAGAGCAAGGCCCGCGCGCTTTGGCAGGCGACATGAAGCGTGGCGGCACGATGTTGCAGCGCCTGAAAGCTACCGACCGCGACGCCGAACTGCCGGCGCAGCTTCACGTAATCGATCGCGTCTTGCAGCGATTTCCGCACGAGCCCGAGCAGGCTGGCCGCCGCCGCCAGCCGTTGCATATTCCGGCACCGCATGAAGATATCGCGAGCCCGCGCGCCCGACGCCAGTTCTTCTCCCATCGACCCGTCGAGGCGAACCGAACACAGCGAGCCACCGTCAATATTGCGGACCAGCGCATCAAGACCGTCGACGTCTATCTTCGCAACGGCGCGCAGCGAAAACTGTTCCGTTTCGCCCGTGGCAAAGACCACGACGTCGGCCCAATGCGCGTCGAACACAATATGATTAGTATCCCCCTGCAATGAACGGTCCGCTTCCGTCGCCGCCAGCACGATCCGTTCATCGCCAAGGGCGGCCTTCAACAGTCTGTCCGCCGCCGGCGACTGACACGCCGCCAATAACGACACGGTGGCGAGCATCGGCCCGACCGGTTCAGGCAACAGCAGATCGCCCAGGCTTTCAATCAACGCGACGAAATCGATCGCGCTGGCGCCCATGCCGCCGTCGTCCTCCGGCAACAACAGCGACAGCCAACCCATCTCGATGAACTCTCGCAGCACGGTCCTGTCGGTGTCGGGCCAGCATGCGGCCGCCGCGCGGGCACGCGGCAGTGCCCGGCTCGCGTCGAACAGCCGCCGCACGTTATCGCTGATCAACATCTGGTCGCCGGCGATCTCTGACATCAAGCGCGCCCCCTCGGCATGGCCAGGACGTTGCGGGCAATCAGGTCCCGTTGAATCTCGTTGGAGCCGCCATAGATCGACAGCCGCCGTGACTGCAGAAACAATTCGCTGAAATCGATCGTCGTGCCGTCAACGTCCATCGGAAATTTAACGCCGGCATAGGCGCCGCTGACCGTCTGGGCCGCATCGAGAATGAATTGGGTCGTTTCGGTTGACAGAATTTTGAGATAAGACGAGTCGACAGGCCTGCCGTCGCGGAAGCCCTCCGCGGCATCGAGGAAGGACGCAATCAGCGTTTCGAGCTCAATCCTCGCCTTCGCGATCATAAGCTTGTCGCTGTCGGACAACCTTGTACCGAGAGCGCGGGCGAGCCGCCGCAGGCGTTCATAAGCCCGCAGGGCATTGCCGGGCGAACCGAGGATCAGACGCTCCTGCGACAGCAACGCCGTGGCCACGGTCCAGCCACGGTTCAGCTCACCCACGATATTGGCTCGCGGCACCCTGACCTTATCGAGAAACACCTCACAGAATTCGAACTCGTCAGCCAATGTCCGGATCGGCCGCCGCAGAACGCCAGACGATTTCATGTCGATCAAAATAAACGAGATGCCCTCGCGTTTCGGGACGTCTTTGTTGGTGCGGACCAAGGCGTACATCCAGTCAGCGTGGTGGCCCCAGGTGGTCCAGATCTTGTGGCCGGTCACCACGACATCGTCGCCTTCGACGCTGCCCGCCGTCCGCAAAGATGCCAGATCGGAACCCGCCCCCGGCTCGGAATATCCCTGACACCAGATCGCATCGCCGTTCAGGATGCGCGGCAGGTGGAATTCTTTCTGAGCGTCGCTGCCAAAGCGCTGAAGGATCGGCCCGATCTGGTTCAGACCCTGGGTCGGAATTTCCGGCGCGCCTATGCGGGCCGCCTCTTCCATGAGAATGACCTGCTCGACCGGGCTGGCATCCATGCCGCCGAATGCGCGCGGCCAATGCGGCGCAATCCATCCTTGCCGTGAAAGTTTCCTGTACCACGGCATGACCATGTCCGGCAGCGGCCGGAACGTCAGGTCGCGCAGCTCGGCCGGCAGTTCCCGCTCGAACCAGCCCCGCACTTCACGCCGGAAGGCAAGCTCGGCCTCGGATTCCGAACGCAACATCACCGCTTCTCCGGACGTCCCGTTTGGGACAGCACTAACGACAGGTTCAACGGGCTAGATCACGGCGAAGGCCGGATAATTGGTCGTGTCGTCGATACGGTCCCAGGCCAGCTTCACGCGCGCGCCGATCCTGATCCGGGCCGGATCGCTATCGGCGATATTGGCGATCAGGCGAACCTGTTCGTCCAGTTCGACGGTCGCGACCTCCAACGGCACCCGCCCTTCGAGCCCCGGCCCCGATATCCGCAGCGTCGTACATGCGTAAATCACGCCCAGGCCGGACACCGCGCGCCATTCGAGGTTGCGGCTGCCGGTGTAAATGCTGACCGGCCGTGGATAATGCTGAAACCGGTTGGTGTCCTTGCAATATTGCAGGACCAGCTTGCCCTCGCGCGCGCCATCCCAGAACGGCTGGGTCGGCACATAAACGTTCGGCTGCGGGGCGACCCGTCGCTTTTCACCGCTCATATTACTTCTCCAGAATCATGGCGGCGCTGGTGCCCCAGTTGCGGCCATAAGGAATGACACCAATGCCGGTCACCAGAGCCGTACTCGGATCGGCGATCTGACGCCCGCTCGCTTCGCCAAACATCTGGCGGACGGCCTCGACAAGATTCAGTCCGCCGCTGGCCAGACCCGGCTGGCCGACCGAAATCTGGCCGCCGCCGGTATTGAGCGGCAACTGCCCGCGAACCGACAGATCGGTGTTCAGAACATAGTCCGACCCCTTGCCGCGCTCGCAAAAGCCGAACGCCTCCAACTGCATCAGGACCGCGATTGTGAAGTCGTCATAAGGCTGGAACATTCGAATATCGCCGGGCGTCATGCCGGCCTTGCGATATAGTTCGGACGCAATCGCAGAGAAGCCGCTCTCGGTGATATCGGGACAGGATTCGTCGCCTTTGAAATTGGTCACCTCGGCATAGGCCTTGGCCTTGACCGTCTTGTCCAACCCGCGTTCGCGGGCATGTTCCGGGGTCGTCACCAGAAACGCATTGGCGCCGTCGCAGAACATCACGCAATCGAGAATGCGCAACGGATCGGCGATCATGCGCGACGAAAGGTAGTCTTCCATCGTCAACGGCGTTCTGAACTTGTCCAGCGCGTTCGGATTATTGACGGCATTCGCGCGCTGGGTGATGGCGATCTTGCCGAGCGCCTCCGGTTTCAGCCCGAACTGGTGGTCGTAACGGCTCATCAACAGGCCAAACGTCGCCGGAGGTCCTTGCACGCCCGGCGGGTCCTGGAACTCGCTACGATAGGCGCCATAATTCGATCGCCATGCCGTACTCGGCGCATCGGCCGACAGGACCACCGCGAACTTGCACGATCCTTCACGCAGCGCGGACGCGGCGCGGGCCACGCCACCGACCGCCGAGCAACCGCCCAGCGCGCTCAGGTTCAGCCAGCGCGGGGTCAACCCGAGCGCTTCGCTCATGTAACAGGCGAAGAACGGGTTGGCCGCTTCGCTGAGCGGAAACGTGACCGACAGACCGTCGATTTCGTGCTTTTCAAGCCCGGTACTTTGCAGCAGCGCGGCGAAAGCCTCGCCTGCCAGGTCATAGGCACTGCGGCCGCTTTTGAATACAACTTTGGTTTCGGAATAACCGGCGATAACCGCGCCCATATCGACCATGCAAATACCCTTCTCTTCCATCCGGTCTTTCGAAAACTTCGTGCCCACCGCGTTCGACTTGCTTTGGCTGACCTGAGCCGAACGACGCGCCGCGTCCGCCACCGTCGCGTGTCACGTCCTCACGGCGTCGCAGCCTCACGATCATCCTCCTCGTCGTCATCATCAGCGCCGCCCATCGCCGCCGCGATCCGGTCGTGCAACGCAGTCAACGCGCCGGCATCGTTGCGGCTCTCTTCCGTAATCGTTTCCAACAATGCAATGCGTGCGCCTTTGGTCAGAATCAACGCGCGGTCGGCGATCTCGATGGCATCGGCAATGCGATGAGTCACGAACAGACAGGTCTTGCCATATTCTTTCGCGATCCGGAGAAAATCCGTGCGCAATGTCTTCGCGGTCACATGATCGAGCTGGCTGAAAGACTCGTCGAGAAAGATGATCTTCGGATCGACGGCCAAGGCTCGCGCCAGCGACACCCGTTGACGCATGCCACCCGACAATTCGTGGACATATTTGTCCTCCGCGCCGGTCAACTTGACCCGGGCCAGCCAATCCAACGCCCGCCGGCGCGCCTCCGCCTTCTTGACCCCCAGGATCAGCAGGCCAAGCTCGGCATTTTCAACCGCAGTGCGCCACGGCAGCAGCCGATCGGTCTGGAAGCTCACGGCAATACGCCCGCGCAGCGCGCGGAAGTCGTGATAAGGATCGGCGTCCGCCACCCGGATCGAGCCGGAGTCGACGCGCAACGTGCCCATCACCAGGTTCAGCACCGTGCTCTTGCCGGCACCGGTCCGGCCCAGCAGCGCGACAATCTCGCCCTCGGCAACGCTGAAGCTCAGGTCTTCCACGGCGATAAATTCACCGAAGGTTTTGCGGACGTTCTTCAGTTCGATCATGGCATGCGGCGTATTTGTCATCGGACTTCAACCTCCGGCCGCCATTTCAGGGCGATCTTCTCCAAAGCCCCGACGCCCGCCTGTAGCGCAAAGTTCAGGATGACCAGCAGGAACGTCCAGGCAAAAACCCGATCGATATGAAAGGTTGATTGCGCGAGACTCATGCGCGAGCCGATGCCGATCGCCGAAGCAACGAGCTCGGCGAACACCGCCATGCGGATGGCGTAGCCGATCACCGACCGGGTCGTCAGGAAGATATAGGGCACGATATGCGGGATAATGAGATAGCGCAGGACCTGCCAGCGGGTCGGCCGAAAGCTCTCGACCATGTCGACGAAGTCACGCGGCAAGGCGCGGATACCCTCATAGACGTTCAAGGCATAGAACGGCAGGAGGATAACCGTCAGAATGAAGAAAATGCGCGTCTCGGCGTCACGAAACCAGAACACCGCCACCAGCATCCACGACAGCGCCGGAATACCGGTGTCGATAATAATGACCGCACGCAGGATCGGCCGCAGCGCGCCGACCGTGCCCATGATGCCGCCGATGATGATGCCGGCGAACATCGAGAAGACGACCGCGACCGCCAGACGGGCCAGCGTGACGAAGATGTGGGTCTTGTCGTTGAGCAGCAGTTCCTTGGTCGACTCCAGCACATTCAACGGCGCCGGCATGATGTAGTCCGGCACATAGGCGCTGGCGATCTGCATCGCGACGATCATCACCACGACAACAATGGTGGTCGCGATCAGGTCGCGCCGCGCCTCCGTATTGGCCGGCTTCCGCGGCCGCCCGATCATGCCGCTGGCGACCGGCACCGGCGGCGACGTTGTTTTCACGGAACCTGCAGTCATATCAAGCCACCCACAATATCGATCGGGAAAGTTTCCGGCCCGGCCGGCCAATAGCCGGCCCACGCCCCCCCGCGACGATGCGACCGTGCCGACCGGGGATATTCAGTTCCATTTCTGGAACGCTGGGCTATGGTACCCGCCATCGGCGAGGAGGCGGTCCATCCATGAATATCGATCTGAATGCCCTGCTGGTCTTCTACGAAGTCGTCAATTCCAACAGCATCACCAAGGCGGCGCGCACGCTCGGACTGCCGAAGTCCACCGTCAGCCGCAAGGTGCAACATCTCGAAGACCAGGTCGGGTCGGAGTTGCTGAAACGCGGCAATAAGCGGATCGCAGTCACCGAATCCGGACATCGTCTGCACGAACACTGCATGCGGATCGCCGCCGAGGTCGAGGGCGCGGGCCTGCAAGCGGTCCAGATGCGCACGAGCCTCAAAGGCCGTTTGCGCGTCAGCATGCCGATCGATTTCGGCATCGGCTGGCTGAGCCGCGCTATCGCCTCCTTTGCCGAAAAGTACCCCGACATCGATCTCGATATCTACGTCAATGGCCGCTGGGTCGACGTCTCGGAAGAAAGCTACGACGTCGCGATCCACGTCGGGCCATTGTTGAATCCCGACCTGCCCTTTCGCCGCCTGTCGGCGCTGACGCGCGGCGTCTATGCCAGCCCGGAATACGCCAAGCGCCGCGGGCTGCCGCGCGGACGCTGGCGCGACCACGATTGCGTCCTCACCGAGCAGCAGATTTCCGAAGGCGTCTGGAACGTCGATGAAAATGCCCAGGACGCCCTGCGCCGCCGTTCGCGTGTCATGGTCAATAATATCGGCGTGGCCCGCGAACTGGTGATCAGCGGCATCGGCGTCGGCATTCTGCCCAACGTCATGTGCCGCAACGACGTCAAGAGCGGACGTCTCGTACGCATACCGATCGATCAGGACATCCCCGCCCTGGAGGCTTCGGCGACGTTCTTCGTCGGCCGCCATCTTGCCCGCAAGTCGAAAGTCTTCGTCGATCATATCGCAAGTTTTCTCGCCCTGGACGGCACCCAGTTGCTCGACCGGAACGACAAACGCCGCCCGGTCAAACCCGCCGGCCGGAGCAAAGCCACGACGTCGCGCGCCTCCTGAGGGAGGAGACGCGCGCCGTCCGCTACGGTCCGTCTTAAGCAAAGAAGCCATCATCGACGGTCTTTTTCAGGAGCTTGTTGCGAACCAGGAATTCGCTCGCCTTGACGATCGTCTCGCGCTCGGCGGCCTCCTTCATCGAACCGAAGCGGAAGCGCAAACGGCGCGACCGGATCGCGTCTTCCATGACATCGGACGGATAGCCTGAACCGCCGCCGGCGAGCTTGACCGCCTCATCCGGCTTGCCGTTGATCCCATTGATGCAATCCGCGAAAGTCTGACGGATCTTGTCGACCTGATCGGGATTCTGCTTGGCCCATTCGCGGCCGACAGCGACGCCGAAATAAGGCAGGTTGAGCTTGGTCTTCGCGCGATAGGCTTCGCCCGCGTTGAAGATCGAACGCAGGTCGGGCCGCTTGCTCAGCGCCGCGCTGATGTTCGGCTCCCAGGACAGCCCCGCCTCGACCCGATTGGCCATCGTCAAAGTCACCGCTGCCGCCGGATTATCGACGCCTTGAATGGCGACATCCTTGCCGAGTTCCAGACCATTGCTTTCCTTCAGCAAGGCCGACACCATACGGAACGTGCCGGTCGACTGCAGCGCGGCCAGCGTCTTGCCGCGCAAATCTCCGATCGACTTGATCGCTTTATCGCCGGTAATGATGGCGATCATGTCGGCGGTGGTGATCGTGCACAACAGCTGGATCGGCACGCCGGCCTGATAGCGCGATGCAAATGTATCCCAACTGCCAATGCAGACGTCATAGTTGCCGGCGGTGAAATCGTTGTAATAAGTCGAGACCGCGGTGTATTCGGTCGGCGGCGCCATGAACGCGCCGTTCTTCTTCAACAGGTCCTTGCCCTTGATGTATTGCGCCACCAGGACCGTGAAACCCGGCCTGAGGTAAGCCCAACGCGCCGGCTTCTCCGCACTGGCAAAAAGAGGCGTCGCCGGCATTCCGGCGAGCGCGGTCGCGCCCAGACCGGCCTTGATGAGGTCTCGCTTGTTCAGCAGCACTGCCATTGTTCTCTCCCAAGGTATATTGTTGTTTTGCCACGGGGGTCTCGGTCGTCCCCCGCAGGTCTTTCGCTTATTGAATCGGCGCCATCTTTATAAACGTAATCCTTGCGATAACGCCTTCGACGTCAATCATTCGGCGGACGGCGGCGCCGGCCGCAGCAACGGCTCGGTGCGTTTCTCGAGGAAGCTCTTCAGCCGCCCCAAGGTCTCCGGCGGGCGGGCCATCGACGAATTCAGATATTCCATGAACAACCCGTCATCGTGCGACAGATCGTTGATGCGCGGCAGAACATTAGTGATCTGCCAATTGGTCTGCGGCGTATTCTGGGCGATGCGATGCGCCAAGGTCTTCGCCTTGGCGAGCGCCTCGCCGGCCGGCACCAGATATTGCGTCAACCGGGCCCGCAGCGCGTCCTCGGCCGAATACAAGCGACCGGTCAGCATCATGTCGGCCATCGTCGCGTAACCGAGGATACGCTGGATGCGCACCGATCCGCCGCCGCCGACGAAAATGCCGCGCTGGCCTTCCGGCAGACCAAAGAACGCAGTTTCGTCCGAAACCCGGATATGCGCCGCGGCCGCCAGTTCAAGCCCGCCGCCGATCGTGGCGCCATGCACCGCCGCGACGAACGGAATGGTGCCGCGCGCGATCAGGTCGAAGGTCTGGTGCCAGGGATGCGGGCGACGCTTGCGCGGACGCACCCAATCCGGCGACAGCTTGCTGGCGAGTTCTGCCAGATCCAGCCCGGCGGAGAAGTTCTTGCCGTGACCGAAGATCACGCCGGCATCGGCTTCCTCGCCGGCGCGGATGACCGCCTCGCGCAGGACACCGATGAAGGTATCGTTCATCGCATTCCGCTTATCCGGCCGGTTGAGCCCGATGATCGCGACATTGTCTTCGATTTCGTAGGTAACCAAATTGCTCGTCATATAGCTCTCCAGGAGACCGCAATCTCACGCGACGACAATGAGGGCGTCGAGGGCCGTGGCACCATGACCACGGCTGTGCACCATCAGGGGATTGATTTCGACATCACTGATATCCGGCCGAGCTCGCATCAACTGACCCAACGCCAGCGCCACCTTTGCGGCGGCTTCGACGTCGACCGGCGGCATATTGCGGAAGCCGTGCAGCAGTTTCGCTGTCTTGAGCTTTTCGAACTCGGCAAGAATCTCCGGCAAGGACGCATCGGCCGGGATGACGCGAACGTCTTGCAATGCTTCGACCAGCACGCCGCCGAGGCCGATCAGGATCACGCTGCCCCATTGCGGATCGCGCCGCGCGCCGATCACCAATTCCAGACCGCGCGGCGCCATCGTCTCGACGAGGACACCGTCCAATTTCAACCCGGGCTGAACGCGGGCCACGTTGGCATGAAGCGTCGCCCAGGCCTGCTTGACCGCATTGATATCGGCAAGGTTGAGGATAACGCCACCGGCTTCGGTCTTGTGCGCAAGCGCGCCGGCCTGCGCCTTCATCGCCACCGGGAAGCCAACGTCCTCGGCGATCGTGATCGCCTGCTCGACCGTTGTCGCCAGACCGCCAAGCGGCACCGTTATGCCGGCAGCCGCCAGCGCGCGTTTACCCAGCCACTCTGGCACGGTCCCCGCAGGCAGATCCGGCATGTCGGCGAAGGTCGAAACGGCCGGTGGCGCCGCCGCTTCAGGCCGGCTGCCCCATTTGAGAACGGCTCCCATCGCCCGCAACGACCGGTCGGATGACCGCGACAATACGATCTTGTTATCGCGGGCCGACTGAATGAACTCCGGCGGCAAGGGCGAACCGTCGCCGAGCATGGCGACGACCAGCGGCTTTTCACTGGTCTTCTTGGCCGCGATAATGTTTTCCAGATAGGCGTTGGCATATTTCGGCGCGCCTGCCGGAATCGACAGCGCCACGCCGCCGATCGCGGGTTCGTTGAACAGCGCCTTCAGACCGATCTGGACCAGTTCGGGCTGCCAGAGCGGCTGGGTGCCGAGATCCAGCGGATTCTTTGGCGGGATAAAGGCCGGCACCTGCGGCCTGAGCTCGGCCTCGGTCTTCTCGGACAAGGCCGGAATGACGACGCCGATGTCCTCGCAGAAATCATGCGCGATGCCACAGAACGCACCCGAAAACGTCAGCACGCCGAGGCCGCCGCGCGACGGCTTCGGATAGCGCGCCAGAATTTCGGTGGCATCCATCATTTCGTCCAGCGTATCGACCAGCAGGACGCCAGCCCGCTCGCATTGCGCCCGCATTACCGCATAGTCGCCGGCGAGGGCCCCAGTGTGAGATTTGGCCGCCTCCTTGGCGCGCGCGCCACGGCCGGGATGCAACATGACGACCGCCTTGCCGAGCTTGCGCGCCTTGGCCGCCGCATCGAGAAATGCCGCCGGCTGCCGAATATGCTCGGCGTAAACCAGGATCACCCGTGTTGCTTCATCCGACAGCAGATAATTGATGAAATCGCCAAGCCCAAGGCCCATCTCATTGCCGGTCGAGATGGTGTAGGACACCGCGACGCCGCGCGCATCGAGCCCCAGCCGCAGATGATTGCCCAGACCGCCGCTCTGCGCGACGATGGCAACGGCGTCCCGCGTCCCCGGACTGACACGCGGCACCTTGGCGACGCTGGCAAAAGCCACCGGAAAGCCATCGACGAAGTTGGTGTAACCGATACAATTCGGACCGACGACGGAGACGCCGCCGTCGCGCGCCAGACGACCGATCCGCTCCTGCCGATCGCGCTCCTGCTCGCCGACCTCGGCAAAGCCCGAGGCAAAAATCGCGGCGACGCCGACCTTGCGGTCGACACATTGGGTCAGGGCCTCTTCAACGCCGGCGGCGGGAACCGCCAGGATCGCAACGTCGATATCTTTCGGCAGCGCCGCCATGTCGGTGCGGATCGGCAAGCCTTCGACAACCGCCTCGGACCGTCCGATCAAATGAATGTCGCCTGCAAATTCGTTGACTTGCAGGTTGCGCAAGACCGCATGGCTCGGCGTATTGGGCTTGGACGACATGCCGACGATCGCGACCGACCGCGGCCGCATCATCCGTTGAAAAACGTCAAAGCCGTGATTGTCACGAGCCTCGCGGCCACCGCCTTCCATTTCTATCCCTCTTTTTGCTGTCCTGCCCGATGCGACAATGCGCGGGCGGCTTTCGGTCAATGCCGAACGTCTTGAAAATTTTGATAGCAGGTCCGCGAGCCGGCGCGGTAGATCGTAGTTGGCTGGCGATCGGTTCCATTTATGGAACGATGCGCGGACGCGACGATGCGACGGCATGCCGCGCCGATCGGCATCCCGATCATGCGGACTGGCGAATTAAACGAAGACCTGGAAATCAAACGGAGACATGCGCTGAAGTTACGGCGCCAAGGCGTCGGCTCGGCGCCGCCACTGCGCAAACGACAAAGCGTCGCCGCGTTTCCGCAGCGACGCTGAACAATGACCTGAGTTCAAATGCCGCAGCGAAAATGCCGTGGCCAGTCTCTCCGACTACGGGTTCAAAGCCTTACGCCAGGAAGAACCCGGCACCGCGCCGATCACCTTCTTGACATCGACATCGTCTTCGCCCGGCACGCGGATCCGCTTGAATTTCATTTCGTCCGCGTCTAGCGGTTTGGTGGCGTCCATCCCCATCTTGGCACCGACGCCGTTACGGGTCGACGGATCGAGCTTCGACCCCTGACTTTCAGGCACGATCAGCAAATCGCGATCGGCCTGAAACCGGGTCGAAACCGCCCATTCGACCTCGGCCGGGTTATGAATATCGACGTCCTCATCGACCACGATGACGTGCTTGACGTCGTAATGACCGGCAAAGGCGCCCATCATGATGTTCTTGGCCTCGCCCTCCTGCCGCTTGGCGATCTGGACATAAAGGTGGTAGCGGCACACGCCACCACGGGCGAGATGCACATCGCGCACGTTCGGAAAGCTGCGCCGCAGATGCGCCAGCAGGGTCGCCTCGCGCGGTATGCCGCCGAGCAACAGATGTTCAAGGCCGCCGCCGACGATCGTGTGGAACAAGGCATCCTTGCGGTGAGTCAGCGCGGTCACTTCAATGACATGCCGGTTGGCGCGCTCACCGTAATATTGCGGGAACTCGCCAAAGGGACCTTCGAGTTCACGCACCTTCGGCAAGACCCGGCCTTCGACAACAATCTCGGCCTCCGCCGGCACACGCAATTCGCTGGTGACGCATTTGACGACCGGCAGCGGCGCGCCATGCAGGGCGCCGGCGATCGTCAGTTCATCGAAGTCGATCGGCGCGATCGCCTGCGACGACAACAGCGTCAGTGGGTCGACGCCAACCACGATGGCAACGTCGAGCGGCTGACCGGCGCGCTCCGCCATTTCGTAAAACATATGCGTGTGGCGCGGCAGCAGCAGTACACCCAGCCGATTAGGACCACTGACCTGCAAACGGTGAAGCGAGACATTCTGCACACCGGTCACCGGATTGCGGGAAATGCACAACCCGGCAGTGATGTACTCGCCATTGTCATGCTCATTATGCACCGGCAATGGCAGTTGTTTGCCGAGATCGACGTCGCGATGAACGACCTCCTGCACCGGCGCCGAAGTCACCTCGGTCCATGGCAGCGGGTTGGCCGCCGCATCCTGAAAGCGGGCCAGAAGCTCGCTCGCATTGACCCCCATGGCGTCGGCGATCCACTGACGATCCGAGACCAGCCCGGACAGAACCGGAATGGCATGACCGCCGGGGCTCGGGAACAACGTCGCCTTTTCACCGTCGAGTTTCTTGGCAATGGCGGCAAGTTCAAACTTCAACGATGTCCCGGGCTTGATCACCGCGAGGCGGTCGCGTGCCGCAAGATGATCGAGCCACTCCCGCAACGTCGTTACAGGACGAGGCTTGTTATCGCCGCTCGTCACCGAAGCGCCGCCGTTCGCTGGCGCATGCATCGTCGTTTCCGTCATTGATGTATTCCCTGGGCGACATTTGTTTCTCGCGACGACAACGCAATCTGCTCGCCGCTCTTTACAAACACCAATTACAGATTGATCAAGCGATCCGCAATGTTCAACCGCGCGGACGACGTTAATGCGACTGGAAAGCGTACCGCGCGTGCTATCCGGTTTACGTCATACCGCGCGCACGCCCATAATATTCAAAACGAAAATGCCGCCGGCTTGCCGAAACGTCTCGTGGCTTACCAAATTGTCTCATTCGGTTCGGCGGCCCGAGCTACTTGCACGAATGCCAAGAAGTCAAAGCGGGGCAACGGATCAGCGGAGTCGATCAAACGCTCCGAATAGGAGTTCGAGCCCATATTCGCATGAACACAAATTAGAACGTCAACGCGCGACTATTTGATCGAGGCGACGTCTACCAACAACGCGACGGCCCGGTTGTACGAACCACCCCTCACACCACAATTCCGTCGCTGCACCGCAACATGAATGCCGACCGCGAGTTCGCCATGATCGAGTATCGGCTCACCAAATTGCGGCCAAAACTCGGGCTAAAGAGTCGGGAGAGCGAGGCGGCCGGACTACATTTTATCTGTTGTTCAACTTCGATATGGTTCAAAATAGCCTTTAGTCAGTTTGTGTTACCGGTCACCTCCCCGACCCTGCCGCGTTAAGGAACCGAATGTCTTCGGCATTGCGTATCGCTCATGGAACGTTTGGCCGTGTCGCCTTGCTCGACATGGACCGCTCGCTCGTGCGTCACGCGCATCCGCATTGCCATGTGCTGATCAAGGCCGATGGCGCCGATACCCAGTTCTCGGTCGGCGATCACCTCGTCCCGCTCACCGATACACAGGCGGTGCTGATCAATACGTGGGAGCCGCACGCATACGTCCACGATCAACGCCGGCCGCGCACGATCATTCTGGCGCTCTATATCGAGCCCTCATGGCTGAAGGTGTTCCGGCCAAACTGGGCCGCGAGCGGGGCCCCCGGCTTTTTCGAGAAGCCTGCCGGAGAGGTTTCGCCGCGAATCCGGCGTCTGGCGATGGATCTGGCGGCCGTCATGCTGGCCGATCCGGGCGACAATTCCGCGCATGTGCAATTGCTGTCGGACCTGATGATTGCCGTGATCGAGCGTTTCACGCCCTGGCGCACGCTGTCGCGCAGCTTGCAGGAGATCGACAACAACCGCGATCGCTTCGACTGGCGCATCCGCCGCGCCGTCAATCTGCTGCGCAGCGAGCCGCAGATCGCAAGAGACGTCAACGCACTGGCGCAGGAAGCCGGGCTGTCACGGGCGCATTTCTACCGGCTGTTCGAGCGCTCGACCCGCATGACGCCGCACGTCTATCTCAATTTGCTGCGCATGGAACTGGCGGTGAAGTCGGTGGTTCATACCGCCGACAGCCTGTCGGCGGTCAGCAACACACTCGGGTTCAGCAATCAGGGTCACTTCACCCGGTTCTTCCGCGATCATGCCGGCGTCAGCCCCAGCGAATTCCGCAACGTCGCGCGCCTGACCTCCTCGGCAATGGCCTGAGCCCCGGCTCATCGGCCCGCCCCGGATAAAATGAGACGATTCGGTAAATGGTGAGACAGGACGGTATCGTCCCGTCCGGCCATGACGTGTGACCGTTTCCTCGATCGTGCCGTCTTGAAGAGCACAGAGGAAACGTCCGGGCTATGTCGGAACTGCCAACGAGTTGGTGCGGCCAATCGGTCGAGCGCGTCGAGGACGCCGCGCTGTTGACCGGGCGCGGCCGTTTCATCGACGACCTTGGCGTTCGGCCCGGCACCCTGCACGCCGCTATCCTGCGCTCGCCGCATGCCCATGCCAAAATCGTCGCGATCCGCGCCGATGCCGCGCGCGCGCTGCCGGGCGTTGCCGCGGTGATCCTCGCCGAAGACGTCACCGCGCTGCCGGCAAGCCTCGTGGTCGGCGTCAAAGCACCGATCGAATGCTGGCCGATCGCCACCGATCGCGTGCGCTATGTCGGCGAGCCGGTCGCGGTCGTCGTCGCCGCGAGCCGCTATATCGCCGAAGACGCGCTCGATCTCATCGAGGTCGACTATCAGACCTTACCGGCAGTGGTCGATCCGTTAGCCGCGCTCGATGGGACGCAGCCAATCCTGCATGACGGCCTGCGCTCCAACCTCGCCAGCGAGCGCCGCTTTCGTTACGGCGATCCCGAACGCGCCTTTGCCGAGGCAACGCATCGGATCGCCGTCACCATCAAGTATCCGCGCAATTCCTGCACGCCGATGGAGACCTACGGCCTGATCGCCGAATATGACGCCGGCGAGGACGCCTATGATGTCACGGCGAATTTCATGGGGCCGTTCAGCCTGCATGCCGTGATGGCACGCGCGCTGAAAGTGCCGGGCAATCGCTTTCGCCTGCGCACGCCGCCCGATTCCGGCGGCAGCTTCGGCGTCAAACAGGGCGTATTCCCTTACATCGTCCTGATGGGAATCGCCGCGCGCGTCGCCGGGCGGCCAGTCAAATGGGTCGAGGACCGGCTCGAACACCTCGCGGCCTCGGTCTCGGCCACCAACCGCGTCACCACCTTGCGCGCCGCGGTCGATGCCGACGGCCGCGTCCGCGCGCTCGACTGGAACCAGATCGAAGACGTCGGGGCGCATATCCGCGCGCCCGAACCGGCGACGCTTTACCGGATGCACGGCAACCTCGGCGGCGCCTATGACATCCGCAACATCGCGGTGCGCAACCGCGTCGTCCTGACCAACAAGGCGCCGACCGGATTAAACCGCGGCTTCGGCGGACCGCAGGTCTACTACGCGCTCGAACGGCTGATGCAGCGCATCGCCGTCATACTCAAGCTCGATCCGGCCGACGTCATCCGCCGCAATCTCGTTCCCTCCGGCGCGTTCCCCTATCGCACCGCGACCGGCGCGATTTACGATTCCGGCGACTATCCGCTGGCCTTCGAGAAAGCGCTGACCGACGGCGGCTATGCCGCGTTGCGTCAGCGTCAGGCCGAAGCGCGCGCGCAAGGCCGGCTCTACGGCATCGGCATGACCGCCGCGATCGAGCCCAGCGTGTCGAACATGGGCTACATCACCACGGTGTTGACGCCCGAGGAACGGCGCAAGGCCGGGCCGAAGAACGGCGCGCAAGCCACCGCCACCATCGCGCTCGATCCAGTCGGGTCGGTTTCGGTGCATGTCTCATCGGTGCCGCAAGGTCAGGGCCACCGCACGGTGCTGTCGCAGATCGTCGCCGACGCGCTCGGCCTGAAGCCATCCGATGTGCGCGTGGTCGCCGAACTCGACACCGGCCGCGACGCCTGGTCGATCGCCTCGGGCAATTATTCGAGCCGCTTCGCCGCCGCCGTCGGCGGCGCGGCCCATCTCGCCGCCGAAAAGATCAAAGCCAAGCTCGCCAAGATCGCCGCCGCGCAACTCAACGTGCCGCCCGAGGAGATCGAATTTGCCGGCGGCCGGGCGCGGGCGCGCGGCAACCCGGATAACAACGTCGCCTTCGGCCGGCTTGCCGCCACCAGCCACTGGTCGCCCGGTCTGGTGCCGGAAGAAAACCAGGCGCTGCGCGAGACCGTGTTCTGGTCGCCGCCGCAACTGACGCCGCCGAGCGAGAACGACGAAATCAATTCGTCGTTGTGCCACGGCTTCATCTTCGATTTCTGCGGCGTCGAGATCGACCGCGTCACCGGCGCATTGCGGATCGACAAATACGTCACCATGCATGACTGCGGCCGTATCCTGCATCCCGGCATGGTCGAGGGACAGATCACCGGTGGCTTTGCCCATGCGGTCGGCGCGGCGCTTTATGAAGAATACAGCTATGGCCCGGATGGCAGTTTCCAGACCGGCACCTTCGCCGACTATTTGGTGCCGACCACGATGGAAGTCCCGACGCCGGTCATCCTGCATATCGAAACGCCATCGCCCTTCACCCCGCTCGGCACCAAGGGCGTCGGCGAAGGCAATTGCATGAGCACCCCGGTGTGCCTGGCCAATGCCGCTGCCGACGCGCTCGGCGCGAGCGATATCGATCTGCCATTGACGCCGGCCAAACTCGCGGCACTGTTTCATCCAGCCGAAGCCGCGCCGCCCGCTACCGTCCGGCCGCAGCCCGTCAAGACCGGCAAGGGCCGCGCCTTGCAAGGTCAGGGACAAGCGCAGGCCAATGCCGCTCCCGCCGATGTCTGGCGCATGCTGCTCGACCCGAAAACGCTGGAAGCGATCATTCCCGGATGCCACGGCGTCGAGAAACTGTCGGACACTCATTTCCGCGCCGACGTGACCCTCGGCGTCGGACCGGTGACCGGACGCTATCGCGCCGACATCAAGCTGTCCGATCTTGACGAACCGAAAGCGGTGACACTGTCGGGCACCGTGACCGGCGCGCTCGGCGATGCCAAAGGCGCGGGGCATATCACCCTGACGCCGACCGACACCGGCGGCGCCTTGCTCGCTTATGAATATGATGCCGAGATCGGCGGCAAAGTTGCCTCGATCGGCGGTCGTCTACTCGACGGCGCCGCCAAGATCGTGATCCGGCAATTCTTCGAGGCGCTCGCGCGCCACACCGGCGGTCCGGCCAGGACCGGCCTGTTCGCCCGGCTGTTCGGGAGGGGCGCATGAAGCCCGCCCGCTTCGATTACCAGCGCGCCGACACGCTGGCCGAGGTTCACGCCGCGCTCGCCGAATACGGCAACGACGCGCGTGTGATGGCCGGCGGTCAAACGCTGATGCCGATGCTCTCGATGCGACTCGCCCGGCCGAAACTTCTGGTCGACATCATGCATCTGCCGGAACTGGCCCGGATCGAAGCCGACGCCAAAGTCATCCGGATCGGCGCCGGCGTGCGCCAGGCCGAATTGCTGGCCTGGCCGGAACTGGCGCAACGTCAGCCGCTACTGGCTTCGGCATTGCCCTGGGTCGGCCATGCGCAGACCCGCAGCCGCGGCACCGTCTGCGGCTCGGTCGCCCATGCCGATCCGAGCGCGGAGCTCCCGCTGGCGATGCTGGCGCTGGACGGCAGCATCGAGCTATCGGCCGGCCGTAAACGGCGCAGCGTCACGGCGCAGGATTTCTTCACCGGCATGATGTCGACCGCCCGCGGTCATGACGAACTGATCGAGGCCGTTTCGATCCCGACCCGGCGCGCCGGCACCGGCACGGCCTTCGCCGAATTCGGCCGTCGTCATGGCGACTTCGCCATCGTCGCCTGCGCCGCCGTGGTCGCGGCCGACCGCGTCACGCTCGCGGTCGGCGGTGTCGGCGACAAACCGGAACGTCGTGATTTTCCCGCGCTCGACGGCGGCGCGCTCGACGACGCTCTCAATGCCTTCGCCTGGGACCTCGACGCCCGCGATGACCTCCATGCCACGGCCGCCTATCGCCGTGAACTCGTCCGCCGCATGGGCCGTGACACCATCGAGGAGGCGCGCCGATGCATCGCCTGAGCGCCGACCGACGCCACCGCGTCCGCTTCACCCTCAACGGCAAACCGGTCGAGGCCGACGCCGAACCGCGCATGTTGCTGACCGACTTCCTGCGCCACGAGCTTGGCCAGACCGGCACGCATGTCGGCTGCGAGCATGGCGTCTGCGGCGCCTGCACGATCGAGATCGACGGCGTGCCGGCGCGCGCCTGCCTCACGCTAGCGGTGCAAGCCGACGGCGCCACCATCCGCACGGTCGAAGGCCTGGCGCCCGAGCCCGGCCGGCTGTCGGTGCTGCAAGACGCTTTTCGCCGCCACCATGCCCTGCAATGCGGATTCTGCACCGCCGGCATTCTGATGTCGCTCGATGGCTATCTGCGCCGCCACAGCGCGCCGACCGAAGCCGAGTTGCGCGAATTCCTCGGCGGCCATCTGTGCCGCTGCACCGGCTACACACCGATTTTGGCCGCGGCGCTCGACGCCGCCAAAACACTGCGGGAAGTGCCTGCCCATGCTTGATCTCGGCAACAGTTTTCGCGCCAGCGTCGAGCGCGACCCCGACGCCCTCGCCATCGTCGACGGCGCCGTGCGGCTGACCTATGCGCAATGGTACCTGCGGATCTCGGCGCTGGTCGAAGGCTTCGACGCACTCGGCCTGATGCCCGGCGACCATATCGTCACGTTGCTACAAAACCGTTGGCAGGCCGCGACCCTGCATTGGGCCTGCCAGTTCGCCGGCCTCGTCATCACACCGGTCAACTGGCGCGCCAAGGCCGACGAAGTCGATTATTGCGTCGAAAACTCCGAGGCCAAGGCCGTGGTGTTCGAAGATGCGTCGCGCGAAGCCGTCCTCGCTTCGCGTGAGGCCATGCAGCACCGCCGCATCGCGATCGATTCCGCAACGGGCGACGAGATCGACTTCAACGATCTGGTCTACCGCGACGCCCGGCCGGCCGAGCCGCGCGCCGGCGCCGAGGCCTGGTCGGTGATGCTTTACACCTCCGGCACCACGGCCAAACCGAAAGGCGTGCCTCGCCGCCAGCGCGCCGAGCGCGCGGCCGCGATCGCCCATGTCGCCCAGAACATGTACGGCCGCAAGGAATGCACCCTCGGCGTCATGCCGCTTTATCACACCATGGGCGTGCGCTCGCTCCTGGCAATGTCGGTCATTGGTGGGACTTTCGTATGCCTGCCCCGTTACGACACCGCGACCGCGCTGGCACTGATCGAAACGGAAAAAGTCACCAACCTTTATCTGGTGCCGACGCTCTATCACGATCTTCTGCACAACCCGCGCTTTGCCGGCACCGACGTTTCCTCGGTGCGCAAGCTCGGCTTCGCCGGCGCCTCGATGACCGACGGTCTGCTCAAGGACCTGGCCGCGGCTTTCAAGCCCGATCTTTTCGCCAATCATTACGGCTCTTCGGAGATCTACACCTTCACCGTCGACCAGAACGCGACCGCCAAACCGGGCTCGGCCGGTCGCGCCGGCATCAATCAGCGCATCCGTGTCGTCAAGCTCGGCGCCGTCTCGCCCGACGAACTCGCCGCCATCGGCGAGGAAGGTGAAATCATCGCGCTCCTGGCCGGCGACGAGTCGTTCGAAGGCTATTGGCGGCGGCCGGAAGCCGACGCCAAGGCGCTGCGGCAAGGCTGGTACTTCACCGGCGACACCGGATTCCTCGACGCCGATCGCGATCTCTTCGTCACCGGCCGGGTCGACGACATGATCATCACCGGCGGCGAGAACGTCTCCCCGGTCGAAATCGAAAGCTGCCTGTCGCTGCATCCGGCGGTATCGGAAGTCGCCGTCGTCGGCCTGCCCGACGAGCGCTGGGGCAAGATCGTCGCCGCCTTCATCAAACGCGGCAAACCGGTCACCGAGGAAGACCTCGACCAGTTCTGCCGTACCTCGGGCCTCGCCAATTTCAAGCGACCACGCCGTTACGTCTTCGTCGCCGATATCCCGAAATCGCCGGTCGGAAAACTCCTGCGCCGCATGTTGGTCGCGGGCGAATTCAAGACCGAGGACAAATCTCACTCGCAAGGAACCGCCGCATGACCACGATGACTTTCACCGATCCGCGTCTGGCGACGCTTAACGGCTTTTCGGTCGAACTGAATGCCGACAAGCAGCGCGCCGACATCATCCTCAACCGGCCGCCGCTCAACGTCATCGAGATGCCGCAGCGCGACCAGTTGCGTCTGGTGTTCGAGGCGCTCGACGAAGACGAACGCGTGCGCATTATCGTGCTGCGCGCGATCGGCCAGCATTTCTCGAGCGGCGGCAACATCAAGGGCTTCCTCGAAGCCTCGCCCGAGCACGTCTCGAAACTGGCCTGGAACATGGCCGCCCCGGCGCGCTGCTCCAAGCCAGTGATCGCCGTCAATCGCGGTTACTGCTTCGGGGTCGGCTTCGAGATCTCGCTGGCCTGCGATTTCCGCATCGTGTCGGAGACTTGCTTCTACGCGCTGCCAGAACAGAAACTCGGCCAGATCCCCGGCTCCGGCGGCTCGGCCCGCTTGCAGAAGATCGTCGGCATCACTCGCACCAAGGATATCGTGATGCGCTCCAAGCGCATTCCGGGCAAGCAGGCGCTCGATTGGGGCATCGCCACCGAATGCGTCCCCGACGACAAGCTCGAAGCGGCGACCGACGCCCTGGTCGACGAATTGCTGAGCTTCTCGCCGATCGCCCAGCGCACCGCCAAGAAGCTGCTCAACGATACCGAGGACTCGACCCTCGCCATCGCCATCGAACTCGAAGGCCATTGCTACAGCCGGCTGCGCCAGTCCGACGACTTCCGCGAAGGCGTCGAAGCGTTCCACGCCAAGCGTCCGGCCAAGTTCATCGGTTCCTGACGCGACTTTGGTGCCGGCGGCCGACCGCCGGCATCGATAACCGACAACGACATCGATAGAGGCGGCCGCCGGCCGCCACCACGATCATCAAGGGAGGACGACAATGAAAACGACAAGGACCATCCTGCTGGCGGCGCTGCTATCCGCCACCGCGCTAAGCACGGCTTATGCCGCCGACACTATCAAGATTGGCGTCGACACACCGCTGAGCGGCACCTATGCAGGCATCGGCCAGCAGGTGAAATGGGGTCTTGAGCTCGCCACCAAGGAAGTCAACGCCAAGGGCGGCATCATGGGCCGCCAGATCGAATTGATCTACGAAGACTCCGAAGCCAATCCCGCCGTCGCGGTGCAGAAGGCCGAAAAGCTGTTCGAGGTCAGCAAGGTCGACTTCCTCACCGGCACCGTCAATTCCGGCGCGACGCTCGCGGTCGGCCAGGTCGCCGAACGCGCCAAGAAGCTGCTGGCCACCACCGTGTCCTTCGCGGATTCGATCACCGGCGAAAAGTGCTCGCCCAACGTGTTCCGCGTCAACGCCAAGGCCGGTCAGCAATCGACCGCGCTCGCCGCCTGGCTCGCCAAGGAAAAGCCGAAGGCCAAGGTCTTCTTCCTCGGTCCGGATTATCTGATGGGCCGCTCCACCGTCTCCGCCTTCAAGGAAGCGGCCGAGAAGGTCGGCGCCAAGAGCCTCGGCGAAGTCTATGCCCCGCTCGGCTCGAAGGACTATTCGCAATACTTCGGCCAGATCCGCGCCGCCCAACCGCAGGTGCTTTATACCTCGGTCGCCGGTAACGACACCGTGCGCCTGTTCACGCAGATGCAGGAATTCGGCCTGCTGAAGAACCTGACCCTGCTGGGCGCGTCCGGCACCGTGACGTCGCAGAACATCGCGGCGATCGGCAAAGCCGCCGAGGGCTTCGCCACCGGCGTTGGCTACTCGACCGAAATCGACAACCCGGTCAACAAGGCTTTCGTCGCCGCCTTCAAGGCCGCCAACAAGGCCGACCCCGACCTTTACGGCACCGACTCCTACGGCCTGATCTATGCGTACAAGGCCGCCGTCGAGAAGGCGAAGTCGACCGATACCGACAAAGTGCGTACCGCACTGCGCGGTCTGACCTGGTCGACGCCGCAAGGTGAGAAGACCATCCGCGCCGGCGACCATCAGGCGATGCAGACGATGTATGTCGTCCAGGTCACCAACGGCCAGTTCAAGATCATCAGCAAGGTCAGCGGCGAAGACGCCATCGGCCCCGACACCTGCACCCGCTTCTGATCCGGCCGGTCTACCGAACCCACGAGGACGATGATGTCTGAGGCGGTCCAATATTTTCAGTTCGTTCTGGCGCCCCAGATGCTCATCGGCCTCGTGCTCGGTGTGGCGGTGATCCTCGTCGCGCTTGGCCTGACCATCATTTTCGGTCTGCTCGACGTCATCAACATGTCCCACGGCGAATTCTACGCCTTGGGAGCCTTTTTCGCCCTCGCTCTGGCCCAGATCGGCCTGCCGTTCTGGCTGCTGCTGCTGCTGGTGCCGCTGCTGATGCTGCCGGTCGGTTACATTGTCGAACGCGCGCTCATCCAGCGTGTGTTTCACTCCGGCGACCGACATGTCCGCACGCTGCTTCTGACTTTCGGCCTCGGCCTCGTCATGGAAGACAGCTACCGGCTGGTGTTCGGACCCAATCCGTACCGCCCGGAAACGCCGATCACCGGCGGAGTCGAAATCTTCGATATTTTCCTGCCGTCCTATCGGCTGTTCCTGATCATTGTCGGCGCGGCGATCATCGCCGCTGTCGCCTTCATCGTTTACCGAACGCGGCTTGGCGCGATGGTGCGCGCCGCCGCCTTCGACCGCGACATGGCCGCCTCGCTCGGCGTCCCGGTCCAGCATGTCTACGCCGGCGCCTTTGCCTTCGGCGTTGCGCTGGCGGGACTGGCCGGCGTCCTGCTCGCGCCGATCTATTCGGTCTTTCCAACCATGGGCCGCGACTTCATCCTGATGGCTTTCACCGTCGTCATTGTCGGCGGCATGGGCAGCATCGCCGGCGTCGTCGTCGCCGGGCTGCTGCTCAGCCAGATCCAGGCCATCGTCGCACTCTATATCTCGCCGGTGTGGTCCGACCCGGTCGTGTTCGGGATCATGGTCGTCATGTTGATGGTAAGGCCGCAGGGCCTGTTTGGACGGCTCGGCCATGGTTGATGCTCTCACCCGGTCGATGCGCGCGAGCCACCTGCTCCTCGCCATCCTGGTCGCGGCCTCGCTCGTGGTCGCAGCGATCGGCGCCGCGCTCGGCGACATATTCTATTTACGGCTGGCGACCGAAGCCCTGATCTTCGGCGGCCTCGCCATCTCCGTCGATATCCTGCTCGGCTACACCGGGCTGCTGTCGCTTGGCCAGGCGCTCTACTTCGGCCTGGGCGCTTATCTGTCTGCATTGGTGCTGATGGTGGTGCCGTCGTTCTGGGCGGCGATCGCGGCCACTACGCTCGCCTCGGCGGTTGCCGGATTGATCGGCGGCTTCATCGTCAACCGGGTGCGCGGCGTCTACTTCGCGTTGATCACCTTCGGCATGGCACAAGTCGCCGCCAAAATCGTCTACAACACGCGGGCGCTCGGCGCTTCGGACGGCCTGATCGGCGTCCCGGTGATCGACATCAACCTCGGCGTCACGTCGATCTCAAGCGGCTCGCCGGTCGGATTCTTCCTCTTCGTTCTGGCGCTGATCGTCGTCATGTACGCGCTCGCCGCCTACCTGCTCGACACGCCGTTCGGCCGGCTGCTGATCGCATTGCGCGCCAACGAAGCGCGCATTCCTTTCCTCGGCTATCGCACCATGACGCCACGGCTCGCGGCCTACGTTGTCGCCGCCGTTATCGCCGGCGTTTCCGGCGCGCTCTATCCGATGTTGCGCGGCTTCGTCTCGCCCGAACTGATGTATTTCGAGACGTCCGGCAACGCCGTCATCACCGTCGTCACCGGCGGCACCGGCACGCTGGTCGGCGCGCTTTACGGCAGCGCGCTGCTGACGCTGCTCAAATCGGTGATCGGCAGCTTCACCCCGCATCATTTGATCGTCATCGGCATCCTGTTCATGGGAGCGGTAATTTTCCTGCCCAAAGGCATCATGGGCAGCATCCGGCCGGCCATTGAACGCATGTTGGCACGGGGAGAGAAGCCATGATCGCCCCCATCCTCGAAATCCGCGATCTGTCGATCAACTTCGGCGGCCTTCGGGCCGTCGACCAGGTCAGCTTCAGCGTCGAACGCAATTGCATCACCACGGTAATCGGACCGAACGGCGCCGGCAAATCGACGCTGTTCAATCTGATCTCGGGCGCGCTACGTCCGCGCAACGGCCAGGTCCTGATCGAAGGCGTCGACTGTACCGGCCAGCCGCCATACCGGATGCAGGCGGCCGGACTGGCGCGTTCGTTCCAGATCACCAATTTGTTCGATGAATTGACGGTCGCCGAAAACCTGCGACTGGCCGCGCAGATTCTCGAGCCCACCACGAAAATCTGGCGGCCGGTGCGCGGCAGCACCATCGCACAGGCGCGTGTCGACGAATTGCTCGAGCGCTTTTCGCTGACCGACAAGGCGCGCCACAGCGTCGCCGAGCTGTCGCATGGCGAACAGCGACGGCTCGAGGTCGCTGTCGCGCTGGCCTGCAAGCCAAAAGTCCTGCTGCTCGACGAACCGACCCAGGGCATGAGCCAGGGCGATACCCAGGATACCGCCGAACTCATCAAATCTCTCGTTCATGACGTGACCATCGTTCTGATCGAGCACGATATCGGATTGGTGATGAGCCTGTCCGATCATGTGATCGTCATGCACCAGGGCCAAAAGCTCGCCGAGGGCCCGCCCAGCGAAGTGCGCGCCAACCCGGCGGTACAAACCGCTTATTTTGGGCACGCCTGATCATGCTCGAAATCCGCAACCTGCAAACCCATTACGGCCACAGCCACATCATTCAGGGCATCGACCTGTCGGTCGGCGCCGGCGAGGTCTTCGGCATCTTCGGCCGCAACGGCGTTGGCAAGACGACCCTGCTCAAGACCATCGCCGGCTGGGTCAAGCCCACCGACGGCGTCATTACCTTCGACGGACACCGCATCGACAGTCAGGCGGCGCACCGGATAGCGCAACACGGCATCGGTTTCGTCCCGGAAGACCGGCGGATTTTTCCCGGCCTTTCCGTCGAGGAAAATCTGACGCTCGGCTACCTACAGGCGCCCGGCCGATCCCGCGCCGATAACCGGGCCGCACTCGCGAAAGTCTACGAACGGTTTCCGCGCCTGGCCGAACGGCGGCGCCAATTCGGCACCACACTGTCCGGCGGCGAACAGCAAATGCTGGCCATGGCGCGGGTGATGATCGGCGAGCCGAAACTGCTGCTGATCGACGAGCCGAGCGAAGGCCTCGCCCCGATGATCGTGGCCGACCTCTACGCCATCATCACCAGCCTGCGAGAAGCCGGCTGCACCATTCTCCTCGTCGAGCAGAACCTCGGCGAGGCTCTCAAGTTCTGCGATCGCTTTATCGCGATGGAACGCGGCTGCGTCGTTCTGTCCGGCAATGCGGCCTCGCAGGCGGATCGCGACGCTCTAATTGCCCGCGTCGCGGTGTGACGACAAAAGCCTTTAAAAATACAATGGAGGAAACGACGATGATTAAAACCCGCAACAAATCTGCGAAGCGGCGGTCCCGCCCTGGCCTGTGGCTCAGCACCGCCATCCTCGTCGGCGCCACGACATTGTCGGCGCCTCAACTTGCCACAGCGGAACCCGCGCATCTGACCATCGCATCCTTCTCGCAAGGTTCGAGCTGGTACGTCTACGCCGTCAACCTCGCCGAATTGCTGCGCGGCGCGCTGCCGGCGGGTTCGACCATCGACACCCCGCCGATCGCCGGCGGTCTGGCCAATCCGCAGTTGGTCGCGGCCGGCAAGGCCCAGCTCGGCTTCGGCATGGCGGCCGTCGGCAACTGGGCGATCGAGGGCAAGATCGGCTACAAGCAGCCGCTGAAGAACCTGCGCGCCCTGGTCGGCGGCCTCGATGACTATTATCTGGTCGCGCTCGCCCGCGGCAAGGATCTGCCGGACGACCTCGAAGGCTACTTCAAAAAGGTCAACCCCAAGGCTCACGTCACCTTGCTCAGCCGGGGCAGCATCGGCAGCTTCGCCGGACAACAGCTTCTCGATCTTGCCGGCGCCGGTGAAAAGGAAGTCGCAGCCAGCGGCGGCAATTACGAATTCGGCACCTTCGGCATGGTCAAGAACCGCTTTGCCGCCGGCACCGGCGACGTCTTCGTGCAAGTCGCAACCCGTGGCCACCCCGGCGTCACCGAAATCGCCCACAACACCAATGTCACGTTCCTCGCGCCGTCCGAGAAAGTCCTCGGCGAAATGCGCGACAAGTTCGGCTGGGACAGCAAGGTGCTGCCGAAGGGCACGTTCGAAGGTCAAAACAAGGATGTGAAGCTGCCCGGCACCACCACCGTGCTGTTCGCCAGTACCGAGATGTCGGACGACATGGCCTATACCATCGTCAAGACCGTCTGCGAAAAGACCGACAAGCTGCGCGCGGCCCACAAGGCCCTGGCGAAATTCGACTGCGCCAATGGTAGCTGGAAGATCGGCGCCACTGGCCTGCCGCTGCATCCGGGCGCGGCCCGTTATTTCAAAGAACGTGGCTGGATTAAATGAGCACGCCCGATCGTAACAACGACTCCGAGGCAACGGAGTCGAGCATCCTCACCCTGAAGCGTTGGCCGGATCTCCTCGATCCGGCCAGCCTGATCGCTCTGGCCTGGACGCTGGCGCAGATCGCCTTCGTGATCTGGCCATCGATCGACACATTGGCCCAGCGCGCGCTTCATGTCGGCTTCGCGCTGGCGCTCGCCGTCACCATGTTCGGCCGCGACCGGTCGACCATGGTCCGGCATGCTTACGCTTTGCTGGGCATCCTTGCCTTTGTGCCGGCCCTCTATATCGCCTGGAACGCGGGCTATCTGACGGGCGAGCGCGTTCAGGGGCTGGACGGCGTGACGCCGGTCCAGTTCGGTCTCGGACTCTTTTTCATTGTCGCCCTGTTCGAGGCCGGCCGACGGTCGCTCGGGCTGGGTCTGACGATCTTCTCGGCACTGTTCGTGCTGTACTTCTTCCTCGGTCCCTATCTGCCGGGCGCGCTTGGCCATCGCTATAGCGGACTGGAGCGTTTCGTCGACACCGAGTTTCTGTCGCTGCAAGGCGTCTTTGGTGTGCCGGTCGGCGTATCGGTCTCGACCGTATTCTACTTTATCTTCTTCGCCGCCATCTATGACGTCTACGGCGGCGGCAAGATGATCATTCAACTAGCCTTTGCGCTCACCGGGCGCGCCGTCGGCGGTCCGGCCAAGGCGGCGGTCGTCTCGTCCGGATTGCTCGGCAGCGTGTCTGGCTCGGCCGTCGCCAACGTGATGAGCACCGGCATCTTCACGATCCCGTTGATGAAGCGCGTCGGCTACGCGCCAACATTCGCCGGCGCGGTCGAGGCGGCGGCCTCCACCGGCGGCCAACTGGTCCCGCCGGTGATGGGGGCTGCGGCCTTCATCATGGCCGACTATCTGCAAGTGCCTTATCAGACTATCGTTCTGGCGGCGATCCTGCCGGCGGCGGTCTATTATCTGGCGCTGCTGCTCATGGTCGATCTCAAGGCGCGCGCCGAGAACCTTGGCGTCACCGACTCGTCGGAGCATTCGCCGATCCGCGAGGTCATTGCTTCGCGTGGCCACCTACTGATCCCATTGGCCTGGCTGGTGTACCGGATCGTCTCCGGCTTTCCGGTCGAGAATTCCGCGCTGGAGGCCTCCGTCATCACCGTTATCGTCGGCACCTTGCGCGCCGGCACCCGACGCTCACTGCTGACCATCGTCGAAGCCCTGATCGTCTCGGCCGAACGCACGGTCGTCGTCGCCCTGCCCTGCGCCTTGGCTGGCGTTGTCGTGGCCATTATCGCCTTCACCGGTCTTGGTACCAAATTCACCGGCACGATGATCTGGCTGTCCGGCGGCAATCTGTGGCTGCTGCTGTCGTTTACGATGCTCGCCAGCCTGATCCTCGGGACCGGCATGCCGACGACCTCGGCCTACATCATGGCGGCGGTGCTGCTCGCGCCGGCGCTTACCGCCATTGGCGTGACCCCGATCACCGCGCACTTCTTCATCTTCTACTTCGCGATCCTGTCGATGGTGACGCCGCCGGTCGCGCTCGCCGCCTATGCGGCGGCCTCGATCAGTCGGGCATCGGCATCGGGAACGGGCTGGTCGGCCTTCCGGCTGTCGATGCCGGGCTTCCTGATCCCCTTCGGCATCGTCATGCATCCGGGGATGCTGTTGATCGGGACGCTCGGCGACACGATCTGGGGACTAGTCACCGTCATCTTCGGCTTCGGCTGCATCGCCATCGCCCTGATCGGTTGGTTCCTACGTCCAATCCAAATGCCTTGGCGCCTGTTGTTCGTCGCGCTCGGCATCCTCAGCATCTTGCCGGATCTCTGGACAACCGCGGCGGCTTTTATCCTGTTCGCGGCCGCCACGGCCTGGCTGGGCTTAAACCGCGACAAACATCGGCTTGGCCAAACGGCCAGCTAAATGCCGGCACGGCGGAAAGCGGTCGCATCAATGGCTTCGGGCCTCGGCCCGAAGCCTGCGTTATAAAGGGGGCTACAATCCCACCCTTCGCTTGCGACCGGCCTAAACGCCGGTGGGGCCCGATCCCTCGTCGGCAATCCCGTTACGCAAGACGCCGAGCCCTTCGGCTTCAACCTCGACGATGTCGCCCGGCTTCAGCCAGATCGGCGGATCAAACCGCGCGCCGGCGCCGGTCGGCGTACCGGTTACGATGACATCGCCCGGAACCAACGTGGTGAAAGTCGAAACGTAATTAATGATGCGACGGAACGAAAAGATCATCCGGCTGGTCCGATCGCGCTGCCGCACTTCGCCGTTAACCCGCGTTTCCAGCCAAATATCGGCGATCTGCGCTTCGTCGGTAAACGGCATGAGCCAGGGGCCCATCGACCCGCTACTGTCGAAATTCTTGCCTTGCGTCACATTGAACTTGGCATGGCGCACCCAGTCACGGATGGTGCCTTCGTTGCACAATGACAACGCCGCGATGTGCTCGAGCGCCGACACCTCGGGAATCCGGCGTCCAGCCTTGCCGATGACGATCACGATCTCGCCTTCGTAATCGAGCTGCGGCGATTCCGGCGGCCTAATCAATGGCTGGTCGTGGCCGACAAAGGAACGCGGGAAGCGGATAAATAGCGACGGGTTGGCTTGTGCCGCCTGGCCGTCTTTGTATTCCGCGTTACGGTCGGGAAAATTCACACCGACGCAGATGATCTTTTCGGGGGCCCGTATCGGAATGTCGTAGCGAATGCTGTCCAGACCGAAGTCGGCCGGCTGACCCCGTGCTTCCTCGGCCAGCCGCGTTAATGCGCCGTCGGCGATCACCTCGCGTAGGCTTGGCCAGCGCGCGGCATGGCGCGCCGCCAGATCGACCACCCCGGCGCCGGTCACAAAACCATAGCGCGCTTTGCCACCGGCGGCGAAACTTACAAATCTCGTCATCGGCCTTTTCTTTCTTTCCTCACGTCTCGGCGCCAATACTCTGCGCCAAGGCTCTGCGTCAGGGCTCTGCGTCAGGGCTCAGGGCGCGATAATCGGCTGGGCTTTGAGGATCGGCTCTTCAAGCGGTGTGTCGACAAACAGGCTGCCATGCTCGAACCAGGACCGCGGCGCCGGCGCCCCCCACAACGTCTGCCGCTGCGGGTCCTTCAGATCCCACTTGATCGGTTCAAGGTCGGGGTCGACCGTCTGATAATCCGAGCAGTAGATCTCGATGCGGTGGCCGTCGGGATCGAGGATATAAAGGAAAAACGCATTGGAAATGCCGTGTCGTCCCGGTCCCCGTTCGATATTAGCGATGTAACCCGTCGTCGACATCAGATCGAGCAGATCGATGATATTGAGCGGCGTCGGCACCCAGAACGCGGTGTGGTGAAGCCGGGGCCCGGCGCCATTGGTGAAGGCAATGTCATGGACACCGCCCTTGCGATGCATCCAGGCCGCCCACAGCCGCTTGCTGACTTCATCCTCGGTATACTCGGTGACGCGGAAGCCGATCTCGTTGTAAAACGCCACCGACGCATCGACGTCCTTGGTAAAGCAGTTGAAATGATCGATACGCAGCGGCTTGACGCCATGATAGAGCGCGTATTTCTGATGGATCGGCGGCAACCGATCCATCCTGAAATAGAATTCCAGCGGCGTACCGAAATTGTCCTTGGTGCGCAGCGTGCGGCCCTGATAGGGGCGATCCACCCACGCCGCCTCCAGCCCCTTCGCTTCAAACCACACCTTGGCCTTATCGAGATCCTCTTCCGAATAGACCTTCATGCTCAGGGCCTCGATGGCGGCGGTCGCGCCTTTCCTCAACACAAGGCAATGATGACCGCGCTCTTCCATGGCCCGCAGATAGATCGTCCCGGCATCCTCGTCGGTCACCTGAAGGCCGAGCGTATCGACGTAGAAGGCGCGGCTCTTGGCGAGATCGGTGACGATGAACTCGACGTGGCTCAGCCGCACAACGTTGAAGGCGGGATAGAGATTGGGCTTGGGGATCGGCATTGCTTCCTCCGTCAGATTGCGCCGGTTCGCGCCACGCGCATGCTTTTTGAATTTCAGCCCGCGAGCTTCGGGATCGGGTGATGGGCCGTGGCAAAGGCCACGTTGCGCGTTTCCATATAAAAGTCGAACGACCAGTCACCGCCGTCGCGGCCGATGCCGGAATTCTTGACGCCACCGAACGGCGTCGGCAAGTGGCGAACGTTCTCCGAATTGACCCAGATCATCCCGGCTTCAAGCTGGTCGGTCATTCGCAGGGCCCGGGTCAGGTCCGAGGTCCAAAGATAGCCGGTCAGCCCGTAGTCGACATCGTTCGCCAGGCTGACGGCCTCGGCTTCATCCTTGAACGGAATGGCCGTGAGCACGGGTCCGAAAATCTCTTCCCTGGCAATGCGCATGGCGTTGGTCGCCCCGGTGAACAGCGTCGGCGCAATATAGCAGCCCTCGCCCAGACCCGAGACTTTCACACCGCCCGCCGCAACCGTCGCGCCTTCGCGGCGTCCGATCTCGAGATAGTCCAGCACCTTCTTCTCGTGCACCGGATGGATCAACGGGCCAACGACGGTCGCCGGGTCGAGCGGATGACCGATTTTGATACGTTTGGCCTTCTCCGCCACCATCGCGGTGAATTGCGGATAGATGCTATCCTCGACCAGCAGACGTGACGAGGACGTGCAACGCTCGCCGTTGAGCGAATAGATCATGAAGACGGCGGCATCGGCCGCCCGCTCCAGGTCGGCATCGGCGAATACGATCACCGGATTCTTGCCGCCGAGTTCAAAGTGAACCCGTTTCAGCGTCGCCGCGCCCTGCCGCATGATCATCGACCCGGTACGGCTCTCGCCGACAAAACCGATCGCCTTGATGGCCGGATGTTCGGTCAGGGCTTTGCCGGCTTCCTCGCCCAAGCCGTTGACGAGATTCCAGACGCCTTTGGGCAGCCCCGCCGCTTCGGCGATCTCGACCAGCAAACGCGCCGTCAGCGGCGAGAACTCGGCCGGCTTGTGGACGACCGTGCAGCCAGCGGCAAGCGCCGGGGCGATCTTCCAGGTCGACAGCATGAACGGCGTATTCCACGGCGTAATGATGCCGACCGGACCGATCGGCATCCGGCCGGTCAGATTGAGTTGACCCTCGGTTCGCAGCACCTTGCCGTCGCGGGCCTCCGGCGCGCGATCGGCGAAGAAGCGGAAATTTTCGGCGCCGCGCAGCGCCGCCTTGGCCATGAACTTCAACGACTGGCCCGTATCCATGCATTCGACGAGCGCGATTTCCTCGGCCCGCGCGACGATCGCATCGGCGATCTTGTGCAGCAACGCCTTGCGCTTGTCGCCGCCAAGCGCGGCCCAGGCCGGAAACGCCGCTTTCGCGGCTTGAGCAGCCCGGTCAATATCGGCGGCATCGCCGCGCGCGACCTGTGCCAGCGGCTTTAAATCGACCGGCGAAATAGTGTCGAATGTCGCGCCACTCGATGCCGCCACGGCCTCGCCGCCGATCTGGTTCAGGACGCCGTCGGCGCGGAAACGGACGAGATAAGTGTCGGCCTTCGCCAGATTTTCTTCGAATGTCGGCATCGTTTCCTCGGCTATCGATATTGGTGCTGACCCACGTCTTGAAACGACGTGGCCCCGGTCTTGTTGGGTTGCCTCTGGCGCGACAAGGCCCTGCATCTGGCTTTCGGTTCGCGTCTCATTGAATATGCCGGCGTCAACGGCGGCTTCCGGCTGGCGCTGATTTAATTAACATGTTAAACAAATGCCCGATTGTCAACAGGGAAGCGCCGCTTACGGTGATAAGTTGCGCCGACGCGACCGGCCATTTCAGGAAAGGCAACAGCAGCATGACGGCGAACGTCCGTAAACGCAGCGGCGACGACAACAATCTTCTGCGCGAGACCCCGCTGCTGCCGTTGCGCGAATTCTCGCGGTCGTTGCCGATGGCGCTGCTGAAGGCTCGCGAGGCGGTCATGAGTTATTTCCGGCCCAGCCTCCATTACTTCGGCGTGACCGAGCAGCAATGGCGGGTGCTGCGCGCGCTGATGTCGGTCGAGGCCATGGAAGTGATGGCGCTCGCACAAGCCGCCTTTCTGCTGCCGCCATCGCTGTCGCGCATTCTGAAGGACCTCGACGAGCGTGACCTGATCGTGCGCCGTGCGTCCGAGCAGGATATGCGGCGCGGCCTCGTGTCGATCAGCGAACGCGGACGCGAGTTGGTCAACGGCGTCGGCGTCAATTCGGAGGCGATCTACGCCGAAATCAGCAAGCGCTATGGCGCAGAAAAACTGGCGTTGCTGCAAGACATGCTGAGCGATCTCGAACAAGCACTGCGCGAACCGCTCGGAGCAACGCCGCTCGTTCTGCCGGCCAAGGGCATCGCGCCCGACAAACGTGAATCCCGCCCGCGCCGCGGCCGGCCGCCGAAATCGGCCGGCAAGATACCGTAGTGCGGGATACCGGAGTCGCAATCAAGCCGCCTTCGCGGCCTTGGCATCGGCCACCGTCGCACCACGGATCAGATCGATCAGGTCTTCCGGTTTCGCCGGCGCCTTGTCGCCGCGCCAGGCGACATGCTGGTCCGGCCGCACCAACGTCAGCGCGTGGCGATAAATTTCCGTGCCGGGCGCACGCGTCAGGTCCAGCACCTTGAACGGCACCTTGCGCGCCGACGCCGCAGCGACCAGATCCGCGACATCGACCGATGGATCGAAGCGCAACAAGGTGTAGCCCTGCCCGAGCGCATCGTAGAGCGATGAACCATCGGCAAGCCACAAATGCGGCGCCCGACATCCCGGCACCGTCGAAGGCTCGAAGCCACCCATGGTGTAGGCCGGCTGCGCTTCGCCGTCATAAGCCACCAACGGCGAACGATCGTAGAAGTAACCGAAGTTCAAACCGGCACAGCAATATTGCTGGACATTGAGGTCGTAGACTTCCTTGCCGAGCGCGGCCCGCACCGCATCGCCCTCCGGGCCCGGCTTCTCGATATCCGCTGGCACGCCACGGCGCTGCTTCGCCATTTCCTCGGCATGGTTCATCGCGAAATGCGACACCTGCTGGGTGATCGGCTGACGCTCGGCTTCGTGCGCGTCGAGAATAGCCGTCGGCGCCCATCCATTGAGATGAGCGGCCAGAAGCCAGGCGAGATTGGCCGCATCCGCGATGCCGGCGTTCATGCCATAGCCGGCATAGGGCACCCAGATATGGGCGGCGTCGCCGCAAATAAAGACACGGCGGTCACGGAAACGATTGGCAACCAGACGACGGCCAAACCAGTCTTCCTTGCTGACGATCTCATACTTGAATTCCGGCCCGACGCCGAGAATGGTGCGGATCGCCCAATCGCGGTCGACCGAGTCGAAATCGGCTTCCTCCTCGCGCAGATAATTGTGAACCAGCCACAGTTCACGGCCGTCGATCGCGTAGACGTTGCCACTGCGGCGCGGATTGAGCGTGAACGAGGCCCAGGCCGGCGGCACCTTGATCATGGCATTGAGTTGCGGCGCGCGGATCAGACTCGACTGGACCCGTTGCACGACCGCGTCACCCTCGAGCCTGGCGCCGATCTGCCGCCGCACGTCGGAACGGCCGCCGTCGCAGCCCACCATATAGGCGGCGGCGATTTCGAAGGTTTCACCGCTGTCGAGATCGCGCGCGATCGCGACAACGCCGTTTTCATCCTGGACGAAGCTCTCGATCTGGGTCCGGTTGAGGATGCGAATACGCGACTGCGCCGCCGCATGCGCGAACAGGATCGGCTCGAGATAGATCTGATTGATGCGATGCGGCGGCTCCGGCGTCGGCCACCAGGTATCCGGGCCATCCTTGGCGGTGTAACGGTCGCGCCGGCAGGGAATCGGAATACGGGTGATCTCCTCGCCGACCATCGCGGTGCGATAGGAGATGTCATTCGGATAGTCGCCCGGCAAGCCGCCATCGCGCAACGCTTTGGCGACACCCAGTCGGCGGAACACTTCCATCGAACGGGCGGCGACATGGTTACACTTCACGTTCGGCGGCTCACCGGCGGCACGAATTTCCGCCACCGTCACGTCAAGGCCGCGCCAGGCGAGATCCATCGCCAGGGTCAGGCCAACGGGGCCGGCACCGACAACGAGCACGGCGGTGGTGATATTTGCGCGAGGCACAGCGGTCATGCTTTCGATCCAGGCTGGGCACACCGCCGTCCAACCGGGACGACGGCGTGCGCGTTGCAAACGTCAGATTCCGTCGGGGCGAACCCCGACGCCAGCGTTCAGTTGACGGTGGCGCCGGACGAACGCACCACGTCGGCCCATCGTTTAATCTCGCTGTTAATGTAGGCGTCGAACTCCGCCGGCGTATCGGATGCCGTTTGCAGGCCCACTTTGGCGAAGGCCTCCTTGGCGGCCGGATCGGCGGTGAAAGCGCGCAGTTCATCATTCAGCTTCTTGACGACGTCGGCAGGCATGCCGGCGGGACCGACAATGCCCTGCCAGGCGGTCGCCTCATAACCCGGCACACCGGCTTCGGCGACGGTCGGCACATTCGGCAGCGCATCGAGACGATGCGCGGTCGTCACCGCCAACGGCACAACCTTGCCGCCGCGAATCTGGGCGAGCGCCGGCGTCAGGTCGGAAATCATCACCGACACGTGGCTGCTGACCACGTCCATCATCGCCGGCGCGCTGCCTTTGTAAGGCACATGGACCATCTTGATGCCGCTCATGCTCTTGAGCAATTCCATGAACAGATGATGCGGCGACCCGTTGCCAGCCGACCCATAGGTCAATGCGCCCGGCTTCGACTTGGCCAGAGCGATAAGATCCTTGAGCGACTTCACGCCGAGTTGCGGATTGGCGACCAGCACGAAAGGCACATTGGCAACCAGACCGACGGCGGTGAAATCCTTGGCCGGGTTATAAGGCAGCTTCTTGAACAGCGTCGCGTTGATCGCCAGCGTGGTGCTGGTCGCGAGCAGCAAGGTGTAGCCATCCGGCGCCGAGCGCGCGACATGGTCGGCACCGACCACGGTGCCGGCGCCCGGCCGGTTCTCGACCACGAAAGGCTGACCGAGCTTTTCCTGCAACCGCTTGGCCACCAACCGACCCAGAATGTCGGTCGCGCCACCGGCGGCATAAGGCACGATGATCGTCACCGGGCGGGTCGGATAACCCTGCGCCGCCGCCGGGCTGACAAACGCCGCCACCGTCACGGCGGCGGCTGTCACGAAAGCAATCGCGGCGCGGCGCATGGCACGAATTGGCAAAGCTGGCTTGCCGGGCTTGTTGCCCCACGCATGATCCGGTTGAGCCGTAAAGAATGGCGCGTCTGACATGGCGTTCTCCCTGATGCGGCCAGCGCGATGCATTCCCGCCGGACCTTGAGTTTTCCCCCAAACTGTCCGATTAATGGACAGAAATGAGGACCTGCTCTTAATTGGGCGACTGATTAACATATTAAATATCTGCCTTCAACGCTTTTAGAATAACCCCTTCACGGCTAAAGGCTCACGCGCTTGACGAGAAATCCGGATACTGGACACACATCGCAAGGACGAAAGCTTTCCGGGGATGCCGCCGGCAGCTTGGCGCGAGCCCAGATCCTGCTCCAGGCCATCGCCCGCGCCGGGACCGACGGCGCCGGGCTGCGTGACCTCGTCGCCGCCACCGGACTGCCGCGACCGACCATCCATCGGGTTCTGGCCATGCTCGAGACCGCGGACTGGATCGAGCGCGACACAGTCAGCCGACACTTCTTCCTCGGGCCCGCCTTACTCGCGCTCGGTGTCAGCGCTTCGGCGCGCCATCCTCTCAGCCGCGTCGCGGCCTCGCCGCTGGCGCGGCTCGCCGCCGATATTGCGCAGCCGGTCTATCTCGTTGTGCGCTCAGGTAATGATTCAGTGTGCGTCGCGCGCGATGAAAGCGGCCGGCGCATTCAAACTCTGGTGCTGCAAGTCGGCAGCCGCGAACCGCTTGGCATCGGCGCCGGCAGCATGGCGCTGCTTGCCGCCCTCCCAGAACCCGACATGACGGCCTTCGTCGACGCCAACCGAACGCGCTACGCGCAACGTCCCGGCTTCGATGAGGTCAGCTTTCTCACCGAGCTTGGAAAAGCACGAACGCGCGGCTTTGCGGCCCATGACAGCCTGTTCACGCCCGGCGTCAGCGGCATTGGCGTCGCGGTGACGGACGCAACCGGCTATCCGCTCGCCGGAATCAGTACCGCCTTCGTCGGCGACTGGTTGCCGCCGGAGGAAAGAGCGAGAATCGTAAGCCGGATCGGCAAAGCCGCCCGCGAGATCACCGCCAACCTGCTGAGGCAAGACGCCGACGGTATCCCCACTCATCCGCCGCAAACCGGACCGTGATCAAACCGGCGAACCGAGACGACCACAGGCTGACCATCCGCGACGCCGTCCCTGCCACCCGGCCACCATCAAATCACCGCGGCCAGATCGCCGCCGCCGCCTCGACAATCAGCGCCAGCTTGGCACGCTGCTCGGCTTCGGTGAGCGGATTGCCGGCAACCGTGCTGGCAAAGCCGCATTGTGGGCCAATCGCCAGACGGTCAAGATCGATATAGCGGGAGGCCTCTTGCGTGCGTCGCTTCAGCACATCGAGGCTTTCGATCACCCGGGTCTTGCTGCTGACCAGACCGAGCACCACGCCTTTGTTCGGCGGCACAAAGCGAAGCGGCGCAAAATCGCCCGCACGCTCCGTGTCGTATTCAAGCAGGAAATGATTGACGTTGGTGTTAGCGAAAAACCGTTCGGCGACCGATTCATATCCGCCGGCGCCAAGGTAGTGCCCCTTGAAATTACCGCGACACATATGAATACCAATGACAACGTCATCGGGACAGGCGGCAACCGCTTGATTGATGCCGTCAATGTACAAATCGACCAGGGTATCGGGACGGCTGCCCGACGCCTCGACCTGGGCGCGAATCGCCGGATCGCATAACAACGCAACAGCGACCTCATCGAGCTGGATATAGCGGCAGCCGGCTTTCGCCAGCTCATCGATCTCCTGTTTGAAAATATCGGCCAGATCGGAGAAAAACTTTTCAACATCCGAATAGACGGCGGGATCGGCATAGTCGGCGCATCGATAGAAATGCATGGTCGACGGCGATGGCAAGGTGATCTTGCCGGTCACATGGGTCACACCGTGCAGAAAAGTATATTCATCGAGCGCAAGCGGCTGCGCACGCTTAATCTTGGCGTTCGCATAAGGGGCGGTGAAATCGACTTCGTGGCCCTGGTCATTGCGAAACTTGAACGTCGCCGATTTAATCTCGAAACCCTGCGTGCGTTCGACGAAACGGCCCCAATAAGAGCCGCGACGGAACTCACCGTCGGTTACCACCTGCAGACCGACCTGCTCCTGCATCGCCACCACGTCGCGGATGCATTGATCCTGCAACGCGCCAAATTCGGCATCGGCGATTTCCCCGGCCGCGTGCTGACGAAAAGCTTGCCGCAAGGCCGGCGGCCGCAACAAGCTGCCAACATGGTCGGCGCGAAACGGCGGGCGGCCCTGGACCAGCGAAGCCATGCGAGCGTCTCCCTCATTTTCTATAGCTCAATAGATGGAATTTAGAGCAAAGCCGTGGCAAAACACAATGGTCCAATTGTGAAAAAGGCTTTAGCGCCGGCTGGCGGCGGCCTTGTACCGCACAACCAGCCAGCAATGAGCGAATAGAATGAGCGCCGTCTCCGCCTCGACCAACCGCCAGCGCGCCAGCCAGCGCCGTCGCGCGCCGCAAATCATCGAGGCGGCAGCGCAGGTCTTTGCCGAGCGCGGCTTTCACGGCGCCACCACGCAGGATATCGCCGACGTGCTCGGCATTCGCCAGGCCAGCCTCTATTATTATTTCTCGTCCAAGGAAGCCGCGCTTGAACTCGTCTGCCTGAGGGGCGTCGAGGGCTTTTTCGAAGCCGCAAAGGCGATTTCCACCGGCCCTGGCGACGCCAGAAAACGCCTAATTCTGTTGATTGAATCGCACCTTTCGCCGCTGCTCGACCGCGGCAATTTCATCAAGGTGTTCCTCAACGAACGCCAGTTTCTGCCGACCGAAAGCCGACGTCGGATCGGCCGCTGGTCGCGCGGCCTGGAGCGCATCTTCGAGGACGTGATCAAGGAAGGCATCGCCAAAGGCGAATTCCGCGCCGATCTTAATGTACGCCTTGTGACGCTCGCCATTCTCGGCATGTGCAACGCAGCATCGAGTTGGTACGGCAAAGAAAATTTCTCCGTGGCCACTCTCGCCGCCGAATTCGCGCGGCTGGTCACCGACGGTGTCGATAAGCGACCGGCCGGTCGCAGACCGTCGCGCTGATCGCGGCCGAAATCGAATAAGCTATAGAATTTCAAATTCGATTGAGCTATAGAATTAGACCAGAGGAAACGCGAACAAAGAGCCCCCAATGGCCGCGTCCGCGAGGGTCGAGCGTGAACGCCTGCGCCGCAGCACCGCCCCGCATCTGTTATGCGAGCGGGCACGGCTGCTGCCGCATTCGATTGCCTTCCGTTCCAAACAATTCGGCCTCTATCGCGAACGCAGTTGGCTCGACTACGCCACGCTGGTGGCGCGCGCCGCCCGGGTGTTGCGAGACCTCGGCGTCGAGCGCGGCGCGCGCGTCGCCATCATGGGCGATGTTTGCGAAGGCTGGCTGATTTGCGACCTCGCCGCGCAATCGCTCGGCGCCATTGTTTACGGCATCTATCCGACGGCATCGACGGCCGAGGTCGAGTACCAGATGCGCGACGGCGGTGCTTGCCTGTTTATCGCGGAAGACCAGGAATACGTCGACAAGATCCTGCCCATTGCCGAACAATTGCCCGATCTGCGCGCCGTGCTGGTGCTCGACGATTCCGCAATGTTCGGATACCGGCATGACAAACTACATCGGTTCTCTGACTTGGCGGCCACCCGAACGACCGCCGACCTCGCCTGGCTGGAAACGCAAATCGCCAGTCTGTCGTCGGACGATCCGGCCTTCATCGTCTACACCTCCGGCACGACCGGCCATCCGAAAGGAGCGTTGGTCACCCACGGCAAGCACCTCGCCGCCACCGATACCGTCGTCAGCCAGTATCCAACGTTGCGCGACCGCGTTCATCGCACCGTCATATATCTGCCGATGTGCCACGTCCTTGGCCGCGATGCCGCCATCACGCTGCCATTGATGTCGCAACTGGTGCCCTATTTCGGCGAGGACCCGGAAGACCTTGCCACCACGATGTTCGAGGTCGCGCCGACCGTGCTGTTTACGGTGCCGCGTTATCTGCAGAAATACGCCTCGCATGTGCTTGTCGGCATGCTCAACTCCAGCCCGCTCAAGCGCAGCCTTTATGACCTCGCCTTGCGATTGGCCCGCGCTCAGGTCCGCCGCCGCTGGGACGGCACCGCAACCGCGATGCACAACGCGGTCGCCGCCGTGCTCCGGCTTTGCGTGTTCGGGCCGATCCTCAACAAACTTGGCTTTGACAAGCTTGAACTGGTGGTCAGTGGCGGCGCGGCGCTGCCGGCCGAGACCATGGCGCTTTGGCACATGTATGGCGTCAACGTCGTCGAGATGTACGGCCAGACCGAGGAAGCCGGCGGCATCATCGCCGGCCAGCGCGGCCCTTTCCCTCGGCCGGGCAATGTCGGCACGCCGGTCGATGGCTGCGAGGTCCGCCTGGCCGAAGACGGCGAGATTCTGGTGCGCAGCGAAGACCTGTTCGAAGGCTATTGGCGCAACGAGGCCGCCACCAGCGATGTTAAAGGCGCCGATGGCTGGTTGCGGACCGGCGACGTCGGCGAATGGAAAGACGAAGCGCTGCGATTGATCGACCGGGCGCGCGATTTCATCGTCACCGCCGGCGGCAAAACGATATCGCCGTCCTTCATCGAAAACGCCTTGCGTGCCAGCCCCTATGTCGCCGAGGCCGTCGTCTTCGGTCACGGCCGGAAATATCTCACCGCCATCATCGAAATCGAATTCGACATGGTGGCCGATTGGGCGCGCGCCAATGACGTCGCCTATACCGGCTTCACCAGCCTGACGTCTCATCGCCGGATCGAAGACCTGATCAGAGCCGAGATCGATAAGGCCAATGCCGGCCTTGCCCGCGTCGAGCAGATCAAGACCTTCCGCATATTGCCGAAAGCACTCGATCCGGAGGAAGACGGCGAACCGGTCACGCCGACCCGCAAGGTCAAGCGCAAACTGATGTACGAGCGATTCCAGGCGCTGGTCGAAGCGATGTACGACGACAGCGAAGAGCGGCTGATCGCCGCCAGCGCGGGAGGCGTCCTCGGATCGTAACGCCCGCGCCTTGATCAAGACGTCAACGAAAACAAAACGGGAGGACTGCCATGTTCAAAAGGACTTTGCTAGGAGCCCTATCCGCCTGCGGCATGACGCTGGCATTGGCGCTGCCGGCCGCGGCCCAGGACGCTTACGTGGTGGGCCTCACCGGCGCCCTGACCGGCCCGCCATCCAGCACCTATGCGCCGGCGGTCGACGCGCTGCGGATCTATATCGATCGCGTCAATGGCGCCGGCGGCGTCAACGGCCACAAGATCAAGCTCATTCTCGAAGACGACAGCGCCCAGCCATCGAAGGCCGCCGCTAATACCAAGAAGCTGATCACCCAGGACAAGGCCATTCTGGTCGTCAACGCCAGCCTGTCGTCGACCTATGCGCCGATCATGCAGGAAACCAAGAACGCCGGCGTCCCCTTGCTGTTCGCCAGCGGCGTTTGTCCCAAGAGCGTTTATCCGCCGGCCGATCCGCTGCAGTTCTGCACCACCGGCTATGCCGCCAATTACGACAGCCAGGCCGCGCTCGACTTCATCAAGGCGACCGCTAAAGGCGACATCAAGATCGGCTTTTCGGCGATGGCGATCCCGCTGTCGCGTGGCGAGATCGACCATGCCGAAAGTCTTGCCAAGACCATGGGCATGACGCCGGTCGACAAGGAGGTGATCCCGCCACCGACCGCCGACTACACCCCCTTCGCCACCAAACTCAAGAACGCCGCGCCCAACTGGGTCTATTCCTGGGCACCCTGGGTGACGCAGGTCCGCACGCTTGAAGCGTTGCGCAAGCTGGGCTGGACCGGCGACATGATCGCCTGGGCGCATCTTGAATCGGAAGCCGAACTCGCCCGCCTCAAGGATGAAAACTTCTACGTGATCGGCGCCAATGCCCTGTTTCAGGACGGCCTGCCGATCCACAAGGATATTGAAGCGGCGGCGAAGGCGGCCGGCTCCAAATATCCGGCAACGATGATGACCGAAGGCTGGATCGGCGGCATGGCGATCGAAGCCGCGCTGAAGAGCGCCGGCTGGCCGGCCGATGCCGCCAAGGTCCGCACCGCCCTCGAAAACCTCAAGCTCGACACCAAAGGTTTGCGCGGCGGCGTCATCGAATGGAACAAGACCAACCATTTCCGGACCCGGGTCGATTATCGGGTTTACAAATGGTCGGGCGGCAAAATCACCCGCGTTCAGGACTGGAAGACCTACACCGTCAAGTAGACCTTCACTCATGGCCGAGGACGGGCGCGCGGCGCGCCCGTCCATCCGAAATCTCCGAAAGCGCCCGGCTTGCAGCTCTTCATCAATATTATCGTCCTCGCCTCGATCTACGCTCTGATCGCGTGCGGCTATGTGCTGATTTACCGCGTCAGCCGCGTGCTCAATCTCGCGCATGGCGAACTGATGATGCTCGGCGCCTATCTGGTGCTGGCCACGGCATCCCTGTTTGCCGGCCATCCGCTGGTCGCACTCGGCGCGGCGGTTCTCCTGAGCATCGTGGTCGGCGCGATGGTCTATGTCTTCCTGATGCGCAAGATGACCGGAGAGATGGTGCTGGCCGCCATTCTCACCACGGTCGCCCTCGGCATTCTCATTCGTGGCGTTATCGTTCTGGTCTGGTCGGCCCAGCAACAATATCCGGCGCAAGCGCTGAATCTTGCCAATCCGTCGCTAACGCTCGTCGGCGACGGTCACATTTCGCTGTGGTCCGCCGTATTGGTCGCGACCAATATCCTGGTCTATGGCGCGCTGTTCGGTTTCCTGCGGTTCGGCCGCTGGGGCATGCGCATGCGCGCCGCCGGCCAGAACCCGCTGCTGGCCGCGCAACGCGGGATCAACCTTCATACCGTCTACGCGCTGGCCTGGGGCCTCTCGACGCTGACCGGCGCGCTCGCCGGCATTCTCATGGCGCTCGATTCCGGCGTGACCGGAAGCATGCCGATCATTGCGCTCAAGGCGTTCCCGGCGGCTCTGGTCGGCGGGCTCGACAGCCTGGCCGGCGGCTTGGTCGGCGCATTGATTATCGCCACCGCGGAAGTGTTGCTGATCTATTACGTCGATCCGTTGCTATCCGACGTCGTGCCGTTCCTGGTGCTGCTGGCGATGCTGATCGTCCGGCCCTGGGGCTTGTTCGGAACGCGGGAGGAACTCGACCGTGTTTAGATCAACCCCACGCGCCAGCGGCTATTACCGAACCGGTTATGGGCAGGATCTGGCGCTGATCCAGACCCGCACCGAGCGGATCAGTCTTGCTATCCTTGTCACTCTTGCCATCGCCCTGCCCTTTATCGCCGGCCCGTTCCTGCTCGATCTGGCCTGCCAGGTCTTCCTTGCCTCAATCGGCGCCCTGTCACTGATGCTGCTAACCGGCTACGCCGGGCAGATTTCTCTGGGGCACGCCGGGCTGATCGCGGCCGGCGCTTTTACCACCGGCATCCTCGCGCGTGAAATCGCCGCGCCGTTCTGGATCACATTGCCAGCATCGGCATTGACCGGAATCCTGCTCGGTCTGATCTTCGGTCTGCCATCGCTTCGCTTACGTGGCCTCTATCTGGCCGTCAGCACACTGGCGTTGCACTTCATCGTTATCTATCTCGGCGGCGAGTATGAGACCAAGCGTGGCTTTTCCACCGGCATCCTGATCGATCCGCCATCATTGGCCGGCTTCAAGTTGACCGACGGCCGCGCCTGGTACTTCGTATTGCTACTGGCGGCGGCGGCGAGCCTCATGATCTGCATCAACCTATTGCGAAGCAGCAGCGGCCGCGCCTGGCGCGCCGTTCACGCCCGCGAAACCGTGGCCGAGGCGCTCGGCATCAACGTCGCCGGCTACAAATTGCTGGTCTTCGTGATTTCCTCCAGCATGACCTCGGTCGCCGGTTGCCTGTTTGCCTATTACCGCGGGTTCGTCTCGATCGAGGCCTTCGACCTGTTCCTGTCGATCCAGTACGTCGCGATGATCATCATCGGCGGCATGGGATCGCTGCTCGGCGCCCTGCTTGGCGCGGCCTTCGTGACACTGTTTCCCTACCTGATCGAGTCGCTGCTCGCTTTGCTGCCCAATATCCAGAAATTTGCCGGCGATATTTTCGCGGTCAATTACACCGCCTTCGGCGTGGTGATGATCCTGTTTCTGGTGTTCGAGCCGCTCGGTCTCGTCGGCATCTGGCGCCGCCTGCAAAATTATTTCCTGCTCTGGCCCTTCAAGTATCGCCCGCTGACGGGAGCCCGCAAATGAGCTCCGTCCTGCTCAGCGTCGAGAAGGCCGAAGTGGTCTACAAACGCGCCATTACCGCGGTGCAAGGCATCTCGCTGTCGGTCCGCGACGGCCAGATCGTCGCCCTGCTCGGCACCAATGGCGCCGGCAAATCGACCACACTACGCGCCATATCCGGTTTTCTCGGACTCGACGACGCGCGCGTCACCGAAGGCGCGATCACCTTCGATGGCCACCGTATTGAAAATCGTCCACCGCACGAGATCGCCCGGCGCGGCGTCGTTCTGGTGCCTGAGCGCGAGAAGGTCTTCCAGAACCTGACGGTCGCCGAAAATCTGGCCGCGCCCGTGCCACGTGCCGCCGACAAGCGCCGCCTCGAGGACCAGATCTATCAATTCTTCCCACGGCTCGCCGATCTGCGCGGCCGTGTCGGCGGCCTGCTGTCCGGCGGCGAACGTCAGATGCTCGCCATCGCCAGCGCGCTGATGTGCCGGCCCCGGCTGCTGATGATCGACGAATTGTCGTTGGGACTGGCGCCCGTGGTCGTCCAGGACCTGACGCGCCGCCTGATCATGATCCGCGACCAGCTCGGCATCGCTATCCTGCTGGTCGAACAGAGCGCGGCCGTGGCCTTGAGCATCTCCGATTACGCTTATGTCATGGAAAACGGCCGCATCGTGCTCGACGGCGATCGCGAGCGACTGAACAGTCATCAGGACGTGCAGGAGTTCTATCTCGGCCAGAGTGACGGAAACGGTCAAGACAGCACGACGGCGCGCCGCTCCTACCGTGACGTCAAGCAATATCGCCGGTCGCGGAGGTGGTATGGCTGAACTTGCGGTCGACAATCTGTCCCTGCGCTTCGGCGGCCTTACCGTGCTCGACAACGTGTCGTTCGCGGTCGAGACCGGCGAACTGTTCGCGCTGATCGGCCCGAACGGCGCCGGCAAAACCAGCGCGCTCAATTGTATCAGCGGTATCTATCGCGGCACCGGCGCCGTCCGCTTTCGCGGCCAGGATATCCTCGGACTAAAGCCGCACCAGATCGCGCGCCAAGGCCTTGCCCGCACGTTTCAGCACGGCGAGCTGTTCGCCCAGATGAGCGTGCTGGAAAACCTGCTGACCGGGCGGCATGCGCGCATCGGCACCCATCCGCTTGCCGAAATGCTGTTTTTACCCAGCGTCAAACGCGCCGAAATCGCGCATCGCGAAGCCGTCGAACGGATCATCGACGTCGTCGAACTGGAGCGCTATCGCCATGCGCCGGTCGGCGCGCTGCCCTTTGGCTTGCAGAAGATCGTCGGATTTGCCCGCGCGCTGGCGCTGGAGCCGACAACGCTGCTGCTCGACGAGCCCTCGGCCGGGCTCAACCGGGAAGAGCGTGAAAATCTGGCGCGCTTCATCCTGCGCATCAAACACGAGCTGAACGTCACCATCGTGTGGATCGAACACGACATGCAGATGATTTCCGATCTGGCCGACCGCGTTCACGTGCTCGATTACGGCCGCACCCTCGCCGAGGGCCGCCCCGAGGTTGTCCTTAACGATCCGGCGGTCCTCGCGGCCTATCTCGGCACCGCCGCCTGATCCCCGGCGGGCGGCGGCACAATCCGGATTGCAAACCGGACTCATTCTTGCAAGACCGCCGCCAGCGGGGCCGCGCGTGAGCCGGCTTTATCTCCGTCGGCGGATTCGCCCTCGGCCAGCAAAGGACTTGAAGGATGAGCCACGGCTACGTAGGCGGACGCCTCGATTTGCCTTTTGTCGGATTCTGCACGTTCGGCAAGTACCCGATCTGCCAGGATTGGGACAAGATCGACGCCGACGTGGCGGTGCTCGGCGCGCCGTATGATTTCGGCACGCAATGGCGAGCCGGCGCGCGCTTCGGGCCGCGCGCGATCCGCGAGGCCTCGACGCTGTTTGCCTTCGGTCATTCCGGCGCCTACGACCACGAGAACGACGTCACTTACCTGCCGGCCGACAAGACCCGCATTGTCGACATCGGCGACGCCGACATCATCCATACCGACACCATCGGCAGCCACCGCGCGATCGAGCATGGCGTGCGCAAAATCCTGGCGGCCAAGGCCATTCCGGTCGTGCTCGGCGGCGATCACTCGATCAACATTCCCTGCATCAACGCCTTCGACGATCAGGAGCCGATCCACCTCATCCAGTTCGATGCTCATCTCGACTTCGTCGATGAACGACACGGCGTGCGCTACGGCCACGGCAACCCGATGCGGCGCGCCGCCGAGAAGCCTTATGTCACCGGGTTGACGCAGCTCGGCATTCGTAACGTGTCGTCGACCGCGCGCGAAGGCTATGACGACGCGCGGCGGATGGGCTCGGAAATCCTGAGCGTCCGGCAAATCCGCAAGCTCGGCAATGAGGCGGTTCTGGCGCGCATTCCGGCCGGCAAGCGCTACTACGTGACGATCGATATCGACGGCTTCGATCCCTCGATCGCGCCGGGTACCGGTACGCCGAGCCACGGCGGCTTCGCCTATTACGAAGTGCTGGAACTGCTGGAAGGCATCGTCAACCGCGGCACCATCGTTGGCGTCGATCTGGTCGAGGTCGCCCCCGACTACGACCACACCGGCTCGACCGCTATTCTGGCGGCGCAAATCCTGCTCAATCTGATCGGGCGGATGCTGCATCGCGCCCAGTCCAGCGTCTCAGCATGACCGGCGAATCTTTCTTTACCGAACCGACGACCGGTTATTGGCAAGACCTGACGCCGGACATTCCCGCGCGCTTTTCAGCGACGCCGCCTTACCGCTACGGCTATCCGGTCCGGCTGCCCTGCGGCCGTTTCCTGGTGCTGCCGCTCCGCCAACTGCCGGACAACCGACGCGCCGTCGCGTCGCTGATCGCCAATCAGGCGTCTCATCGTGTCGTCGCCGCACTGGCCGACCACATGGCGACCCAGGCGCGTGCCTTTAATGCCGATATTCTGGTCGGCCTGCCGACCCTCGGCCTCGCCTTTGCCGCGCTGGTCGCCGAACGGCTTGGCCAGCCACGCTACGTCCCGCTCGGTTATTCACGCAAGTTCTGGTACGACGACGCGCTGTCGGAACCGGTCACTTCGATCACCAGCCCCGAGGCCGGCAAGCTGCTGCGGCTCGACCCGAACCTGCTGCCTTTGGTCGAAGGCCGGCGCATCGTCCTGGTCGACGATGCGATTTCAAGCGGCGCAACCGCCGTCGCCGCCGTTCGTCTGCTGCGAAAAGCCGGAGTCGACATCGCCGGCATGGTGGTCGCCATGAAGCAAACAAACCGCTGGCAGACACCGGTCAACGCATATGAACCGCCACTGGCAGTACGCGCCGTCTATGGCTGTCCCTTGTTCGAACGAGGCGAAGGCGGCTGGCTTTCCATTTCCGAAACCGAACCCGAGGTTCCCTGAACGCGGCAATCGCCCGTGACGCCGCGGCGGAACGGCCGATTGCCACGCCGAAAAGCCGGTTACCGCTGCCGTATTTTTGCGCAATGCCGCCATTTATTTCGACATGCGCGGCGGGCCAGTTTATCGGTATACTGACGAATATTCCGGCGCGGCGACAGCCGGACGGCAGCGGCCGCGAACGGCCCGGCCCTCCGGTGTGCATAACCCTTGAAGGTACGGCCATGAACACTGCCCAGTTTCCTTACGATCTCGTCCTGTCCGGCGGCACCGTCATCGACCCCGCGACCGGACTGAACGGCCGCTACGATGTCGCCATCGCCGGCGGCAAGATCGCCGCTGTCGAGCCCGACCTGTCGCAGGCGCCGGCGCGCGAAAAGGTCAACGTCAACGGCAAGCTGGTGACCGCCGGCATGATCGACACCCATGCCCATGTCTACGAGCATGTGACCGGGCGCTTTGGTCTCAATCCCGACATGGTCGGCGTCCGCTCCGGCGTGACCACGCTGATCGATCAGGGCGGCCCGAGCTGCATGACGCTCGGCGGCTTCCGGCATTACCTCGCCGAAACCTCGAAGAGCCGGTTACTGTGCTTCATTTCCTGCTACCTGGTTGGCGGCCTTGAAGGCCATCTGTACCCTGACCTCTACGGTCCGACCGGCGTCAACGTCGAACATACCGTGCGCGTCGCCAAGGAAAATCTCGACATCGTGCGCGGCATCAAGGCCCATGCCGAGATCGGCGGCCAGTCGCGCTGGGGCCTCGACGTCATCAAAACCGGCCGGGTCATCGCCGACCAGACCGGCCTGCCGCTTTACATTCACCTTGGCCAGTTGTGGCCGAGCCTCGAGGAAGGCCCGGTGCCGGACGCCGACGAACTGATCCGCGAACTGGTGCCGATCATGCGGCCGGGCGACATTCTCGCCCATCCGTTCACGCGGCATCCCGGCGGTTTCGTCAACAAGGAAGGCGAAGTCCACCCGATCGTGTTCGAAGCCATCGCGCGCGGCGTGCGGGTCGATGTCGGCCATGGCTCGCATTTCAGCTTCGAGGTTGCCAAGCGCGTGCTCGACGCCGGCGTCCGGCCGTTCACGCTCGGCGCCGACCTGCATGGTTATAACGTCAAGGTGCCGCCGGCCGGCATGGACAAGAACGTCCGCGAGGAAAATCCGTTCTTCGGCATCGCGCCGTTCAGCCTGACCATCGCCATGACCGAACTGCTGGCGCTCGGCATGACGCTTGAGGAAATCGTCGCGACCGTCACGTCGCACCCGGCCATGATGGTCAATCTGGAAGACGAAATCGGCGCGCTCAAGGTCGGCCGTACCGCCGATGTCAGCGTGCTCGAAGTTCTCAACGGCAAGTTCAAGCTGTCGGACAACAGCGGCGTCGAGGTCGTCTCCGACAAGCTGATCCGGCCGGTGTTCTGCCTGCGCGAGGGCACCCGCCACGACAGCGACTCGCCGCTGATCCCCGACGCGATCGCGGCTTGAGAATTTCCCTTCATCCCCGCTCTTTGCGGGGATGAAGGGCGGATACCGCGACCTGAAGTTAAAGCGCTAACGCGGCCAAGGCGCGACACCGCGGCCGATGAGGCCGGCCTCGCCGTCAGCGTCGACCGCCGCCAGCATGACGCCGTGTAGCGATCCGCGATGATCGATATCGAGGCCGAGCCTGAGGCCGGACGGAAAGGCCGGATGCGGACCGATGAATCCGGCACTGGCGGAGACGGTGAAATAACCGTCGTCCACGGAGCCGCGCAACGCCGCGATAATCTCCGGCGCATAGCGCAAGGCCGCCGCACCGAAACCGCAGGCATCGATCACCGCGCTGTCGCCGATGGCCGGCAGAAACGGCCGTCCGGCGGTGTGCGGAAAATGCGGACCGGCAGGCGGCACGGCAGCCGCTGTCCGCCACACGCCCGGCATTCCAGCCAGTTGCCAGCCAAAGTCGATACCGTTGCCGCCGGCCACCGTCACCAGACGGCTGTCCGCGATACCGCCCCCCGCGCCGATCATCACCGCGCAAGCCGCCATGATGACATTGAGCACGAATTGATTGGCGAGCGTCAGGTAATCGCGCGCCTCGCCCGACAGCCGCGACGCCAGTACGTCGGCCAAAGCGGCGTTGGCGGCCGACACGCGACCGTGCAGATCGTCGCCGCCATCAAGCCCGGCGCGCAAAATCGGCAGCAGCGGGATCGCATCGCGCAAGGCTTCATTCAGCGCCGGGCTGATCCGGCCGATCAGCGCCAGGCGATCCATCTGCCCCTCATGCCGGCTGCCGAACCGCAGCGCCGCCGGTGGCGGTCCGTCATTCACCGGCGAATAGCGCACGACCGCGCTTCCCGCAGCGTCCATCATCCGCAACACCGGCATCGACGGCGACACCACGAAAGCCAAAGGCGTGACCACGCCGAAGTCCTGTGCCGGCGCGAGCCGGATATCGCCGCGCGCCAGGGCGGTGCAGGCCGTGTCAAAATCCGACGCCCAACCTTCGAATTGCGCGGCATTGGCCGCCGCGTTGCGAACCGGCGGCGGCAATGCAACGCCCGTCTGGAACGGCGGTCCGGCGTGCAATAAAGTTCTGTCCGGCAACGCAACCGACGACGCAAGCGGCGCGCAGCCATCGAGTTGCGGCACGGCAGCCAGAAAGCGTTCGAACGACAGGCGCGTGGCTTGACCGGACAAAGTCGACCTCATCGAGAAATTTCGGGAACATGACATTGAATACGACCGGCCAATCCGCCCCGCCCCGCTACATCGCGGTTGCCACCGTCGATACCTTGCCGGACGGCGGCATGCTGCGCGTCATGCTGGAGAGCCATGCGCTGGTGCTGGCGCGGCGCGGCAACGCGATCTACGCCTTTCAGGGCATGTGCCCCCACGAGAAAGCCGACCTGTCGCAAGGCCGGATCGAGGAGGGCCGGCTGGTCTGTCCCCGCCATCTCGCCTCTTTCGCGCTCGACGACGGCGCGGTCTCGGCTGGCTGGCGCAATGTCGCGGCGCTGAAGCTTTATCCGGCGCGCATCACCGGTGACGCCATCGAAGTCGACGCCAATGCCGTCAACCGCAACCCGCCCGGCGGCAACCGCCAGGTCTGGGATCTCAGCGCCCGCTGAACCGCTCTGCCCACCCGTCGTTCCGCTTGGCATCTCAGCGCGTACCGACCGGCGTCCGACTGAGGTCATTGTTGGCTTCGACCAGCGTTTCGAGATCGCGCATGAAGCGGGCGCGCGCTGTCGGACTTAACGCGGCCAGCGTGCGCTCATGGGCGCGGGCGGCGCCGGCGTCGATGCGCTGCAACAGTGCCCGGCCAGTGTCGGTCAGGGACACGATCTTCATCCGCTTGTCGCGCGGCGACATCCGGCGCTTGATCATCTTCTGGCGCTCGAGTCGGGCCAGCACGTCGGCGACATTGGTGGTGTCGAGACCGACCGCACCCGACAGCACGATCTGCTCGGCAGCGCCGATATGGTCGAGCGCGGTCAGAATGCTGTACTGCACCGGGGTGATGCTTTCGCCGGCGCATTCTTCCATGAACAAGGCGACATGAATCTGGTGCAACCGGCGGATCAGAAAGCCGGGACGCTCCTGCAACGGCTTGCCGTGCCAGTCGTCCCCGCGCGGCGCGCTATCCCGGCCTTGTTTGGTTTTCTCCAGCATGATGCCTCTTCGATTGAACCGCTCGCGCCCCGCTATTTTCCGTCCTTGATCAATAACTGGCGCAGCATCGCCAGCACAGTGCCTAACACGAAGCCGATGCCGCCAATAGGGGCCGATGCCGTCGCCACGCCGCCCTCGCTCACCCGCGCCAGATTGGCCGCCACCTCACCCAGCATGCGGTCGACAACATGCGCGACCACCACTGGCCGGCCGAACTGCGCCAGCGGACCGCTGAGCTTGTAGGTCATGTCGATATCGAGACGGGAGGCGTCGTCTCCCGCCGCTACGGCGGCGAAGCGAATGGCGCCATCGGCGCGCGAGCGGCTGATGCCGTCGCCACCGGCGCCGCGGACCGTGCCGCTGCGCGAACTTGCGTCGTAGGCGACCTGCGCGGTGCCGGCAAAGCGCGCCTTCATCGGACCGATCGCGACCGCGAATGCGCCTTCGACCGAACCATCGGGATTGATCCTTTCAATCGACGCGCCCGGCAGACACCTGGCGATGGTCTCGATATCCTGAAGCGTGGCCCATAGCCGCTCGACTGAGACCGGCACCGGGATCGACCGGCTCAACGTCTGGCCGCCGTCGATCCGTTCCGGCACTGGAACGGCGAACGTCGCCGTAGCCGCATCGCCAGCGGCCACCTTTGTTGCATCGGTCCAGCCTGAGACCGCCCGCGGCGACACTCCGCGCGCCACCGGCTCGACCGTGCGGGCATGCGGACCACGCGCCAAGACGTCGCGGATCGCCGCGACGATCCCAACGTAACCGGTACAACGGCACAGGTTGCCGGAAAGCTCTTCGCGAATCCGCGTCTCGTCGGCTTCCGGCAAGCGCGTCACGATATCAAAAGCGGTCGCCAGCATGCCGGGCGTACAATAACCGCATTGCAGCGCATGGTGACGGCTGAACGCGTCGCGCAGCAGGCCAACGACTGGATCATTATCGAAGGATTCCAGCGTTCGGACGTCGGCGCCGGCGCAAGATACCGCATAGCTCAGGCAGGAACGCACCGGCCGGCCGTCGACGATCATCGTGCAAGCGCCGCAGACGCCATGCTCACAGCCGATATGCGTGCCGGTCAGGTTCAGGTTCTCGCGCACGAAATCGGCAAGGTGAGTGCGCGGCTCGACGTCGCGCGTCACCTCGACGCCGTTAACGCTCAGGGTCAACGCCGTCATGCCGCCACCTCACCGCTCGCCGTCGCCAACGCAATCGCGCGACGAAGCGCGGCAACATGCAAAGCATGTGAATCGTAGGACAGATGCGGCGCCACATCGGTGACGACCGCCGCGAGCGGCATTCTGCCGGCCAAAATCGCCGACGCGTCCGACAACAGGATCGGCGGCTTCTCGATCGCGCCGAGTAATATCCGCGTCTCGCCCCGTTCCGGATCGATCAACACCGCCGCGCTGGCTTTGGCGAAATCGCCGACCTTCAGGCAGAATTTCCAATAACCCCAGCGCGCCGCCGCGCCACGCTTGGGCACACGGACGCCGGTAACGATCTCGTCATGCGCCAGCACGGTAGCAAACGGCCCGGTGAAAAACTCGGCGAGAGCGACGGTCCGCGTGCCGAGCGACCGGGTCAGGACGACGCTGGCGTCAAGCGCGGTCAGTACATTGACCCAATCGGCCGCCGGGTCGGCATGCGCCAGACTGCCGCCGATGGTGCCGCGATTGCGCACCGCGCGATAGGCGATCCGCCGCGCCACCGACGCCAGCCAGCCGGGCGTCGCATCGGGCACCGCACCGTCCTCGATTTCGGCGTGGGTCACCGCGGCGCCGTAGACAATCGCATTGCCCTCATCGCGAACGCCGCGCAAATCGCTTGCCCGCGAGATATCGACCAAAGCGTCAGGCCGGACGAGTCGCAAATTCAGCATCGGCCCGAGCGACTGGCCGCCGGCGATCGGCTTGGCGGCAACACTCTGCGTCAACAGCGAGCAAGCGGTCGCAGCATCCGGGGCCGCGGCATAATCGAAACGAACGGGTTTCATGCGGCCTGCTCCGACTTGTTGAGGCCTCGCGCCAATTGAGCCAGCACCCGGAACGGCGTCATCGGCAGGGCGTCGACCTCGACGCCCAGCGGTGCCAGGGCATCGTTGACCGCATTGGCGATCGCCGCCGGCGGTCCGATCGCGCCGCCCTCGCCGATACCCTTCTGGCCGAAACGACTGATCGGCGACGGAAACTGCATATGATCGACGGTCATGACCGGCATTTCGCAAGCGCCCGGCAAGTGATAGTCGGCGAAGGTCGCGGCCAAAGGCTGCCCGGTTTCGTCGTAGCGCATTTCTTCATAAAGCGCGGTGCCGATCCCCTGAGCCGCGCCACCATAGACCTGGCCATCGACCACCATCGGATTGATCAGCACACCGCCGTCCTCGACAATTTTATAGTCGAGGATCTCAATCGCCCCTGTCTCGGTATCAACCGCGACCACCGCAGCGTGGCAGGCATACGAGAAAGTGCCGGTGTCGCGCTGGGTCTTGTAACCTTGCGTGGCTTCGAGCCCGGCCGGATCAACATCGGCCGGCAAGTCCTGCGGCCGCAGATACCAGGCCGCGCCGATATCCTTGAGCGCGATTTCACTGCCCGCCGCGCGCGCCATGCCATCGGCCAGCACGACCGACTCCGGATCGGCCTGCAGAAGATGACCGGCAATCTTGCGGATACGGCCGGCCAGAACATCGCAGGCCGCCGCCACCGCACCGCCCGCCATCACGGCGCAACGCGAACCCCAGGTGCCGGTCGAATAAGGCGTGAGCGCGGTGTCACCGTGCACCAGCTTGACCCGTTGCGGCGCAATCCCCAGCACTTCATTGGCGACTTGTGCCAGCGTCGTCTCCAGGCTCTGGCCATGGCTTTGCACACCGACGCGCAATTCCAGTCCGCCGTCCGGGGTCAGCCGGGCCGTCGCCTGCTCAAAGCCCGGCACCATCGGAATGCCCCACCCCGAATAGACCGACGTGCCATGCGCGCCCTGCTCGCAGAAAATCGCCAGTCCGACGCCGATTCTGCGTCCATCGGCCTCGCCAGCCGCTTGACGGGCGCGGATCGCCGGCAGATCGAGCGCAGTCACCGCGCGATCGAGGCATTCGACGTAATCGCCGCTGTCGAAGATCTTCTTGGTGATGTTGACGAAAGGCATCTGCTCCGGACGAACCAGATTTTTGCGGCGCACCTCTTCGGGCGGCAAATTGAGTTCGCGGGCGATGGAATCGAGCAGCACCTCGAGCGCGAAGCAAACGCCGGTGCGCGCCACGCCGCGGAACGGCAGGATCGCCGGCTTATTGGTGGCGACCGACCAGGTCCGGCAGCGATAGCCGGGAAACTGATAGGGCCCCGGCAGAATGCTGGCGACCTGCGCGGCCTCCAGACAGGCCGAAAACGGATAAGCCGAATAGGCGCCGGAATCGACAATCGCGTCGCAATCGATCGCCAGCAGTTTCCCGTCGGCGGCCGCGTAGCCGGTGATCTCGTAATGATGTTCCCGGCAATTGGCGTTGCCGGTCAGATGCTCGCGCCGATCCTCGATCCAGCGCACCGGCCGCTTCAGCTTCATCGCCAGGTAAGCCAGGCACACTTCTTCGCCGAGCAGGATGCCCTTGTAACCGAAACCGCCGCCGACATCCGGCGCGACCACCCGGACAATGCCCTGATCGAGACCGAGGCAGCCGGCCAGGCCATTGCGCACAATGTGCGGCATCTGCGTCGAGGTATAAACCACGATCTGCTGCGCCTGATTATCCCAATAAGCGACGACGCCGCGGCCTTCCATCGGCGCCATGCTCTGGCGCGCGGTGCGAAACGTCCGCTTCACCTTCACGGCGGCATCCTTCACCGATTTTTCGAAGTCGGTATCGACGGCGGTTTCAAGAAAGACGTTCTCCGACCAGTTTTCGTGAACCAGCGGCGCACCCGGATCGCGGGCGCGGGTCATCTCGACCACCGCCGGCAATTCCTCGAGATCGAGCGACACCATGTCGGCGATGTCCTCGGCCTCGGCGCGACTTTCGGCAACGCAAGCCGCCAGCGGCTCGCCGACATGGCGCACTTTGTCGCTCGCCAGAATCGGCTGCACCGAACTGCGAAATCCCGGCAATCCCGAATCGGCGCGAATGCCCTGGACGCCGTCGAGGTCGGTCATCACGAAGACCTTGTCCTCGAAACCTTGCGGCTTGCCGATGCCGCGTACCCGCGCATGCGCGAGCGGACTGCGCACGAATGCAACATCCAACATGGCCGGTAACCGGATATCGGCGATGAACCGACCGCGGCCGCGCAGATAGCGGTCGTCCTCCAAACGCAAAACGGATGAACCGACGCCCGCGCGTTTGCCGTTAGTCTCGCTCATAAAGCCGAACTTCCATCTTTCCGCCGCGCCGCGCGGTCGGGCTTGGCCGCAGCAATCTTTCCAGTATCACCGGCTCGCGCCGGTCCTTTGCCGCACGCTTCCGAACATGTCCGCACGGTTCGCAAGTCCTGTGCCAGACAGCTTTGCCCCACAAACGCGCAACCGTGTACGCGACCCGCGGTTTGGCGCTACCGGTGCATACATAGCGAGCAGGCTACGGCGTCCATTTGGGCATTCGTCCTTATACTGATGATCATGATACTGACGAATTTGCCGGACGCTGCCCAAGCGGTTTCGTTGCGGATGTAACCGACGCCAGCGAAGCCGCCATTGCGACGCTTTTGCAAAATCGGGGCCTGCCGCCCCCACGGACGGGCGGAACGCCCGACAACGCTGGCATACCGCTTGCAAGCTTACGCGACGACTGGATGTTTCGGCGGCGCAAGCCCCTGTCTTTGGTGAATGTGCCATGGCGTTTGATGGCGACTTCATCGTCGGCCGGGACCGACGGAAATCCGGTCACACGACGCCCCAGGCACAAGGCTTGGCCAACCAACGAGGCATTCTATGACCGATCTCGCATTTGTCCGCCTGAACCGCCGTGCGGCGCTTCGGCGGCTTCCCACCGTCGCTCTCGCCGCCATCGCATTGGCCGGCATCACGCTCACCGCGACGGCAATTCCGTCGCACGCCGAAGGCCTCAAGGACATCAAGGCCCACGGTTATGCGACCGCCGTCACCGAAGACGACTTCAAGCCGTTCGAATTCATGGAAGACGGCGTTTCCAAGGGTTACGACAACGACCTTCTGGCCGAAGTCAAAAAGAAGCTGCCGTTCGAAATCAAGCAGCAGATCCTGCCGTGGTCGGGCATCCTGCCCGGCGTGACCACCGGAAAATACGACATCGCCGTCACCGCCGTTCTGGTGACCGAAGTGCGCAAGCCGGCTTTCGAGTTCTCGAGCCCGGTCGCGCAATCGACGACCTTCTTCGCCACCAAGGCCGGCTCAAGCATCAAGAAGGGCAGCGACCTCAACGGCAAAACAGTCGGTGCCCAGGCCGGCTCGGCCATGCTCGCCGAACTGAAGGCCTTCGACGCCAGCCTCAAGGCCAAGGGCGGCGCCGGTCTGAAGAAGATCGTCGAGTATCCGTCCAACCCGGAAGCCTATCAGGATCTGGCGCTCGGCCGGACCGACGCCGTGGTCAACACCGAAATCAACCTTCGGTCGCTGGTCAAGGAAAAGTCCAGCGTGTTCGCGCTCGGCGAAGGCATCGCCAAGCCGGTCTACATCGCCTGGGCCATGAAGAAGGGCAATACCGACTTCGCCAAGGCGATCGACGACGCCATTCTGGCCGTCCGCAAGAGCGGCAAGATGTACGAACTCCAGGAAAAGTGGTTCGGCACCAGCTTCAAGGACATGGCTGAAAGCGCCAAGTAGGCAACGGCAGCAGGCGGGATCGGCGACACGTGACAAGCTACGACTATTACAGCATCGCTTACGGTGCGCTGGCGACGGTTTCTTTGTCCCTCGTCAGCATCGTGCTCGGCGTGCCGCTCGGTCTCGGCTTGGCGCTTATCCGCTGGTCCCGCCTGCCCGTCCTCAATCAACTGGTGATCGGCTACGTTAGCGTGATCCGGACTTGTCCGACCGTCACGCTGGCGCTGCTGGTTTTCTATGCGCTGCCGGTCGTCGGCATTTCGCTGGAACCCGTTCCGGCTGGCATTCTGACGCTGACGGTCAGCACCGCTGCGTTCAATACCGAGATCTGGCGCAACGCATTGGTGAATTTCCCGCGAGACCAATACGACGCCGCCCTGACCTTCGGCATGCGGCGCGGCTTGCGGTTTCGCCATATCGTTCTGCCGCATATCATTCACACGAGCCTGCCGGCGCTGGTCAACGAAATGACCTTGCAGGTCAAGGCAACCCCGGCGGTCGCCGTCATCGGCATCGTCGAAATCACGCGGGCGGCGATCCGGGTCGGCGCGCGGACTTATGAGCCGTTGCCGCCCTTCGTCGTCGCGCTGGTGCTGTACAGCCTGATCGTCTTCGCCTTCGTGACTATGCAACGGACTGTCGAACGGCGCTACGCCCTGGCCGGAGCGCACTGATGAACGGATTTTCAATCGTCTGGCAACATCGGGACATGATCCTGATCGGGTTCCAGAACACCCTGATCATCGTCGCCATCGGCGCGGCCGGCTCGCTGCTCATCGGCACCCTACTGACCATCCCGCTGATGTCGGGCCGGCGCGGCTTCGTGATGATGGCCACAGCCTATGTCGACGCCATGCGTTGCGTGCCCTTCCTGCTGTTCGCCTATCTGCTCTATTTCGGCCTGCCAAGTTTCGGCATACAGCTCGACAACTGGTGGGCCGGCGTCGCCGCGCTCGTTCTCTATCACGCCGGCTATATGGCCGAACTGTTGCGCGCCGCCTGGTCGAACCTGTCAAAGGAACTGATCGAGGCCGGCCATGCCTTCGGCTTCAGCGGCTGGGGTCTGTTCCGCCGCATCATCCTGCCGCCGGTGATGTTCTCGGCGCTGCCGTTGATCGGCAATCAGTTGATCCAAATCGTCAAGGACAGCGCCTTTCTCACCGTCATCGCCGTCGCCGAGCTCACCCACGAGGCGACGTCGTTGCAGACCACCTATTTCGTGCCGTTCGCCTCCTTCGTCGCCGCCGTCATTCTGTACTGGATAACCTGCGTGACCATCGAAAGCACGGTCGGATACGTCAATCGCTTTGCCGAGGAACGGCGCTAATGCAGCAACCCATCGAAGCCGCCGCCGTCTCGACCGGCGAACCGCCCGTTGTCCTCGAGGTCCGGGGGCTCTCCAAGAAATTTGGCGCCAATACCGTCCTGCGCGATATCAGCCTGCAAATCCACAAAGGCGAAACCGTTTGCCTGCTGGGGCCGTCCGGCTCCGGCAAGTCGACGCTACTGCGCTGCATGAACTGGCTGGAAGAGCCGGACGGCGGCATGGTGCTGCTCAACGGCCAGCCGGTCGGCATCCGGCCGGGCAGCAGCCTGCGCATGAGCGACAAGGACCTTGCCGCAATGCGCACCCGTATCGGCATGGTTTTCCAGCACTTCGCGCTTTGGCCGCACATGACCGTCCTACAAAACGTCATGGAGGCGCCGGTCCATGTCCTCAAGCAGGACAAGGCCGAGGCAAAACGGACGGCGGAAACCCTGCTTCAACGGGTCGGCCTCGCCGACAAGATGGACAGCTTCCCGGCCCGGCTGTCGGGCGGCCAGAAACAGCGGGTCGGCATCGCCCGCTCGCTGGCGATGAAGCCGGACATCATCCTGTTCGACGAGCCGACCAGTTCGCTCGATCCGGAACTCGTCGGCGAGGTGCTCTCGGTGATGCAGGACCTGGCGCGCGACGGCATGACGATGGTGGTGGTCACCCACGAGATGGGCTTTGCCCGCGACGTCGCCAGTCGGGTCGTGTTCATGGATGCCGGTCAGATCGTCGAGACCGGCGCGCCGGAGAAATTCTTCGCCGCGCCCGAAACCGAGCGCGCGCGCCAGTTCCTGATGCGCTACGCCGCGCGCAACAACTGAACCCGTCGATCGCAAAGACCAACCGCCGCCCCCTTTCGGAGAACCGCCATGACCGCCGCCCCCCTCGCCGACGACGCCTCGGCCATCGTCAGCCGTGAAATCGTGCCGGCGCGCGGCCGCTGGTCGCGGCGCATCGAAACCGGCGAGCGGTTGCGCATCGTCGATCTCGAAGGCCAGCAGGCCGTCGACTTCCTGTGCTACTCCGCCGATCTACCGCTCGACCGCATCAACCTGCCCAACACCATCAAGCTCAACAAGTCGCTCTACATCACCAAAGGCTGCAAGATCTACTCCGACCTCGCCAAGGTGCTGTTCACGGTGGTCGAGGATACCTGCGGCTTCCACGACACGCTGGCCGGCTGTTGCAGCAACGAAATCGACCTGGTGCGTTATAACGTCGTCAAGACCCAGAGCTGCCGCGCTAATTTTATCGCCGAACTGTCGAAATGGGCGATGGGTCCGTCCGAGATCGTCCCGAACATCAATTTCTTCATGCGTGTGCCGTTCAAGGAAGACGGCCATGTCGTGATCGCCGACGGCGTCTCCAAGCCGGGCGACTATGTCGAACTGCTGGCGGAACGACCGGTACTGGCGGTTCTGTCGAACTGCCCGCAGGAACTCAATCCGGCGGCCGGCTCGAAGCCGACCCCGATCGAAGTCATCGTCTACAAGGCAAACCGAACCGGCCCGCAATGAACGACAGGCCGCCGCTCTATCAGACCGTCATCGAGGGCGGCAAACATTGGTCCTTTACCGCTCCGCGCGGCATGCTCCTGCGCATGACTGATATCGACGGCGGGGCCAATGTCGGCATGCTGTTCTATAATCCGCAAAATCCGCTGGAGCGTTACAACGCCCCCGACACGCTAAAATGTCAGCACACCTTCCGCCTGACCCGGGGCCATTGCCTTTATTCCGACATGGGCCGGATCTTCTGCTCGATCGTCGGCGACAGCATCGGCTGGCACGACACCGTCGCGGGCAATGCCAACAAGACGCTCGTGGCCGAACGCTGGGGCTCGAAGAGCTATCAGGACGCCCGCAACGACTGGACACAGAACGGCCACGACGCCTTCCTGGTCGAAGCCGGCAAATACGGGCTCGGCCGCCGCGATCTGGCCGCCAACGTCAACTGGTTCAGCAAGGTCGCGCCGGACGCGAAAGGCGCGCTGACTTTCGACCCGGCCCATTCAGCGGCCGGCTCAACGGTCGAACTGCGGTTCGAGATGGATACGCTGGTGCTGATGCACACCTGCCCGCATCCGATGTACCCGCCAGGCGCCTACCCGCGAAAGCCCGTCACGCTGCAATTCAGCAAGGCCGAACCGGTCGCCGCCGACGATTACTGCCGTAATTTTCGGCCAGAAAACCAACGCGGATTTCAGAACAACGAGCTTTATCACATGTGTGGCGCCGGCCCGGGAGCCCATACATGCTGAAGGAAAGCGTGTTAGCGCCCGACACCGCCACGTATCGCAAGGTCGTCGGCGCGGGCGATTACTGGATCGGCCGCGTCGCCAAGGATCAAATCTTCCGGATCGTCGATGTCGAGGGCAATCAGGCCGCCGACGTGTTGTTCTTCAGCGCCGAAGACCCGGCCGAGCGCTACAGCGCGGTCGATACCATTCGCAGCCAAGGCAACATCTACCTCGGGCTCGGCTCCAGGCTGCTTTCGACCGAGTGCAAACTGATGCTCGAAATCGTCGCGGACACTGTCGGATATCACGACACGCTCGGCGGCGCATGCGCGACAGAGTCAAATACCGTTCGCTACGCGCTCGACAAGAGGACGATGCACGCCTGCCGCGACAGTTGGCTGCTGGCGATAGCCGAACATGACGAATTCAAGCTGACCAAGCGGGACATCACCCACAACATCAACTTCTTCATGAAGGTCCCGGTAACGCCCGAAGGCGGCCTCACCTTCGCCGACGGCGTCAGCGGACCGGGAAAATACGTCGAGATGCGGGCCTGCATGGACGTCATCGTGCTGCTGTCCAACTGCCCGCAACTCAACAACCCCTGCAACGGCTATAATCCAACGCCGCTCGAGGTCCTGGTCTGGGACGCGATCTGACGGACGGTCCTGCCTCGCCCGGTAGGCTTGTCGCCGCCGCAGCCCGTGGCCTGACTTAGCTCGTCTTGATTTCGACAATCCTGTCGCCGCGGCCGCGAGACGGCGGCGCCAACTTGCAGGCGGCCAGCGCGACGACCGCGATGCCGCCGGCCCACCACGATTCCGGCCCGAGCCAGACCGGGCTCGCCCCGATCGCCAGCGCTCCAATCACCAGCGCCAGCCCGAGAAGCAGCCTGTCGCGATCAAGATCCTGAAGCTCGACGAAGCCTCGTGAGACCACCACGATCGCCGCCATCGTCGTCAGGATCACGACTCCGACCGCCAGCCACGAACCATCGAGCAGCAACGCCGGATCGTAAGCCCAGACAAACGGCAGCAGCATCGACACGACCGACAACCGCATGCCGACCCAGCCGGTGCGCCACATGCTGGCCTCGGCGAGCCCGGCGGCGACGAAGCTCGACACCGCCACCGGCGGCGTCAGGAACGACATCACGCCGAAATAGAAAATGAACAGGTGGGCGGCCATCGCCGTCACCCCCATCTTGATCAAAGCCGGACCGATCACAGTCGATAGAATAACGTAGATCGCCGTCGTCGGCATGCCCATGCCGAGGATGATGCAGAGCACCGCCGTAATCGCCAACATCGGCAGCAGGCCCCAACTGCCACCGGCCTGCACCAAGACGAATGACAAAGACTGCCCGAGACCGGTGGCGTTCATCACGCCGACCACCACGCCCGCGCCCGCGCCGATCATGATCAGCGGAATCATCCCCGAACCGCCGCCGAAAATCAGCGCCGCCCATTCGCTCCAGGTCAGCATCCGTTTCTTCGCCAGCGCGAAGACCAACAGCACCGCGGAGGCCGCCAGCGCCGCGAAAGCCGGGGTTGCCCCGCCCCAGAACAGCAAATAAACCAGCAGCACCAGAGGCAACACGAAACCCCACCCCTTGCGCAGAACAGTCAGCAACTTCGGCAACTGCGATTTCGGGACGCCGGCCAGACCTTCACGCGCGGCCACCGAATCGACCTGAATAAACAGGCAGATGTAATAGAACAGTGCCGGCAAGGCCGCCGCCACCACGACATCGAAATAGTTGATCCGCAAGAACTCGGCCATCAGGAAGGCGGTTGCGCCCATCACCGGCGGCGCGATCTGCCCGCCGGTCGAGGCGACGGCCTCAATCGCCGCGGCGTAATGCGGCTTGAAGCCGATCTTCTTCATCAGGGGAATGGTGACGACGCCAGTCGACATGATGTTGCCGACCGGCGACGAACTGATGCTGCCGAACAGGCTCGACGCCACCACCGCCACCTTGGCCGGGCCGCCACGCCGATGCCCCATCAAAGCCATCGCCAGATCGGTGAAGAACTGGGTCGCGCCGCTGACTTCCATCAGCTTACCGAACACGATAAAGGCCAGCACCATGCCAGCGATAATCACCAGCACGAGGCCGGGGATCGCATTGGTGTCGGCGTAGAGATACATCACGAAGGCCGCCGGCGCCTGGTAGGTCGCCTGCATCGGGCCGGGAATGAGATAGCCGAAAAAGCCATAGACGATCAGCACCCAGACCAGGATGGTGATCGGCAGACCGCTCGCCTTGCGCAACGCTTCCATCATCAGAACAATGGCGACCACGCCGGGGATATATTTCTGCGGCGTCGCGCCCTCGATATCGACCAGCCACGCCTGGAAGTGCCACGACATATAGCCCCAGGCCGCGATCGCAAAAAGCCCAAGCACTACATCGAGCAACCCTGCCCGTCCGGTGTAAGGCGTTTGCAGCATGGCCGCGGCGATCCCCACGCCGAGAAAGACGCCGATCCATTCGGCGTCGATCAGCGAGATGCCGAGCGACAACAAGGCATTCGAAGCCCACAACACGCCACCGAGAAGCAGAAACCCGGTGTAGATCCTCTGAAGGTATTTGATCGAAGCTGTCATGGACGTCGCAATCGGCAAGAGGAATGTCAAACAGGAGGAACATCAATCGGATCGGGCGCGATGGCCGGAAGACGTGCGGGTCTCCCGGTCAGCGCTACTCCACCGCGCGGTCACGCGGCCACGGCGTTTACTTGGCCATGTTTTCCATTTTCAGCACGGCCTGCTGACGCGCCTCATGTGCCGGCGTCCACAGTCCGGCTTCCTTGAAGTACCGAACGGCGCCTTCATGATAGGGATGGCTAAAGTTGACCGGCGCCAGCTCGTTCGCCGGGATCGATCGCAAGGCCGGCACTTCCTTGCGCATCGTCTCCCAGTTCTGATGGATGGTCTTGACGATCTTGTAGACGTCGTCGGCCGAGACATGGGTGCCGGTGTTGAGGAAGACGCTGAAGCGCGCGACCTTCAGCGGCGCCTTGACACCGACAAAAGCCGGACCCGGTTTGATGGTCGCGGCGTCGAAGCCGGCGAGTTTCTCGATTTCCTTCTCGTTCGGCCCCAGCGTCAGCACCTGAAGCCCGCCCGACACCGCCGCGTCGGCTTCGCGCAGCGCCGGAATGCCGATGATCGTGGCGCCGGCAGCGACACGGTTCTCGACAATGGCGCGCACAGTATCGGGAATGCCGGACACAACCACCGGCGAGACATCCTTTTCGGTCAGTCCGGCGGTCGCGATGATCGCGCTGTTGACCTTGTCAAACGAGGCAATGGCCCGATAGCTCATCACCACCGGCTTGCCCTTGAGATCGGCGACAGAAGTCAGGCCAGCGCTCGCCTTGGCGTAAAAACCGTAATAGGCACGTGCCAGCATCATCACGCCGCGTACCTTGGTCAGCGGCTGCTTGTATTCGTCCTGACCGAGATAGGCGATGCTGGCGTCGAGCGCGGAATTCAGCCCGAAGTCGATCTCGCCGCGCTGCAATTGCGGCAGGTAGACCGACGTGCCGGCGAAAGGCCGCGCCGTTGTCGGCAGACCGGTCTGCTTCTGCAGCAGGGTCGAGACGACGGTCCCAATCTGATTATACAAGGTGCCGGCGGCATTGGTGCCGATGGTGATGCGCTTGAGTTCGGCCTGTGCCGCCTGCGGCATCGCCAGTGCCATCGTCGCAGTTGCCGCCAGCGCCAATCCGGCTATGCGGACACGACTTGTCCGGGTCTCGCCTCGCTTCATGTCTTCCTCCATTTGATTGTGTTTATTATTGTTATCGTTGTCGTTCGGTGCGGCCCGCTAGGCCGATAGTTTCAGCCCCATCAAATTGGCCAGCAGGTTACGCTGGATCTGCGAAGTGCCCGCGGCGATTGTCGCGCTGCGCGAGTCACGGAAATGGCGCTGCATCGCGAATTCCATGCTATAGCCATAGGCGCCGAGAATCTGCATGCCGAGATTGGCGACCTCGACGTAGGTTTCCGACGAAAACAGTTTAGCCATGGTGATGTCGCGCAGTGCGTCCTCGCCAGCAGCGACCTTGCTGGCCGCCTGCCACATCAGCGCGCGCGCCGCTTCGACCTTGGTCTGCATGTCGGCCAGCATATGCGCCACCGCCTGATTGGCGCCAATCGGCCGGCCGAACTGCTTGCGCTCCTTGGCATAGGCGATCGCCATGTCGACGACGGCACGGGCGGCGCCGCAATTGCCGGCGGCCGAAGTGATACGCTCGACCTGCAAGCCCGACATTACACAGGCCCAGCCCTGGTTCTCGCCGCCGACCAGCCGGTCGGCGTCGACCGCGACGTCCTGGAAATTCAGTTCATACGTGCCGGTGCAGCGGCGGCCCAGCATATCCAGCTTGCGGCATTCGAGTCCGGGCGCGTCGTTATCGATCAGAAACAGCGACATGCCGTCGGGCACGCTGGCTTTCGGATCGGTCTTCAAATAGACATTGAGCAGGACGTTGCGCGCACCGGCGCCGGTTGCCCAGACCTTCTGGCCGTTGACGATGTAGCCGCGGTCGCCGTGCACCGCGAGCGTACGCATCGCGCCAATATCGGAGCCGGCGTCGGGCTCGGAAATCGAAATCGCCATCCGGATATCGCCGGCCAGCAGTTTCGGGATGAAGCGCTCGACCTGCTCCGGCGTGCCCTTGCGCACGATGTTGAGGCCGCAGAAAACGCCGCCGGCAAATGCCATGAAGAAATCGGCGCTGGTATAGGAAATCTCCTCAGCGACAATCGCCATGTCGACGACCGAACCGCCCAAGCCGCCGGCGCTCTCCGGAAACGGCAGCCCCAGCAACCCGGCTTCGACCCACGCGTCGTAAAGCGCATAAGGATAGGCTTGCTCGCGGTCGAGCCGCGCGACGTAGTCGGCCGGCGCATGGCGATCCATCAGCTTGCGCACGCTGTCGCGCAGCAGTTTTTGTTCTTCGCTGAAACTGAAATCCATAACGATGACCTTGCGACCGGATTTCTTATGCGTCCTGCGGCGACGGATCGGCCACCAGCAGCGCGTCTAGCGCGACAACGCCCTGGCTCTGGCCCTGCGGATAGACAAGCAACGGATTGACGTCGATTTCGCCAAGCGACGGCGTGGCGCGGATCAAAGCGCCGATCTGCATCAGAGCCTCGACCAGCGCGGCAATGTCGCGCGGCGGCGCGCCACGATAGCCGTGCAGCAAACGCGCCGCCTTCAGGCGGTCGAGTTCGGCCGCGATGTGCGACGCATCGGCATCGGCCGGCATCAGCCGGACGTCGCCCAGCGCCTCGGCCCAGATGCCGCCGAGGCCTACCATCAGCACCTCGCCCCAGACCGGGTCACGGCGCGCGCCCACAATCAGTTCCAGCCCACCCGGCGCCGCCATGGCCTCGACCAGAATGCCATCGAGCGTCAGATCGGGCCGCGCTTGCGCGACCGCGACGGTCATCTTGTCCCAGGCCGCGCGCAACGCGGCGTCATCGCGGATGCCGACGGCCACGCCGCCGACATCGCTCTTGTGCATCAAGGCGGCGGCCTGCGCCTTCAGCACCAGCGGATATCCAATTGCCGCAGCGATCCGCAACGCCTCGTCGAGGTCGCGCGCCAGTTCGCCTTGCGGCACCGCAATGCCGGTGTCACGAAAGATCGCCTTGACGCGATATTCCGCCATCGGCCCGGGCGTGAGTTCAAGCGCCGCCGCCCCGCCAAGCGGCGCGCGAGCGCTGCCGGTGGCCAGCGCGCGGCCATAACGCAGCATATGGGCGAAGGCCCGCATCGCCCGCTCCGGCGAGCGAAAAAACGGCACGCCACTGGCTTTGACGTCGGTCATGAACTCGGGCGACAGCGGCGCGCCATCGCCAAGGAAAGCAAGAGCCACCGGCTTCTCCGCCGCACGCATCACCGGCGCGAGCGATTCCCATTTCTTCATCTGTTGCGCCGGCGACCCGCCCATCGCCGCCACCAACACCGCACCGACCCCGCTGTCCGCCAGCAAGGCGGCGACCGAATCCCCGAACAGGCTCGGCTTCTGCATGCCCTGCGCCGTGATATCGAGCGGGTTGTCGATGGTCGCGAAATCCGGCAACACCGCCTGCAACGCGGCGACGGTCGTCTCGGTCAGTACCGGCAGCGGCAAATCGATGCCGTCGCAAAAGTCGAGCGAGAAGCCGCGCAACGCGCCGGAATTGCTCATGATCGCCGCGCCGCCGGCGGGCGGCGTCGGATAACGCGCCAGCAACGCGCTGGTATCGAACAATTCGTCGAGGCTCTCGACCAGCACCACGCCTTCGCGTTCGACAAAGGTCTTCATGACCGCATAGTCGCCAGCGAGCGCGCCGGTATGCGACTTCGCCGCCTCCCGCGAGCGTGCACTGCGCCCAGGATGCATCAGCACAATCGGCTTGCGGCGCGCCAGCGCGGCCGCGGCCAGTTCAAGAAAGCGCTTCGGCTGTCTGATCTGTTCAACGAATACAGCAAACAATCGTACGCTGTCATCGTCGAGCAAGCCGGCAATGACATCCTCGGCGGCCAGCACCGCTTCATTGCCGGTGGAAAACGTATAGGCGACCGGCACGCCACGCGACGCCAGCGCCATCCGGATATTGCCGGCCATCGCCCCGCTTTGCGCGATGGCGCAGACGCCGGGACCGGATGGCTTCAACGGTTGCACCGGCTCGAATGTCAACGGCACGCCATCGACGAAATTGACCGCGCCCAGGCAATTCGGCCCCAGCAACGCGATGCCAGCTTCGCGGGCCAGCGCGGTCATCTCGGCTTGCAGCCGCGCGCCCTCGCCGCCCATCTCGCCAAAGCCTGAGGCAAAGACTACAGCACCGCCGACGCCACGCCGCGCGCAGGCCGCAATCGCATCCCTGACCGCCGGCACCGGGATCACCAGCACGACAGCGTCGACGCCGTCGGGCAGATCATCGATGGTCGCGACGCAGGGACGGCCCTTGATCTCGCTGCGGGTCCGGCTGACCAGATGCAGCGCACCGACAAAGCCAAAGCGCTCGACATTGTCGAGCACGTTGCCGCCGAGCGAAAACGGCTCGGGCGACGCGCCGACAATGGCAAGCGAACGCGGCCGCAGTAGCCGTTCGAAGCTGCTGCGGCCGGGCGCGCAAGCGCGCGCCTGACGTTGCATGATCGTGTCAGCCGCGGCGGTCATAATTTCCCAGGCCCGGGCGATAGGTCTTGTCGTCGAGGAACTGCGACATGCCCTTGCGGTCGCCTTTTTCCGGATCGCGGAATTTGGTCTGGTCGGATTTGGCCATCAGCAATTCAAGCGACGACTCCCACGACATATGTCGGACATGATGATAGGCGGTCTTGGCGGCGCGCATGACGAAGGGATTCTTCTCCATCAGCTTCTTGGCGAGCGCGCGCGTGCGGTCCTTCAGTTCGGCCTTCGGCACCGCGAAATTGACCAGGCCGATCTCGGCGGCGCGTTTGCCGTCGAACGGATCGCCGGTCATAATGTAATACATCGCATTGCGCTGAGCCAAAGCCATCGCCACCGACTTGGTAACGATGCCGGCCGGGATGATGCCCCAATTGATCTCCGACAGGCCGAAGGTCGCATCCTCAGCGGCCAAGGCGAGATCGCAGCCGAGCAAGACCTGGAACGCGCCGCCGAAGCACCACCCATTGACCATGGCAATAGTCGGCTTGGGATAAAACATCAGCCTACGCCACTGCCAATCGGCATTGGCGCGATAGAGACGTTCGCGCTCGACTGGCGGACCGGCATCGACGTCGCGGAAATACTCCTTCAGGTCCTGCCCGGACGAAAAGGCGTCGCCCGCGCCGGTGATAACGACGACATGGGCGCTGTCATCGGCCTCCAGCGCATCGAGCGCCGCGACCATTTCATAGACGATGCCGGGATTGATGGCGTTACGCTTTTCCGGTCGGTTTAAAGTAACCCAGGCGATGCCGTCCTCGATCTCGACCAGGACGTTTTTATGAGCTGAACCGACGCCTGCCGCCGCGCCGCCTGTGGTGACCGTCATTTTGGTATTGACCTTGACTGGAAAAACGAGCTTCGATGATTAAATCAGGCTCCCTGATATTGTCAATTCCGGTGTTCGATGAAAAAGACCGACAGTCCCGCCAAGCCGCCGCCGCCCGGCAAGCCGCCTCTGCCCACCAAAGCCGCGCGGCCGCGCACCATGTATCTTTTGAATCAGGCGAGCCTGGCGGTGCGCTCGCATCTCGAAGCGGCGCTGCGCGATCTGCAGATGACGGGGATTCAGTACACCATCCTCGGCACCATCAAGGATCACGAGGGGATTTCCTCGGCCGAACTGTCGCGGCGATTCTTCGTAACGGCGCAAACCACCAATGAAATCATCAACGGGCTGGAGCAGCGCGGCCTGATAACCCGCAAGGAAGACCCGGCCAACCGGCGCATTCTGCGGATGAAGCTCACGGCGCAGGGCCGCAAGCTGCACGACCAGTGCGACAGGATCGCCGACCGCATCGAGGCCGCCGCTTTCGGCTGGGTCGAGCCGCGCGACTACGAAGCGCTGCGCGAAGCGCTACGGACCTTGTTGAAGGGCTTGCGCGAACGGGCGCCGCTGATCAAGCCGGCGGCCGAGAAGCGGCGGACCTCCGCCTCATCAACATAATAATACGGGCCTGAACAGGACCTGATGCAAGCGCGGCCTGCGCGCGCCTCGCGCACGACGTGACCGCGGCCCGCAATGCCGCAGCGTCGGCCGACGTTGTCGGTTAGCTTCCCGCCGCTTCCGGCAGGCAATGCATCCGTCGAACAACGCAAGAATTCGATGCGATGGCATCGCCGGCGAAGCCCGGCGGCGGCTCCCAACGCGCCTTATCCGACGCGCGAAGCGAAACACCGACGTCCGCTGCCGGCGAAAGACCTAGTAACGCAGCGCGCCGCCGACGAAGATACGCCAGCCTTCCTGCGTCGCGTCGTCGCTATACCGGTGGCTGGCTTCGGCAAAGCCGTAGAAGCTCGTCGGCACATCGCCGAACTGGGCGACGTTAATGCGCAAACCGCCACCGAGATTGGCTGCGTGCATGCTGCCGACCTCAAGCGCCGATGCCTGCTCCAGAATACGCTCGCCGGTCGCCGCGAAGAGATACGGCGTCAGGACGGTCGGCGCACCCGGGATCGGCAGACCGAACGGACGCCCCAGTTCGGCGCGCGTCGCCCAAGCCGTATCGCCCGCGAACGAACCGCTGGTGAAGCCGGACAACATCCGCGAGCCGACAATGCTGAACTGCTCCGAGTTCAACAGCGCCTTGTTAAACGAGGTCTGGCCGCCGACGCCGAGCCACAAGAACGCGCCAGCCGGCAATGACTGATTGACCTCGGCATGACCTTCGAATTTAGTGAAGACCGCGTCGGCGCCGGAGCGCGACAACGGCAACAGCGCATCCGCGTCCGCCGCCATGCGGGCGCCCAGCGCATTCAGACCGCGCGACACCGTGCCGCCATAGCTGAATGTCGACCCCGTCTCGCGCAGCCGCCAGATGCCATCGGCTGCAAACCGCGCCACGCGCGTGCGATCGAGGCTCAATGGCACAGCCGGATCGAAAGCCAGCGACGAGATTTGTTCGTCCGTCGCGTCGAGCCGGGCGCTCAGCGTCAATTCGGCGTCACGCCGCTTGATGGCGTCATAGGACAATCTGAAATGACTTTGGGTGAGTTCACCCAGGGTCGCGACAGTTGAAGTGACCCGCGGCGTGGTCCGGCCCTGGGTCGCACCGATATCGAATTTCCAGCCATCGACACCGAGCGGCGCGGTGATATTGGCGCTCAGGTAGCGTCGCGTCGGATAAGCGGTCGTATAGTCGCGATCGGGCAAGCCAGCCGCCGATACCGAAATCTGTTCGCCATAACCGAACACACCGTTCAGCGACGCATTCATCACCGCCTGTCCGGTACCGAACACTTTCGGCATGGCATTGTCACCATAGAGGCTCAACGACACCGGCTTGTAGTGGCCGGCCAGTACCAGAATGGCGCCGCCGACTTCCTTGCCGCCGGAGAATACAGCGTTGAGTTCGAGCCCGGGCGCATCGCCGGCGATCAGCAATTGGCGCTCGAGACCATGCTGGGTCAGATGCGGCTTGCGCACCAGACTCTCGATCACGGCGACGACACGGCCCCGCACCGTCTCCGGCAGCGCGCTCGCATCAATCCGTTCGATGAAGCCGTCGATCACGCGGATAGAGACGCGCGCCTTGTCGCCAAGCTCCTGCGGGGTCACGACCACACGCACCAGCGGATAGCCGGCGCTGACATAGGCGGCCTGTAACGCCGCCGCGAATTCGAAAACCTTGGCGACAGTGATGCGCTTGCCGACAAGCGGCTTGGCCAGTTGTTCGCGCGCGCTAACGAGATTGTCGAATTCGCCGTCGATCTTGAAGCCGGTGAGCGTGAAGCTCAGAGTCTTGGCGGCGGCCGGAATGGCGCCGCCTGCCTCGAAGCGCGGCAAAATAATGCGGGTCGCAGCGCCGGCAGCAGGACGGATATCCGGCGGCGCGGCCTGGCTCGGCGCCGGCACGGTCTGCGCGCGCAAAGGCTGAATTGTCGCCGCAAACACGGACAGCCCAATTAAAACCGCCGAACCACGCAATTTCAAAGCACGACCCCCACCGGGCACGAATCTCGGCCCGCCGAATTTCTTGTCGGCCCATTAGTCAGGCAATTGACGGCACATTTCAAGCATTACTGATAGATAAACACGATATTGACTTGAGGAATAAGGGTTATTCGCAATTTCGATTAGCGCCGCGCCCGGCAACGCTTTAGCGATGCTCAGGCAGTCCGCGTACAGGCAGAGTGGCGCGCTGCTTCCATTCAGCTATTCTGATAGTCATCGGTCATTCCGATGTTCAGACGTCTGAAGAGCGGAGAATATTATGCGCGGATGGTTCATCGTTGCAACGGCCTTCATCGTGGGGGCACAAATCCTATCCCCAGGCGGGCATCCGGCCTCGGCGGCGCCTGCGGCACCGAGCCAGGCCTCGCCGCCGCAGCGCACAACCGCTACCTACGAGGACCGGACCGTCCGCTGTGAGATCAAGGCCAACGACAAGGTCTGCGAAATGGTCCAGACCATGCAAATCAAGGGCCAAGCGCAGCCGATCTCGCAAATTGCCATCGGCCGGGTCGCCAAGGACAAGCCGCTAATGATCGTCTTTCAAGTGCCGATCAATGTCTGGCTTCCGGCCGACATGCGGCTGAAGGCCGACGAAAAGGACAGCGGCATCGTCGGGACGTTCCGGCGCTGCCTGCCGGCGGCCTGCTTCGCCGACACCGAATTGAAGCCCGAGATGGTCAAGAAGCTGCGAGGCCTGACCGAAAACGGGAAGCTGCAGTTCAAGGATGCGGGCCAGCAGGACATCGCTATTCCGGTGTCTTTCAAGGGATTCGCGCAGGCCTACGACACCCTGCAAAAGCCCTGATCCGACGGTCCCGACCGGATCGCGCCGAGCGGTCCGGTCTTACCGCTCGACGAACGCCTTTTCGATGACGTAGCGGCCCGGCTTGGAATTGCTGCCTTCGTCGAAGCCGCGCGCGTCCAGCGCGTCGCGCAAGTCGGCGAGCATGGCCGGGCTGCCACACATCATGACGCGATCGTGCTCGATATCGAGCGGCGGCAAGCCGAGATCCTCGAACATCTTGCCGGTTTCAATCAGATCGGTGACCCGGCCGCGATGGTGGAACGGCTCGCGTGTCACCGTCGGATAATACAACAGCTTATCGCGCACAGCGTCGGCCAGAAATTCGTTCTGTTGCAGGCTGTTGACGATTGTTTCGCCATAAGACAATTCGGCGACCTGACGACAACCATGCGCCAACACCACGGTCTCGAAACGATCGTAGGTTTCCGGATCCTTGATGATGCTCAGAAACGGCGCGATTCCGGTCCCCGTCGACAGCAGCAGCAACCGGCGGCCCGGCAGCAGGTTGTCCTGAACCAGCGTGCCGGTCGGTTTGCGGCCGACCAGAAGCGTGTCGCCGGCCTTGATATCGCGCAGGCGGCCCGTCAGCGGGCCGTCCGGGATCTTGATGCTGAAAAACTCGAGCGTTTCCTCGTAATTGGCGCTGGCCATGCTGTAGGCCCGTAGCAAGGGCCGGCCATCGACCTCGATGCCCAGCATCGTGAACTGACCATTGACGAAGCGGAATGCCGGATCGCGGGTCGCCGTGATGCTGAAAAGGGAATCGGTCCAATGGCGAACGGCCAGGACACGTTCGTGATTCAAGGTGCTCATGGAATTTCAGATCTTTGGGCGGGAAAGACTATTCGGATGGCTATTCGGGTCGGGCGGCGTCGCCTGATTTAAGGTATTATATTACCTAATATCTGGCATCCGCAGATTATTGCGACGCAACAAATATCAAACCGTCGATGGTCCTTACACCCCGGTCGCCGCATATCCCGCCCGCAATCGCGCAGGCCCACCGGTCGGGACGTCCGTGGCCGAGCAATACGGCGTTGGAATCGGCGTTTTGACGAAGGACGGGCCGGATGCGGCATCGGTGACATCGACCCAGCACAACCAGTTGGCATCGTCGCGGGCGGTGTGATCTTCGCGGAAGTGGCTCAATCGGGATTCCGTGCGGACCAGCGACGCGGCGAGGATCAGCCGGGCGGCCAGCAGCATCGCCTCGGTCTCCTTGAGGCGAACCAGTTCATGAACATGCGGGGCCGCAATCCCTTCCGCCTGCCCGGCCAATGCCGTGACCTTGTCGAGCGCCTGCCGCAGGCGACCGTCTTCCTTCAGGATGCCGATGTCATAGGCGAACATGATCTGCTGCAAATCGCGCAAAATCCGGTCCGACTCCGCCTTGGCCTCCGGCTTCAGCGGCCGCAGCGCTTCGTCGTGCAAGGCGTGGACCGCTGCCGCATCGACCCGCGGCGCCGGCGCGCGGTCGAGGTCCTGAACCGCGTTGCGGCCGGCGATCCAGCCATTGCCGACGCACAGCCCGATGTGGAAGCCGGCGAAGTGATTGGCGGCGCCGGCCTGGGCCAGACCGGCCGCCAAGAGACCGGGCACGTCGGTACGGCAGTCCGGCCCGGTGCGCAGCGCCATCTTGGTCATCTGGTTGAGCGCATAATACGGCGTCTTGCCGAACATGTCGGTGCGCGCCTCGTCGCCGAGCTTGCGGAAGAAATAATCCATCCACTTCACCTTGCTCTGGATGAAGGTGTCGCGCAGATGCTCCGGGATCTTCGACATGTCCAGATAGAGCGGCTCGTTGCCCTTCTGCTTTTCCATCGCCATGGCGCGCGCGATCGACGGCACGTCGGCCTGATCGGCCCATTCCGGCGAATAGCCGCGCATGAAGGCCTCGCCATTGGCATTGGTCCAGCGCGCGCCTTCCTGAATGGCGAAGGTGATGCCCTCGAAATAGAATTTCGGCGTGCCGGGCCGTACATAGCTGAACTCGGCATTGCGCAAGGTCGCGCCCGCCGCATAGGCCAGCAATGTCCCGGTACCGGTAATATCGCGGACGAAGCCGGACCGGAACGTGATCGCATTGGTCGCGACGATGGTCGCTCTCGCCGCCAGCACGCGGAATTCGCCGGTCCGGGTATTGATGCCGGTCGCGCCGACAACCCGGCCCGTATCGTCGCGCAGCAGACCGGTCACGAACAGCCGGTCGACCAACTCGACCCCTTCGTCCTCGAGCGCGCGCCGCAAGCGCCAGCAGAATTCCAGACCACCACCGTCGGGATGCAGCACACGGGCGAGGTCCAATCCACGCGTCGGCCGCCGCACATAGCTTCCATCCGGATTGCGCGGAAACGTCATCCCGATAGCTTCGAAGTCACGCAACCGGTCGTATGAATCGATCAACGTCTGCCGGCAGAGCTCCTGATCAGCAATGCCGTCATTACCGGCGACGATTTCGCGCAGGATGCCATCGATATCGTCATCGGGCGTGGCAACGATGGTCCAGGCATTGGAAAACGCGCTGTGGCCGGTGCGTCCGATCAGCCAGGAATCGACCAGCGTGACGCGCGTGCCGGGCGCGCCATTCCGTTTGGCGCTGAGCGCGGCCAGCAAACCACCGGCGCCGCCCCCGACTATCAGGATATCGGTTTCCGTAAAGAGACCATCGAATGTCTTCATCGGATCACCACGGCCTCGGACGGTTCTTCACCGACGGATGCACATCAACGATGCGTTCCGGGCAGAATATTTCGCAACTGAAACAAGTGATGCAGTGCTCGCGGAATTTGATGACCGGCAGCAGATTGGTCAGCCGCAGCCCCGCAACCGGCACCGGACCGGACGCTGGTTCCATGTGGATGACATCGGCGGGACAAACGGCGTCGCAAACGCCGCAGCCGGTGCACTTCTCGATTTCGATATGCTCGATCATGCGGCGGTCGGCCCTTCCATCAGCGCGACAACATCGTCCTTCTTCTTCTGGCGGCGCGCGATCCGCCACAACGACACGAACGTGAGCACGACGAAGCCGACCGCGATCGGGTGCGTGAACAGTTGCAGCGGCTGGTCGGCGTAGAGGATCACCGTCTGCCGGAAGAACAGCTCGAATTGTCGCCCGAGCGCGAAGCCGATCAGGAATGTGGCGAAGGAGAAATCCAGCTTGCGCATCAGATAACCGACCACCGCGAAAATCAGCGCTACGGCGACGCCAAACATGCTGTTTTCGGAGCTATAGGCGCCGGCGATGCAGAGCAGCGTGATGACCGGATAGAGCACCGCGTTCGGCACGTTGAGCACGAAGGCAAACAGCCGCAGCCCGACCGCACCAATGATCAGATTGAAGATGTCGGCCAGCGCCATGGCGGTGAACAGGCCGTAGACCAGAACGCCATGCTCCTTGAAGATCAACGGGCCCGGCTGTACGCCATGAATCAGGAACGCGCCGATCAGAATGGCGGCGGTCAGGTTGCCCGGCACGCCGATCGCCAACAGCGGGATCAACGCCGAACCGATCACGGCATTATTGGCGGCCTCGGTCGCAGCGACGCCTTCCAGTTCCCCTTTGCCGAAATTATCCGCCCGCGGCGATACCCGTTTCGCCGAGGCATAGCCCAGGAAACCGGCCACCACCGCGCCGACGCCCGGCAGCGCGCCGATGGCGATGCCGATCAGGCTCGACCGCCAGATGCTACGCGCGCAGGCCCGCCAGTCGGCAGGCGTTACCGTGCGATTTTCCGCAGGCGTATCCTTGGAAAAAACCGCGGCTCGCTTGGCGCTGGCATCGCCGTGAAACAGATGATGCTCGATCTGGAGGATGATCTCCGATAGCGCCAGCAAACCAATCGTCAGCGCGATCAGCGGGATACCGTCCTGCAAATCGATCACGCCGAAGGTCATGCGCGGCAGCGCCGATTCCGGATCGAGCCCGACGATGCTGAGAAAAGCGCCGAAGATCGCGGCAAGACTGCCGCGCAACAGCGAATTGCCGGCAAGCCCCGCAATGATCGTAAACGAGAACAACAGCACGGCCGTCATTTCTGGCGGTCCCATCATCAATGCCAGAATGGCGGCCGGCGCGGCGGTGATGAACAACACCAGGTCGCTCGCGGTCGCGCCGATCACCGACGAATAAAGCGACATCTTCAAGGCCTTGAGGCCCTTGCCCTGCTGGGTCAGCGGGAATCCATCGAAAGCCGTCGGCGCCGCCTCCGGCGTGCCGGGCGTGTTGATGAGGATGGCGGAGATTGAGCCGCCGAACATCGAACCCTTCGAGATGCCGACCAGAAAGGCCAGCGCCGCCAGAGGCGACATATAGAACGTCACCGGCAGCGCGACCGCGATCGCCATCGGTCCGTTAAGCCCCGGAATGGCGCCGACGATAATGCCGACCACGACACCGGCAACAATGAAGGCGACGTTGACGACGGTGAAAGTCTCGAGAATGCCTGCCAGGATATCATGCATCGCTTACACTCAGGGGAGTTGAATGATAAACAGCCGGTCAAAGGTGTAATAAATCGCGATCGGGAACAGAACCGACACCAGCGCCAGCCGGACCGGGTGCCGGTACTCGCCCATCACCGCCATCAACAAGGCAACCGCGCCGATCCCGGTGATCTTGAAGCCGATGACATTGATGGCGACGTAGGTCACCGCGAGAAAAGCCGCCATCGCGACAATGAACAGCCAGTTCTTGACCGCCATCGGTGCTTCGTCGTCTCCGGCGGCGCCGACCTCACGCAGCCGCTGCACCACCAGGAGAACGGCAACCGCGGTCCCAAGCCACATCACGGTGAACGGAAAAACGCGCGGACTGAGGCCATATTCCTCCGACACCGAGATGCCGGCCGGAATGATCAGGAAAATCGTGGCCAACCCCAACAAGGTCAGCACCAAACCTGAAATGATATCGGAACGTCGCATGGCCTGCTCCTTGCCAATCGAACCGGCATGGCCGGACGCGCGAGCCTTGAGCCGCGCATCCGGCCGCCATGTCGTTACTTCAGCTTCGCCACCATCGGCGCAACGCGGTCCTGCTGCTGATGAAGGAAGGCCGCGGTGTCCTTGGAATTGCGGTACTTGGTCAACAGCTTGAGCTTGTCGTGTAGCGTCTTCTCGATTTCAGGGTCCTCGATCGCCTGCTTGAGCGCGGCTTCCAGCTTGGCCGTCACGTCGGCCGGCAGGTTTTTCGGCGCCGACAGCATGAAGGTGTCGACGAAATTGAAGTTGAAGCCGAGTTCATCGAGCGTCGGGACATCCGGAAAATCCTTCATCCGGTCGGGTGCCATGGTCGCCAGCGCACGCATTTTTCCGGCGCGAACCTGTTCGGTCCAGCCGCTGCCGCTCCAGGTCGTATCGATATGACCGCCGAGCACTTCCTGAATGCCGATGGCGCCACCCTTCACCGGAATGACCTTGAATTCGACTCCGGACTTCTCCGAAATGGCTTGCACCATCAGACGCGAGGCCGAAACCTGGGAGGCGAAGGACAGGGCCTTGCCCTCTTTCTTGGCCGAATCCAGCATGTCCTTGAGCGATTTCCACGGGCTATCGGCCTTCACGACGATGGCGTCGGAGGGATAGGTCAAGGTCGCCAAATGCGTAAAATCGTCGATCTTGTAAGTGATATTCTTGTTGATCAGCGGCGTCAGCGTATAGGCGGCGCTGGCCCCCATACCGATGGTGTAGCCGTCCGGCGCGGCGTTAAGAAGCTGCGAGGCCATCACCGTACCGCCGCCGCCCGCCTTGGTCACCGGCACGACCGGCTGGCCGAGAATCTTCGACAATTTATCGGCGATAATGCGGCCGGTGGTGTCCACCGCACCGCCGGGGTTAAAGCCGATCATCATGGTGATCGGCTTTTCCGGATATCCGGCCGCGGTCGCGGCACCGGCCGTAAAGATTGCCGCGAATATGGCCATCGACGCGGTCAGCAACGTATTGAAACGAAATGTCATTGCGATCCTCCCATTGATATAGTTGTTATCGTGACAACGTTTTTTCTTATTGGAAACGTCGGCGCACTATGCCGGCCGGTTCGTGAGGTACATTCAACGCGCACCGGAACACGCCGCCTTCGCCGGCGGCACGCTATCGCGGATAACCTTCGTAATCGGGCCGGATACGAACATCGACCAGATAACAGCCGCCAGCCTCAACCGCCGCGATACCGTCGGACAGCGCCTTGACAAAATCGCCACGCCGTTCGATTGGGCCGGCGCCGCCGAACCCTTGCGCCTTTGCCATCGCCAGAATGTCGACTTCCGGATCGGCAATGCGTTGACCGACCGATGCGGTTTCGGTCGCCCGATCGCGAGCCAGCGAAGTGGTGACCTGATGCTGCTCGTCGATATAGTAACCGTTGTTGTTGGCGATCACGATCAGCATCGGAATTCGATGACGCGCGGCCGTCCATAACGCCGAGACGCCCATCAGATAATCGCCATCGCCGAACACGGCGACCGGCAAGCGGCCGCTATCCCGCAACGCCAGCGCCGAGCCGACCGACATGCCGGGTGCACCGCCGATGCCGGCGGCGCCATCGGCGCCGAGATACTCCAACGGATGATGGATCGGCAACGAACTTACATGCCAGCCGAGCGGCGCCCGCATCAGGCAATAAGGTTTGTCGCCTAGCGCCTCGCCTAGCGCGATGCCGATATCCCAAAGCCCGATCGCATCGGGTCCACCCTGAACCGGCGGAAATGGCTTCGGCGGTTTATGCGTATCCTGGCAAGCCTTGAGACGCGCGCCCGCCGCCTTGCGAAACCGATAGTCGGAATCTCGTTCAAGCGCTTGCAGCAGAAGCGGCACGACACGATCCGGCTCGGCCAGAATATCGAGATCGACGGCGGTGAGCCCCATATGATCGCGGGTCCAGCCGCGATGAATAAAGGTATCGATCGAGCAGCGGATCACTTTGGCCGGGACGTCGGCCTCACCCCAGGCCTGCTTGAACAGCGTCGCCTGGTCCCACCAATCGAGACTGAGAATGACGTCGGCATCGCGCATGATGGCAACGCCATCGTCCGGGGTGAAGGCAATCGCCGGATCGGGGCCATGCAACGGATGATCGGTCGGAAAGGCGCCGGCGACCTTCAGATCCGTGAGCACGCGGGCGCCAAGCATTTCCGCCAGCTTGACGCGCTCGGCCCAGGCCGTTTCATCGCGCGACACCCGACCGGCCAGAATGACCGGCGAACGCGCGTTCAACAGCAAGCGCGCGGCGCTTTCCACCAAGGCCGGATCGGCGGCCGGCGACGGCGGCGCGACAAAGCGGCTCGCTTTCGGCTTGATATCCTTGGCGTGAGCGAGGCTGTCTTCCTGCAAACGCTGATCGAGGGTGATATAGACCGGCGCCTTCGGCGCAGTGCAGGCCATTTGATGGCCGCGCAGGATCGATTCGACCGCCGCCTTGGCCGACAACGGCTGATCGTCCCACTTCACGTAATTACGCACCAAAGCGGCCTGGTCGGAAACGCTGTGCAGCCAGTCGATCGGCGTACGGCGACGCACCGAGTCCACCGGCCCGATCCCGCCGAGAACCATCACCGGCATGCGATCGCACCAGGCATTATAAACCGCCATCGCGGCATGCATCAGCCCGACATTGCAATGAACGACCACGCCCATCGGCTTGCCGGTCACGCGGGCAAAACCGTGCGCGATGGCAACGGCATGTTCCTCATGGAGGCACAGCAGCATCTCCGGCCGGACATTGCCGAGCCGGTTGACCAGGCTTTCATGCAGGCCGCGAAAGCTGGAGCCGGGACAAATCGCAACGTAGTCGAGGCCGATATCGCGCAACAATTCCGCGATCGTATCGCTGTTCCAGAACGTGCCATCGAAATCCGCCGGCATTTTCTGCGCGGGCGCGTCGATCGTGGAGATGCGATTGGGATTTGTCGGCGCATTCATAGCATCGCCCCGGAATTATTTCGGCGCACAACCGACCTTGCCCATGCCGCGCTGCTATCGCAGCGCAGCAAGCCTCCGTTACGTGTCACGTTTCACTCCCGTTCGCCGCGTTAATCACCGACGTGATTTCCGGCGCTTTATCTTGTCTTCAGCGAACCATTCGGAGATAGATCGGTCAAATAGAAATATGCTATAAATAGTTCTGATAATCAGAAGAATGACAAAGCGGAGGAATTACGCATGCGCGTCGGATTAAGCCTGCAACGCATTCGCAGCTTTGTCGCCGTCGCCGAAGATCGTCAGTTTCGCCGCGCGTCCGAGCGGATGGGTCTGTCGCAGCCGGCCATGAGCGCGCAATTGCGCGAATTGGAGGAGTTTCTCGGCGCCGCACTGCTTAGCCGCACCACTCGCAGCGTTTATCTCACCGCCGAAGGCGAAAAGTTTCTGGTCCGCGCCCGCAATATCCTCGCCGACATAGAATCGGCGGTGCTCGAGGTGCGAGACCACGCCTCGCTGAGGCGCGGCCGCTTGACGGTGGCCGCCATTCCCTCGGTCGCGTCGCGTATTATTCCGGGCATGGTAGCAGCCTTCACGGCGCGTTTCCCCGGCATCGACGTCCAGATGATCGAATTGGCGGCGCAGGACGTCGAACGTTGCGTCACCACTGGCAGCGCCGACCTCGGCATCGCCGCCGCGCCGGACCGCAACAGCGAATTGTCCTTCTCCTATCTGATGCGGGACCGTTTCGTCGGTGTGGTCGCGAAATCGAACCGGTTGGCGAACCAACGCCGGGTCAAATTGTCGTCTCTGCTTGAATATCCACTGATAACGACGGTGCTCGGCACCAGCATCCGTACCGCGCTGGAGCGCGCCTGCCGCGAACAGGGCCGTTCGCTGCGCGTGACCCACTCGGTGACCCAGCACCAGACCGTGATCGCCATGGTCGCCGCGGGTCTCGGCGTCGCACTGCTGCCGTCGCTAAGCCTCGGCGGCAACCGTGACGTCGTCCGCCTCAATGTGGTGGATCCGCAGATCACCCGAGACCTCGGCGTCATTCAGCGCAAAGGCGAGCCGTCGTCGGCGGCGGCACAAGAGTTCATCGCCGCCATGGGCTCGGCGTTGAGCGTCTAAGCAGCGATTGGCAGCCCTGCTGAAGCCCGTTCCAGATGCTATGCCTGCCGGGGCGTGCCACCCCCATTAACGTCGGCGACGGCGTTCGAAACCCGGTTTCGCTGCGCGGCGCTTACGGCCCGAACCGGCATCTTTAACCTTGAGCGCACCACGAAGAACGGCGTCAGTATGTTCACCGAGCGTCGGAGGTGGCAGCTTGCCGGCGCGACGCCGCCCGTCATACAACACCGGCCGGTGAATGCACTTGATGTCGCCCATCTCCGGGTGCCGGAGATTATAGAAGCTTTCGTTGTGCACGATTTCTTGATCGCGCATCACTTCATCGATCTGAAGGACCGGCGCATGCGGCACGTCAGCGGCCTCCAGTCGCTTCAGCCATTCATCACGTGGCAATTCAGCGAATTTTTTGCGCAATATGGCCGTCAACACATCGCAATTCTCAATTCGTTTCATCCGCGTTCGAAATCGTTCGTCATCGAGGAGCTCCGGCATACCGATCGTATCGACGAGCCCGGACCAGAATTTCTCCGGCGACGACAACTGAATGCCAACCAATTTTCCATCACGGCAAGAAAATGCATAAGCTTGCGAGTATCCCGCGCGCGTTCGTGAATTCATCACCACGTGCTCGCGCGTATAGCTTGCGAAGACATCCGGCATGAAGGCCATCGTCGCTTCGATCATATTGACATCAACGCGCCGACCCTTGCCCGACGAAGCACGTGCGAACAACGCGCCAAGAATGCCGTAGCAGGCGTAAAAGCCGGCTAATTGGTCCGATATTGTTGGCCCGCGCACAGTCGGGTTTTCGGGGTCGAGCATAATCCCGAGCAATCCACTTGTCGCCTGACCGATCAGATCGAATGCCGGGCGATCCCGATTGGGCCCGGTACGTCCAAACCCGGAGATCGAGCAGAAGATGAGGCGGGGATTGACCTTCTTGAGGCTTGGATAGCCGAGTTTAAGCCGCTCCAGCACTCCGGGCCGATAATTCTCAATCAGAACGTCGGCCCCCGCCACCAGCGCCAGCAAGGCGCGGCGTCCTTCCTCCGACTTGATATCGAGGACAACACTCCTTTTGCCGCGATTGTACCCGACGAAATTGGGGCTGTATTTGGCGCCGCCAAAAGCCCGAAACGGGTCTCCACCGGGCGGTTCGATCTTGACCACATCCGCCCCGAGATCGGCAAGCAGCAGTCCGGCATAGGGCGCAGTGATGAAGCTGCCGAGTTCGAGAACCTTGACGCCGGTAAGTGCGTCGCGCGGCGCCGCCTTTGTCACGGATTGCCCCGATTATACTCGCCGAGGCCCGGCCTGTAGGTCTTCTCTTCGAGGAACTGGGTGGTGGCCTTTTCACGGCCCGATTCCGGATCGAGGAAGCGAAGTTCGCGTTCCTTGGCGAGCAGATAATCAGCCGCCTGTTCGATGCTCATGCCACGAACGAAGCGAAGGCTTTCCTTGATGGTGCGCAAAGTCTGCGGGTTCTTTTTGCTCAGGGATGCGGCCAGCGCCATAGTTTCGGCGCGCAACATTTCAGCGGGAACGGATTTATTGATGAGGCGAATGGCGGCCGCGGTTTTGGCATCCATCGGCTCACCGGTCATTGAATACCAAACCGCATCGCGATAGGACAAACCGTCCATAATTACTTTGCCAACGAGACCGCCTGGCAGAATTCCCCAGTTCACTTCCGAAAGACCAAAGGTTGCATTGTCCGCTGCGATGGCGAAATCGCAGGCATAAAGCTGGACGAACGCACCGCCAAAGCAATAGCCGTTGACCATCGCAATGGTCGGCTTCGGGAAGGTACTCAGCAAGGTCCAGCGCCACTCATGATTGGCGAGCCTGGCGAGATACCGTTCCTTTGGCTTGTCGTCGAGGTCGCGGAAAAAGAGCTTGATATCCTGGCCCGCACACCAACTGTCGCCGGCGCCTGTGAGGACGAGCACCCTCGTCTCACGGTCTTCTGCAAGCTCCTTCAAAACGTCAACCATCTCAAAATGCATTTGCGGACTCATCGCATTGCGCTTTTCGGGGCGATTGAGCGTGACAATGGTCGTCCCATCGCCCTCGCGATCAACCTTGACGGCTTGCAGCTTTTTAAAATCCAAGTGTTCCTCCTTCAGATCTTTTCGTTGACGTAACGCTTGAGGGCGGGATGCCGGTTCCGCCAATGCCCGACAGCGCGCCGCGCAACGCCTTATCAGGCTAGCTGCTTTCCGCTCATAATGTCAAACATTCATACTATTGACCCTTTCGGGTGACAGTCTTATCCTGACGACATTCCAGCGGAGACTGGCATCAAGCGGGCCGGCGATTACCCGGGCAGGCTGTTTGAATAATTGGGGGAAACGCAATGAAACGCATAATTCAATCGCTAGCGATGATCCTGGGACTGACCACGATCGTTTCCGCGCAGGGCCAATGGCCGTCCCGCACCGTAACGATTCTCGTTCCCTACGCCGCCGGCACCGCGCCGGACACTATCGCCCGCTTGCTCGCCGAAAAGCTGTCCGCCCGTATCGGTCAGCCGGTCGTGGTCGACAACCGCACCGGAGCCGGCGGATTGATCGGCACCGAGGCCGCGGCCAGCGCCAATAATGACGGCTACACCTTATTCCTCGGATCGCTCGATACCCAGGCCATTATCGGCCACCTTTATAAGACGCGGCACGACCCGGGGACGGCATTCGCGCCGATTTCCCAGCTCGGCAAGATCTTCAATATCATTGCCGCTTCGCCACAGCTCAAGATCGGTTCGATCAAAGACCTGATCGCCACCGGTAAGGCGACCGGGAAAAGCTACACATTTGCGACCCCCGGCGTCGGAACCAATCTTCATCTGCTCGGCGAATTGTTCAAGATGCGCACCGGCGTCAATCTCGCTCACGTTCCCTATCGGGCAGCAAGTGCCGGTTACACCGATGCCATGGCCGGGCGCATCGATCTTGTCATCGCCGGTCTGCCGCCGCTGGCCCCACTGCTCAAAGACAAGCGCCTTATCCCGCTTGTAACCACCGCGCCGGAGCGCATCGCGACATTTCCCGATATGCCGACCATGGCCGAGATCGGCTTGAAGGACCTGACGATTACCGGATGGTTCGGCTTGCTTGCTCCGGCCGGCACCAACCCGAAAACCATTGACGCGCTGGCCGAACACATCAAAGAAATTACCAAAATCGACAGCTACCGGGCGAAAATGCAGACACTGTCAATCGCACCGGTCAGCACAACACCGGCCGAATTCGCGGATATCATCAAAACGGAATCAGCCCGCATGGCGGACATTATCGCGAAGGCGAATATCAAGGTGAAATAAGCCTTATAGCCTGGCAAGTCCCGGCTCACACTGCGTAGCGCGCATCGAGCCGGGACCTACCCTCAACGACAGCACCGAAACCGTCCGCGCGCTACCGCAATTCCATTTCCATCGAGATCGAATCGCCACGATAAATGCCATGGCCGGCGTAAAGGATCGTCCCGGCCTTATCGATCGCAATACGATCGACTTTCGCGACCGGCGCGTTCAACGGGATTTTCAGCAACGCCGCGATATCGACATCCGCGGTGCCGATGGTCAGGGTTTGCCAGGCCGAGGCGATACGGGCCCCGGCAATCTTGTGCAGAATTGGCAGCGTCGGCAGCCGCCGGAATTGCAGCGGCGGCCCCTTCTTGAACAACTCATATTCGAGATAGAAACGACCGACGAGATAAGGCTGGCCCTGCCGCAAATGCAGCCGCCGCATCATCTGGTACTTGTCCGCCGGTTGCCCCTTGCTGCGGTCGACCTGCGGCAATTCGGTAACCACGCGCTGTTCAAGCACCTCAATGGCTGCACCTTCATGCGCCGAAATCAGCGACTTCCAGTCGATTGCAAGCTTGTGGGCGTGGCTGTCGACCGGGGATTTGCGGATAAAGGTGCCCCGCGCCCGCAGCCGCTCCAGCAGCCCCTCTTTCTCTAAAAGCCCGAGCGCCTCGCGCATCGTACCGCGCGCCACCGCGAATTCGACCGCCAGTTCGTCGACATTCGGAATACGACTGCCCACCGGCCATTCGCCATTGGCGATTCGGGTCCGGAACAGCGTCGCCAACTGGATATAAAGCGCCACCGGGCTACGATTCAGATCCGAATTCGCCACTACCCGCAACGGACTCTTGGCCGTTTTCATCGACAATTCACCGTTCCGCTGCCGCGCCCCGTCGGCGCGGGACGCCGACAGCGGCATTATGCACCAATCGGCGAAATAGCAAGTGGCAACAGCACGCCGTCCCGCAAGCCGACCAACTAAAATCAATAGTATGGACTTTTGGTTCGGCTGACGCTATCGATGACCGCGAGGGAGATGTCATGAGCCTGCTGCCGATCACGATCGCAACCTGGGACTACGACCGGGTCCGTCCGCTCATCGACGGCCGGGTCCGCGTCGAGGGCTGCGACGTCAACTACATCACCATGCCGGTCGAGGAATGCTTCGAGCGCGCCTATTTCCATGGCGAGTTCGAAGTCGCGGAAATCGGTTTCAGCCCGTTCCTGATCGCCCTGTCGCGCGGCCCCACCCCTTACGTCGCGATCCCGGCCTTCCTGTCACGCATGTTCCGGCATTCGGCGACCTATATCCGCACCGACCGCGGCATTAACGGCCCGGCCGACCTGCGCGGCAAGCGCATCGGCGTGCCCGAGTATCAAATGTCGGCGGTGATGTGGTTCCGCGGCTACTTGCAGGACGAATTCGGCATCGCCGCCAAGGATATCAATTGGGTGCAGGCAGGCCTGGAAAATCCCGGCCGCCGCGACAAGTTCCCGCTCAACCTGCCGCCCGGCTTTCCGCTGGTGTCGCGCAACGACACCACGCTGTCGAAGATGCTGGCCGACGGCGAACTCGACGGCGTCATGTCCGCGCGCACGCCCTCGTGCTTCGGCAAAAAACATCCGCAGATCCGGCGGCTGTTTCCTGACTATCGCAGTGCCGAACGCGACTATTTCAAAAAGACCGGCATCTTTCCGATCATGCACGCGCTCGGCATTCGCCGGGACATCTACGACAAGCATAAATGGCTGGCCGCAAGTCTCTTCAAGGCCTTCCTGCAAGCCAAGCGCATCGCCGACGCTGAATTCGTCGAAACCACCGCGCTGAAGATCGGCCTCCCCTGGGTCACCGCCGAATATGAATCCACCGTCGAAGCCATGGGCCCGGATTTCTGGTCCTACGGCATCGAACCCAACCGCAACACGCTGGCGACCATGGCGCGCTATTCCTACGAACAGGGCCTCGCGGTCCGTCAGCTGTCGGTTGAGGAAATGTTCGCCGACGGCAATCTGAGCGAAACCCGCGTATAATCGTCGGCCGGACAAGCCCGGCGACACAAGACAAACAAGAATACCAGAACGAGGAGGAAACCATGCCCGTTCAATTGATCTGCGCCTCGCATAGCCCGCTGATGATGACCGATGTCGAGGAGAGCGAAACCGGCGTGCACGCCGAGTTCTTTCGCGAACTCGATCAGTGCGCGGCCGCGCTGCATAAATTCGATCCGGAACTCGTCGTGGTTTTCGCGCCCGACCACTTCAACGGCTTCTTCTATGAAATGATGCCGATGTTCTGCATCGGCACGGCGGCGCAAGGCACCAAGGACTGGCACCTGGAAGCCGGCCCCTTGCGCGTCCCGCGCCAGATCGCGATGGACTGCGTACGCCACCTGCATGGCCGGGACATCGACGTCGCGCTGTCGCACGAAATGAAGGTCGACCACGGCACCACCATTCCGCTGTACAAGCTGACCGGCGCACTCGCCCGCTACAACGTGCTGCCGATCTTCATCAACTGCGCCGCCGATCCCCGCCCGTCGTTCAAGCGCGTGCGCACCTTCGGCAAGGCGGTTGGCGATTTCCTGGCGACCAAGAACATGCGCATCACCATCATCGGTTCGGGCGGACTGTCGCACGACCCGCCGACGCCGCGCCTCGAATTGAGCCCGCCCGACGTGGCGCGACGCCTGATCAAGGGCGCGACACCGTCGCAGGAAGAACTCGACGCCCGCGAGGCCCGCGTCGTGCGCGCCGCGCGCGACCTCGTCGTTGGCAAGGGCCCCTGCCTGCCGCCAGACGAACAATGGGACCACAACTTCCTGAACTCCTTCGTCGCCGGGAAACTCGAGGACTTCGACAGCATGACCGATGCCGAGATCGACCGTGTGGCCGGCTTCGGCGCACACGAAGTGCGCACCTGGGTCGCTGCCGCCGAAGCCGCGAAAGCCGCCGGCGCGCTGCAATCGGAATTGCGCTACTACCACCTGGTGCCGGAATGGATCACCGGCATGGGCATCGTGGTCGGACAGGCTTAACAGCGCCGGACGGAGCAACGCATTTCCATGATCGTGGATCAACAAGCCGTCACCGGCCGCGTCACGTCCGGCGATGTCGAAATTTTCTACCGCAAGTTCGGCAAACCCGGCCACGCGCCCATCGTCATCGTCCATGGCCTGTCGTTCTTTTCCTACGACTGGACGAAAGTCGCCACGCTGCTGGCGCAGAACCGCGAAGTCGCCGCCATCGACATGCGCGGCTTCGGCGATTCCGGCTGGAGCCCGGCCCGCGATTACAAACTTGAAACGCTGAGCAACGACGTCATCGCCGTGCTCGATGCCCTTGGCTGGGACAAGGCCATTTTGATGGGCCATTCATTCGGCGGCCGGGTATGTCTCGCCACCGCCGGCTGGAAGCCGGAACGAACTGCGGCGCTGGTGCTCGTCGACTTCGCGCCGGATCTCGCCGCCGCCGGCCGCAAACACGTCGCCGAGCGGATCGGCCGGCAACCCGATGTCTTTGCCTCGGTCGACGAGGCGATGACCTATCACCACGACGACCCGAACAATCCGGCGCGCCGCGCCCGCTGGGAGGCCTTCCTGACCAGGACCGACCAGGGCTATGTGCTCAAGCGCGACCTGCACCACCGCGACAACTTCAAACGCGCGCTCGAAGGCAATCCGTCACCGGCGCCGCAATTTCTCTGGCCGATGCTCGGCGCATTGACAATGCCGACGCTGGTTATCCGCGGCAGCAGTTCCGACATGTTCGCCGCCGAAACCATGGATAAAGTGCGAACCACCCAACCGGCCGCAACTGTCGCCGAAGTGAACGGCAGCCATGATCTGGCCGGTGACAACCCGTCCGAACTGGCCGGCACGGTCGGCGACTTCCTCGCCAAAGCCAACCTCTGAACGCCGCGTTCGGCGGCTGAAACAGCCGCCGAACGTCGCATCTTGCATCATCAGCCGCGAGAAACGCCAAGCCGGCGCGCCCGCCTTATTGCTCGATCTTGATGCCGACCTTCTTGATCAGGTCACCCATTCGCGCCGAGTCCTTGTCGATCAGCACCTTGAAATCCGCGACGCTGTCGCCGACCGGGGTCATATAAATCTTCTCGAGCTTGGCGCGGTAGCCGGCGTCCCGCGAGATTTCCTTTGCCGCCGTGCTCAGCTTGTCGACGATGGCCTGCGGCGTTCCCGCCGGCGCGAACAATCCGAACCAGCCGACAAAGGTGAGATCGTCGTAACCCAATTCCTTCATCGTCGGCACATCCGGCAAGGCCGCGACGCGCTTGGGACCGGTCACCGCCAACGCCTTCAGTTTCTTGGTGGCAAGCATTCCGACGATCGGCGGTACGCCGGAGACCACCATGTCGACCCGGCCCGTCATCACGTCCTGAAACGCCGTCGGAAAGGCCCGATAAGGCACATGGGTGAGTTTGAGGTTTTCCCGCTCGCTGACCAGTTCGCCCAGCAAATGGAGGTTTGTGCCGATGCCCGGCGATGCGAAGGTCAGCTTGCGGCCCTTATGGGCGGCATCGATCATTTCTTTCAACGAATTGATGCCAAGACCGGGGCCGACGACAATCGCGTTGTCAATGGTGGCCAAGAGTGAAATCGGCGTCAGGGCCTTGTTCGGATCGAAATTGAGCCTGGTATAGAGATGACCCAACACCGCATTGGTGTCCTTGGAGCCCAGGAACAGCGTGTAACCGTCCGGCTTCTGCGAAGCCGCATATTGCGTTCCAAGCAGGCCGCCGGCCCCAAGCTTGCTTTCGACCACCACCGCCCGACCAAGACGGTGCGACAAGGCGTCGCCAAACTGGCGGGCAACAAAATCCGGCGCGGTCCCCGCGGCATAAGGCACGACAATGGTGATGTTGCGCGACGGATAGGCCTCCTCGGCCTGGGCCGTCACAACGAACGCAAGCAGGATTCCGAGAACGATCCGGATCAAGACAACCTCCCTTTGATTTTCTTACGGGCAAGCGTTGCGGCGATTGTCCACAAATAGAATTTAAAGTCCATACTTATATCTCTTTGCCCAAAGCCACGGTGTGGCGCCGGCGGCGCGCACGCCGCCACCGCTCTATCTTCCGGGGCTATGGTGAGAACGCGACAAAGGCCGGCACGGCCCCGCACAACGACGCCAGCACGGCGGCGCGCGGAACGCCAACCGCCGCGATTGATTGCGGGGCGCAGGCCACAGCCTGCCGGTCAGTCCTAACGCCGCTTGATGCTTTCGATACCGCCGAGCCGGCCGATCAGCGCATTGGCGCCGATCGACAATACGAACAACACAATCAGCATCGCATACATGCGCGGCATGTCGAAGGTCGAATAGGCGTTGATGATCAGAAAGCCGATGCCCATGTTCGACAGTTTGGTTTCGGCCAGCAGCGTTCCGATCAGGGCAAAGCCAAAGCCGAGGCGCACGCCGTTGATTAGCGGATGGCGCATCGCCGGCAAATAGATCTTCATCACCATCTGCCAGGAATTGGCGCGAAAACTCTTGCCGACCCGGATCAGCACCTTGTCGATCTGACGCATCCCGGCAGCCACGCTCAATGCCAACGGAAAGAAGCAGGACAAGGCGCCAAGCGCGACCTTCGATTCCGGCCCCACGCCGCACCACATGATGATGATCGGGAAGAAAATGATCTTCGGCGTCGGGCCGAGATAGTAAAGATAAGGCTCATAGGCCTTGGTCAAAAAACGGTTTGCGCCCAAAACGATGCCGACCACAATGCCGAGCGATCCGCCGATTGCCAGCGCCAGTCCGATCTCGGCGGCGGTAACGCCGAGATTGAAGTAGTACTCACCGTGGGTCAGCAGATCGACGAGCGCCGCCGCGATCCTCACCAGCGACGGCACGACGTCGCGGTAGAGCCAGCCGGAATGCGACAGGAATTCCCAGACCGCCAGGAAGGTCAGGATGATGACGACGCGCAACAGCGTCACCGGGCTGACCCATCCCGGTGCACCGACCGCCGTCGATCTCAATCGGCCCGTATCAGCCATCGTTCAGCTTTCTCCAGCGCCATAAAAAACAGGATGCTGACCAGAATGACAAAACAGACCGCGGCATAAGTCCCCGGCAGGTCATAGCGTTCGGCGAGGTCCTCGATGAGCTGACCGAGCCCGCCGAAATTGATCAGGAATTCAGTGCCGACGATATTGATCAGCGCGAAGATCAGACCGAGGCGGACGCCGATAAAGATCGACGGCAGCGCGGCCGGAAACTGAATCTTCCAGAACTGCTGCGACCGCGTGAGGTTGAAGCTGCGCCCGACATTGATCAGCACCTTCCGGATGCCCGCCATGCCCTCGATCGTCTTGAGAATGACCGGCGGCAGCCCGGAAACAAAACCCATGATGATCATGGTCCAGGCGCTGCGTCCGAAAATCACCAGAAACAGCGGATAACACAACACCATCGGCGCCGACGCCAGCGCCGCAGCCCAGGTCTCGCAGGCCTGCTGAAACAGTTTGAAACGGTGCATGGCAACGCCGACGGCGACACCGATCACGGTAATCATCACGCCCGCGGTCAGGCATTCGGTCGCGGTCAGCAAAAAGCGGCTGAAGACATGTTCTTCGGTAATGACACGGCCGAAGCTGCCGAGGATTTGCGACGGCGGCGGAATGATGAAGCGATTAAGAACGCCGAACTGGATCAGCAACTCGGCGACCAGAAAAAATCCGATGACCGACGCTATGCCGACCAGTGTCGGCAGGGCCTTGTGCAAGCGATCATCCCGATGGCGGCCCCCGGCCTGCGACGAGCCTTTTGCTACCGTCGTTCCTGCCGCACCCGCACCGCCGTTCATGACTCAGCGCCCTGATGATGCAGAACCTGATCTTCCGCCTCGCGCATGCCACGACTGGCCTCCTCGCGCAGATCGGCCCAGATCTGGGCAACGTAACGGCCAAAAGCTTCGCTGCTGACGATCTCGGACGTGCGCGGCCTTGGCAGGTCGATATCAACGATACGCTTCACCCGACCGGGCCGATAGGTCATCACCAGAATACGATCCGACATCTGGACCGCTTCGGTGATGTTATGAGTAATCAGCAAAGTCGTCTGCTGTATCTCCTGCTGGATCTGCAACACCTTGTCGCCCAGCAACAGCCTCGTCTGCTCGTCGAGCGCGGCGAAGGGCTCGTCCATCAGCAGAATTTTCGGCTTTGACGCCAGCGTGCGGGCCAGCGAAACGCGCTGGCGCATACCGCCGGACAATTCGCCGGGATGGCGATTATCGAAGCCGTCGAGACCGACCAGCTTGATGAAATGGCGGGCGCGCTCCACCCGCTCCGCTTTGGCCATGCCGACGAGTTCGAGCGGAAACGCGACATTGTCGGTGACGGTACGCCAGGGGAAAGTCGATTCCTCCTGAAACACCATGCCAATCGATTTATGCGGCCCGTCGATAGTCTCGCCGGCGACGCTCACCGTGCCCTGATGCTGGGTCAGAAGACCGCCGATCACATTGAACAAGGTCGATTTGCCGCAACCGGACGGTCCGATCACCGACAGAAATTCGCCCTGGCGCACGCCGAACGACACGTCGTCGACCGCGACCACCGGCCCTTCCCGGGTTTCGAAACGAACGCTGACCTTGTCCACCGACAGAACGGGATCGTTCAACTGAGCATCTGCTGCGGGTGCCGACATGACTTCGCTTCGCTCTCTATTCGGTCTTGGTGGTCATTTGCGCGGTGGTCGCAGCGGTATAGCCGGGCTCAACCCGGACATCGACGACCGCGACCTGACCGGCTTCCACCGCGGCAATCGCCTGCGCGAAGGCCGCCGGCAGATCGGCGATCTTCTCCACCGGACCGAAGCCGACGGCGCCTTGCGCCCGCGCCAGACTGGCGAGATCGATATCGGGTTCGGAGATCCGCTGGCCGATCCAGCGGTTTTCGATCGGGCGGTTGCGCATCCGCGCCACCCGCTCCTGATGCAGTTCGTCGTTGAAGAACGAGCGGTTATTGGCGACCACGATCAACAGCGGAATGTGGTAATGCGCCGCGGTCCACAACGCGGTCACGCCCATCAGGAAGTCGCCATCGCCGCAAACCGCGATTGCCATCCGCCCGGTGCCCTTCAGCGCCAGAGCGGCGCCGACTGAAATGCCCGGTCCGCCACCGACGCCGCCGCCGCCATCGGAGCCGAGATAATCGAGCGGATGTCGGAACGGCCAGCTCGCGCCGTTCCAGGATAGCGATACGTGAGTCAGCGACACGGTCCGGTCGCCAACCGCGCGGCGCAGCGCATCGGCCATATGATCGACGGTGAGCTTGTCGCCGGACAGTGGCGGAAACTCCCGCTTCACCGTGGGAACGGGACGCGGCGCGCCAGACCCGACCGCCGTCAGCAAGGCCGGCACGGCCTGTTCGGGCTCGCAGTCGATAAAGACGTCGACCGGCGGCAGGCCCTGATAATCCATGCTCCAGCCGTTGTGCAGGCGATGATCGGTCGAGACCTGAATCACCTTACCGGCGATGTTGCCACCGCAAGTCTTGAAGGTGCCGGCGACGTCGAGGTAATCGAGGCTGAGGATGACGTCGGCGTTGCGGATCGCGTCGGCCGCCTGCGGATCGAGCGTCGTTCCGCCGGGACTGCCGGCGTGCAGCGGATGGTCGGTCGGGAATGACGCGGCGATCTTCAGATCGGAGACGACGCGCGCGCCCAGCCGTTCGGCCAGCGCAATCCGGGCATTCCAGGCGTCGAGATCGCGCGAACCGCGTCCGGCGAGGATCACCGGGCTTTGGGCGGCACGCAGCAGATCGGCGGCGGCTTTGATCGCCGCCGGGTCGGCGGCACTCGTCACCGGCGGCATATAGCGCCGGGCATCAATCGCCGGCGCCTGCTCAACCAGCTTCTGCTCCTGAATCTCGACGTCAAGGTTGACGTAAGTCGGCCCGCGCGGCGCGGTATTGGCGATCCAGGCGGCGCGCAACACGCTTTCGCGCGCGGCCACCGGCGAGCCCGGCTGGTCGTCCCATTTGGTATAGCCGCGCACCAGCGCGCCCTGATCGCGCGCGGTGTGGATCCATTCGATCCAGGGCCGCCGCTTGGCGGCATCGTTCGGACCGGTCGCGCCGAGAATGACCATCGGCATGCGGTCGCACCAGGCATTGAAGATCGCCATGGTGGCGTGCATCAGACCGACATTGGAATGTACGGCGGCGGCCATCGCCTTGCCGGTCACCTTCGCATAACCATGCGCGATGGCGACCGCGGCTTCCTCATGCAGGCACAACAGCATCTGCGGCTCTTTATTGCCGAGATAGTTGACGATGCTGTCGTGCAGCCCGCGATAACTGGCCCCCGGATTGAGCGCGACATAGGGGATGTCGAGCGCCTGCAACGCCTCGGCAATCACGTCGCTGCCGAAGCTGGCGGCGTTGACGCCGGCGGAAACCGGACGATCGAGGGCGGCGATTTCGTCATGCGCCGAAACCGGCGTTGTGCCTTGAGTGGATTGCGGCATTCTATTGCGGCCAGCCGTCACGCTCGCCCCACCGGGGCCGCTCCGGCCTGACATTTCTCCCTGCATATGGCGCGGATTAGCCCCCGCGCGTCGTGACTATTCAGCCATTCTTGTTGCATATAATCGGCGGCGATAACAGTTCGATATCGCCACTGCTATGCCTTCCACGGCAAGCGCAGGCGGCGCCAAGCAGCCCTCGCCCGCAAGCCTGTCGAACCGCCGTTAATGAAACGGGCCGCCGTTACGCCAGCGGCCCGCTTCCTGTCTGATTGCGCCGTCGCGGCTATTTCTTACGCGGCGGGATCACGATGAAGTCGGCAAGCTGTTCCTTGGTCAACGGCTTCTCCAAAAACTTGAGCTTGACCGCATCCTTATTGGCCGCATCGAGTTCGGCCATATGGTCAGTCTGCAGCGCTTCCTTGGGATGGAATTTCGCGATCGACGCCTTGATCAGCTCGGCCGGGCGCTTGATCTTCTTGGCGTACATCTCGACCGCCTTCGGATCGGCATACATCCAATCGACCGCCTCACGGTAGGCGTCAACGAACCGCATGATCGCGTCGTGCTTGGTCTTCAGCGCATCGGCATTGACGATGATGGTGCGCACGGTCTGCCCGCGCAGCGACGGCACTTCACTGCCGCGCGCGATGATGCGGATCTTGCCGTCCTTTTCCTCTTGCAGGCCGAACGGCGGCGCCGCCCAGCCGATGTCGATCTGCCCCGACATCACGGCGGTCAGGGTCGTCGCCGGGCTGCCGGTCGCAGTCGGCGTTGCCTTGGAGCCGAGTTCCTGCCCGAAGGCGATAACGATGTTGTTGGAGCTCGAACCGTTGGTCGAATAGGCGATCGTGTTCTTGGCGGTCGCGTCCTTCAGGCTCTTGAGCGGCGAGTCAGCCTTGACATACCAGAACAGGTCACCCGTCCCGGTGAAGGCCGGCAACAGCACCCGCAACGGCGCGCCTTTCGAATAAGCGCGCATCGCGCCAGCCAGACCGACACCGGCGCCGAGATCGGCCGAACCCGAAATCACGGCCTGAATGGTTTCGCCGGCGCCGCGCGTTCCGGTCGCGTCGATCACCAGGTTATGCTTCTTGAAGATGCCTGCATCCTGCCCCAAGGTCGGCGCCTGATTTTCCCAGTTATTGATCTGACCGATGACGATCTTGAGATGGTCCTCGGCCGAGGCCTGACCCGCGCCAAGCGCAAGCGGCGCCGCCAGGGCGAGCGCGGCCGCCAGTTTTTGCATGGACTTCATTTCGTTCCTCCTCGTTCGTTTCCACCGCGGATATTTTTGTCTTTGGTCTCGCGATCGGACGGACCTTTGGCCCACCGACATGACGACATCGCGCAGGGCTCCGCCAGAACCGCGATCCGTTGGGCCGCATTCAAACCGATCCCCTGCCGATGTGAAAGCCAAATCTGGCCACGCATGCGTCGCCCTCCCGCATTCTTATGCGGCCACGGATGCAGCGACCGGGATGTCTATCGACCGGCCGACGCCACAGGAGCTCGCTCTCATCGATTTCACCGGGCGAAAGACCGGCCATGAAGGGGCAGCGCTGACACAGCACTGAATAGACCTGCCGACCCTGTCACAGCGGCGGCATGCCAACACGCAAATTACAAAATTCCTGAGAGATCAGTCGGGCTTTGCCTGACCCGGCGTCGCCACATTCGCAAGCGACTCTTCAAGACGCTCGGGATGGTTCAGCAAATCACGCACCAGATCGAGCAATCGGCCAACCTGATAGGCATCGATCAGGCGATGATCGGCGCGCACAAACAACGGCATGATGCCGACCGAGGCAAAGCCATCCCCCTTGGCCACGACTTTCTGCTCGACCGGCCCCAAGGTCAGGTTGAAGGTGTCGCTTTCATCGGGAAACCGCGACGCCTTGTAACTGCGCATCGGCGGCGCGCCGGGAAACGACAGATCGTTGACCAAAGCGCCGCCGGCACGCGTCGCATCCAGCCGACTTAAGATCGGCAGCCGAAAATGACGATCCAGAAAGCCATGGAACCGCATCAACTGGCGGAACCAGAAACCGGGAAGCCGGCGCAGCCGCGCCAGGTCGCGGTCGCGACCGCCCTCGCCGCGCGCCGCCTGAAGCAGCCGATCCCAGACATTCTGAGCGATCTGTTGCAGGTTCTTCTGATCCGCATTCTGCACCAGCAACAAATCGATTTCCTTGTTGCGGCGATGAAAAAACGCGATCCGCACGCTGACGTCGCGGAACGGATAGATCTTTCGGCCGACCACGCGCACGTTCAGCGCCGGGAATTGCACGAGGGCCAGCGCCGTCGCGCGGATCAAGGCATGCGCCGGCGTAATGACGACCCGGCTTTGCCGGTTCCGTTCACGCAGAAACGCCTGCAAGGCATCGGCGTCGATCTCGGTGCCCCAGACGATCGTTGCATCGGCATGGCTTGCCCGCGATGCGTGGAGATAGAAGCGGTTATAAAGCGGAATGTCCGCGTTCGGGACGGCGCGGCTACGCAACGGCCACTTCATGACGGGCTGCCTGTCTTCTGCACGCTCGGCGCCCGGTCGCGCATGATCAACCCAGCCGCGGCTCGGCCGCCGCCATCCGCTGCGCGACCAGATCGACGATAGCCGCAATATTGTTGAAGTTGGTCGGATCGATGTGCTCGCTCTCGAAGCGGACGCCGTAGACCTCTTCGAGATGCACGATCAGGTCAACCAGCAACAGGGAGTCCATAAGACCGCTCTCGATGAGGTCCGTTTGCGCCGTAACGTTGGCGCGCGACAAATCGTGCGCACGAACGAACCGCAGCAATTCGTCTAATGCCTTTTCTCGATCGAACATCATCAACGCTACATCACCTGGACTAAGGACTGGGCTGCAATATCGCCACGTCGGCGGAGAAGTTTCGAATTCAGAACGTCATCGATAGCATGTTCATTCATCGGCGCTCATCGTGGCACAAGTCACGGCCAGCCCGTCAAAAGCATCCGAAAAATCATGTGGTGGCATTTCGGCTCATGGGTCGGACGGCGGTGTCAGCCGGTTGGTCTCAAGGTCGCTGTGGCATCCGGCTTCGGCCCCGCAAGCCGGCCCAGCGCCGCGCGGTCGACCTTATAGGAAGGCGTCAAAGGCAGGCGGTCCAGAACTTCAAAATTCACAGGTTGCTTAAAGGAAGGAAGCTCCTTTTGGCAAGCCGCGCGGATCGCCGGCACGTCGACCGGGCTGTTATCCTGGCTGGCGAGGAAAAGCATAAACCGGACTTCGTCGTTCCGGGACACCGGAACAGCGACCGCCCGGACGTGTGGAAAGCCGGCCTCGACCACGCTTTCGATTTCCGCCGGATGCATCCGCTGACCTTGCACTTTGATCAGCAGGTTGGCGCGCCCCTGAATATAGAAATAGCCGTCCGCGTCCCGTCGGGCGAGGTCGCCGGTTCGCAGCCAGCCATCGGCGTCGAGGACATCGGCGGTGGCAGCCGGATCGTCCCAATAGCCGGCCATGACGTTATCGCCCCGCGCGCACAACATGCCGACGGCGCCGACCGGCAATTCGCGGTTATCGTCATCCATGATGCAAAGTTCGACGCCGGGAATGGCCTTCCCGATCGAGCCGCTGCGCCGGCCGAGGTCGTCCGGAGCAAGGATCGCCAGCCGCGACGTCGCCTCGGATTGTCCATACATGACATAGAACGATGCCGGCGCGATCCGCCTGGCAACGTCGGCCGCCAGATCCGGCCGCAGCGCGCCGCCCGCGACCGCCATGTAGCGAAGCGCCGGCAGGGAACTCTCACCAAGCCGACCATATTTCAACAGCATCCCGTAGACTTCCGGCACGGCTGAAAAGCTTGTCGCGCGCAGCTCCCGCAAGGCCTCGACAATCGAGGACGGGAAAGTCAGCGCGCCTTTCACCAGAAGCGTCGCACCCGACAGGATATGGGTTTGAAGAATGGAATTACCCAGCGCATGGCAGAACGGCAGCACAACCAGCGTCCGATCGTCGGAATTAACCGGCAACACTTGCAGGATCGAACCGGCATTGGCGAGCAGGTTGCGATGGCTCAGCATGACGCCTTTCGGCGCGCCGGTTGAACCGGAGGTGTAAAGCAGCATCGCGAGATCGCCGGCGGCACGACGCGGGTGCGGCATCGATGCATCGGCTGCCTCACCGCCGAACAGGCTCACGGAAGCCGGCTCGCCATCATACCCGGTCGGATCGAAATCGGACGGCCGGCTGATCAAGACATCCGGCCGGCACTGTTGATAGATCGCCAGCCGGCGCGAGGCTTCCAGCGTCACCGGCAACGGCACAACAACGCAATCGGCCAACAGCGTGCCATAAAACGCCGCCAGATATTCCAGAGAATTCGACAATTGCAGCGTCACCAGAGCGCCCGGCCGATAGCCCGGACGGTCGATCAGGTACCGGCACACGCGGTTCGCGGCCTGCAGCAGCAACCCATACGAAATCGTGGCGTCTTTAGTAACCAGCGCCGAGTGCCCGGCGCGGCGCATGGCGACAGCGGCAAACGCCGCGGCAAGGTTCGAGAACGATGTCGGCCCAAGGATTGGGCCCGCATCGTCGGTCGCAGCGGCGCCATCGGAAAAACCGCCGTCAACTGTGGGCAGGGCCCCGGTCTGAAGAAGAACAATATCCATACGGGTCTCTCGACCGCTCTCGACAACGCTCAAATGAAACCGGCCGACCGACGCCCAATCGCCCGCCCCCGACAACCCCCACTACCCTGGGCCCCGCCCCGGAGCGGTGTCAAACCGCTTCGACGGCACCGACCGCCAAAACCGGCAATAACGTCGCCCTGCAATATCGGGACCGCCACACGACACGGGTCGCCGTGCTGCCGTGACGGTCTCAGTAAATCCCCGGGATCAACCGGTGGGTCCGGGCCATATAGGCACGATAATCGCTGCCGAAAGTCTCCAGCATCATCCGCTCCTCGTGGCCGACGCGAGCGAAGTACAGAATGCCGAACCCGACAAGACCGGCACAGCCGGCGATCCAATTCGGCAGCAGCAAAGCCTGCGAAATCGCCCAAAGCCAGAATGACGAATACATCGGATGCCGCAGCTTTTCGTAGATCCCGTGCGTAACCAATTGATGCCGGTCGCGAATTTCGAGCGAGATCGACCAAAGCCGGCCCAGATCGCGATGTGTCCGGTACAGTAGAACCATCGCCGCGATCAAAACCAGCGTTCCGAGCCAGGCCAGCACCGGCGAGAACGGATAAGTCGCGAATGCGGGCTGATCCGTGACCACATAAATCAGCGGCACCACGCCAAGGCCGCTATAGGAAATCGCCATCAGCGCCCTTTCCAGCCCGGTCACGCGGCGTTGCGCGACCGCGGTTTTGCGGGCCCGGCGCTGGTGCGGGTACCTGATGCAGAAATAGGCAACGCAGCCCAGGCCCCACATCAATTTGGCGATCAAAAGCGTCATGGTATTGGCTCGTCGTGCGGCGGAAAACAAAATCGGCGCGTGTCGTGGGGGCAAACCGGCCACAGAATCCGATCGGCAACCGCTCCCTTTAACCCCGGGGCCTAAGCCACCGGGACATATGGGACTTACAAAGCCTTATCAACGTGAATCGACTAGCGGTAAAATTGACTATCCGTGGACTGTCCACTATTCGTGTGCCACCTCGGGATATGGAGCCGTATTGTGCGTTTTGGCCTTTTGTTCGCTACCGCTCTCGCCGCGCTGACGATTTTCTCGCAGAATGCTCAGGCCGCAACCCACATCTATCTCCTGAAGGGGCTTGCCAACGTCTTCTCGACCGGGCTCGACACCCTGTCCGATGAACTGGCCAAGCGCGGCTACCGGCCGGAAGTCCATAATCACATTGAATATGAAGAGCTTGCGGATAAAGCCGCCAAGGCTCAAAAGGCCGACAAGGGCGCGATCATTATCATCGGCCATTCGCTTGGCGCCGACGCCGCGGTCTCGATGGCCGAACTGCTGAAGACGAAGGGTGCGAAAGTCGCGCTGCTGGTGACTTTCGGGCCGGACGATGGGCGAGTCGCCCCGACCAACGTCGCCCATATCCTCAATTTCAATTTCGGCGAACACAATATCACGAAGGGCCCCGGCTTTCGCGGGACGATCAAGAACGTCAACCTGATCGGCCATGACGGGATCAATCATTTCAACGTCGAGAAGATCGAACGGCTGCACGCCACGGTCATCGCGGAAATTCAGAGGATCAGCCGCGCGCCGCGGCCCGCGCCGGCACAGCGCCCCATGCCGTCGCACCAATCCTCGGCGTCCAACGCCAAGTAACGTTACGTAACGTAACGTAACGCGACGCGTCGGGCGTCTTGCCGCCCGCCACGTCCTGTCGCAAGCGCCGACCCTCCCTGCGATCTGAAGAGATCGTTCCGATGAGGCGTCGGCTAGGCCGACACCCCATCGTTCCGCATTAGGCTCAAAGCTTGACGCAGACGTTGCGCAGCTCGGTGTAGAACTCCATCGAGTGAACGCCGCCTTCCCGGCCGACGCCCGATTGCTTGGAGCCGCCGAAAGGCGTGCGCAGGTCGCGCAGGAACCAGGAATTGACCCAGACGATGCCGACATCGATCCGTGCCGACAGCCGGTGCGCCCGGGTCAGGTTGTTGGTCCAGATCGCCGTCGCCAGGCCATAAGGGCTGTCGTTCACCCGGTCGGCGACTTCATCCTCGCTGTCGAACGGCGTGATGTGGCAGCAGGGTCCAAAAATTTCCTCGCGCACCACCGTTGAAGTCTCCGGCAGTCCGGTCCAGATCGTCGGCTCGATGAAATAGCCGCCGCTCTGCGGCGCGGCGAGCTTCGGGATGCCGCCGCCAAGCACGATCCGCGCGCCTTCCGCCTTGGCGCGTTCGTAATAGGACATCACCTTGTTGCGATGCTCGGCGCTGATCAGCGGACCGAGATTGGTGGTCTTGTCGAAGGGATCGCCCATCTTCAGGCCCTGAGCGGCCGACTTCAGCCGCTCGACGAAAGAATCGAAGATCGGCCGTTCGACGTAGACCCGCTCGGTGCCGAGACAGACCTGCCCGCAATTGGCGAACACCGATCGCATCGTGCCTTCGATCGCCTTGTCGAGATCGCAATCGGCAAACACCATCGCCGCGTTCTTGCCGCCCAGTTCGAGCGACACCGGCCGCACGCCCTTGGACGCCGCCGCCATGATCGCCTCGCCGGTCCGCGTCTCGCCGGTGAAGGTGATGCCGTCGACCTCGGGATGGCGAGTGAGGAATTCGCCGGTGCTGTTCGGCCCGAGACCCTGCACGACATTATAGACGCCGGGCGGAATGCCGGCTTCGTTCATGATCTGACCGAGCAAGGCCGCCGTGGTCGGGGTTTCCTCCGACGGCTTGACGACGACCGTGTTGCCGCAGGCCAGCGCCGGTGCGACCTTCCAGGTCATCAGCAACAGCGGCAGATTCCACGGGCACACCACCGCGATCACACCGCGCGGCACGCGGATCGCATAATTGAGCGCACCGGCGCCATCCGGCGTGGCCATGCGAAACGTCTCGGTCGAGGCCGTCAGGATCTGATCGGCAAAGACATTGAAGTTCGCGGCGCCGCGCGGAATGTCGAGATGCGAGGCCAGGCTGACCGGCTTGCCGGTATCGAGCACTTCGGCTCGCACGAATTCATCGAAGCGGCGCGTGATGCCGTCGGCCACCTTGCGCAAAATCGCCGAGCGTTCCTGATCGCTCATCTTGCCCCAAGGACCTTTCAGAGCGCGGCGGGCCGCCTGCACCGCATCGTCGACCAAAGCCGCGTCGGCCTCGTGCACCAAACTGACGACCTCGCCGGTCGCCGGATTGCGATTTTCGAATGACGGCTTGGCCGACGAAACGGCGCGGCCATCGATGAAATGGGCGACTTCGGCGGTCTTGCCGGTGTGGACGGTCGGAGCAGCTAAAGCGGCGCTGGTCATCGGATTGTTCCTCTCTCTGGATAGCTTTTCGTTGACGGTTAGGACGATTTGGCGGGCGCGCCCGCGCTTGGCGCGGCAAGGTCCGCGGACCCATTCACGCCGACGCGAAAGACGAGATCGCGCGTGGCGGCGATATGTTGCTCGATGAGCCGGCAGGCCAGATCGGCATCGCGTTTGAGCGTGGCCGCCATGATGGCTTCGTGCTCGGCATGGACGTTACGGTCGCCGGCGCCCTGCGACAGGCTGATGCGACGATAGCGTTCGTGCTGGTGATACAGAATGCTGCGGAAACGCTTGGTCCAGCGTGACGGACAGGCCGCGATCAGCGCGTCATGGAAATCCTGATTGCGCAACTCCCATTCGTCGAGCCGCCCTTCGAGCGGCCGGCCGGTCTTGTCTTCAACCAGGCTGAGACGGTGGAAGGCGGCGACGATGCCGGCTTCCCAGGCGTCGTCGCCCCTTTCAATCGCCTGACGCAAGCCCGCGCTTTCGAGCTGCATGCGGGTATTGGTGACGTCGATGAGGTCATCCTCCGACGCCTGCGCCACCCAGAAGCCACGCTGGCCTTCCGGCGTCACCAGGGCATCGGCGACCAATAGCGACAACGCCTCGCGCACCGTGCCAGCGCTGACGCCGTATTCCGCGCGCAGGTGTTCGACCGGCAACCGCGCACCCGGCAACAACTTGCCGTGCAGGATATCGCGCCGCAGTTGCAGATAGACCGCGTGGATGCGGGTCTTGCTGGCCGGTTCGTCGCCGGCGCGAAGGGTGGATTCTTTGATCATCGTGGACCGGCGGCCTCCGGCAAAACGTCAATGAACCACTGCTTTCGCGGCGATCTGACGCATTGCGTGAAGTGTAAGTTGTGTCGACGCATCGTTATATTGAGAAAAATCAAAAATATCGATATTTTAGTTGGCGGCGGCGGAAAATTTCCATAGGTTCTTCCGCAGACGGAAAACCGCACGCGCGGCAGATCATCGGGCGCGATCCTGAACTGCCGCAAAGATGCGCGATACGGAAACCAAGGAGGACGCATGTTGAATTTGTTTCGTGGAAGTCTGGCCGTCGCCGCGACGATCCTGAGCATCGCCGCGCCGAGCATGACCCCGGCCAGCGCCCAAACCCCGGCGCCTCTCAAAGTCGGCATCCTCCGAATTGCGAGCCCGTTATTCGTCGGCGTCGATAAGAAGTATTTCGACGCGGAGGGCGTGCCGGTCGAGATCATCTTCTTCCGGTCCGGCAGCGAGCTGGTGCCGTCCCTGTCACGCGGCCAGATCGACGTCGCCGCGACCGCGGCGGGCGCGGCGCTCTACAACACCATGGCCAGCGGCATCAAAACCAAGATCGTCGCCGACTATTTCTCGCTGCTGCCGAACAGCCACTCGCATGGCATCCTTGTACGCAAGGAACTGTTCGACAGCGGCCGGGTGAAAACGCCGGCCGATCTCAAGGGCCTGACCGTCGCGATCACCGCCACCGGCCAGTACACCCATTACGCGGCCGCCCATACCCTGGAAAAGGCCGGGCTCAAGGAAAGCGACGTGCGCTTCGTCAACATGTCCTATCCGGACATGGCGGCGGCGCTGGCCGGCGGCTCGATCGACGCGGCCAGCAGCGTCGAACCGTTCATGTCGCTCACCACGCAGAAGAAGACCGGTCATGTGCTGGTCTATGACTCGGTCACCATGCCGGACCTTGAAGTCGCGGTGCTGATGTTCGGCGAACGGCTGGCCGGTCCGGACCGCGCGACCGGCGTCAAGTTCCTGCGCGCCTATCGCAAGGCCGTGACCTACATGCACGAGGCGTTGAAGGACCCGGCCAAGGCCAAGGACGTCGCCCAGATCTTCCAGAAGCATCTGCCGCTACAGGACCCCAGCCTCTACGAGCACATGGGCTGGCCGATGTCGCGCCCCGACGTTTCGGTCAACACCGCCAACCTGCACGAACAACTCGACTGGTATGTGAAGCGCGGGCTGGTGCGCAACGCGCCCAAGCTCGACGCCTTCATCGATACATCGATCGCCGCCGACGCGGCCAAATAACGGACAATCAGCCTGTGACGGACGAACCGAAAATCGCGCTGCGCGACATTGGCCGGGTGTTTCGCGTCGACCACGGCGAACTGGTCGCGCTGCGCGACATCAACCTGACGGTGGCGGAGCAGGAATTTGTTTGCCTCGTCGGCCCCAGTGGCTGCGGCAAATCGAGCCTGCTGCGCATGCTGGCCAACCTCGACAAGCCGTCGAGCGGCACCCTCGCGATCCGGCAGACCGACCCCAAACGGATGCTGTCGGCGATGGTGTTTCAGGAAGAATCGGTTTTTCCGTGGCTGAGCGTCGAGGCCAATGCTGCCTATGCGCTCAAGATCACCGGCCGTTACGACCGCAAGACCAGCCCGCAGCGCGTCGATTACTTCCTCGAACAGACCGGCCTGACACCCTACCGCCGGATGTTTCCGCATCAATTGTCCGGCGGCATGAAGCAGCGCCTTTCGATCGCGCGCGCCTTCGTGCCGCAGCCGGAAGTCCTGCTGATGGACGAGCCTTTCGCCGCGCTCGACGAACAGAACAAGATGCTGTTGCAGCAGGAACTTGAAAAGCTGTGGGAAGAAAGCCGCAGCGCGGTCGTGTTCATTACCCATAGCATCGACGAGGCCATCCTGCTCGGCGACCGCGTCGTGGTGATGACCTCGGCGCCGGGCCGCATCAAGGCCGACATCCCGATTCCGTTCAAGCGGCCACGCCAGTTGTCCGAGATCAAGGCCACGTCCGAATTCGGCCACCTCTACGGCCAGATCTGGAACCTGTTGCGCGACGAAGTGCTCGCGGCGCGGGCCCGCAACGCCGCGTCTGCGGCTTAACGATTTCAAGGCCTCGCCATGAGCCGTTTCAAATCCGTCGTATCGCCGCTGTTGCTGCTCGTCCTTTGGGAAATCTGCGCCCGTCTCGGCTGGATCGAGGTGCGCTTCTTCCCGGCGCCGTCAACGATCTTCATCCGGCTTGGCGTTCTGGTTCAGACCCAGGAATTCTGGCGCGACCTCGCTTTAAGTCTGCAACGCGCCGGCATCGGCATGGTGATGGGCGGCGTTCCCGGCATCATGCTCGGACTGGCGATGGGCCTGTTCAAGCCGGTGCGGGACTTCACCCAGCCACTGATCGCCGGACTGTATCCGCTGCCGAAAATCGCCATCCTGCCGTTGCTGCTGTTGATCTTCGGCCTCGGCGAAATGTCGAAATACGTTACCGTCGCCATCGGTGTATTCTTCATCATGGTGATCAACACCTCGGCCGGTGTGCTCAGCATCCGCCCGATCTTCTTCGATGTGCCGCGCAGCCTGCACGCTTCGCGCTGGCAGATTTATATGACCGTAGCGCTGCCCGGCGCCCTGCCCGGCATTTTCACCGGCATCCGTCTGGCGACCGGCGTCGCCCTGCTCCTGCTGGTGTCGGCTGAGTTCGTCGGCGCCAACGAAGGTCTGGGCTATCGCATCTGGTGGTCATGGACCGTGTTCTGGGTCGACACGATGTATGTCGGCCTGTTCGAGATCGCGCTGCTGGGTTTCCTCAGCGCCTATCTGGTCGATCAACTGGAAAAAGCGCTGCTGCCCTGGCGGCGCTGAATACGGCGCGGGCGGCGGGCTAACTGGCGGCCCGTTGCGGAACCCGCGACACGTCGTTGTTCAGTTCAACGAACTGTTCCAACAGTTCCATGAAGCGCTCGCGATCCTTCGCCGGCAGATGCGTCAACATTCGCTCCTGCGCGCGCCGCACCGCTGTTCCGGCGCGCGCCACCAGGTTCTGGCCGCTGTCCGTCAATTTCAGGCGCTTGATGCGCTTGTCGTCGGGCATGAAATACCGGGATATCAGAGCGCGCGTCTCCAGCCGCTCCAACACGCTGCCCAGGGTCGAACGGTCGAAGGCGATCAAGGCCGACAGCCGCGTGGCGTCGATGCCCTCGTTTTCGCCGATCGCGATTAGCGCGGCGTATTGGACTGGCGTCAGATCGAGCTCGCCGCACTCTTCCATGAAGATCGACACCGCGATCTGTTGGGCGCGCCGGATCAGATGGCCCGGCATGGCGTGCAATTCGCGCAGGATCATCGGTGCGTATACCTCAGCGGCAGGTGACCGGGACCTCTTACCGGTAGCAGACTCGCCTAAAGCGGCAAAGCCGGCGACCGGCGGCGCCAAAGCAAGCCTGCTTCGACCCCGCCGGACAACAGCCGGTTGGCGGACCTTCAGTTGAAGGTTTCGTAGAAGCCGAGCTTGCGCTGCATCGGCGCGTCGTCGACCTGGAACAGGAAAGCCGGCGCGCGGGACGAACGGTTGGCGATTTTCAGATGCGCGTGAGTCGGCACCGCCATGGTGTCGTTTTCTCCCGCGACCAGCGGCACGCCGTCGACTTCGGCTTCGACCTCGCCTTCGACGACATGCAGCACGGCCGACGCCGAACGGCGCGGCGGCAAAGCGGTTTCACCCGGCCGCAGCATGATCGCGGAGAAGCCGAGCACCGGCAGACATTCCAGACCGGTTTCCGGATTAACATAGGCCAGTTGCACAATTTCGCCCGCTTCGGTGACCGGCGCCAGCGTCATCAGCGCTTCGCGCACTTCCTGCCACGGATAACGCAGCAAGGGATACTGGGAACGCGGCCCACCGAGCGAACGATACGGCACCAGACCAGCGCGCCGGTACAGCGTCTGCGAATTGTCGGGCTGATTGCGCACGTGCTGCGGCTCGCCTTCGAGCGCGTAAGAAGCTTCCTGCGCGAACACAGTCGGCAGGTCGAGAGCATCGAGCCAGATCACCGGTCCGTCGCCTTCATGGCAATGCTCATGCCAGAGCAAGGCCGGCGTCAGGATCAGGTCGCCGCGCTGCATCGGCAACTTCTCGCCGTCGACGATGGTGAAACCGCCCTGCCCCTCGACCACGAAACGCACGGCACTCGGACTATGGCGGTGATTGGGCGCGGTCTCGCGCGGCAGGATCAACTGCATGCCGATATAGATCGATGGCGTCGCCTGCATGTTGTCGAGACCCAGCCCCGGATTGGCGAGCACGAGCACGCGACGCTCGGCCTTTTCGATCGGCGTCAGTTCGCCCGCCTGCAACAACAGCGGACGAATATCGGCATAGCGCCACAGCACCGGCTGGGTTCGGCGCAACGGCGCACCGTGCGGCAACGCTTTGCGCAAGCTCGGCCACAGCGGCACCAGATTGCCGCCGGTGAGATTGTCGAGATATTGACGCGGCAATTCGCTCAAGGTTCCAAGACTGCTCATAGGCCTTCCCTCCATCGCCATTGGTTCACGCGCATCGTCCGAATTGAATCAGGCCGCAGCCTTCTGACCGGCGCCGACCAGACCGTTGCCGCCATAGAGCCAGCGCACGCCGGCGTAAAACTCTTCCGGCGTCTTCGACTTGAGCCAGGCGTTGCGCACCAGCCGCTCGACGCCATCGGCGTGATAGATGCGGCCCAGTTCGCGCGAGCCGTAGACCACGCGATAGGCGCGCGGAATGCGCTCCTGCTGATAAGCCTGGAAGGCCGGGCCGAAATCGCCGCCGAAACGCTCGAACTTGTCGGCTAGGCAAACGGCGTCTTCCATCGCCATGCAGGCGCCCTGCGCGAAATATTGATAGGTCGGATGTGCGGCATCGCCGAGCAGAGCCACCCGGCCATCGACCCAATTGGGAATCGGATCGCGGTCGGCCAGCACCCAGCGGCGCCATTCGGTCGGCACCTCGAGCAGCTTGCGGGCCTTCGGCACGATATTGCCAAAGCGGCCGAGCACTTCTTCGCGGGTGCCGGGCTCATTGCTGCCGACGTTCTTGTCGTCGGTCACGAAGGTCGCCACCAGATTGAAGGTGCGCCAGCCCTGCAAGGGATAATGCACCATGTGGCACTTCGGGCCGGCCCACAACGTCGCCGCGTTCCAGCGCAGGTCTTCCGGCATCTGATCGAGCTGGAGCACCGCGCGATAAGCGACGTGCCCGGAATAGCGGATCGGATCGCCGCCGGTGATTTGCTCACGCACCATCGAGCGCACGCCATCCGCGCCGATCACGGCATCGGCCTCGTATGTATTGCCGGCGGCGGTTCGCACCTTGGCGCCCGACGCGGTGTTCTCGAAGCCAACGACGCGCTCCTTGTTGACCAGCGTTATCGCGGGGTGAGCGCGGCAGGCGTCAAGGAAAACGCCGTGCAGGTCGGCGCGATGAATGACGGCATAGGGATTGCCGAATTCCCGACGGAAAGGTTCGTCGAGCGGGCCGCGGAAAATCTGCTCGCCGCTCATTCCGTCCATCATGATCAGGGCATCGATATAGACCGCCTTGGCGCGACCGGCGTCGCCGATGCCGAGGTAGTCCATCGCATGAAAGGCATTCGGCCCAATCTGGATTCCGGCGCCGATCTCGCCGAAGCGGTCGGCCTGTTCGAGCACCGTGACCCGGCACCCTTTGTTCGCAAGACCCAGTGCGGTGGCGAGCCCACCGATTCCGCCGCCGGCGACGATGGCGGATGACTTTGTCATCGGCATAGTGTCCTCCCCGTTTTGGCCGCCATGGCTATGGCGGAAATGGTGGCTTTGAGTGCCTACCCTGATTGACCGTATACTGTCTGACAGTATGCTGTCAATCAACCTGAAACGAGGTTGCTCCTGCGGCCAATGCCGCATCGGCAGTGGCACAGGCCCGCCGGCCGATGACTTGAAGATTGGGGCCAGCGGTTCCGGCCGCCCGGTGCTACGGATTCGTTATCCGGCTTAGGGACTTAACGCGCCAAAGCGTCGATAAAGCGCGGCCGGCTGGGCCGGTTCAGACCGTCGCGGCGCGGGTCCGCCAATAGTGCCAGGCACGCGCCAGCGTCGCCGCGGGATATCGCGCCGCGAGATCGATCTCGGCGTCGCTAAAGGCATCGATCGGGCCGTAGGTCATGGCGCGCAACTGCAGCTCGGCATCGCGGCAGCTGTAAATCGACCGGAATGCCAATTCCTCGATGCTCGACCCGACCACGGTCGCGCCGTGGCGCTTCATCAGCACGATCGAATGCGATCCCAGACAACGCGCCAGCGACGCCGCCTCATCCTCTCGGACCACCAGATGATTGGTGGCGCCGAATTCGTCGCGTTGGTCCCAAATCGGCACCTGCTTGCCGATGGTGGCGCCAAGCTGGGTCACCACCTGCAGTTTGAGATCGGCAAGACAAAACGGCAGCAACGGCGGAGCATGATGATGACAGATCGCCATCACGTCCGGCCGCGCCCGGTAGATCGCGCCATGGATGACACGCTCGGAATAAAGCGCCTGCTCGGTTGGCGTGACCGGCTGCGATGTCAGATCGAAATCCAGGATATCGACCTCGTCGACCAGTTCCGGCGCCAGCGAGCGGGACAGGAAAAAACGGCCGGCATCGGCGGGGTCCCGCAAGCTGACATGACCGAAGGCGTCGAGAACGCCTTCACGGGCGAGCACGCGATTGGCGGTAACCAACGACCGTTTCGGTGTGTCCATAAAGCTATCCTTCGGGCGCAGAGGTGGATGGCGGCGAATTGCGTTGTAATATAATATGGACATGTATAAAAAAAGGAACAGTTTTCCCCGGAGCCGGTCCCACAGGCTCACTTATCGCGCTCAAAAGCCCCAGCCGGGCCGTGATTTCAATTGAAGGTGGCCTCGCGCCGTCAGGTTGTATCGTCAATGTCCAACACGCTACTGACGCTGTTTAGCGCTGAGGGTTCCAAAGAACACTATGGAAGCGGATTTTGGCGCGACCAGACCGTCTACGCGCTGGTCCGGACCCACGCCGAACGAACCCCCGATAAAATCGCCGTCCGTAGCAGCCATGCGACGCTGACTTATCGGCAATTGCTCGTGGCCGCCGACTCCCTGGCCACCGATCTGGCCGAACGCGGCCTCAGCGCCGGACAAAGGGTCGCCGTCTGGCTGCCGAGCCGGATCGACACCGTCGTCGCTTTGGTCGCCTGTTCGCGCAATGGCTATGTCTGTTGCCCGTCGCTGCACCGCGACCACACCGTCGGCGACATCGTCGATCTGCTTAAGCGAATGGGCGCCTCTGCGCTTATCGCCGAAGCCGGTTATGGCGCCGACGCCGACAAGCACGACCTGTTTACGCTGGCTGCGCCGCTCGACAGTCTGCGACAAACTTATCGTCTGGAAAAAATCGTCGACGGCAAGAACAGCGCGCCGATCGTCGCGCCAAAGCATGCCGACGACATTGCCGCGCAGCCGCCGGCCGCGCAAAATCCCGATCGGGTGCTGTACCTCGCCTTCACGTCGGGCACGACCGGCCTGCCCAAAGGCGTCATGCACAGCGACAACACGCTGCTGGCCAACGCACGCGCCTTGACCGCCGACTGGAACATCGGCAACGACGCGGTGATCTATACGCTGAGCCCGCTGAGCCATAACCTCGGCTTCGGCGCGATGATCATGGCGTTGCTGGTCGGCGGCGAACTGGTGGTCCACGATCTGCCGCGCGGCCGCAGCCTGGTCGATCGCCTGATCGAAACCGGCACGACCTTCCTGATCGGCGTGCCGACCCATGCCATCGACCTCCTCACCGAAGTCAAAGCGCGCAAGCTGTCGGGTATAGGCCGACTTAAGGGGTTCAGAATTTCCGGCGCTTCGGCGCCACGCGAGGTCGTCGCCGATCTCCTGAAACACGGCATCGTGCCGCAAAGCGGTTACGGCATGACCGAGACCTGTTCGCACCAGTACACCCTGCCCGACGACGATGTCAGGCTGATCGTCGAGAGCAGCGGCCGCTCCTGCCCGGGCTATGAGATCAGGATCTTCGACCGCGAGGACCAGAACCGGCCGTTGCCCGCCGGCGAAGTCGGCCAAATCGGCGGCCGCGGCGCCAGTCTGATGCTCGGCTATTTCGGCGATCAGGCCGCGACCGAGGCCTCGTTCAATCGCGACGGCTGGTTCATGACCGGCGATCTCGGCTGGGTCGACGAACAAGGCTATCTGCGCATCACCGGCCGCAAGAAGGACGTCATCATTCGCGGCGGCCACAACATCTTCCCGGCCAAGATCGAGGCGCTCGCCTCGTCGCACAGCGCCATTCAGCGCGCCGCCGCAGTCCCTGTCGCCGATCAGCGGCTCGGCGAGAAAGTCTGCCTGGCGGTGGTGTTCCGGCCGGGCATGCAGGTCAGCCCGAACGACATCCTCGGCCATCTGAATGAAATCGGCCTGTCGAAATACGACATGCCGGAATACTTCCTCGAACTGCCCGAGATTCCGCTCACCGCCAGCGGCAAAGTCCGCAAGCGCGACGTCACCGACTGGATCGCCGAAGGCAGCGTCACGCCGACGCCGATCCGATGGCAGGCCAAGCCCTGATGGACGACGCGGACGCGCGCGCCGCCGCTCTGGACCGCCTGCGCCATGAAATGGCGTGGCCGCCATTCCATCAGGTGCTGCGGCCGCGAGCGCTGGAGGCCGATCCCGGCAAAGGCGTCGTGGTGATCGGACTTGCCTATGACGACGCCTTGCGACGCTCACCCGACGACAAGGCCTATCATGGCGGTGTCATCGCCAGCCTGATCGATCTGGCCGGCCATGCCGCAGTCGCGGTCAAGATCGGCCGGACCGCGCCGACCATCGACTTGCGGATCGATTACCTGCGTCCGGCGGCAGGCTCGGACCTCACCGCGACCGCGACGCTGATCAAGGCCGGCCGCTCGGTGGCGCGCGTCGATATTGATATCACCGACGACCAAGGCCGGCAGATCGCCATCGGCCGCGGCACCTACAGCACTCTCTGACGGAAAGCTTTTCGAAAGCCCCGACTAAACGGCCGGCGTCGCCGCACTTCGCCACGGCTTGAGCGGCAAAAGCGCAATCGCGGTGACAACAGAGCCGTAAATCAGGCTGGCCGGCGTCGGGATGAGATAGCAGAACGCCGCCGCGACGCAGATCAGACGGCTCCACCACGGCATCGCCGACCGGAAGTAGCCTTCTGCCGCCACCGACAGCAACACCACCGCGAGCGCCACCGTGATCGCCGACGTCACGATATCGAGAACGCTGCCCTTGAGCAGAATGGCCGGATCGTAGATGAAGGCGAACGGCAGGACGAACGCGGCCATCGCAAAACGGCACGCGGCAATCGCGATCTTCATCGGGTTGTCATGCGCGATGGCCGCCGCCGCATAAGCTGCGACCGCCACCGGTGGCGTCATCGCCGACAGAACCGCGAAATACAACAGAAACAGATGCGATTGCAGCGGCGGCAGGCCGAACACCTTGATCAAAGTCGGCGCGAGCAACGCAGCGGCCAGCGCGTAGGCAGCCGGCGTCGGCATGCCCATGCCGAGGAACAGCGTGAGCGCCGCCGCGATGATCAGCGTAATGGCAAGGCTCGAGCCGCCGGCCAGCACCAACAGCTCCGATACCTTGCCGGCCAGACCGGTCATGGTAATGCCGCCGATCACCATGCCGGCGGCGGCGCAGGCGCCGGTCACCGCGACCATGTTGAAGGTGGTCTGCGCGATCGCGTTATAGAGCTTGAGCGGCGAGAAGGTGCGCCAACGCAGCACCCAGACGACCACCACTGACACCGCGCCGAACAGCGCGACCATCGTCGGCGTATAGCCCACCGCCAGCGCGGTCACCAAGGTCACCAATGGCACAATGAAAGCGCCGCCCGATTTCATCGTCGTCGACAGTTTTGGGATCTGGTCTTCCGGCAGCCGTTGCAGGCCGAGCTTGCGCGAGCGCAGGTGAACCTGGGTATAGACGCCGAGATAATAGAGCAGCGCCGGAATGAGGCTCGCGATCGCGATTGCGACATAGGAGATGCCGGTGAACTCGACCATGATGAAGACGGCCGAGCCCATCACCGGCGGCAGAATGCTGCCACCGGTCGACGCCGCGACCTCGACGGCCGAAGCGAGCACCGCCGGATAGCCGAGCCGCTTCATGATCGGGATCGTCACCGAGCCGGTCGTCATCACGTCCGACGTCGGGCTGCCGGACAACATGCCGAACAAAGCCGACGAGAACACGGCGACTTTCGCCGGGCCGCCGACGCGGCGGCCGGAAATCACCGCGGCAATACCGAAAAAGAAATCGCCGCCTCCGGCACGCTCCAGCAAAACACCAAACAGCACGAACAAAAAGGCGTAGCTCGCCGTCACCTGGATCGGCACCCCGAACAGACCATCGGTGGTGAACACCATGATATCGAGCATATGGTCCGGCGTGATCAGCCCGTGCTTTAGCGGACCGGTCAGCAGATGGCCGAACAGGTTATAAACCATCAGCAGGATCACCAGCACGGTGAGCCCCATGCCGACGGTGCGGCGTGCCGCTTCAAGCGACAGCAACAGAATCAAAGTGCCGAAGACCCAGTAGCTGAGCGGCAGCGGGTCGAACAAGGAAATGCGGACCGCGATCGCATCGACTTCGTGCAGAAAGAACAGCAACGACGCGAAGGCCGAGGCCGACAATATCCAGTCGAGAATGGACGGCCGATCCGGATGCGCCCTTTCGCTGTAACCGACCAGCGGGAAAACCAGCACCAACATCATGCAGAGAAACACGATGGTGCGAGCAACCAGATCCCAGGTCGAAAAGGCCGCCGCCCAGATCGTATAGACGGCGATAACAAAAGCGAAAGCGCTAAGCGCGTGGCCGATCGGGCCACGCGGATAGCGCCTGACACCCGTCGAGACTAGAGAAGCGAGAATACCCACGAATTTTTGCCTCGAACGGGATCGATTACGGACGAAACGCCTGCGACTACTTCATCAAACCGGCTTCTTTGTAAGCCTTGATCGCACCGGCGGCGAAAGGCGCGGCCGACTGATCGATCATCACCTTGGGCTGGAAGCGCTTCATCGCCGCCGACACCGCCGCCATCTTGTCCGGATGCTGGATCATCGCCTTGGTGATGTCGTAAGCGGTCTGTTCGTCGGTCTTCTCGTCGACAAAGAGAATGATGCTCGTCGTCACCGTGTGGGCATCGATCTTCTGCCACGGATGGGTGCCGGCCTTGATCGTCCAGGGCTTGAGGCCGAATTCCTTGACCACCGGATCGATGGCGCGCTGCGGCACGTCGACCATGGCGAGATTGACGGCCTGCGCCATTTCCGCGATCGAACGATGGCCTTCGAACAAGGTATTGGCGAGGAGATCGATGCGGCCGTTCTCCATCAACTGCGCCTGCTCGTTGGACGCCTGATACTGGATCGAGCCGCCCCAGGATTCGATATCCTTGGCGGTGATACCGAGCGCCTTCAAAGTCGCATCGGTCATCGCCGAGGTCAGCAGGCCGCGCCGGTTAAAGGCGAGCCGCACCGGAATCTTCTTCTTGGCGATGTCGCCGAGATCGTGAATGTCGTATTTTTCAACGAAATCGCGGCGCGCGATCCACATCACCGGCGCCCAGTCATAAAGCACGGCAATGGCCTTCAGCCCCGTCACCGGGCTTTTGAACGGCGGCTTGCCGCCAACCGCGAAAATCAGATCGCCGTCATTGGCAATGCCGAGTTCGCACTTGCCGCTCTTGACCTGAAGCACGTTGGCAAGGCCGCCGCTCGAGGTCTGATAGGTAATGGTCGAACCGGGATAGGCCGCCTTCATCGTCGCGTCGAGGCCGGAGCCGACCAGCGACCACAGGCCGCCCGGGCTCGCGCCACAGACGGTGAGATTATAGGGCTTGGCTTGCGCGACCCCGAACGAGGTCAGCAGAATGGCGGCTGTCGTTGCGATAAGTCGGCGCATTGGAAACTCCCCCTGGTCCGTGGTTGTGAACATTCCAGCTTCGCGCGGTGGTAAAAGTCCAGACTTTCACAACCCCACTTGCACAAGTGCACCACGAAACTTGTGTGCCGGTAAGTTCAACAGGGGTTTTGCAACAAATCAAGGACTATTTCAAAAAATGGGACAGTCGGTCGGGCGATTTTCGCCCAATGAACAGGCTTGCTCATAATCGAAGCAGGCGCGGCCCCGCCGCGCTACCCTCTAACCGGGATGTTTTGGAACCAGCGAGCCATCAACACAGCCCCCTGCCGCCAGCGGCGACGAAGACCGAGGCTCTGGTTAGACCCGAACGGCGGCCCGCGCGGCGTCGATCGTCGCCTTGAGATATTGCGGCGTGATCGGCAACCGGGTGATCGTACCGGCGGAACCAAGGGCATCGTCGATGGCCGAGGCAATCACCGCGCCGGCCGCGGCAATGCCGCCCTCACCCGCGCCCTTGATGCCAAGTGGATTGACGCCACTCGGCGCATCCTCGGTCAACATTACATCCACGTTCGGCACGTCATGGGCAGTCGGCAACAGATAGTCGGCGAAGGTCACCGATAGCGGCTGACCGCGCTCGTCGTAACGAAACTCCTCGAGCAGACTGCCGCCAAGGCCCTGCGCGAAACCGCCGACCAACTGGCCTTCGACCAGCATCGGATTGATCGCCCGGCCGATATCGTAGGCAATCAGCAGCTTTTCAATGCGCACCGCGCCGGTGTCCTTGTCAATCGCGGCAACGGCAATCTGCACGCCATAGGGATAAGTCATATGGCTGGTGTTGAACCAGCCTTCCGCCGTTAGCCCCGGGTCGCGATCGCCACGCGTCGGCGACGTTGGCCGCAGGTGATGCGCCAGTTCGCCGAGCCCAATGGACGCCCCCTCGCCTTCGCCTTTGCGCACGACCCGGCCGTCAGCAATGTCGAGATCGGCGGCATCGGCTTGCAGCAATTGCGCGGCCATATCGAGTGCCTTGGCGCGAACCTTGTTCGCGGCAACCGCTGCTGCATTCGCCGTCATCACCGTGGCGCGGGTGGCGTGTGCACCGATGCCGTATTCAATACGATCGGTACGGCCATGAATGACGCGGACCTGACGATAATCGCTGCCCAAGACCTCGGCGCACACCTGCGCGATGACGGTTTCAAAGCCCTGACCGACCGATGCGCCGCCGGTAATGACCTCGATTTCACCACTGGTGTGGATATTGACACGCGCGCCGTCGGTCGGCCCCAGACCGCTTTTCTCGACGTAGATCGCAAGCCCGAGGCCAAAATATTCGCCGGCGGCGCGGCGCGAAACGACGTCGCGCTCAAGAGCATCCCAGCCAATATGCGCCAGAGCCTTGTCAAGCAGCGCTTCATAGCGGCCGGAATCGTAGACAACATCGTCGCCGAGCGCGACCAGCGGTCTTTCAAACGGCATTTCACGTGGCGCGATCAGATTGCGGCGACGTACCTCGACCCGCGACAGACCAAGCCGCTCGGCAACCGCATCCATCAGCCGTTCGCGGGCAAAATTGCTTTCAAAACGCCCCGGCGATCGATAGGTCGCGCAGGGCGTCTTGTTGGTCATGCGGACATGACCGTTCACCCGGTAATGCGGCAAACGGTAAGGCCCGGGCAGAATGCCGCATGTCGTGTCGACGACGCGCGAACCGTGCGTGCGCAGATAAGCACCCTGATCGTGGAAGAAGTCGTCGTCGATCGCCAGCACCCGGCCCTCGCCATCGACGGCGGCGCGGATACGATGCCGCTGCTGGCGCGACTGATTGGCCGCGATCATATGCTCGCGACGATCTTCCAGCCATTTGACCGGCCGACCGAGCCGCATCGCCGCCACCAGCACCAGAACGTCTTCCGGATAAATTTCGCCGCGAATGCCGAAGCCGCCGCCGACGTGGCCTTCATATAAATGAACGCCGGCGGTGCTCCGGCCCAACATCCGCGCCAGCGACTCGCGATTCCGGTGCGGCACCTTGGCGGCGCCATGCAATTCCAGCACATCGCGGGCCGCATCATAACGGCCAATCGCACCGCGTGTTTCCAGCGGCACGCCGGAATGACGGCCGATCGACACATCGATTTCCACGACAGTGGCGGCATCGGCGAATATGGCGTCGACATCGCCATAACCTTGCCGGCAAATCGTCGATTCGGTGTCGAGGCCGGGCCGATATTCGACAGGCGTTGCCGCCGCATCAAGCACCGGCTCCAGTTCTTCGATTTCGACGACAACGCATTCGGCCGCGTCTTCGGCAATATACGGGTCTTCGGCAAAGACCGCGGCGACCGGATCGCCGACATAGCGCACCCGCTCGGCGGCAAGCACAAGCTGCCGATAGGGCGCCAGCTTTTCAATCGGTCCTTCGCGAAACTCGATCGGCGGCAAATCGGCGATATCGGCAGCGGTCCAGACCGCCACCACACCGTCCATCGCCCGCGCCGCCGCCGTATCGACCGAAATCAGCCGGCCGTGCGCGAGCGATGACCGCACAATTCGCATATGCAATTGATGCGGAAAATCGACATCGCCGGCAAAGCGTCCGCGGCCGGTCACCAGAGGCAGGTCCTCAAGACGCGGCACCGAAGCGCCGATCCAGCGCTCTGCTGGTTTGCTCACCCGGCCGTCCTCATCGCATTGGCGGCTGCCCGCACCGCCTTGATGATGTTCTGATAGCCGGTGCAACGGCACAGATTGGACGACAGCACCTCGAGCATTTCCTCGTCGGATATGTCCGGCCGTTTTTCCAACACGCCGACCGCCAGCATCAGAAAGCCCGGCGTGCAAAATCCACACTGCAAAGCGTGATGGTCCATGAAGGCCTGCTGCATCGGGTGCAGGTCATCGCCACGCTGAAGCCCTTCAACGGTGCGGATCTTGCGGCCCTGAACCTGGACAGCAAACATCAAACAGGAACGCACCGGCTCGCCATCGAGCAATACGGTGCAGGCGCCGCATACGCCGTGCTCGCAACCGATATGGGTGCCGGTCTGCCCGCAATCGTCGCGGATCACATCGACAAGCGTCTTGCGCGGCTCGACACGAACCCGATGGACGCGGCCATTAATGTCGAGCGCGATCTCCACCTTCTCCGCCGCATCCATGCTTTTGATATCGCTCATGCCGCCGCCTCCAGCGCCCGCAAGGTCATGGCACGCACCAGACTGCGTCGGTAATCGGCCGTGTTGTTGCTGTCTTCCATCGGATCGACGGCGGCAGCGGCGATGGCCGCGACCTCGGCAAACACCGCCGCCGTCGGGGGCTGTCCGTTGAGCGCGGCTTCGGCTTCGGCGATCCGGCGCGGAAACGGCTCCGCGCCACCGATCGCGATCCGGGCTTCGACAATAAGATCGTCCACCAGCCGGTAAGCCGTCATCGCCATGGCGATGGCAAAATCGCCCGGCCGCCGGCTGAATTCGGCGAAGCCGCAGCGCGTGCCGTCCGGCAGCAGCGGCAGTTCGACCGCCGTCACCAATTCATCGTCACGCCGGCTGGTCGCCATGACCCCTTCAAAATAATCGGCCGCCGCGATACGCCGGGTGCCGCTGGCGCTCTCGGCCACCACCCGTCCGTCGAGCGCGGCAACCACGCAGCACCATTCCGACGCCGGATCGGCATTAGCCACGCTGCCGCAGAAGGTCCCGCGCGTGCGGATCGGGTAATGCGCGATATGCCGGACCACCTGGCCGAGCCAGACGCCGGTCACCCCCGGCACGGCGCCAGCCGCCTCGAACGCGGCATGACGGACGCCGGCGCCGATACGGACAATATCGCCCTCGACGTCGATACGATTGAGCTCGGCGATACCGTTGATGTCGATCAGATGCGGCGGCTGCGCCATCCGGAACGCCATGGTCGGCACCAGACTCTGGCCGCCAGCGATGATGCGGCCATCGTCGGGCGCCAGTTTCGCGAGCAAGGCGACCGCTTCGTCGACCGTGGCAGGCAGGTGATAACTAAATCGGGCGGGCTTCATGAAACCAACATTCAAGCACGGGAGCGCCGCCGCCAAGCCCCGCGACAGCGCTTCGGGCTAACGACGCAGCACCATTGTAAACTAAATGGTACAGCCGGCTGAGGCAATTTGCACGCAAAATTGTACCGCATAAACACCCTTTGCGACGGCAAGATCGCGCCAATTCAGCCCGGCCGATGGTCAATCGTATTGCACCGGCTAAGCTCGTGTTCTAAAAACGGGATAGTAGCCGAGCGGTCCTGGGCAAGCTCCAGCACCGATTATCGTCACAACAGGAGCCGGAATGCGCGCAGCGGTCGTCAAGGAATTCGGGCCCATTGCCAGCCACCAGATGGGGGACCTGCCCGACCCGACGCCGGGCCCCGGCGAGGTCGTGGTCACGGTCGAAGCGGTTGCGGCCAATTTCGTCGACATCCTCGTCGTCACCGGTAAATACCAGTTTTTGCCGGAGCGGCCTTTCGCGCCGGGCAAATTGCCGGCGGGCACCGTCAGCGCTGTCGGCCCGGACGTAACCGGCCTTCAAGTCGGCGACCGCGTCCTGACGCTCGCCGAACAGGGCGGTTACGCCGAGAAGGTCAAGGTCGCGGCCTCGCAATGCTTCAAACTGCCCGCCGCGATGAGCTTCGTCGACGCCGCCGGCATGGCCCTGGTTTACGACACCTCATGGTTTGCCCTGCGCGAACGGGCGCGCCTGCGCGCGGGCGAGACCGTGCTGGTGCTTGGCAGCACCGGCGGCATCGGGCTCGCCGCCGTGCAACTGGCCAAGGCCATGGGCGCGAAAGTGTTCGCCGCCGTCTCCAATCTCGACAAGGCGCAGTTGGCGCTCGACGCCGGGGCCGACACAATCGTCGATCTGGGCCGTGACAATCTGCGTGACAGCCTGCGCGAGCAAATCTACGCGCTTAACGACGGCAAGGGTGTCGACGTGGTCATCGATCCGGTCGGCGGCGATCCTTTTGACGCCGCTTTACGGGCACTGGCCTGGCGCGGCCGCCTGGTGGTGATCGGCTTTGCCGCCGGGCGGATCCCGACCATAAAGGCCAATTATCTCCTATTAAAGAACATCGAGGTCAGCGGTCTGCAAATCAGCGACTATCGCAAACGCACCCCGGACCTGATGGCCGAATGCATGCATGAAATCTTTGACTGGTATGAGACCGGCAAGCTCGTGCCCAGCCCGACTCTCGTCTATCCTTTGGAAGACTTCGCGAAAGCGCTACAGGATATCGAGGACCGACGTATCCGCGGCCGGATCGTGCTTGTCCCTAAATCCTGAGCACACCGAGCCCGGAGCTTGACCATGGCATTTCGTTACGACGAAATCGGCAATCGCCTGAAAGCCTATCGCCTCGGCTCCGGCCTGAGCGCTGACGAAATCGCCAAGCAACTCGGCATTTCCCGTACCGCGCTGTACCGCTTCGAAAAGGGCGAGCTTGCCAAGATCGAAACGCTGGAACGGCTCGCCGAGCTGCTGGGTGTCTCGATCCCTTCGCTGCTCGGGGTCGGCATTGAGTATATCCCGTCGGCGGTGACCTATTTCGAACGCATGCGGCAGATCGAAGAAACCTCCGAGCACATCATGGTGCTGTCGGGGCCGATCTCGTTCCTGCTCGCATCCGATCACTTCGACACGACCCTGGAAGAAGTGCTGACCGAAAACGTCACCAAGAACGTCGCCAACCGCGCCAAAGCACTGAGCGACATTCCAAAGATCATGGCGATCCTGCGCGAACGCAAGGAGATCTATCGTCGCCGCCGGCCAACCATCGTCAACCTGATGTCGGCGCTGGAAATCGAACGATTTCTCCATCACGGCCTGATCGGGCGCGACGGACTGCCACAAGATCTTCTGGTCAAGCGCAAGGCGCTGGCGCGCGCCGAAATCGAGCACTTCATGACGCTGGTCGAAGATCCGCCGATGGGCGTCCAGATCGGCATTGTCACCGACACCCTGCCGCATACCGGCTTCCAGATTTTCCGTCAGCCGGATCGCAACATTCTGGTCTTGAGTCCGTTCCGGCTCGGAGGCGAACCCAACGTGCGCGTCGGTGTCGCGATGATCACCTCGGCGCCGGATGCGCTGGCTTTCCATGAGAACGCCATCAAGGAAATGTGGGGCCGCAGTCTGAAAGGCCAGGCAGCGGCCGATTGCGTGCGCCGGTTGCTGGCCGGCGAAGGTCGCCCGATCGATCAGGACGATGTCGATGAAGCCGAGCCGGCGCCCGCTCCGGGGACGACGCGCGGCAAACCGCCAAATGCGCTGATGTAATGATTGTTTCCCTGGCCTCGGACCCGCGCGCGTGACGACAAAGACCTTTGGCCAGAGCACGCCACGGCTGGAAGATCGCAATCTGCTGATCGGCCAAGGCCGGTTCGTTGCCGATATTCATATGGACGGCATGCTGCATGCCGCCTTCGTCCGCAGCCCGCACGCCCACGCCAGCATTCTGTCGATCGACGTCAGCGCCGCGCTCGCCATGCCCGGCGTTCGCGCCGTCTTGACGCGCGACGATATCCGCAAGCATGCGCTCACCGACCGGCTGGTCGTCGCCCTGCCCGATCGCACCTATAAGCAACAACGCGACCGTCCCATTCTGGCCGGTGACGAAGCCGTCCATGTCGGCGAGGCGCTGGCGATGGTGATCGCCGACGATCCCTATCTCGCCGAAGATGCCGTTACCCTCGTCAATATCGACTTCGACGTCCTGCCGGCGATTGCCGACTGCCGGCACGCCCTGGCGGAAGGCGCGGCCCTGGCGCACAGCGACGGTCCGGACAATCTGATAGCGGCCTTTTCCAGTTCCTATGGCGACGTCGATGCCGCTTTCGCCAATGCGCCCCATGTCTTCAAGGACTCCTATTGGATGCACCGCGGCTGCGCCGCCGCGATGGAAAACCGCGGCTGCGTCGCCACACTCGATCCGGTCGATGATCGGCTGACGCTATGGAGTTCGACGCAGACGCCATTGGTCGGCGCGCGGCTCCTCGCGCAAATACTCGGCCGCGAGGCCGAGACAATCCGCGTGGTCACACCCGATGTCGGCGGCGGCTTCGGACCCAAGCTGGTCTTTTATCCCGAAGAGGCCGCCGTCACGATTGCGGCGATCGTGCTCGGAAAACCGGTCAAATGGATCGAAGACCGGCGCGAACACTTCATCGCCACGACGCAGGAGCGCGACCAGTATTGCGACGCCGAAATCGCGCTCGATCATGACGGCAAGGTACTCGGCGTGCGTGGCACGCTACTTCACGATCACGGCGCCTATACCGCGCGCGGCCTCACCGTACCGCAGGGCGCGGTGGCGGCGCTGTCGCTGGCCTACGATATTCCAGCCTACCGGATGGACGTGAAAGTCGCCTTGACCAACAAGGTACCGGTGACGCCGGTGCGCGGCGCCGGCCAGCCGCAAGGCGTCTTCGTGATGGAGCGACTGCTCGATCTCGCCGCGCGCGAACTCCACATCGACCGTGGTGAAATCCGCCGCCGCAATCTCGTGCCGGCCGACGCCATGCCTTACACCAAGGGCTTCGTGACGCGCGGCGGCATCCCGATCGTACTCGACTCCGGCGACTATCCAGCCTGTCAGGCCGATGCGCTGAGCAAAGCCGGGTGGAACGATTTTGCCGTGCGCCAGCAATCGGCGCGCGCCAAAGGCAAATTCATCGGCATGGGTGTCGCCAATTTCGTCGAGGCGACCGGCCGCGGGCCTTATGAGCAGGTTACAATCCGCGTCACGCCCTCCGGCATGATCCAGGTTGCGACCGGCGCGGCTGCGATGGGCCAGAGCACCAAAACCATGCTGGCGCAGGTGGTCGCCGAACAACTCGGCGGCGCAATGGAGCGCATCGTCGTTACCACCGGCGATTCCGCCAAAGTCGCGATCGGCTTCGGCGGCTTCAACAGCCGGCAGACCGTGATGGCGGGCTCCTCGGCTCACGTCGCCGCTGTGACCGTGCGCAAGAAAGTTCTCGAAGCGGCCAGCCACCTGATGGAAGCCGACGCCGCCGATCTCGATATCGAAGGTGACCATGTCGTCGTCAAAGGCGCGCCCGGCATGACCCTGACGCTCGGCAAGATCGCCGAAGCCATGGCTGGCGCCGCCGGCTTTCGCCTGCCCGGCAATTTGCCGCCCGGCCTCGAAGCAACCGAAGCGGTCGTGATCGACGCCATGACCTACGGCAACGGATCGACCGTCGCCGAGGTTGAGGTCGATACGGTGACCGGACAGGTCAAGGTCACGCGCGTCGTCTTCATTCATGATGCGGGGACCATCATCCATCCCGGCATCGTCGAAGGCCAGATCGTCGGCGCCATCGCGCACGGTATCGGCAATGCACTCTACGAATGGATGGGATACAGCGAAGACGGACAGCCGCTCACCGCCACATTCGCCGACTACCTGCTGGTTACCGCCAGCGAAATTCCGACTTTCGAACTCGGGCATCGTGAATCGCCAACGCCGCTGAACCCTTTGGGCGTCAAAGGTGTCGGCGAATCCGGCGTCATCGCGATCCCGGCGGCGGTCGCCTCGGCCATCGAAGACGCGATCTCGGAATTCGGCGTGCGGATCAACCAGTTCCCGATCCGCCCGACGGAGCTTGCCGCGCGCCTGCAGCAAGCCGGCGCGTAATCCGCCGCGATCCGTTCAGGGGGGCGTCAGGCGGCGTGGATAACCGGTCCGCGACCGAGCGCACGAAAGATCAATTGTGCCGCCGCCAACAACGCGCGATCCTCATAAAGCGGACCGATAAGCTGTAAGCCAACCGGCATTCCGTTCGGCCCGGCATGGGTCGGCAACGTGATGGCCGGCAGCCGCAACTGGGTCCAGATGCTTTGGAAGCCGTGGTCGCCGGTATGCGACAGCCCGAGCGGGGCCTCACCGTTCACCGTCGGCGTCAACAGCACATCAACGCGCTCGAACAAAGGCGCGACATCCCGACGGCAGCGCTCGACCAGGTTGAGCGCATCGATATAGCGAGCCTGTGGGATCGTCAGCCCCTTGCCGATCGTCCTGGCAAGGCCTTCACTCAATTGCGCGCGATGCGTCTGCCATTCGAAGCTCATGGCGCGGGCACGCTCATAATCATTGATGGTTTCACGCGTCAGCGGCAAATCGCTGCATGACGCCGGCAACTCAATGTTTTTCACTGCGAAGCCGGCTGTCGACAGCCGACGCGCTGCGTCCTCGATCGCATCGCGTGTCGCCGCCTCGGCCTTGTCCCAGGCGAAGGTGCGGCACAGACCGACCCGAACACGGGCCTCGCCCGGCAACCAGGCCACCGGCGCGCCAGCGGTTAATACGCGCGCCGACAATTCGACGTCTTCGACGGTGCGCGCCATCAGCCCAACAGTATCGAGCGACTCGGCGGCCGGCCGCACGCCCTGCGGATTGATCAGACCGTAACTCGGCTTGTAACCGACAATGCCGCAATAAGATGACGGTCGCTGCACCGAACCACCGGTCTGAGTGCCGAAAGCCAGCGGCACCATAAAATCAGCGACGGCAGCGCCCGACCCGCTCGACGAACCGCCCGGCGTCCGCGCGGGATCGTGCGGATTGGTCGTAATGCCCGGCGTCGCGCCGGCGAATTCGCACGTCACGGTCTTGCCGAAAATCAGTGCGCCGGCCGCGCGCAACAACGCGACGCAGGAGGCGTCGGATTGCGGCCGGTAGCCGGCATAAATCGGCGATCCCATTTCGGTCGGCATGTCGACGGTGTCGATAATGTCCTTCACACCGACCGGCACGCCATGCATCGGCCCCCGCACGGTCCGCGCGTCGAGCGCTTTAGCCTGACGCAGAATCAAATCCGGATCGACATAGGACCAGGCCCGCAGCACAGGCTCGCGCTGTTGCATCCGCGCGATACAATCCCGCGCGACCTGTTCGCAGGTGATCGTGCCGGCCGCGACCTGGGTCGCGATCTCGACAGCGGACAGTTTATTCAAGGACATGGCGCGCCCGTATCGTTGCGGTTACGAGACCTGAGTGACCTTCCATTCGATGGTCTCACCGCCGCGATAGACCAGCGCGCGCTCCTCCGGCCCCGGAACCTTGACCTCTTCGGGCGCGGTCCATGAGACCCGCTCCAGCGTGATCGTGCCCTTGTTCGGCGGCAGCCGATAATGCGCCGGCCCGTTCAGCGAGGCGAACGCTTCCAGCTTGTCGAGCGCGCCTTCCTCGTCGAACACCTTGGCATAGGTCTCGATCGCGACCGGCGCATTGAACAAACCGGCGGCGCCGACAACGGCCAGCTTCTTGTGAATGGAATGCGGTGCCGAGTCGGTGCCGAGGAAGAAGCACTTCTCGCCCCCGGTCGCGGCCTTGCGCAAGGCCTGACGGTCCTGCTCGGTCTTGATCACCGGCATGCAATACATATAAGGCCGGTTGCCCCAACCGAGCCAATCGGTGCGGTTGAGTTCGAGATGATACGGCGTGATCGAACCGCCGACCTGGCCGGTCTTCGAGCGCACGAAATCGCAGCCGATCTTGCTCGACAGATGCTCGTGGATGAAACGCAGCTCCGGAAATTGCCGGGTCCACGGTTCGAAGGTGCGCTCGATGAAAACGGCCTCGCGATCGAAGACGTCGACCGCCGGATCGACGCTCTCGGCGTGGATCAGCAGCGGAATGCCGATTTTCTGCATGCGTTCGAGCACGCGGACGATCTTCTTGAAATCGGTGACGCCGGCCGCCGAGTTGGTCGTGGCGTTCGCCGGATAAAGCTTGACGCCGGTGAAGACCTTTTCGCTGAAGCCGCGTTCGACATCGTCGGGATCGGTGTCGTCGGTCAGATAACAGGTCATCAAGGGTTCGAACGTATTGCCGGCCGGCAACGCCGCCAGAAGCCGCTTCCGGTACGCCACCGCATCGGCGGTCGTGGCGACCGGCGGCACAAGGTTCGGCATCATGATGGCGCGGCCGAATTTCTCAGCCGTATAGCCAAGGACGGCGCGCATCATGTCGTTGTCGCGGACATGCAGATGCCAGTCGTCGGGCTTGGTGATGGTAATGCGATCGGGCATCGTGCGGTCCTCATGGTCGGGTGGATAAACCTAGACCCGGCCGCGCCAAAAAGAAACATCAATCCCAAAATTGACACAGTTCGCTTTGGCCATGCCTTGCGGCCAAGGCCCCACCTCTCCGTCCTACGCACAATTGCGCTGGCCCCACGCTGGCCTGCGGCGTCGCCGGGATTAATTTCTAGGCAGCGCCTGCACGTTCGCGGGAAAATGGCGCGACCCGGCGTACCGATTTTGCGACAGTTCGCCGCGCATTCTGCCCCGATTTCGTGTCGCAGCCGACATCCTGGTCCGCTTTGTCGCGATTTATCAACGGTGGGCCCGAAAACATATGACCCGCCGGCTTTATGGACGTTGTTTCACATTATGCCAATTATATAGGCTGGCACAGAGTTTAAGCATCCACTATACCAAAAAAGGTACAAATTGCTGCTTCAGGCTGTCCGATTGCTCGCGGGGGCGCTGCCTGCGACACTACCGACGGCAAACAGGATTGACGCCGATGACCAACACGGCCCGATTTCCCACGCCGAGCGCCGACGCAGGCCCGGACCTGTCCGACCTGCATTGGCCTAATGATCCGTCCGAAATTCCGGACTGGATCTACACCGATCAGCGCATCTACGACCTCGAACAGGCCCGAATTTTTCAGGGCAAGACCTGGAATTACGTCGCGCTCGAAGTCGAGTTACCCAATCCGGGCGACTATATCCGCTCCTATATCGGCGCGACGCCGATCATCGTGGCGCGCGACGAACAGGGCGCGGTTCATGCTTTCGAGAACCGCTGCGCCCATCGCGGCGTCGAGTTCTGCAAGACCTATCGCGGCAGCACCAAGCAATTCATCTGTCCCTATCATCAATGGACCTATGACCTGTCCGGCTCGCTGGTCTCGGTGCCGTTTCGCCGCGGCGTCAAGGGCGTCGGCGGCATGCCCGCCGATTTCAAGCTCGACGAGCACAATCTGCGCAGCCTCAACGTCACCTGCCGGCACGGCGTCGTGTTCGCCTCGTTCCGCGACGATATCGAATCCTTCGAGGACTACCTCGGGCCGGACATGCTCGACCAGTTCGATACCGTGTTCGACGGTCGTCCACTCAAGCTGCTCGGCGTCCACCGCAACACCATGCCCGGCAACTGGAAGCTCTATCAGGAAAACCTGAAAGACCCCTATCACGCCACGCTGCTGCACACTTATCTGACGACCTTCGGGCTATTCGTCGCCGGCAACAAGACGATGATCATGACCGACGCCAAGGGCCGGCACTCGACCTTGTGCAACGCGCGGCCGCAGGGGCGACCGGAGAACGACACCAGCAAGCAGGAAATCCGCTCTTTCCATGCCGCCATGCAACTGGCCGACCCGCGCGTCATCGAACTGATCCACGAAAAGGACTCGCCCTGGACCAGCAACGCCATAACGATCTGGCCCAACCTGATCCTGCTGCGCCAGACCAACATCCTCGGCGCCCGTCAGATTGTGCCAATGGGTCCGAACCAGTTCATGCTGATCTGGACCACCTTCGGCTATGCCGACGATGACGACGCCATGGACCGGCACCGACTGCGCCAGAACAACATTTTCGGTCCCGGCGGCTTCATCGGCATCGACGACAATGAAGCGATCAAGTTCGTGCAGGACGGCATGCAGCATTCGGTGCCGCGTCACGGCGTCGCGCCGCTCGGCAAGGACGTCGAAGGTCCCGAAGTGGTCATCACCGATCGCGCCATCCGTAGCATGTACCGCCACTATCGCGAAGAAATGGGACTGTGATGCTGAACGCGCCGGCGCCGCCCCCCGCCAAACCGATCGACCGCGCGCTGTTGCGCGACCTGCGCCTCGCGGTCGAAGACTTCAACTGCGACTACGCCGACACGCTCGACCGTGGCGATATCGAAGCTTGGCCCGACTTCTTCACCGACGACGGCGTCTATCGCCTGATCGCGCGCGACAACGCCGACGCCAACCTGCCGCTGTCGCTGATGTCCTGCGAAGGCAAGGGCATGCTCAAGGACCGCGCCTACGCCATCGCCAATACCGAGATGTTCGCGCCGCGCTACACCATGCACCACATCGCCCAGGTGCGGGTCACCGATTTCGACGACCAGATCGTCACCGCGCAGGCCAACTACATCATTCTCGAAACGCTGATCGACGAGCCGACCCGCCTTCTTCAATGCGGCAAATACCGCGACAAATTTCTTTTGCAGGGCGACAAGCTGCTGCTCAAGGAACGCAACTGCATCTACGACACGGTGCTGGTCCCGACCTGCATCGTCTTTCCGCCCTGAAACGCCGCCGACAAAACGCCTGCCGCGGACGGCGTCTGAACCGCCGCGCCATCTCACCGAAACTAAAAACCGGAGACGACTTCATGTTGCGACGTATCGTGAAACGACACTATTCGTTCGACCGACGCCAGGTACTGGCGTCGTTGCTCGCCGTCGCCGCTTTGGGCGCGGCAACGCCCGCCGTTGCCGCCGACAAGCTCACCATGCGGCTCGAATGGTCGCCTTACGTCATGCATCTGCCGCTTTATCTCGCGATGGAGAAAGGCTGGTTCAAAGCCGCCAACCTCGACGTCGCCATGGAGGACGGCAATGGTTCGATCACCACCGTTCAACTCGTCGGCAATGGCAAGTTCGATATCGGTCACGCCGCGCTGTCGTCGATGGCCGTCGGCGCGTCGAAAGGGCTGGCGGTGACTTCGGTCGCCGAATACATGCAGAAGAGCCCGCTCGGCATCATCTACGACGCCAAGCTCGACGTTAAATCGGTCAAGGACTTTGCCGGCAAGAAACTGGTCTATACGCCGGGCTCGTTTGAATCGCCGTTCCTTGAACCGTTCTTCGCCCAGAACGGCGTGCCGATGAGCAGCCTCAGCCTCGTTGGCGTGACCGCTGCCGCCAAGATCTCGACCTACATTTCCGGTGGCGCCGACGGATTCGTCGGCACAGTGCCCGCCGACATGCCGCATGTCACGGACAAGCGGCCGGCGAAATCGATGCTGTTTGCCGACTACGGCATGAACCTGCCGACCTTCGGCATCATCGCCAATACCGAGTCGCTCAAGACCAAAGGCCCCGCGATCAAGCGCTTCGTCAGTGTCGTGTCGGCGGCGTGGGCCTACATCATCGACGGCCATATCGACGAAGCGGCTGCCGCCGTCATGAAGCAACGGCCGAATGCCTCGACCAGCGTGGCCCGCCTGAAAGCCGAGTTCCTGAACCAGGCGTCCTACTTCGGGACCCAGGGCAAGACCACCTTCCCCGGCCTGCAAAGCAAGGAAGAATGGGTGAAGGCGATCAAGGTGATGGAAGCCGCCAAGGTCATCGCCGCCGGCACCAAGCCGGAGCAATATTTCACCAACGACTATATCGACGCCGCCTACGGCAAATCGATCGTCGCCGGAAAATAACGACAGATCCCGAGATGGCCGTGCCCGCAGTATCCGACGTCGACCACAATCCTTCGCTCAGTGACGATCGCCCGCTCGCGATCGAAATTGACGGCGTCGGCAAGGTCTATCAATCCTCGGATGGCGCGGTCACGGCTCTCGGCTCGGTCAATCTCGATATCCGGAAGGGAGAATTTATCAGCCTGCTCGGGCCCAGCGGATGCGGCAAGACCACGCTATTGCGGATTGTCGCCGGGCTCGAGGAAGCCACCACGGGTCACGTTCATCTGCACGGTCGGGGCCTCGATGGCCTCGGCTTCGTGTTTCAGCGTGACGTGCTACTGAACTGGCTGACCATCATCGACAACGTCCTTCTTCCGATCGACTTCAAGAACAAGAAGCCGAAGGCTTACCGCGATCGGGCCCGGCAATTGCTGGCCACGTTCGGACTGGAAGGCTTTGAGAATAAGCGACCCTGGGAGTTGTCCGGCGGCATGCGACAGCGCGCCGCGATCTGCCGGGCGCTGATTGACGATCCGGAACTCCTTTTGATGGATGAGCCATTCGGCGCGCTTGATGCCCTGACCCGCGACGAACTCAACGTCGAACTGCAAAGCCTGTGGCAGCATTCCAACAAGACGGCCTTGTTCGTCACGCATAGTATCTCCGAAGCCGTGTTCCTCTCCGATCGTGTTGTCGTCGTTTCCGACAAGCCGGGCCGCATCGTCGAAGTTCTCGATATCGATTTTGCCCGGCCTCGCTCGCTCGATATTCGCGAGGAAGCGGTTTTTGGCCGATACAGCCGCCACCTGCGGGGCTTGCTCGAGCAGACCGACGCGAACCACAAGGGCTGATGCTATGAGAGCCTCGCGAAAGTGGCGGGTACCGGCCGAACTCTGGACACTCGCGGCACTGCTGGCGCTCTGGCAAGGCGCGGTGTCCCTGTTGCGGGTGCCGGAAATTCTCGTACCCGGGGTCAACGTCGTCTTCGAGGAGATCGTCAGTCATCCCGACTTCTACCTCGCTCAATCGATGCATACCCTGTCCAACACCGTAATGGCTTTTGTGCTGTCGGTTGTATTCGGCGTCGGCCTGGCGGTAGCGATCGTTTCATCCACCTTCCTCGAGAAGACGCTCTATACGGTGCTGATTGCCCTTAACAACGTGCCGAAAGTCGCCCTCGCGCCACTCTTCGTCATCTGGCTCGGGACCGGCAACGCATCCAAGATCGCCATGGGCGTGATGATTTCGATTTTCGCCATCGTCATCGACGCGGTTCTCGGCCTGCGCTCGCTGACGCCCGACATGATCGACCTCGGCCGTTCGATGCGCGGTTCCCGCTTCAAGATGTTGTTCAAGCTGCGACTGCCGAACGCATTGCCGAGCATCATAGCCGGCATGAAAGTCGCGATGTCGCTGTCCCTGGTCGGCGCGATTGTCGGCGAGTTTGTCGCGGCGCAGAATGGCCTCGGATATGTCATCATGAGCGCCCAGGGCGCGTTCCAAACCGACCGCGTCTTTGCCGCGATCCTGCTGCTCGCGCTGATCGGCACCGCGCTTTTTTACCTGATGGAATGGCTCGAAGGCGTTCTCATCCCCTGGCACGAATCGCGGCGGGGTCACGCGCCGAAATCGACGGCAGCACCGCCGCTGGCACCGGTCAGCCCAACCGCCAAAATCTTCGACGCGGCATAAACGGCCAGACCGCCCATTTTCAGCAACTCGTCACCGACAAAAAGGAACACGACATGGCCATGGTAGCGCTCGCCGATAAAGGCAACGTCCTCCACATCTACGACTTCCGGGTCAAGGAAGGCATGGGCGACGAATTCATCAAGCAGTTCGAGGAATTCGACTATTCAGACGAAAACCCGATGCACAAGTCGTCGGCTCAGGTCCGCGACGGCGTGCTGTGCCGCGATGCCAGCGACCCGCACCGGTTCTTTCTGATCGGCGAATGGAAGAGCATCGAGGAGCACAAAAAGATCCTCAAGATCGTCGCCGAACTGCGACCGAAGTTCGGACTGCTGGTCGAAGGTGGACCGGCGGCGTTCCAACCGATTTATGCCGAAGTGGTTTCCAGCACGCCGCTCGAATATTTGCAGCCGAAATAGCCGAACGGTCGTCTTGCGGCCGCCGCTCACAAAACGGGGCCGGGAATGAAAAAGCTAAACGCCGTCGCCGACGGGAGTTGGCGACGAACTGGAAACACGAAGGACGAATGATGGCGTGGGTTGAAGTCGCGAAGACGGATGACGTCGAGGAAGGAAAAGTTCTGGCCGTCTCGGCCGCCAACAAGATGATCGCGCTTTACCGGATCGACGGCGCTTTCTACGCCACCTCCGATGTCTGTACCCACGCCTTCGCGCTGCTGTCGGACGGCTATCTCGACGGCGACTGCATCGAATGCCCGATCCACCAGGCGCTGTTTCATGTGCCGACTGGCGAAGTGCGCAGCGAACCGGCAACCGAGCCGCTAGAGACCTATCCGACCAAGGTCGAAGGGAACGCGCTGCTGATCGACGTCTCGGCGGAGAGCTAGGCCGCCTTGGCGGCGGGCCTCGATGTCCGAAAGTACCGTGACTCGGCCGCCCTATTCATCATTTCGACGCTTACCCGGGCCAAAGTGCGAGAACGCTCTTCCGCTGGCGCGCGACCTGTCCTATGGCAGCCGCTACCTCGTTCCGGACCCGCACATTCATGATTCGCCTCGATAACGTCAGCAAGCAGAACGGCCATCAGATCCTCTACATCGAGGCTTCGGCAGCCCTGAACCGGGGCGAAAAAGTCGGCCTGGTCGGCCCCAACGGCTCCGGCAAGACAACGCTGTTCCGGATGATTACCGGTCAGGAAGCGCCGGACGAAGGCCAGGTGGCGGTCGATCGCGGCGTCACCATTGGCTATTTCAGCCAGGACGTCGGCGAAATGTCGGGCCGGAGCGCGGTCGCCGAGGTGATGGACGGCGTCGGACCGGTCAGCGAAGTCGGCGCCGAGTTGAAGGAACTCGAAGCCGCGATGGCGGATCCCGATCTGGCCGACCCTGCCCGCGCCGACGAGATGGAAAAAATTATCGAGCGCTATGGCGAGGTCCAGCATCGCTTTCAGGAACTCGACGGCTATGCACTCGAGGGGCGAGCCCGCGAAGTGCTCGCCGGGCTGAGCTTCAGCCAGGAGATGATGGACGGCGACGTCGGCGCCTTGTCCGGCGGCTGGAAGATGCGGGTGGCGCTCGCGCGCATTCTGCTGATGCGGCCCGACGCCATGCTGCTCGACGAACCGAGCAACCATCTCGATCTCGAAAGCCTGATCTGGCTCGAAGGCTTTCTCAAAGGCTATGACGGCATGCTGTTGATGACCTCGCACGATCGCGAGTTCATGAACCGCATCGTCAACAAGATCGTCGAGATCGACGGTGGCGCACTGACGACATATTCCGGCGACTATGAGTTCTACGAGCAGCAGCGGGCGCAGAACGAGAAGCAGCAGCAAGCGCAGTTCGAGCGGCAGCAGGCGATGCTGGCCAAGGAAATCAAGTTCATCGAGCGGTTCAAGGCCCGCGCCTCCCATGCCGCCCAGGTCCAGAGCCGGGTCAAGAAACTCGACAAGATCGAACGGGTCGAGCCGCCGAAACGCCGTCAGACCGTGACTTTCGAGTTCCAGCCGGCGCCCCGCTCCGGCGAGGACGTCGTCAGCCTGAAAAGCGTCCACAAAGGCTACGGCAATCGCCGGATTTACGACGGCCTCGACTTTTCGGTCCGCCGCCGCGAGCGCTGGTGCGTCATGGGCATCAACGGCGCCGGCAAGTCGACGCTGCTGAAACTGGTGGCCGGCGCGACCGAACCGGACAACGGCACCGTGTCGATGGGCGCCAGCGTGAAAATGGGCTATTTCGCCCAGCACGCCATGGACCTGCTCGACGGCGAGCACACCGTCTTCGAATCCCTGGAATATTCGTTCCCGCAGGCCGGCCAGGGCACCTTGCGGGCGCTGGCGGGCTGCTTCGGCTTTTCCGGCGACGACGTGGAAAAGAAATGCCGCGTGCTGTCGGGCGGCGAAAAGGCCCGGCTGGTCATGGCGAAAATGCTGTTCGATCCGCCGAACTTTCTGGTGCTCGACGAACCGACCAACCATCTCGACATGGCGACCAAGGAAATGCTGATCAACGCCCTGTCGCAATACGAAGGTACGATGCTGTTCGTGTCGCACGACCGGCATTTTCTGGCCGCGCTATCCAATCGCGTGCTGGAAGTCACGCCGGAGGGCATCAACCAATATGGCGGCGGCTATACCGAATATGTCGAGCGCACGGGTTACGAGGCGCCCGGCCTCGATCACTAAAAGAAGACCGCATTCACGGCCGCCGCGGTACGACACCGCCGAGGAATATCGCCACGCATTGCCGGATGTGCGCGTTGCGCATTTTCCGACCGGGCCACTGAACGCCACGGCCGAGTTTGAAGACGACGGCGCCGAAGATCATATCCATCAGGATTTGCGCCGCACCGTCGATATCCTCGATCTTCATCGAACCACGCCGACATTGCGCGCCAAGCCACTTGGCTAATTCGGCGCGCGACCGATCGCCGCCGTGCCGCTGCAGAATATCCTCAAGCTCGGGATACTGCTGCGCTTCCAGCAATACCAGCGTCAGCAAGGCCACGCGCTCACGGTCGGCCTGCGGATCGATATCGGTGCGGAAAATCCTCTCCAGCGCCCGGTCGAGCGGCAAGCCGTCGTAATCGCCCGGTAAAGCCAGCATACTTTGCCGATGCGAATCCACGATCGCCGCGATCAAGGCATGCTTGCCGGGAAAGTGCCGGTACAACGTCTGCTTCGAGATCCGACAACGCGCCGCGACACCATCGGTGGTGGTGCGACCATACCCGTTCTCGAGCAGAAGACTGGTGGCATTCTTCACGATCAGCGCGCGCTGAGCCTCGTCGGACATCACTTTCGGCCGGCCGCGCGGTCGTCGCGCCGGTTCGGACGGGTGCCGTGTTTGCGCCTTATTTGCCATGCCGTCTTCGAAATCCGCTTCGACGAATTGTGATCGCAAGCCAAACGCCTTGTCATTGACTTTGCAGATTGCCACCAATATGCGTACTGAGCCGTACTGTAAATAGGAGTGGCTTCAACTTGTCCTTATCCTTGTCCCCTTCGACGCCACGCGATGTCCTGACGACGGCCTCCGGGGCCCGGCGCGCCGCCAAGGCATTGGTTCTGGTCCCTGTGCTGGCGCTAGCGCTGGCCGGATGCGACGGCCAGAACAAGTCGGCCGGGCAAGCCGGCGGCGGCGCTCCCAAGCCGCAAGTCAGCGTCGTGACCCTGCATCCGCAATCGGTGGCGATCACCGGCGAACTGCCGGGCCGTACCACGGCGTCGCTGACCGCCGAAGTGCGCCCGCAGGTCAACGGCATCATCAAGGCGCGGTTCTACAAGGAGGGCGGCGAAGTCAAAGCCGGCGATCCGCTTTATCAGATTGACCCGGCGAGCTATCAGGCCGCCCTGGACAGCGCCAAAGCCACGCTGCAAAAGGCCCAGGCCGCGATCCCCAGCGCCGAAGCCAAGGTCGAGCGCTATCAGGGCCTCGTCAAACAAAGCGCCGTCAGCAAGCAGGACTACGACGACGCCACCGCGGCGCTGGCGCAGGCCAAGGCCGACGTCGCCGCCGCGCAGGCCAGCGTCGAAACCGCCAGCATCAATCTCGCCTATACGACGATCAAGGCGCCGATCGGCGGCCGGATCGACAAATCGGCATTGACCCAAGGCGCGCTCGTTACCGCCAACCAGGACACGGCGCTGACGACGATCCGCACCATCGATCCGATCAACGTCGACGTCACCGCATCGAGCACCGACCTGCTCAACTGGAAGCAGGCGATCAAGGAAGGCCGGCTCAAGTTCACCGGACCCGACGTCAACGTGAAACTCAAGCTCGACAACGGCACGACCTATCCCCTGACCGGCAAACTCGCTTTCGCCGAATCCAATGTCAGCCAGACCACCGGCACCTTCGGCCTGCGCGCGGAATTCGCCAATCCCGACCGGCTGCTATTACCCGGCATGTACGTGCGCGCGGTCGTCGAAGAAGGCGTCGCGCCGAACAGCTACCTGGTGCCGCAGCGCGCGGTCACCCGCAACACCAAGGGCGAAGCCACCGCGATGTTCGTCGACCAGAACGGCAAGGTCGAACAACGCGTGCTTCAGGTCAGCCGCAATGTCGGCAACAACTGGCTGGTCAATTCCGGCATCCACGCCGGCGACCGCGTCATCGTCGAAGGCACGCTGCTGGTCCGGCCCGGCCAGGATGTCAGCGCCGTCGAGGCCACCATCGACGAGAATACCGGCGAAGTCCGCGTCCGCAAGCAATCCGCTTTGCCGCCGACCGAGGGCACGCAGGTCGCCGACGAGACGACGAAGTCCGCCACGGCCGGGAACTAGCCGATGTCACGTTTTTTCATCGACCGGCCGATCTTTGCCTGGGTTATCGCTATCGTCATCATGCTGGGCGGCCTGCTGGCGTTACGGACGCTGGCGATCTCGCAATATCCGCAGATCGCACCGACCACCGTGCGCATCAGCGCCACCTACCCCGGCGCCGCGGCGGCGACCGTCGAGAACTCGGTGACCAAGATCATCGAACAAGGCATGACCGGGATCGACAATCTCGATTACATGACCTCGACGTCGACCTCGACCGGCCAGGCCCAGATTACACTGACCTTCACCAACGCGGCCAATCCGGATACCGCCCAGGTTCAGGTACAGAACAAGCTGCAACTGGTGACGCCGTTGTTGCCGCAGATCGTGCAAAACAACGGATTGTCGGTCACCAAGTCGTCGACCGGGTTCCTCATGGTCGTCGGCTTCGTTTCAACCGACGGCAGGCTCAATTCAACCGACCTTGGCGACTATGTCGGCAGCACGCTCAACGATACGCTCAAGCGCGTCGACGGCGTTGGCGATACCCAGTTGTTTGGCTCCAATTACGCCATGCGGATCTGGATGGATCCCGACAAACTCGCTAAATACGCCCTGATGCCGAGCGACATTTCGGCGGCCGTCGCGGCGCAGAACACGCAGGTGTCAGCCGGTCAGCTTGGCGGCCTGCCCGCCCGCAAGGGACAACAGCTTAACGCGACGGTCACCGCGCAAAGCCGCCTGCAAACGCCCGAACAGTTCCGCAACATCATTCTCAAAAGCGCGACCGACGGTTCGCTGGTTCGTCTGAGCGATGTCGCCACCGTCGAACTCGGTGCCGAAAGCTACACCACCAGCTCGACCTATAACGGCATGCCGGCGGCGGGCCTCGCCATCAATCTGGCGACCGGCGCCAACGCCATCAACACCGCCGAAGCCGTCCAGGCCACGATCAAGCGCCTGTCATCGACATTCCCGCAAGGCGTCGTGGCCGTTTACCCTTACGACACAACGCCCTTCGTGCGGCTGTCGATCGAGGAAGTCGTCAAGACCCTGTTCGAGGCGATTGTTCTGGTTTTCATCGTGATGTTCGTCTTCCTGCAGAACTTCCGGGCGACGCTCATCCCGACGCTGGCCGTCCCGGTCGTTCTGCTCGGCACCTTCGGCGTGCTTTCGGTCCTCGGCTATTCAATCAACACGCTGACCATGTTCGCCATGGTGCTGGCGATCGGCTTGCTTGTCGACGACGCCATCGTGGTGGTGGAAAACGTCGAGCGGGTGATGCAAGAGGAAGGTCTCTCGCCCAAGGAAGCCACCCGCAAATCGATGGACGAAATTACCGGCGCGCTGGTCGGTATCGCCACCGTATTGTCGGCGGTGTTCGTGCCGATGGCCTTCTTCGGCGGTTCGGTCGGCGTCATCTACCGGCAATTCTCGATTACCATCGTGTCGGCAATGATCCTGTCGGTCGCAGTCGCCTTGATCCTGACGCCGGCCCTGTGCGCGACGATTCTCCGCCCACCCAAAGATCACGGTGCACAGACCGGCGTGTTTGGCTGGTTCAACCGGACCTTCGAGCGCGGCACCAAATCATATCGCAGCGGTGCGCATTCAATCATCGACCGCTCGAAACGTTTCCTGGCCGTATTCGCCGCGATCATCGCGGTCGTCGGCTTGTTGTTCGTGCGGCTGCCCAGTTCGTTCCTGCCGCAGGAAGACCAGGGCATCCTGATCACCAGCGTCCAGTTGCCGGTCGGCGCGACCCAGGACCGCACGCTACGGGTTCTCGATCAGGTCCGCGCCTATTATCAGACGCAGGAGAAAGACGCCGTCGAAGGCGTCTTCACCGCCGCCGGTTTCGGCTTCGGCGGGCAAGGCCAGAATGTCGGCCTCGCCTTCATCCGGCTGAAGGATTTCGACCAGCGCAAATCGGCGCACCTATCCGCGCAGGCGGTCGCGCTGCGCGCCACCATGGCGTTCCGGAAACTGACCGACGCGCGGGTTTTCGCCTTGGCGCCGCCGGCGATTCAGGGCCTCGGCAATTCGAATGGCTTCGATTTCTATCTTCAGGACATCAATGGCGCCGGTCACGCCAAGCTGATCGAGACCCGCAACCGACTGCTCGGTCTGGCCGGTCAAAGCAAGCTGCTCGCCAATACCCGCCCCAACGGCCAGGAAGACGAACCGCAGTATCAGATCGAGATCGACCAGGAGAAGGCCAGCGCGCTGGGCCTGAGCCTGTCCGACATCAACACCACACTGTCGACCGCCTGGGGATCGGATTACGTCAACGACTTCATCGACCGCGGCCGCGTCAAGAAGGTCTATCTGCAATCGGACAAGGATTTCCGCATGCAGCCGGCCGATCTCGACCGCTGGTACGTTCGCAATTCGGCCGGCTCCATGGTGCCGTTCTCGGCCTTTGCGTCCGGCCACTGGACCTTTGGATCGCCGCGGCTGGAACGCTATAACGGTTCAGCCGCCGTCGAAATTCAGGGTGAAGCCGCCAGCGGCGTCAGCTCCGGCGCCGCCATGGACGAGATCGACAATCTGGTGTCGCAGTTGCCGTCCGGCTATGGCCATCAATGGACCGGCCTGTCGGCGCAGGAACGGCTGTCGGGCAATCAGGCTCCTGCCCTTTACGCGATCTCGGCGTTGGTGATCTTCCTGTGCCTTGCGGCGCTGTACGAAAGCTGGTCGATCCCGTTCGCGGTCATGCTCGCGGTGCCGATCGGCATTTTCGGCGCCCTGCTGGCCGCCGTGCTGTTCGGCCAGACCAACGACGTCTACTTCAAGGTCGGCCTGCTGACGACCATCGGTCTTGCCGCCAAGAACGCGATTCTGATCATCGAATTCGCGATCGCGCAGCAGGCGGCCGGCCGGCCGCTGGTCGAGGCGACGCTCGAAGCCGCCCGCCAGCGCTTGCGGCCGATTCTGATGACGTCATTCGCCTTCATTCTCGGTGTGACGCCATTGGCCATCGCCAGCGGCGCCGGCTCCGGCGCGCAAAACTCGATCGGCATCGGCGTTATGGGCGGCATGATCGCCGCCACCGTGCTCGGCATTTTCTTTGTGCCGCTGCTGTTCGTTTCGGTGCGGCGTCTGTTCAAAGGCGGCCACGACACGGCACCCGCGCCCGCCACGGCCCAACCCAACACCGAGAAGTAGCGTCCACGAACGAGACCGGCCAGATGCCGCCGCGGCGCGGCCGGACCGAAGACTGGTCCGGCTGGCTATGGAATCGGCCGACCGGCGGGCCTAGGCCGCGTTGCGCGGCAAATGCTGGCGCACCCACTGGACGATCTGGGCTGCCGGCATCGCGCCGGACATCCGCGCCACTTCGCGGCCGCCGGCGAACAGGATCATTGTGGGAATGCCGCTGATCCCCAACCGGCCGGCCACGGCCTGCTCGGCGTCGGAATTGAGCTTGATCAGCCGGACGTCCGGCTCCAGTTCGCGGGCCGCGGCCTCATAAGCCGGCGCCATCGCGCGGCATGGCCCGCACCACGGCGCCCAGACATCGACGACGACGGGGATCGAGCTGCGCGCGATCTGCCGGTCGAAGATCGCGCCGCCGACATCCTCGGGATGGCCGCTGAAAACCTTAACGCCGCATTTGCCGCACTTGGCGTCCAGCGCCGGACGCGCTTGCGGCAACCGATTGACGCCGCCGCAATGATTACAAACCACCAGACGATCCGACATCGGAGATCACCTCACCGCATACATCGCACTTGTTATGCGCAGTATGTAGGCCGGGCCGCCGACGCTTCAAGCGGCCCGTGCGTCTTGTCGTAGCCCCGAGCGCCGGTCTACGGCGTCGGCAACGTCACGTCGGCTTCGGGCTTTTCGCGGACCGAGCGCAGCTCGTACCACAGCGCATTGAGAATACCGACGGTCGCGGCAAGCCCGAGGCCGAGGATCCAGGAGAAGTACCACATCGCTTGGCTCCTATTCCGTTGCTCAATAGACCGACGAACCGCCGGCCTCGATGGCCTTGGCGTCGACCTTGCCCCACAGCACCTTGTAGACCCAGGCGGTATAAGCGAGCACGATCGGCAGGAAGATCACCGTCGCGATCAGCATATTGCGCAGGGTCGCCTGGCTCGACGAGGCGTCGAACACGGTCAGCGAGTCGTTGGGGTGGGTGTAGGACGGCAAGATGATCGGGAACATCGACAGGCCGACGGTGGCGATGATGCAGGCGATGCCGAGCTTCGAGGCGAGGAAGGTCAGACCGGCCTTGCGGGTCCGGAAGCCCAGCATCGCCACGAGCGGCGCGACGATGCCGATGACCGGCACGATGGCGAGCCAGGGTGTGGCGTGGAAGTTCGCCAGCCATGCCGCCGAATTCGCGACTACCGTCTTGCCGAGCGGATTGGACGGACCGCTCCAGGCGATCGTGCTGGTGACTTGATAGCCGCCGAGCAGCCCGAGCCAGACCAGCACGCCGCCGCCGGCAAACAGCACGGCAGTGATCAGCGCGGTCGTGGCGCCGTAACCGGCCGCACGGTCGGCGACCGCGCCGTCCGCCTTGAAGGCGAGCCAGGCCGCGCCGTGCGTGACGATCATCGCCAGCGACACCAGCCCGCAATAAAGCGCCAGCGGGTTGAGCAGGCCGAACAGCGTACCCTCGTAGATCGGCCGCAGATCGTCGGTGAAGTGGAACGGCACGCCTTGCAACGCATTGCCGACCGCGACACCGAAGATCAGCGCCGGCACCGCGCCGCCGACGAACAGCGCCCAGTCCCAATTGCGCCGCCAGGCGAAGCTTTCGCGCTTGGAGCGATACTTGAAACCGACCGGCCGCAGGATCAGGGCGAACAGGACCAGGAACATGGCGAGATCGAAGCCGGAGAAGCTCAGCGCGTAGAGCGCCGGCCAGGCGGCGAAGATCGCGCCGCCGCCGAGGATGAACCAGACCTGGTTGCCTTCCCAGACCGGGCCGACCGTATTGATCGCGATGCGCCGCTCGATATCGGTCCTGGCGACGAAGGGCAGCAGCGCGCCGACGCCGAGGTCGAAGCCGTCGCTGGCCGCGAAGCCGATCAGCAGCACGCCGAGCAACACCCACCAGATCAGGCGCAACGTGGTGTAGTCAAAGAGCGTTTCGATCATGACTGTGTTTCCTTGACGGTTCGATCACTCGGCCGGCGCCAGCGCGCCGGCGCCACCGGCCACGAAGCCGCCGCTGGCCGCTTCAGGTCCGTTCTTGATCGCCTTGAGCATCAGGCTGACTTCGATCACGGCGAGCACGCCATAGACCGCGGTGAAGCCGATGATCGTCAGTACCAGGTTGTAGACCCCGAGTTCGGAGGTCGCGAGGAACGTCGGCAGCACGCCGTCGATGATCCAGGGCTGACGGCCGAACTCCGCGACGAACCAGCCGAACTCCGAGGCCAGCCACGGCAACGGCAAGGCCCACAAGGCCAGCCGGAACAGCCAGCGCGGCGCTTCGGCCTCGCGCATCGTGTGCCACAGCGACACCAGGAAGATGCCGAGCAGAATAAAGCCGAACAGCACCATGAAGCGGAAGGTGAAGAAGATGTAAGGCACGGTCGGCACCGTCGACCAGGCGGCATCGTGGATCTGCGCCGGGGTCGCCTGCCGCGGGTCCTCGATGTAGCGCTTGAGCAGCAGCGCATAGCCCAGATTGCCACGTGTCTTCTCGAAGGTGGCGCGGGCTGCCGTATCGGCGCGGTTCTTCTTCAGCTTTTCCAGCGCGTCGTAAGCGACCAGGCCGTCCTTGATCCGCTGCTGGGCGCTATCGACCAGTTCGAAGATGCCGGGAATCTGCTGATCGATCGAGCGCGTGCCGATCAGGCCCATCACCCACGGAATGTTGACGGCAAAGCGGGTGGTGCGCGCCGTCATGTCGGGAACGCCGATCGCGGTAAAGCCTGCCGGCGCCGGCTCGGTGTGCCACATCGCTTCCATCGCCGCCAGCTTCATCTTCTGGTTATCGGTGATGGTGTAACCGCTCTCGTCGCCGAGAACGATGACCGACAAGGCGGCGGCCACGCCGAAGGCCGCGGCGATCACGAACGACCGCTTGGCCATTTGGATGTGACGGCCGCGCAGAATGTAGAAGGCCGAGACGCCGAGCACGAAAGCGGCGCCGCAGACGTAACCGGCGGAAACCGTATGCACGAACTTGGCCTGCGCCGTCGGATTGAACAGGACCGCGACGAAGTCGGTCACTTCCATCCGCATGGTGTCGGGATTGAACGCCGCGCCGACCGGGTTCTGCATCCAGCCATTGGCGATCAGGATCCACAGAGCCGACAGGTTGCTGCCGAGCGCGACCAGCCATGTGACGGCCAGATGAGCGCGGGATGACAATTTGTCCCAGCCGAAGAAAAACAGGCCGATGAAGGTCGCTTCGAGGAAGAACGCCATCAGCCCTTCAATGGCCAGTGGGGCGCCGAAAATATCGCCGACATAATGGGAGTAATAAGCCCAATTCATGCCGAATTCGAATTCCATGGTGATGCCGGTGGCGACGCCGAGCGCGAAATTGATGCCGAACAGCAGACCCCAGAATTTCGTCATGTCGCGCCATATGGTGCGCCCGGTCATCACGTAGACCGTCTCCATCATGGCAACGAGCACCGACAGGCCGAGCGTCAAAGGCACGAACAAAAAGTGGTACATCGCGGTCAATGCGAATTGCAGCCGCGAAAGCTCCACGAGCAAACTATTGGTCATGGGATGTTCCTTTTCGTCTTAACGGCTTGTCTGAACCTCGAGGACTGCGCCATCATTGATCCGCATCAAAAGATTACCACCATTAGGCAGGCATGAATATTCGATGCAGACGATAGCCGGTGATAACTCTGACCGAGACGCACCGCGACAGCTGATCGAGCCGGCGCAATCGGCGAAGGCTGAACCGACGTCACCATCTCCACATACCACCGCCTACAAGCTGGCCCGCCGACTCGGCGCCCAAGCCTTGCGCATGACGCTATTCTTGCAAAGCCTTCGAATGGTGTGCCGACTTGGTTTTGCCGCCGCACTCGCGGTCTTCGCCGGTGAAATGATCGAAAGCGGCGTCTTTTCATGGCCCGCCTTTGCCGGCGCACTGGCCGGCCTGATACTTTCGTCAGGTACCGGCTATTACGCCGACACTCAGACGGCCCGTGCCGAAGCCACCCTGATCGGCGCATTGCGGCAACGGCTCGAAACCAGCCTGGCCGCGATGCCAGCCGCGCGGCTCGCGACACGGCCCGCCGGGGCGTTGATCGCCGGACTGCAACGCCACCCGCCAGCCCTCGCCGGTTTGACGATCAGCCATGCGGCAACGCAAATCATGCTGGCGCTCGCCCCGCTCGCGGCCGCCGCCGCTATCGCCGTGGTCTCCTGGCAAGCGGCGATTACGCTGCTGCTCGCCATTCCGGTCATGATCGGTTTCTTCATCCTGCTCGGCAGCGTCGTGCGCGACCGGGCGCGGGCTCAGGAAGTCGCCTTCGGCCGACTGGCGGCGCAATTTGCCGACCGCATCCGGGCGCTGCCAACCATTCTGGCCAACCATGCGCTGACGCACGAACATGACAAGATCGAGCGCCGCATGGCCGACTATGCCAACAGCACAATGGGCGTGCTCAAGCCGGCGTTCCTGAATGCCGGCATCATCGACTTCTTCGCGGCGCTCTCGATCGCGGTGCTGGCGGTATTCCTCGGGCTCGGTCACCTGGGCCTGGTGCACATCCCCGGCTTCACCGGGCTGATGTTGTGGCAGAGCCTGTTCATACTGATCATCGCCGCCGATTTCTTCACACCGTTCCGCCGCTATGCCGAGCAATATCACCTCAAGGCCGAGGGCGAGGCCGCGGCCAAGGAACTCGACTGGTACTTTGCCGCGGCCGACACGGCCAACGGCCCGGCGCGTTTCGTGCCAGCCGGCCTTGATAACTTCGACCCGGCCAGCCTGCCGCGAAACGGCTTGATCGCGATCTCGGGTCCGAGCGGCGCCGGCAAATCGACGATGCTCCGTATCCTCGGCGGTATCGACGCGCCGCTGCCAACCTTGCCGGCGCTGACACAAATACGTCATCCGATCGTCAGAACCGGTTACGACTGGATATCGACCGGTATCTACGTCCCCGCCGGCACCCTCGCGGATGCCATCGGCTGGCGCCTCGGTAACCCATCGCCGGTCGCTATTTGCGCCGTTGCCGAGCGGGTCGGCCTGCTCAACGACAATCTGTTGCCCGGCGGACTGGCCGCCCGCATCAGCGACGGCGGCGACAACCTGTCCGGCGGCCAGCGGATGCGGATCGGCATCGCGCGCATGCTGTTGTCGGATCGCGTCGTGCTCGCCGACGAACCGACCGCCAAGCTCGATCCAGCCACGGCAAGGCTTGTCCGCGACGCATTGGAAGAAGCCGCCAAGCAGCGCCTTGTCATCGTGGCGACCCATGACGACGCCTTGATCAAAGCCGCCGACCGAAACGTCATCCTACGGCTGGCGACGCAGGATCGGGCGGCGGCATGACCCAGCCCAACAACGCTCAATCGGAAAACGCGCCAACAAGCGCCAGAGCGCCGTGGCGGCTTGCCATCCTGCTCGCGGTCGCGGCGGCGGCATCCGGCATTCTGCTCACCGGCATCTCCGCCTGGTTTCTCGGTGCGGTCGCGCTTGCCGGACTTGGCCCGGCGGCGCTCAGCTTCAACTTCCACATGCCCGCCGCCTTCGTCCGGCTGTTCGCTCTGACCAAGACGCTGGGAAAATACGGCGAACGGGTCGTCGGCCATCGCGCCGCCCTGCTCGATCAGGTCAAACGTCGCGCCGCCCTGCTGGCGGCCATGGCGCAAGCGCCGTCGACTCGCGCCGCCGGCTGGCAACTCGGCCACCAGGACCGGCTGTCCGACTATATCGACGACGTCGAGGACGTCGATTATGCCCGGTTGCGGGTCGCCATTCCGGCGCTGGTTCTGATCGCCGGCACCGGCGTATTGACGGTCGTCACCGCGTGGTTGACGCCACTGGCATTGCTGCCCATCGTCGTCGCCGTCGGCGCGGTGCTGCTGACATTACGGCTGTCGATGCGAGATCTTGCCGCGCGCGGCGCGACGGCGCGTTCGACGCAACGCAATGGTGGCCGTTTGCTCGGCGCAGCGCTCGCGTCCGCCGTACCGCTGAAAGCCGGCGACGATTGGTCGACCGCCCTGGGCACGGCCTTCGTGCAATTCGAACGCGCCGAAAGCGAACGGCTGGCCCAGCGCAAGACCTTTGCCGTTCTGGATATGCTCGCCGGCCTTGCCGGACCGCTCGCGGCAATCGGCGTACTTGTGGCGGCCTGGCATACCGGCGAACGCGGCACCGGCCTGCTGATCGCGGCCTTCCTGGCATTTGCCTGGCTTGCCTTGGCCGAGGCCGCGCAAGGCATGTCACGCATCGTCGTCGGCCATATCCGCGAAAAGGCCGCGCGCGACGGGCTCAGCACCTGGACGGCGACGCCAGCGCACGATGCCGAACCGACCGGATCGCCGCTGGCCCTGCAAACATTGATGCTGACCCAGGTGCCGCATCAGTCTCCGGACGGCCGCAAGCTCGGCGAACCACTCACGTTAGCCCTGCATGCCGGCAAGGCAACCGTGCTGACCGGCGCCAGCGGCACCGGCAAGACGACCCTGTTGAAACAAATCGCCGGCTGGATCGTCGACGAACATCACGGCCGCTACACCGGCAACGGCGTCGTGCTGCTCGGTCCGTGTCGTCGCGCCGCATCCCATTTGTGTCTCCACGACGCGGCCATCCTGTCCGATACCGTGCGCGAAAACCTGTTCGCGCCGGAAGCGTCGGATGCGCAATGTTGGGACGCACTCGCCGCCGTCGAAATGCAGGAGCGTATTGCGACGGCCGGCGGCCTTGACGCCTGGATCAGTCAGGACACGCTGTCGCTCGGCGAAGCGCAGCGGCTCAATCTCGCCCGCGCATGGCTCAGCACGGCGCCGCTGCTGCTGCTCGACGAGCCAACCGAACATCTGGACGGCGCGCAGGCGTCACGCATTCTTGCCCGCCTGCTCAGCCAGATGGCCGACCGGATCGTCATCTATTCCAGCCACCACGCCGATGCGGCGGACGACACCGCGCGGATCGCGCTCGGCGCTTAACGGCGGCCCGCCCGCTCGCGGTCATCGCACGGCGTCGGCGTCGCGCAGCACCACATAGATCGCCGGGATCACCAGCACCGTCAGCAAGGTCGACGATGCCAGGCCGAACAACAACGAAATCGCCAGCCCCTGGAAGATCGGATCGACCAGGATGGTCGCCGCGCCGATCATGGCGGCAAGCGCCGTCAGCAGGATCGGCTTGAAACGAACCGCGCCGGCCTCCAGCAGGACATCGCGCAAGGTGTGCCCCCGCCCGGCGCCATGCCGGATGAAATCGACGAGCAGAATGGAATTGCGCACGATGATGCCGGCAAGCGCGATAAAGCCGATCATCGACGTCGCGGTGAACGCCGCGCCGAATAGCCAGTGCCCGAGCACGATGCCGATCAAGGTCAGCGGAATCGGCGTCAGGATCACCAGCGGCAACTTGAAACTGCCGAACTGCGCGACCACCAGGATGTAGATGCCGACGATGGCGACCATGAAGGCCGCGCCCATGTCGCGGAAGGTCACGTAAGTGATCTCCCATTCGCCATCCCACAGGATCGAGGGCTTGGCCTCGCTGACCGGCTGACCATGAAACAATACGGTCGGCTTGCCGAGCTTGCCCCAATCGTGGCCGGCGACGAGCTTGTCGACATCGAGCATGCCGTAGATCGGCGCTTCATAGGCGCCGGCCATTTCGGCCATCACCATATCGGTAAAATAGCCGTCACGGCGGAAGATGGTCGGCGAGCCGACTTCCTTGGTCACCCGCACCACGTCCCCGAGTTCGACGACGCCTTTGTTGCCGGGCACGGTATTGGCCGGCACCGGCGTCGAAGCAAGCAACGCGCTCCAGGACAGGTTGCTTTTGGGCAGCCCGACCACGATCTCGATCGGATTGCGGCCCTCGCCGCGATAGGAATAGCCGATGGTCAAACCGCCGAACAACGCCTTGATGGTGTCGTAGACATCCTGCTGCTGAACGCCGAAGAACTCGAGCCGGTCCTGATCGATCGAGATATGCAGCCGCGGCCGCGGCTCGCCGATCGAATCGTCGACGTCGACGATGTACGGCACCGATTTGAAAATGGTCTTGAGTTCGTGGGCAATGGCGCGGCGGGTCGCGGAATCCGGGCCGTAGACCTCGGCCAGCAGCGTCGCCAGCACCGGCGGTCCCGGCGGCACCTCGACGACGCGGGACACCGTGCCGGCCGGCAGCTTCACCTTGGCCAGACGCGCCCGCAGATCGAGCGCGATCTGATGACTGGTGCGGCTGCGGTCGCCCTTGGCCGCCAGATTGAGATGCAATTCGCCGAGTTCCGGCGCCTCACGAATATAATAATGACGGACCAGGCCGTTGAAATTGAACGGCGCGGCGGTGCCGGCATAAGTCTCGATCGAGCGCACCTCCGGCACCTGACGGGCGACATCGGCGATGGCAAACAGCGTCCGCTCGGTGTCTTCCAGCGTCGCGCCTTCCGGCAGATCGACCACCACCGACATCTCGGACTTGTTGTCGAACGGCAGCAGCTTGACCGTGACGCTCTCGGTGTAGAACAGCAGACAGACCGCGACCGTGGCAACGCCGACGCCGATCAGGAACTGCCAGGCCCGCTTGCGCGTCCGCAGAATGGGCGTGGCGAAGCGGCGGTAGAGCCGGCCGAACATGTCGTCGCCGTGCGCGGCCTCATGTTCGTGAAACTTCGTGCCCTCCGGATGCAGCTTCACCATCAGCCAGGGTGCGATCACCATGGCGACGAAGAACGAGAACAGCATCGCCGCCGAGGCATTGGCCGGGATCGGCGCCATGTAAGGGCCCATCAGGCCGGAGACGAACAGCATCGGCAGCAACGCCGCCACCACCGTCAAGGTGGCAACGACGGTCGGGTTACCGACCTCGGCGACCGCTTCGATGGCGGCCTGCACCCGCGAACGGCCATCTTTCATCGCCCAGTGCCGGGCAATGTTCTCGACGACGACGATGGCGTCGTCGACCAGGATGCCGATGGAGAAGATCAGCGCGAAGAGGCTGACCCGGTTGATGGTGTAACCCATCAAGTTGGCGGCGAACATGGTGAGGAGAATGGTGGTCGGAATGACCACCGCCGTCACCAATGCCTCGCGCCAGCCGATGGCGAAGGCAATCAGCACGACGATCGACACGGTCGCCAGACCGAGATGGAACAGGAGTTCGTTGGCCTTGTCGTTGGCGGTCTCGCCGTAGTCGCGGGTCACCGTGACGGTGACGTCGGGCGGCACCAGCCGGCCCTCGACGGTCTTAAGCCGTGCCAGCAAGGCCTCGGCGACCACCACCGCGTTCGCCCCCGCGCGCTTGGCGAAAGCGACGCTGACGGCCGGCACGCGATGCCATGTTTCGGCATTCGAAGGCCCGGCTTTCACCGCGCCGTTCGCCGCGCCCTTGTCGGGCATCTCCATCCAGACCCGGTGCTCCTGCGGGCTCGGCCCGATCACGACCCGCGCCACGTCGCGCACATAGACCGGACGGCCGTCGCGCGTCGTCAGCAGCAGCAGGCCGATATCCGGGATGCCGGTCAGCGTCTGGCCGGCGACGACATCGCGCACGGTGTCGTTATCACGCACCTGACCGGCCAGGAAGGAGCGGTTGGCCTCCTTCACCTTGCCGACCAGTTGTTGCAGCGTCACGCCGAACAGGGCGAGCTTCTCCGGATCGGGCTCGACCCGGATCTGCTGCGGATAGCCGCCCGCGACGTAAGTGAGACCGACATCGTCGGTCTTCACCAGTTCGTACTGCAGCTCGCGGCCGACCTGATAGAGGTCCTTCTCGGTCCAGCGCGCGGCGGCTTCCGGCTTCGGCGACAGCGTCAACACGACGGCGGCGACATCGTTGACGCCGCGGCCGACGATCAACGGCTCCGGAATGCCGACCGGCAGACGGTCGATATTGGCCTTGATCTTTTCATGCACGCGCAGGATCGCGTCGTCGGCGCTGGTGCCAACCTTGAAGCGGGCGGTGACCAGAACGCGGTCGTCGGCGGTCTGACTATAAACGTGCTCGACGCTGTTGATGCCCTTGACGATGGCTTCCAGCGGCTTGGTGACCAGCTCGACCGCGTCCGGCGCCCTCAGACCATCCGCGTTGATGCGGATATCGACCATCGGCACGCTGATTTGCGGCTCTTCCTCGCGCGGAATGGTGAGCAATGCCAGCAGCCCGACGGCGAGCGAGGCCAGCAGGAACAGCGGCGTCAGCGGCGAACGAATCGTGCCTTGCGTGAGGCGTCCTGAAATTCCCAGATTCACGGCTTCACCAGATCGTCGCCGGCCTTCAGTCCCGACAGGATTTCAAGTGCGTCCGGCATATCGGGACGCGGCTGCTCCCGGCCACGCTGGACCGGCACGTCGAACACCGCGCCGTCCTTGCGCAGACGGACATAATCGACGCCGAACCGGGTCGTGACAAACGAAGCCGGGATGACGACGCTCTCGCGCTCGCCGGCCGCGACCCAGACCCGGATGCGTTCGCCGACGAAATAATCGCCGAGGCCGGCAACGGTCGCGTCGGCCACCACCCGGCCGTCCTGGATCTGCGGATAGACCAGCTTGATCGTGCCGAACTTGGCGCCGTTGGCGCCCAGCTCATTGCCGTCGACCCGGATACTGTCGCCGGCCTTCAAATGGGCGGCGTGCCGCTCCGGCACACGCAGCCGCAAGACGAAATTCTTTTCGGCGATGGTCGCCATCGCCTCGCCCGCCAGAACGACGGTGCCGGCGGTCACCGGAACGGTCAGCACCCGGCCGGCGGTCGGCGCCAGCACCTTGCCCTCGGTCACCTGCTGCTGGATCACCGAGCGCTCGGCGGTGCGCGCCTTCAGCGTATTCGACGAAACGTTGAACGAGGTCTGCGCCTCGTCGAGACGGGTTTTCGGAATGGTGCCGCGCGAAAACAGGTCCTTGGCCCGCGTGAGATCGGTGTCGGCCTGCGCGACCTGCGCTTCGAGGCCGGCGATCTGGGCGTCGAGCGATTTCATCTGCAAGGCCAGCTTGTCGTCGCCGACGGTCGCGACCACCTGGCCCTGCTTGACCTCGTCGCCATCCTTGACGCTGAGCTCGGCCACCGTGCCGCCAATGCGCGCGCGCGCCGGCACGATATTGGTCGCCTCCACGGTGGCAAACACCGCCTTTTCGTCAGCCATCATTCTGGGCGCGACGACGAAGGTTTCCTGCGCCGTCGCCCGCTGGGCCAGTAACATCAAAAGAGCGGAAACGAAAATACCAGAACGCATCGGCGGCAGTCCTCGCTCGACGTGAATGATCGGATTAAACTGGCCGCACGACGCGGCTCAGGTCATTGATTTGGCGCAATAGCCGGGCGACGCGAGGGCCGAAGCGCCTTGCCACCCGACGTGGCCGTTTTTGCCGAAGCCGGCGAGCAATAGACCCGGTTCAGGGTCCGGACCAGTTCGCGCGCCGGTCCGCTACAGATCGAATACCAGATTGTCTGGCCGTCACGCCGCGCCGTCACCAGCCCGTCCTTGCGCAGCAAGGCCAGATGCTGCGAGACGGTCGAATCGCGGATATCGAGCAAAGCCGCCAACTCGCCCACCGAGCGTTCCTTCTCGCTCAACTGGCAAATGATGATCAGGCGATGACGGTTCGACAACGCCTTGAGCAAATCGCTCGCCTCGTCGGCCGCCGCCAGCATGTCCTCGATCTGTATTTTCATAGTTGCGAATATACGAAGTTTCGTATATATAGTCAACAGCAAGGCAGCGGCGTGCCGGCCCAGAGGCCGCATCCGCCAGGCCATCACGACCGATAATCGCTCCGGAGGACCGCCATGAATATCGACCGCGCCGTATTCGCCATTGCCGGCACCATGATTCTCGTCAGCCTCGCGCTTTACTGGCTGTTCAGTCCCTACTGGCTGCTGCTAACCGCCTTTGTCGGCGCCAACCTGCTGCAATCGGCCTTCACCGGCTTCTGCCCGGCCGCCATCATTTTCAACCGGCTGGGGCTCAAGCCCGGGACCGCATTCAGCTGCTCGCCGCGCTGACGCGGCGATTGCGAAAGATCAATGCCGGCGAGCGCCCGCAGTGCTCGCCTGCAACAAAAGAGCAGCGCTTTGAAATAAACAAGCGCCGCCCACAAGCGGCCAAAAGTATTGTCGTAACAGGAGGAAGTCATGGCACATATCGTCGTGCTCGGTGGCGGCATCGGTGGGGTGTCGTGCGCCTATGAGCTGAAGGAAGCCGTCCGCAAGGAAGACCGCGTCACGCTGGTTTCCAACAAACCGTTTTTCCAGTTCACGCCGTCCAACCCCTGGGTGGCCGTCAAATGGCGGTCCAAGGCCGATATCACCGTCGATCTCAACACGGTGATGCCCAATCACGGCATTGAATTCAGCGCCGCTGGCGCCACCAAACTCCACCCCGAGGAAAACCGGGTCGAACTCGGCGACGGCACCTCCCTCACCTACGATTATCTGGTGATTGCCACCGGTCCGGAACTCGCCTTCGACGAAATCGAAGGCTTCGGCCCCGAGCACAATACGGCTTCGGTCTGCGACGTCGATCACGCCACCGCCGCCAGCACCCGCTGGGAAGAATTCTGCAAAAACCCCGGCCCGATCGTGGTCGGCGCCGTGCAGGGCGCATCATGCTACGGCCCGGCCTACGAATTCGCGATGATCATGGATTCCGATCTGCGCAAGCGCAAGATCCGCGACAAGGTGCCGATGACCTTCGTGACCGCCGAACCCTATATCGGCCATCTCGGCGTCGGCGGCATCGGAGACACCAAAGGTTTGCTCGAGTCCGAAATGCGCCAGCGCCACATCAAGTGGATCACCAACGCCAAGGTGGACAAGGTGGAAGCGGGCAAGGCCTTCGTCACCGAAGTCGACGACGACGGCAAGCCGAAGAAGAATCATGAACTGCCGTTCAATTACTCGATGCTGCTGCCGGCCTTCCGCGGCATTCCGGCGTTGCGCGGGCTCGACGGCCTGACCAACCCCCGCGGCTTCGTCATCGTCGACAAGAACCAGCGCAATCCGAAATACCCGAATGTGTTCAGCGTCGGCGTCTGTATCGCCATCGCGCCGCTGGAACCGACGCCGGTCCCGGTCGGCGTGCCGAAGACCGGCTTCATGATCGAATCGATGGTGACGGCGACCGCACTCAACATCGGTGCCTTGCTGCGCGGCAATCCAGCCACCGCCGAGGGCACATGGAACGCGATCTGCCTCGCCGATTTCGGCGACAGTGGCGTCGCCTTCGTCGCCATGCCGCAAAACCCGCCGCGCAACGTCAACTGGGCGTCAAGCGGACGCTGGGTGCATGTCGCCAAGATCGCCTTCGAGAAATATTTCCTTCACAAGGTCCGCGCCGGCGTCACCGAGCACTATTTCGAAAAGCTGGTGATGAAGATCCTGGATATCGGCAAGATCAAAAATCCGGCGGCGTAAACGCGCCTTTGCCAAACACCGGCCAGTCGCCGGGTTCGCGAACAACTCCGGGGGCCGCCGCGACGGCGGCCCCTCGGTCTGGCGTTAAAGCCTCTATCGATCTGGCAAGATCGCTCTGACTCTTGGCCTCAGTCTTCCTTCAGGCCGAGCGCCAGTTCGTTGCCTTTGGCGCCGTAATACTTGAACGGCAGGAACTTGCCGCTCATGCCGAGGCTGACGCGGTCGCCCTTCGGGTCGGCCTTGCGCGTAATGTCCATGTCGAAGTCGATCGCCGACATGATGCCGTCGCCGAACTCTTCCTCGATCAGCACCTTGAGCGCCGGACCGTTGACCAGGATCAGTTCGTAGAAGCGATAGATCAGCGGATCGGTCGGCGGGAAGGTAGCCATGGTGCCGCGCATCGGCACCTCGTTGAGCATGGCCTGTTCGGCCTTTGACAGACCGAACAATTCCGCCGCTTTGGCCGCCATCGGCTTAGTCATTTTGTGCTGGCCGAGAACGGCGCCGGTCACCAGGATCGGCGACATGCCGCCGATGGTCTCGCAGATATATTTCCAGGTCCAACCCTTCTCGCGCTTGATGTCGAGCAGCTTCTCGGTGAGATCGGAACGGTTCATGATTTTGTCCTCGGTTAATAAAACATCTCAGGGGCAAGTAGCGAATGAATAAGCGGTACGCGTCGTGATCATTCCTCGCGGGCCCAACTCACCCGACGGACCGCCCATTCGCACATGAAGTCGAGCGTAAACCCGATCATGCCAATCACGACCACGGTCGCCGCCAGCCGGTCATATTCAAGGGTGTCACGAGCGTCGTTGATGGCGTAGCCAAGACCCGAGGTGACGCCGAGAAACTCGGCCGGTACCAGCACGATCCAGGCCACGCCGACGGCCAAACGGATACCAGCCAGCGAATCCTGCGCGATTGCCGGCAGCACGATCGTGAACAGCATGTGCCAGGGCCGCGCACCAAGGTTACGCGCCACCTTGAACCAGGCCGGGTCGATCCGGCGATAGCCGTGCGCCGTCGAAAACAGAACCGGCCAGACCGCCGCGACCCCGATCAGGAACACGATGGCCGCGTTCCAGGTGGCGAAGGCCATCACCGCGATCGGCATCCAGGCCAGCGGCGAGATCATCCGCAGGAACTGGAACGGCACCGAACTCGCCTCGCGCACGGCCTTGAACCGACCGACCAGAATGCCGAACGGCACACCCAGCGCGATCGCCCAGGCCAGACCGCCGCCAATCCGCCCCAGACTCGGCAACGCCATCCTGACCGCCTCGCCGCTGATCGCCATACGCCATAGCCGTTCGAAGGTTGGCACCGGCGCGAAGTCGGCGAAGTTCGCGGTCGACGGATTGGAGGCAACGACCCAGCCACCAACCCACCATAGCGCCAGCAAAATGCCGATGCCGAGCAGCACATAGCCTGTGCTGCGGAACCAGGACCGGCCCGTCGCGGCCGGCCGCCCGGCCGCGGCGCCCTCGACGGGCGTTACGGCCGGGGCATCATCGATGGCAAGACCGAGACTCACAGCGCCAATACCTCCGTACGGGTGAAGGGATCGGCCGGGTTGAGGCTGGGGTCGCTCTTCCAGGCCGGATACTTGTTCATCGCGTTGCGCACGAAGTCGTAATTGACCAGATCCTTGGCGACGAAGTCCGGATCGAGCTTCTTCAGGAACGTCGCGTCGCCGCTGACCACGGTGTCATTCATCGCCTTGACGATCAGCTTGGTCGCCGACGGATAAGGCCAGGGCAGGAAATCGATGCGATCGACCTTCCAGTCGGGATGTTCGATGGCCTTGGTCTCGCCATAGAACTTCTTGTCGTAGAAGGTCATGGCGCGCTCGATGATCGGCGCCGGCAGCGGCAGATAACCGCCACCCTCCTTCGACAATAGCTTGGCGACTTCCTTCTTGTTGGCGGACGCATAGATCTCGGCGCGCACCAGCGCGTTCATCACCTTCTGCGTCCATTCCGGCTTCTTTGTCGTCACCTGCTCGTGCATGCAGAGCACGCAGCACGGATGGTTCTTCCAGATGTCGCCGGTGAAGCGCAGCATCCGGCCGCCGGCCTTGGTTTCGCCGAGCGCGTTGAACGGTTCGGCCACGATGTAACCGTGAATCTTCTTGGCCGCCAAAGCCGCCGGCATGTCCGGCGGCGCCATCACCTGCAAATTGCATTCGTCGGCAGCCAGCGGCTCGGTCTGCGACTTGATCACCGGCTTGATGCCGGATTGCCGCAAGGCGTATTGCAGCACGATATTGTGCATCGAATACCAGAACGGCACGGCGACCTGTTTACCGCCGAGGTCCTTGAAGGACTCGATCTTGGTATCCTTGCCGACCACCACGCCGGAACCATTGGTGTGGGCCCAGGCCATGATCTTGACCGGGAAATTGTTGTTGTAACGCATCCAGACCGGAATCGGCTTGAGCAGATGCACCAGATTGAACTTGCCGGCGGCAAAGGATTCGACCAGAGGCGACCAGCCACGGATCAGCGTCGGACGCTCGGCTTCCAGCCCCTCGTCCTTGAAATAGCCCATGCCATGCGCGACCAGCAGCGCGGTCGCGTCGGTGATCGGCAGATAACCGATGCGAACCACGTCGTCGTCGGCGGCATGCGCCGCCTGACCGAAGCCGCCCAACATCGTACCGAGCGCGGCCAGGCCGCCGGCCGCCAACATGTCGAGCGTCTGCCGACGGTTGACGGCAAGACGGAAACCCTCGTCCTCGGCGTGTACGACATCAGTTCCACAGTTGATACACATCTTCTTCTCCTTGAATGGACGGTCAGCGGTGTCCGGCGGCAATGACTTTGAGGTTTCCGGATGAAGTCTGGGCGAGCGGACCGTCGGCGGTCCGGCCGGTGGCGCGCTCGAAGGCGGTTTGCAGAGCTTTCTGCGAGGCCTGCGCAAAGGCGCCGCGCTTCTCGCGGTCGGTGCGATCGCCCTCGATCGGCACGATGTCGGCGATCCGGCCCGGATCGGACGTCATGATCAGCGCGCGATCGGCCATGGCGACGGCTTCGGGGATGTCGTGGGTGACGATGACCAGCGTGATTCCCATGTCGACCGCGATGCGGCGCACGTCGCGTTGCAACGCGCGGCGGGTCACGCCATCCAGCGCCGAAAATGGCTCATCAAGCAGCAGCACTTCCGGATAGACCGCCAGCGAGCGGGCCAGGGCAATGCGCTGCTGCTGGCCGCCGGACAGCTCCTGAACGTTGCGGCGGCTGTAACCGTCGAGCTCGACGAGATGCAACAGCTCGCGCACCCGTTCGGATATTTCCGCGCGAGGCCGGCCGGCGAATTTCAGTCCGAGACCGACATTCTGCTCGACCGTCATCCACGGATAGAGATGCGGCTGCTGGAACATCACGATCCATTGCGGCGAAGGCCCCGTCACCAGGGCGCCGTCGATGCGGACCTCGCCGGCGCTCGGCAGCGTCAATCCGGAAATGATGTGCAGCAAGGTCGACTTGCCGCAGCCGGAGCGGCCGACCAGGGCGACGGCCTCGCACGGTTGCACCTCGAAATTGACGTCGGACAGCACGTCGCTGCCGGACCGCCGGTAATGATGATTGACGCCGGCCACCGCAATATGCGCGCCGGGCCGCCGTTTTTTTGGACGGGTCGCTGGCATCGTCTATGCTGCTCCTTCATAGGCGACCGCGTCGGCCGTCGCCGTTTCTTCCGCGATCCGGCGACGCGCCATCATGTGGGCGCGTGCCTCGTTAACGGCATCGACTGCGATCAACCGACCCTGCTGCCGATACTCGACCGAGAACCGGCCGCTCGCGGGAGCACCAACGATCGCGCTGTCGTCATGGCCATCACTCAGTCCGGCGATCTGGAGTTTGACGTCGTATTGATCGGACCAGAACCACGGCACGGGATCATAGGCGACAGGTTGTCCAAGGATCGACGCGGCGGCCGCCTTGGCCTGATCGATAGCGTTCTGAACGCTTTCAAGCCGCAGCGACCGCCGATAACGCCGGCTCGGCAGGCGGGCGCAGTCCCCAATAGCGTAGATATCGGGTAGCGACGCACGGGCCAATTCATCGACCACAATACCGTCGTCGCACGGGAGACCGGCCTCGCGCGCCAACTCGTCATTGGCATGCGCGCCGGTCGCCAGCAGCACGACGTCCGCGTTAATCACGTCACCGCTTGCCAGCACAACGCCGGTGGCCCGGACATCGCCGGCGACCTCAGCCAACCGCGCATTGAGCCTGATATCGACGCCGTGCCGGCGGTGCAGCGTCTCGAAAAAATCGGAGATTACCGGCGAGGTCACACGCTTGAGCAGGCGGTCCTCGGCCTCGACAACGGTCACCGCGCGGCCCTCGCCACGCATCACCGCGGCAACCTCCAGCCCGATATAGCCGCCACCGACGATGACAACACGCTCGGCGGCATCGAGAGCCAGCCGCAATTTGTGCACGTCACCGATCGCGCGCAGCGACATGACATAGGGCAAGGCAACGCCACGCAATGGCAGGGTCCGCGCCCGCGTGCCGGTTGCGAATACGAGAACATCATAGTCAAGCTCACGTCCGTCCGAGAGCGTGACCAACTTGCGGCGGCAGTCGACCGCTCGCGCCGCAGCGCCAAGCGTCATATCGACGTCGAGGCCGCGCCAGAAATCCGCCGGTCGCAGAAACAAGCTGTCGGGTTGGCCACGTTCCGTCAGAAATTTCTTCGATAAAGGCGGCCGCTGATAAGGCAAATAGGGCTCATCGCCGACAACAACGATGCCGCCGTCGAACCCGCCTTGGCGCAGGCTGATCGCCAGCTGGGCCGCCGCTTGTCCGGCGCCCACCACCACTATTCGGCGCGGTGCTCGCGCATCGCTCATGCCACCCCCTCCTTGGCCGCCCATGGCGGACTTTCTCGCATCACGCTTGCCAGCGCCGCCCGGCTTTTTGTCGGGCGGCGCCGGATCGATACTCAAGCCGCGACCTGAGCCGGCTTGGTCTCAAACGGAGGCCCCTCTTCGATCGGCAACGACGGGTCGCGCGACCATTCGTTCCAGGAGCCGAAATAAAGGCTGACGTCCTTGATGCCGGCTTCCTTCAATGCGACCAGCGTGTTCGAGGCTCGGGCGCCCTTGAAGCAATAGAGCACCACCGGCGTATCCGGGGTGATGCCGACCGTCGCGCATTCAGCGAGGATTTCCGAGGTCGACTTGAACATCGGCCCCTCCGACGTTGGCTTCATCATGCGGTACCATTCGATCCACACGGCGCCGGGGATTCGACCCTTACGCGGGCAGAAGTCCTTGCCGTAGGGCGACGAGCTTTCGCCAACCCATTCGTCGACATCGCGGGTGTCGAGCTTGACCAGATCGGGATCGGCGACCGCCGCCTTCATCCCCTCAAGATCAACCAGGATACCGGCGGCGCTGGGATCGACGCTGAAGGTTTTGGGCGTTGGCGTCGGAACCTCGGTGGTGACCGGCAATCCGGCCGCGGCCCAGGCAACGTGACCACCGTGCAGGATCTTGACCTTCGGATAGCCGAGATACTTCAACAGCACATAGCCGCGGCAGGACTGGCCGAAGCCGCTATTCATCGACTGCTCGTAGATGACCGCCGTCTCCTCGCCGGACAGCCCGGCGGCGCCAAAGGCTTCGGCGAACTTGTCGCGCATCGCCGCAACGCCTTCGGGTGTCGACGTCGCCAGGTAAGTGAAGATGTCGCGCAGATTGACGGCGCCGGGCAGATGACCGGCGGCATAGACGTCCGGGTCACGCGTATCGATGACCACCGTGCCAGGGGCCTTCATCATTTCGGACAATTCAGCGGACGTAACAAGAACCTTGTCAGTCATTTGTCGCTCCTATGCTCGATTGTTCAACACATCCCGGCGGCAGTCGTGGGCGTCGTCATCGCTATCGTCGTCATCGTCGTCTTGGTCGTCGTTGTGATCGCGAAAAGGAGGACTGACCTTGGCAAGAATCAGTCTCCGTTCCCGTGATCGAATGTCTCTCCTTTCCGTAATCCATCGCTGAACCTTGGTCTCGATTGACTGCGCGCCTGCGACGACGCCGCACGTCGATCAATGCGCCATGTCGGCGAGCATTTTGCGCAACTGCTTGGTCGCCGGCGTCACGATGGCGACGAAATAGGCTTCGCGCAGCCTGCGTTGCGCCGGCGCATTGGCGACATAGCCGCGCGCGCCGCAATGAAGCATCGCCGCATGCGCGGCGGCCACCGAGGCTTCGCCGGCAGCAAGCCGCGCTTCAAGCACCGCGCGCCAATAGCCGACATCGGTTTCGAACGGGGTAGCGCAGAGCTTGGCGACCGCCGCTTCCATACCGGCAAGTTGTTCGGACAGTTGTTCGGGTTGGATTTCGAGATATTTGTTAACGTGCCCCAATGGTCCCTTGGTCTGCTCGATCAGGCGAATGCAATCGCGGATCAGGCCGAAAGCCATACCGGCCTGCAACAACACAAAGCCGGCGCGAATGCGCTTCACGTAAGTTTCTGCGGGGTCCGCGATCACCAGCGACTCGGGAACAAACACATCACGCATCTGCACGCAGAAGGTACGGGTACCGTCGAGCGCGGTGAACCTGGTGTTCTCGGCCAGCGTCAAGCCCTCGGACGCACAAGGGATGATCGCCATGACATTGCGCTTGGCGGCGCCGTCCTCGACCTCGAAGATGCCGCCAAAATAGTGATCGGCGCCGAGGTTGGAAACGTAAGGCAACAGCCCCTTGACGACATAGCCGCCCTCGACCGCCTTGCCCTTGAGCCGCATCGGCTCGATGCCGAACAGCGCCTTCATCGGGTTAGACAGCGCCGTGCCGCCGAGAATTTCACCGTCGGCAACTTTCGCACCGACGCCGATCTTCAGGGCCTTGTTGTCGGATGCGAAAATGTACCAGCCGAGCGCGTCCTGACACCACATGCAGAACGATGTCGACAGGCAGTGCTCGCCAGCCGCCGCCATCGCATTGATCGAGGTCAGCAGATCGACGTTATCGGTCGCGCCCGGCAGGTGATGCGCATAAGCGCCGAGACGCCCGTATTCGCGCATCACACTTTCCGGATAATAACCTTCAACATCGATCTGGTTGACCAAGGACGGGAGTTCGCGGGCGGAGACCACACGAACGGCTTCGACAACATCCGCGCCAGGCCTCGCCTTGCTTCTCATCACCGTTTGTGTGTCCAACATTTATGCTCTCATCACTGAAGGGTTGCAGGAGGCCGGCGCCGGCCGCTCAGGCCAGACAAATCGCTCAGGCCAATGAGACCTCGAGATTGACCGGCCGCGAGAAAGTGTTGGCGACCGGCGACCAGGCCCGCGAATGCGCGATCAGCGCTTCGATATCCGCGCGCGGCATGTCGGCTTCGAATGTCACCTTGGCGCGAACGTCGGTGAAACCGACCGGCTTTTCCGACAGATCGCCGGTACCCCAGACACCGGTGATATTGAGGTCGCCTTCCAGTTCGATTTCGAGCTTGTAGACGGTGATGCCACGGGCGACCGCGTTGGCATGGATGCCAACGGCCAGGCAGGAGCCGAGCGCGGCCAATGAGGCTTCCGAGGGGTTCGGCGCCGTGTCGTCGCCGAGCAGACCCGGCGGTTCGTCGACAATGTAAGGCGGCAGCGCGCGGATGAAGTTGAGGTGCCGGAAGCGGCCTTCAGCGACAGTCTTGCACTTCAAGGTCTTGATCACGGTCGGGTCGGCTTTGCCCTTGGCGATCAGGTCCTCAAGGCCCTGCTTGTCGATCGGGGCCAGGCAGCCGGTCAGGGCCGGCTTGGTGTCGGGTGTCAGACACCCCGTCATGGCGGTGGCGACTTTGGTCATCGAAATCTCCTCTCCTCGCCGCTGTGTCCCGGCGGCACAAAAAGCTACAGACCGTTCTGTATTAGCAGGAAGCGTGCCAATCTTGTGCGATGCAAAAATCGCTGATGAATCAATAAGGGCTGGGATGAGGCCGCGCCGACGGCATGACGGCTTTGCAGTCAAATCGGGCCACCACTGCCTGATCGCGCGCCAAAACCTCCATTTATCGACGAATTCGTGCCTACAGACTGTTCTGTTTTCCAATTGCAGTTTGGCGGCGGCGGCAGTATTTCATCCTGATGACGATTGCAGCCCCGATTGAAATCGAACGGCCCGAGCCCGACCTGCGGTCGCCGCCGCGCGAACGCCTGATCGAAAGCGCCCGCACCCTGTTCTGCCGCTATGGCATCAACTCGGTCGGCGTCGACGCGATCATTGAGGCCGCCGGCACCGCCAAGACCACGCTCTACAAGCTGTTCGGATCGAAGGACGGCCTGGTCGAAGCGGTGCTCGACCGCGAAGGCCAGAGCTGGCGCAGCTGGTTTCTGACCTCAATCGACGGCCCCGGCGGCTCGGCGCGCGAGCGGCTGGCGCGGATCGGCCCGGCGCTGAAGATCTGGTTCAGTCGCGACGACTTTTTTGGCTGTCCTTTCATCAACGCCGTCGGCGAGTCCGATAAAGCCGACGACCGGATGCGCCGGCTGGCTATCGCTCACAAAAGCATCGTGCTGGACCGGTTGACGGCGCTATGCAGCGAGGCCGGCATCCCGGAAGCCGAACAGGTCGCCCATACGCTCGGTCTGGTCATTGACGGCGCGATCGTGATGGCCCTGATCACGCGCGATGCCTCGGCCGCCGATGTTGCCGACCGCGCCTGCTGCGCGATCCTGCCGCACTAAGCGACAAAACGGCGGCCGTCAGCGCCGTCACGGTTCAGACGGCACTTTCCGCCGAAACACGCGCCGCTCGGCTCAAACGCCAGCCGGCGATCAGAAAATGCGCACTGCCCCACAGGCTGCCGATTTGCAGCGTCGCAAGCGCAAGCCCCAACGCGTTCGACGAGTGGCCAAACAACCATTCGCTCATCATGCCGACCAGGACCGGTCCGAGGCCAAGCCCGATCAGATTGACCAGCATCAGAAAGATCGCCGAAACCGCCGGCCGCAGCGCCGGCGATATCCGGTTATGCAAAGCGGCAATCGCGGGGCCGAGATAGAGCGCGCCGACCATTGCCGGCAGCACGAAAGCGGCCAGCGCCGAGAGCGTATCGCTGCTCAGATAAAAATAGATGCTGAACGGCCGCGTCGCGACATAAACCAGCGCGACGAACCAAAGCGACCAGCCGATATCGCGCCGGCGAAGCCGGTCGGTCAGTCGACCGCCGATATAAGTGCCGAATGCGCCACCGAGCCCGATCACGACCGCCAAATAGGTGCCGGCGATCGGCAAAGTGAGCCCGTGCGAACGCAACAGGAAGGACGGCAGCCATGTCACCGCACCATAGCTGATCACGGCAATAATGGTTGAGCCGATCACGGTATGGCGGATCGCGCTGTCCGACCACATGGTCACGGCCGCCTCGCGCAACAGCGCGGCGCTCGGACCGTGACGCAATGCCGCGCTGCGAGCGTCGTCTTGACGCTCCGGCTCGCGGACCGTCACGAAGGTCAACAGCGATACGAGGCAGGTCGCACAACCGGCGCTGATGAAGGCAACCCGCCAGCCATAGCGATGACCGAGATAGCCCCCGATCAAAAAGGCCACGAAGACCCCGAGATTGCTGCCCATCGCCCAGACCGACATCGCGCCGGCGCGCTCGTGCGGCGCATATAAGTCGGAGATGATCGAGTGCGACGCCGGCATCGCCCCTGCTTCGCCGATGCCGGTGCCGATACGGCCCAGCAGCAACTGCCAGAACGAGTGGGCAAAACCGATCAAGAGCGTCGTCGCACCCCACACCGCGCCGGCTGCCGCAATCAGATTGCGCCGGCTGCCCCGCCCCGCCCAGACCGCCGCCGGAATACTCAATACGGCATAGAGCACCGCAAAGGCCGCACCGGACAGCAGACCAAGTTCGACATCGGAAAAAGAAAATTCCTGACGAATGGGTTCGAGCAGGATGGCCATCAATTGCCGGTCGAGCTGATTGAGAGTCGCAAATGCAACCAGCACGCCAAGGAGATAACTTCTATTGGTCATATGATTCCAAGACTAGAGCTTATTCCGGCACGATAGCAGCCTGACGCGAGGTCCGGATGCCTGTTGCCGGAGATACCGGGACAGCGGAGCAATCGAAACGAGAAACCAGCCAGATCGAATTCGAGTATAAGCCGAAAACCACAGACGATGTCTTCGACGACCTATGGCATACCATTATCATGCCTTGGCCCCTCATCATACCGATGACTGGATATCACGCGGCAGCCCGGCAGGCTGAACCAATATCCGACGTGGACCTCGACGCCCTTGGCAACCTCGCCCCGGCCACCACGAAAAGACCTGTTGAAAAGCAGCCGCCGTACCCCTGCCAATCCACCTCATAGCCTTACTGGATTGACGCATTCGGCGCTCACCCTATCGTCAACCATCGACAAAATGAGAGGCCGTCACCGAACGCGACCCGGGCTGCCCCATCGAACAAAACGACCGCACCGCGCCACGATCAATTGTCCGTGACAAGCATGACTTTGGACCGCAATCTTTTCTGTATCGGCCTCGGCTATTCGGCATCAACCTATGCCACCGCCTATGGCCATCGGTTCGCCCGCATCAACGGCACCGTCCGTTCCATGGCAAGGCAAAAAGCTCTGGCCATCGCCGACGCACCGGTCACCGGCTTTGTCTTTGGCGGCCAGTCGACTCATGAGTTGATGGCGGCCATGCCGGTCGGCGCCGACTGGCTGGTATCGGCGCCGCCAGCTCAAACGGCCACGATAGCACGCGCCGTTCTGGATACCGATACAACACGGGCCCTATCGCCCCGCGCTGTCGTCTATCTCTCAAGCCTCAGCGTTTACGGCGACTATGGCGGCGCCTGGATCGACGAGACCGCCGCCCTTCGCCCGACGTCGGAACGTGGCCAAGATCGGATCGCGGCCGAAAACGCCTGGCTCGATTTCGGCCGCGCCGTTGAATGTCCGGTGACAATCCTGCGTCTGGCCGGCATCTACGGACCCGGCCGCAATGCGCTGGTTTCAGTTGTCCGCGGCCAGGCCCGCCGGATCGTCAAACCCAACCAGGTATTCAACCGAATCCATGTCGCTGACATTGCCGCGATGATCGACGCGGCATTCACGCTCGGCGCGGCCGGTATCTTCAATGGCGCCGACGACGAACCCTCGCCACCGCAGGACGTCATCGCCTATGCCGCGCAATTGCTGGGCCTGCCCGCGCCGCCGGAAGAAGCATTTAACGACGTCGCCGCCACGATGTCGCCAATGGCGCGCAGCTTCTATGACGAATGCAAACGGGCTTCGAACAGAAAAATCAAAAGCGAGTTAAGGCTGACGCTGCAATATCCGAACTACCGCGCCGGCCTCGATGCGCTCTATGCGGCGGACGATCATGAGCGCCACACCGGCTAACGTCACGCCTTATGCGACGTTGGCCGTTGCCGGCGGCATTTCCAGATCGGCCCAGATCCTGGCGAAATAAGCCTGGAAGGTCGCATCGGTCCGCAGCGCCACCGGATCGCGTCCAGCCTTGGGCAGGTCGATAACATGAAGGGCACGGACGGTTGCCGGGCGCGCGCTGAGCACCAGCACGCGATCGGCCATCGCGATCGCCTCACCGATATCGTGGGTTACCAGAATCGCGCTCTTGCCGCGTTCGGCGATAATGCGCGACACATCGGCTTGCAGCAGAAGCCGGGTCTGGAAATCGAGCGCCGAAAAAGGCTCGTCGAGCAGAATCACTTCCGGGTCGAAAGCCAGCGTGCGCATGATCGCCACCCGCTGCCGCATGCCGCCCGACAGCGTCGCCGGCCGGGCATATTCGAACCCGGACAGGCCGTAAGCCTTGATCAGGTCCATCGCAATGGCACGCGATTTCGATTTTGGTGCGCCACGCACTTCAAGTCCCAGTACGACATTATCGATCACCGATCGCCAGGGCAGCAGCAGGTCTTTCTGCAACATATAGCCGACGTGACCGACGGCATCGTGAACCCGCCGCCCGGCCAGCTCGACATGGCCGCGCGTCGGCGGCAGCAAGCCGGCAATCGCATTGAACAAGGTCGACTTGCCGCAGCCGGACGGCCCGACAATCGCGAGCGTCTCGCCCTTGAACAGCTCGAAATCGACCTTGCGGATAGCCTCGACGGTACCGGCACCTTCACCGAAGGTCATGCCGACATTGTCCGCCTTGAGGATGGTAACAGGGCCGCCGTCGGCGGCCGTCGCGCCCGTTTGCCTCGTGCCGCTCATCCGTCGACCTCCCCACAGAACGTCAGCACCATGTCATTGAACACCGCCGGCGTCACCGCGGTGAAAGCGTGCGCGCCCCACTCCACCTCGCGCAATTGCGCGCCCGGTATCGCCTCCGCCAGTTGGCGGCTGAGATAAGCCGGCACCAGACTGTCGTCACGCGCCGAGGCCAGCAAGGTCGGTAGCGCGATTGCCGGCAGATTCGGGCTGGCGTCAAAAGCCAGGAACATATCGATCCGCTGGTTCATGGTCGCGACCGGCGGAAAATGCGCCACCATATGCGCTTCGTCCTGCTCCAGCGCGGCGATGTTTTCAGCGATCCATTGCGGCGGGTAAAGAAACAACGGCTGCGCGCGGACATAAGCCTGCGCGCCCGATGCATTGAGGATCTGCTTGCGAACCTCGAAACACCGCCGCAGATAAGCATCGGCGCGGCCCCAACCGTTAACGACGGTCAAGCTGCGCATCCGTTTGGGATGCCGCGTCGCCATCTCGATGCCGACGATGCCGCCGATCGCATGACCGACCATATGCGCGGCGTCGATCCCGGCGGCGTCCATGACCTGAACGATATCGTCAGCCATACCGGCGATGCTGCGCGGTCGCACCGACGCGGCCTTGCTCCGTCCCGTGCCGACATGATCGTAGCAGACGACCCGATGCCGTTTGGCCAGCGTCTCGACCTGCGGCGTCCAGAACGAGCCACTGCCGCCCATGCCGGCCGACAACACGATCGGGGTTCCCGCGCCGTAACTCTCGTAATAGATATCGGCATCGCCGCCGCTGGCGTAAGGCATAAGGTCTCTTGTCTTTTGAAGTGACGGACTGTCGGGAGCTAAAACCGCAACCGCTTTTCGATCAGGTCGATGGCGCCATACATCAGCAACGCCACGGCCATCAAAGCCGCGATACCGACCCAGACCGCGTTGAGATCGTAGAGCACACCGGCATAGTAGATCCGGTAGCCGAGCCCTTCTTTCGACGCGATATATTCGCCGACCACGGCGCCGATCAGCGCAAAACCGACATTGAGGCGGAAGGCCGACACGATCCACGGCATCGCGCCCGGAATGATCACCGCACGCCAGGTCTTGAACCGGCTCGCGCCGAGCGAGCGCATCAGCTTGACGAGATCGCTATCGACTTCCTTGGCGCCTTGCTGCGCGGTGATGACCGCGACGATAAAGGTAATGATGGTCGCGATGGCGATCTTCGACGACAGATCGATACCGAACCAGACGATAATCAGCGGCGCCAAAGCGATTTTCGGCAGACCGTTGAGTGCAATGAGATAAGGCCGCAACACCGCCGCACCGGTCGGAAACAGCCACAGCGCCAGACCGACGATGCTGCCGAACAGAGTGCCGATAAGAAAGCCGGCAATCGCCTCGCCGGCGGTCAACGCCGAATCGCGCAGCAACTCGCCGCTGCCGATCATGCCAATTGCTTTGGTATAGATGCCGCTCGGCTGGCCATAGAGATAGACCGCGATCCAACCCAGACGAACTGCCGCTTCCCAGACCGCCAGCAACACGACGAGCAGGACGACCTGCATCACGCCGATGCGCAAGGACGGCGGCAAACGGCGCGGCCGTTTGCCTGGCAGCGCCAGTGGGGCAGCTTCGACTTCCGACACCTCAGACTCGCTTGTGCGCGATGGAGCCGATCTCGACCAGGCAATCCGGCTTCACCAGACCGCACTGGATGCAATAGCGGGCCGGCTTCTCGCCGGGAAAGTATTCGGCATAGACCTTGTTGACGGCGGCATAATTGGCCCAGTCGGTGACGAAGATCATATTGTAGGTGACATCCGCCAGACTCGAACCGGCTGCTTCCAGCACACCCTTGATCGTCTCGAGGATGTGCCGGGTCTGCCCCGCGGCGTCGCCGACATGCACAACGTCGTTATTCTTGTCGAAGGCCAGAGTGCCCGACACATAGATGACGTTATCGGCCATCATGCCCGGCGAATAAGGGGCAATCGGGGTCTGAGTGCCCGGTGGGATAATCGCGCGATTCGTCATCGATATGCCTCGCTTGCTATTTGGCGGTTGCCGGTTCGGTCTGCGCAAAGGCGCGGATGAAATCGGCCGAATTCGAGACCCAACCGAAGAAGGTCTCGATATTGAAGACGGTCGCCTTCTGCATGAAATCCGGGCCGGAAGCGCTGGCGGCGTCTTCAAGCAGCACGCCGAAATATTCGAGGTGGAAGGCATCGCGCATCGTCGACTCGACGCAGACATTGGTGGCGATGCCGCAGAAGACCAGGTTGCGAATGCCACGCGCCCGCAGCGTGCTGTCGAAGACGCTATTGAAAAAGCCGCTGTAGCGGGTCTTCGGCACGACGATGTCGCCCGACTTCGGCTTCAACTCGTTGATCAGGTCATAATCCCAGCCGCCTTTGGCCAGCAACTGGCCCTGCAATTCGGGATGCTTGCGCATGGTCTTGAGCGCGTTCGACTTGTGCCAGTTCGGCGAACCGGGGCCGCCGGCCTCAACATAATTGGCGTCCCAGCCGTTCTGGAAATAGATCACGGTGACGCCGGCCGCCCGTGCGCTATCCAGTGTCTCCTTGATCGCGGTAATGACCGGACCCGCGTTATGCGCGGTCAGGCCCGCCTTATCGAGATAGCCGCCGGGCGAAGCGTAGGCGTTTTGCATGTCGACCACGACGATGGCGGTTTCCTCAACCGCCAATCGCAGTGGCTCGGGACGAGCCGGCAGCGTCACGAAACGCCGCCCGGCCGCCGAAGTGCTTGTGGTAATTGTCATCAGGTCTGTCCAAACTCTTTGGTTGCTTTCTCGGCAAAGCTGTTATCGACCATTTGCGAATAAGGCAGAACCGCCTTGATCGACCCGCCGCCGAGTTCAAGCTGCATGGCGGCGTCCCATTCCGCAACCGACATGGTCGGGTTTTTCGGAATGGCTGTCTTGCTGCCGAAGAAGTTCTTGGTCGCGCTGGCGATGACCTTCGGATCGACCTTGGGGAAATATTTCTCGGACACCTTGGTGAAGACCGAATTGTCCTGATGCATGATCTTCTGCGCCTCGGCGATGGCATTGCAGAAAGCCTGCACATCCTTGGGATTGGAGGCGATGACCTGTTCGGTCGCCATCGCCGTTGTGAAGCACAACGGCCCGATGGCGTCGGCAAAAGACAGCACCGGTTCGAGGCCGAACTTCTCGACGCCGATGCTGATGTCCCATTCGAAAGCGGTGGCGATGTCGGCGCGGCCATCCTTGACGGCGGCAGCCTGAGCACCGGGCGGCAATTCGAGGAAGGTGACGCCGGCCGCCTTCGGATCGAACTTGCCGATCGTCTTCATCGCATAAGTCGGCACCTGGATGGTCGACGACGGGAACTTCAGGGTGGCGATGGTCTTGCCGCGCAGATCGTCGATGGTCTTGATCTTGCTGCCCGGCCGCGCCATGCCCCACATCGACACGCCACCGACGATCTTGGCGATGTTCTTGATCTTGCCGCCTTCCCGCACGGCGTTGACCGACATGCCGGGACTGGTGACGCCGATCTGTCCCCGACCGCCCAGCAGGACCGGAATCGGCAGGGCAATGCCGCCGGCGGACGAGATCGTGGCGTCGAGGCCATGCTTGGCGAAAAGGCCGAGATCGGCGGCGACATAAAGCGACCCGTACATGCCGAGCCGCAGCGCTTCGGAAATCACGATCTTGCTGCCGGCAGCCGAGGCCGAGCCGAAAAGGCCGCCGAAGGGGACCGTCGCCGCTCCGAGGAGCGAATACTGCATCAGGTGTCGTCTGTTGATCATGGCCCTGTCTCTCGTCCTCTTGTTTTGCACGACGACCCACGGCCATTCGCACAAATTTTAAGCAATTCCCGGCGACGCTTAAAATCATTGCATCGTCGTTTCTTATTAACAATACGGGAAAAACTGATATATTTATTGGATATGCTAATGAATTTAGACCTCAAGCACCTACGGGCCTTCGTCAGCGTCGTCCAACTCGGCAGCTTCAGCCGCGCGGCGCGACAACTCGGCGTCTCGCAATCGGCCTTGAGCCAATCGGTCCGTCAGCTCGAGGACGCACTCGAAGTCAGGCTGCTCGACCGCACCACCCGCAGCCTGCAGCTCAGCCAGGTTGGCACCGAGTTCCTGCCCGGCATCCAGCGACTGCTCGCCGATCTGGATAATCAGCTTCAGGACCTGCGCGACCTGCGGGAACACCGGCGCGGTCACGTCACCGTGGCTTGCGTGCCGTCAGTCGCGATGCGGCTGATGCCGACGGTGCTGGCGACGTTTCAGCGCGACTACCCGCTGGTCGGCGTCACGCTCAAGGAAGAACCGCGCCACCAGATCATCGCCGACCTGAAACGCGGCGACGTCGATCTCGGCATCGCCAACGTGCCGGGAGAGGACGCAGACCTCGACTCCGCTCATCTCCTCACCGACACCTTCGCTTTGGTGATGCGACGCGATCATCCGCTGACAAGCCAGGAGACCGTCACCTGGCGCGAAGGCGCGGCGGCGGCCATGGTGGCGATGGCGCCGGGCACCGGCATTCGCCTCGAGATGGAGCGCGGCATGGCGGCGACCGGCCGACGCGGCGCACTGCATGAAGCCGAACACCCGGCAACGCTGCTGGCGCTCGTGGAAGCGGGCGTCGGCGTGGCACCGTTGCCCAGCCTCGCCTGGCCGCCCACCGACCACGCCGTCCTGACGATCCGCAAGCTGGTCGCCCCGGTGGTCGAACGCGAGCTTTACCTGATCAAGAGGATCGGCCGCGACCTGTCGCCCGCGGCCCGCGTGCTCCACCGCGGCATTCTGTCCGGCGCCCAGGCCATTCGCGATCGCACCGCTGCCGGCTGGTGAGGCTTCCGAACGCGGTTCTCCATCAAGCAGCTACTTCTGCATCGTGATGCCGGATTCTTTGACGACGTGGCCCCAATGCGTCATCTGCGAACCGATCAAGGCAGCGAACTGCTCGCGCGTGCCACCGGCCGTTTCGGCCCCGATCTTGGCAAAAGCCTCCTTCACCGCCGGCGATGCCAGCGCCTTGTTCAGCGCGGCGTTCAGCCTGGCGGTCGCGTCCTGCGGCGTCCCGGTCTTGACGACGAAGCCGACCCAGTCCTCGACCGCCAGCTCCGGATAACCCTGTTCCGCCACGGTAGCGACATTCGGCAAGGCATCGATGCGCTTCGGCGCGGTCACCGCCAGCGCACGCAATTTCCCGGCCTTGATCAAGCCGACGACGGGAAGCGTTGTGATGAACATGAATTGATTGGTGCCATTGAGCAAATCGCCGGTCGCCTGCGGAATCCGGGCGTAAGGCACATGCAAGGCGCTGACGTGCTCGCGAAGCTTGAACATCTCGCCAACGAGATGCGCCGGCGTTCCGAAGCCACCGGACGAAAACGCCAGCTTGTTGGGCTTCTGTTTCAGCAGCGCGATCAGATCGGCGATCGAATGCACGGGCAATGACGGCGTTACAACCAGCACATTGTAAGACCGCGATACCAACCCTACCGCTGCGAAATCCTTGTCTAGCGCAAATGGCATATTGACCATCAGCGCCGGCGCGGCCGTCACGGGCATACTGAAGGCGCAGATCGTATAGCCGTCGGCCGGAAGGCTAAGAACGTCACGGCCGCCGATGGTCTGCAGAGCACCCGGCTTGTTTTCGACAATAACCGTCCAACCCTCCGCCTTCGCCATCGCATTGGCGACGACGCGGGTAATGATATCGGGCGGGCTCCCCGCCCCCGCGGCAACGGTGATGTGGATCGGCTGGTTGGGAAACGTCTGAGCGCCGGCGCCTGTCGAAAAAATGCCCGCCGCGAGACAAACCAAGACCAGCCTGATGATCGCAATCCGCCCAACGGAAATTGGCATCGTTTCCCCCTATTTCAGCGCGGCATTATCCGCCGCTTGTCGTCCGCCTTCAGGCGGGTCGACCATCAATAGGAGCGCGGAAATACGACCGCGACAGCCAATCACCGTCCGTTCGCCAGACGGACGCCAAAGCCGGACATTAAGGCCGGACGCTAGGCAGAAAGAATCCGCCGCACCTCGGCGCGCGCCTCATCGCGATGAGCGTCGAAAATCGTGAGATAATTCGGATTGAACCAGTCGGAAATTCCCGACTGATAGGCCGGCCGTTCGAACAACCGGTTACGCCAATCCACAACCCGCGGCCGTCGGTCGATCATGTCGTCGAGCCCGAGATGCACGATCCGCGCGGCATAGGCCGCATAGGCAATGTCGGCCAGCGAAATTCGGCCCCCAGCAAGCCACGCACTGTCCCGCAGCGCAGCCTCCATATCGGCGAACAGCACATCGAAGCGCTTCACGGCAACGGCAAATTGCGGCGCGGCGATACCCTGTTCAATCGCGGCTTGGCTGCGCTCTCGCCGCGCCGGGTCCAGTCCCTCCAGCCAGGCCTTGAGTTCTGCCGGGTCTCGCTTGAGATGCTGATAGCGAAAAGCCACGCAGGAACTGACGGTGCCGGTTGCCGCGTGAACGCCATCGTCGAGCTGCTTCATCCAGACCCGCATCCGCGCCCGCTCGCCGGGATCGTCGGGTCGCATCGCCAGATCGGGCCAGACATCCTCGATATATTCGCAGATCACATTCGATTCGATCACCGGCCGACCATTATGGACCAGTGTCGGCACGACCTTGTTCGGATTGAGTTTGACGTAGTCGGGCTTCTGCGAGTCGCCGGCCCGCAGATTGAGATGAACGCCGGCCCAGGGCAATTGCTTCTCGGCCAGAAGCATCCGCACCTTGCCGGAGCAGACCGACATGTCGTTGTGATAAAGGGTCACTCCGCTCACGCGCGCATCTCCCTCGACGTCCATTGCGGACTCTTGTTCTTCGGCTTCTTCGGCGGCGGCCGCCTCTCCATCCGCATTCGAACGGCCGCCTGCCCATCGAGACTATTTCAGCAATTGCAGGGTGTACAACGCCAGACCCGGGAAAGCGACGAGCAAGATCAGCCTGACGATATCGGCGCACAGGAACGGGACGATGCCACGATAGATCGTGCCCAGCGAAATATCCTTTCGCATGCCGTGAACGACGAAAACATTGAGCCCGATCGGCGGCGAGATCATCGCGATCTCGACGATGGTGACGTTGATGATGCCCCACCATACCAGATCATAGCCGAAATGCTTGATCAGCGGCAGCACGAAGGGCAAGGTCACGACAATGGCGGCAACCTCGTCGAAGATCGCGCCGAGGATCAGATAGATCACCAACAGGATGACGATGACGAGCGGCCCCGACAGGTTCAGCGCGGCCACCCCTTCAATCATCCGTTCCGGCGCATGAGCGACCGACATGAAATACGAGAACAATGACGCGCCGATGATCATCACGTAGATCATCAGGGTCGTGGCACTGGCTTCGGCGAGGACCTTCAGAAACCCGCTCCAATCGAGCTTGCCTCGCCCGACCGCGAACATCAAAGCAATGGTGACGCCGACCGCCGCCGCCTCATTGACGGTGAAAATTCCGGTATAAATCCCGCCGAGAACGACCGTACCGAGAAACAGGACGCCCCAGTTCGACTTGATGACCTGCCAGCGCTCCGGCCAGGGCACCCGCGGTCCGGCGGGCCCGGCATCGCGGTCGATATAATGCACATAGATCATCGCCGCGATCATGTAGAATGAAACGGCCATGATCGCGGGCACAATCGCCGCCATGAACAAATGGACGATAAACTGTTCGCCGAGGATAGCGTAGATCACCATGATCGACGACGGCGGCACAATGATGCCCAGTGTTCCGCCCGAGGCCACCGCGCCTGCTGCAAGCGCCGGCGAATACCCGCGTTGCAGCATCTCCGGCAAGGCGACGCGCCCAAAAGTAGCGGTCGTCGCGATCGCCGAACCGCAAACCGCACCGAAGCCGCCGCAGCCGCCAATCGTCGCCAGCGCCAGGCCGCCGCGTCGATGGCCGATAAAAGCATAAGCCAGCTTATAAACATCGGACGCCAACCCGGCCGCCGCGGCCAGACTTCCCATCAAGAGGAACATCGGGATCACGGCGAGGTCGAGATTGGTAAAGACGCTGGCCGGTTCGCTGGCCAGCAACGACAAGGCCGGGTCCACCCCGACGATGCTCGCAAACCCCGCCGCGCCGACCACGCCCATCGCGATACCGATCGGCACATGCAGCGCCATCAGCACAAACATCGCGGCAAAGCCGAGGCCGGCAAGGACGAGAGGATCAGACATCATGCGAACTCCGGCAGCAGTCGGTGGGAGGTGTCGAATGCATCGAAGACGGGCCCGGCTAGATATCGCCGTCCGGTCGCCGACCGAACGCCCGCGACAGATCAAACACCGCGACGGTCAACTGAACCGGCACGCTCATCAGCAGAAATGCGGTAGCGATCCACCAACCCGGCGCGATCGGCAGCTTGAGAACCCAGGTTGTTTGCCCCGACCTGGTAACCTCGATCGTGTAGGGAACGAACTGCCAGGCGACCAAACCGATGAATAATAACGTCACCAGACCGCCAAGCCCGTCGAAGAAAGCCTTGGCGCGCCAGCCGAGCAGATTGCCGAGGAAATCGACGGTGATGTTCTGACGCGCCGCGAGGTTGGCCGGCAGACACGCGGCGATCACAACCGCCATGACAATGGCGCTGACGTCGTTGACGCCATAGATCGGCGCGCTGAACAGCCAGCGCGACAGCACGTCGAGGGTCGTCATCACGGCCAGGATCAGCAGACCGAAAAAGCCTACTAACGCCATGCCTTGCGTAATGCGCAGCAGCCGCTGCCAATAAGGATGGCGGTCCGTCATGACCGGCCCGCCGCCGCTTGCGCCGCAACAGAAGGTCCAAGCCGGCCAAGCGCGAGGATATCCCGCGCCTCGCTCGCCGTCGCCACACGGCGATCGAGTTGCGCGATGATCTCAACCGCGCGTTCGACCAGCACCGCGTTGCTGGACGCCGGAACACCGCGCTGCAAGTAAAGATTATCCTCCAGTCCGACGCGGGCGTGACCACCGAGCAACACGGCTTGCGCCACCATCGGGAACTGGGCCGGACCGATGCCAAATGCGGCCCATTCGGCGCCCGGCGGCAGATGGTCACGCATCGCCATCATGGTCTCCGACGTTGCCGGCGCGCCCCACGGAATGCCGAGGCAAATCTGGAACAAAGGCGGCTGGGCGATCAGACCGCTCTCGATCAGATGACGGGCCAACCTGATATGGCCGAGTTCAAAGACTTCGAGTTCCGGCTTGGTGCCGCTGTCGCGGATGGCCGCAGCCATCGCCCGCAAATCGGCCGGCGTATTGACAAACACATGCTCGCCGAAATTCATGCTGCCGACGTCGAGACTGCAAATGTCCGGCCGCAAAGCCAAGACATGGCCGACGCGGTTTTGCCACTGCGTGAGCGTCGAGCCGGTGTCGCCCCGAAGCGGCTCCTGTGGGCTCGGCATGAAGCGCGCGCCGGGACCGGTCGTCAGATTGATCAGACAATCGCAACCAGCGGCGCGAATGCGCGCAACCACCTCTTCATAAAGCTCGTAACGCATGCTCGGCGCACCGCTACCGGGCTCGCGAACATGAATATGAACAATGGTCGCGCCAGCCTGCGCCGCGCCAATCGCGGAATCGGCGATCTCGGCCGGCGTCACAGGCACCGGGTTCCTGGCCGACATCGGCGCGCCCCCTGTCACGGCACAAGTCAAAATCACGGGCTTGGTCATGGCCATATTCCCTTGGCGACGGCCGCGTAGCGGCTTTCAATCGAGACCATCGGTTGGCGAAGCGGCACGCGGCGGCTTAGACGGCTTCATCCGCAATCGGGTTCCGCAACGTTCCGATGCCGGAAATTTCGACTTCGGTTATATCGCCGGGTTTCATGAACAACGGCGGCGTACGCTTGAAGCCGACGCCACCCGGCGTGCCGGTGACGATGACATCGCCGGGGACGAGTTCGCTCCAGGCCGAGCAGTATTCGATGATTTCCGGAATCGAAAAGATCAGCAGATCGAGCGATGAACTCTGCACCGTCTGGCCATTCAGCCGCGTCGTCAGTTCGAGCTTCGTCGGATCGGGAATCTCGTCGGCGGTCACCAGCCACGGCCCAAAGGATCCGGTCGCCGGAAAATTCTTGCCAGGCGTCCACTGGTGCGTGTGGCGCTGCCAGTCGCGCAGCGAACCGTCATTGTAGCATGAATAGCCGGCGACATAGTCGAGCGCACGTTCGCGCGGGATGTAACGGCCACGCTTGCCGATCACCAGCGCCAGCTCGCCTTCATAATCGAAATCAGTCGAGACCTTGGGACGCAGCATCGGCTCGCCATGGCCGATCTGGCTCGCGGCAAAGCGGATGAAGATCGCCGGCTTTTCGGATTCGGTGCGGCCGGTCTCGGCGACGTGGGAGCGATAATTCAGGCCGACGCAGAAAATCTTGTCCGGGTTGGGAATGACCGGCAAAAACGTGACCTGATCGAGCGGAATGCCGGCGTCTTGTTCGCGCAGTTGGCCGAGCAGCGCCGGCCCCGCCGCGAGCAGCGACCGCAGATCCGGATATTGCGAGCCGATCGACCGTCCGAGATCGATCAGCCGATCGCCGACGACGATCCCGTAAGTCGCACGTCCATTGTGCATTGCGCTCGCAAGCCGCATCCCGATTGCCTCCCTGATCGTCGAGCAACTTCTTGTTGTCGATGCGGATTGTTATTGACTTTGCCCGCCCCAGCGCAAAATGATCCGACAAGTAGTTCACTAGGTGGACGGGTTATCGATGGGATCGTTCAGCAGCGTCCGTTCGCTGGAACGCGGGCTCAAAATACTCGAGGCGCTCAACCGCTGCCATGGCACCAAGGCGCAACAGCTTGCGACCATGGTCGAGCTGCCGCGCCCGACGGTTTATCGCCTGCTCGAAACCATGCAGAACCTGGGCTATGTCACGCGCAGCAAGACCGACGATTCCTGGAACCTGACCGCGCAGGTCAAATCGCTGAGTTCGGGGTTCCACGACGATGTCTGGGTGACACGGGTCGCCGCGCCGGTCCTGCACGGCCTCGGCCGCGAGGTGCTATGGCCGGTCGATCTGGTGACGTTTGAAAACGACGCCATGATCATTCGCGAGTCGACCCATGCCGAAAGTCCGTTCTCGATCGACCGCGGCATGGCCGGCACGCATCTGCCGATCCTCAAGACATCGGGCGGACGCGCCTATCTCGCCTTTTGTCCCGCGGCCGAGCGCGACGCCATCCTCGACCGCTTGCGGCAATCCGACAATGCCGACGACTGCCTGGCGCGCGACGCACAATTCATGCAGCGGCTGTTGGCCGATACCCGACAGGCCGGCTACGGATTTCGCACCGACGGCTTCAACCCGCACACCGCCAGCATTTCAGTGCCAATCCTGGTCAACGGCCGGGTACTGGCCTGCATCACCATGATCTGGATCGCCAGCGCGCTGACCTTTACGGAAGCCGTGGAGCGTTATCTCGCGCCGTTACAACGCGCCACCGCCCGGATCGAAGCCCAATTGACCGGGCCCTCGGTGGCGCCGGAAGAATTAGGCCGATAGCCGGTCGCAAGCCCGGTCGTTCAGCAAGGCTTCGAGCTTGGCGGCAAATTCAGACTCCTGCGCCGGTTCGAAAGCACCGGCGACATAACGATCCGGTCGCACCAGCAGAATCTGATCGCGGTGGGTGCGGATCGGACGGGCAAAGCGGTCGGCCGCGGCCACGGTTGTCACGCCGGCCACGTTTCCGGCGTTCGCGCCATCCGGCCTCAGCCGTACAAAAGCCGGCGACAGCTTGCGCCACAAGGGATGCGTGAGCGCAGTCAGCCTTGCGGCGCCGGCCTCGTCCTGCGCGATAAGAGCAAAGCCCGGTCCCAGCACTTCATCCAGCCGCACCGTCTTTCCCGACGACAGCCTGACCAGCGGTTGCGGCAACATCTGCCCGACCAGCGACGCCTCATAAAGCTGATCGTCGAGATCGACGAACAATCCGCCGGTATAACGTGGCGCCGGCTTGAACTTCATCTGCAGGAAATAGTCCTGCGCCCCCGGAAACGACTCCAGCATCTTGAGCAGCATCGCCCGCAAGCCCGCCTGCTCGCTCCCCTTCGGCATCACCAGTTGGCCCATCGCGACCGCCAACTGGATCATCGCCCAGGCCGGATCACGCCGCTCCTGGTCATAGCTGTCGAGGATCGCGGCGTCGGCCGTTCCGTCGGCGACAAGGCCGAGCTTCCAGGCCACATTATGAGCATCGCGCAAACCGGCATTCATGCCCTGGCCGGCGAAAGGCGGCGTCAGATGCGCCGCGTCGCCCAGCAGAAGAACCCGGCCGAGCCGCAAGCGCGAGGCGATCCGGGCATGGAATGTGTAGATGGCGCGGCGGATCACGTCTTCCGAACGGAACGGCCGATATGGCGCCAACAGACGCGCCAGCGCTTCATCCGACAACATATCGGCGCCGACCTCGCCGTCCTGCACCATGAACTCGAACCGCCGCCCGCCACGCGGAGCCGGGACGCTCACCGCCGGCCGGCTGGTACTGCAATAAAACCGCGAATAGTTGACGTGATCGGGGTCGCTCCTGAGATCGAGCACGATCCAGTCCTGTTCATACGTGCTGCCGATGAAATCGATCCCAAGCCATTGCCGGATCGCGCTACGGCCGCCGTCGCAGGCCAGCAACCAATCGCAACGAACGATCCGCGGACCGTCGGGCGTCGCACATTCCAGCGTGACACCGGCTGGATCCTGATTGATGCCGGTGACCGCCCAGGAGAACCGCATTTCGGCGGCGGGAAAGCGCCGCATGTTATCGACCAGCGCCCGCTCCAGTTCGGGCTGGTACATGAAATGCCGCTTGGCGAAACCATAATTCCGTTGCCCGGCGCCGACCACGCCGAAACATTGGCCATCGTCGCCGAAGTAGCGCGCGCCGTCCCCTTCGATCGTCTGTCTGAGGAAATCGTCCGCGGCGCCGAAGGCTTGCAAGGTCCGCACCCCTTCATCGTCGAGCACGATGGCGCGCGGATGATCGACGGTCGACGGATTGCGCTCGATGACCAGCGTCTTGAGGCCTTGCTGGCCCAGCAAATTGCCGACAGCAAGGCCGACCGGCCCGGCCCCGACAACAACGAAAGGAACGTTTATGACTTGGGTCATGGCCTGCTTATTTCGTTCGAACTACATTGATTGAATGATCCGATAGAACATCAACAGGCTTCCGCCGCTTGAAGCCACCCGCATCTCGTCAGCGTCCATTCGGTGGACAATCGACCTCGTTGCCAAGCCACGTTTGATAGCGGCGATAAAGAGTCTCGGTTTCGGCGGAGCCATGACACAGAATTGGCGACGCCAATGTGCGGCCGGCACTCACCAGACGATGAGCCAGAAACCGATAAGCTTCCGGATAAACCGAGAAATCGGATTCGGCCATCAAGCGGTCGAAGGCCTCACCGGGAATAACCGGGTCCAGCCGATCCTTTTCATAGATTGCGACTCTTTCAAGAATCCGCCACTGACCGCCGCGCTTTTCCAGCCGATCGAGAAAGCGGCCATAAGAGATATTGTCGACCTGGACGCCGTTTAACGTCTGCCGACCCAGGATCGACACATTGGTCTCGGCAACGGCGCGATCGCCGGCAAACGACAGGATTGGCCAACCGATCTGATGTTTGGAACTGGACCCGGCCGTCAAGGCAACCTGCGCCGCCTTTTGCGAACGGGCGACAAATTCGCTGAAGGGGCCGGCAAACCAGGTCACCGCGATCCTGCCTTCCGGATAAAACGTGTCGAGCAGTTCGGTCCACCGCCCCTGATCGCGATACAAGGCCCAAGCCTGGATCAGGTCCATGCAGGCCAATCGATCCGCCAATTCCATTTCAATCTCCCTCAAGTCTCACCGCACCCATGCAACACCCAACGGCAGCGCATCGCGCGGTGCCTGCCGTTGGGTCAGAACCGGTGCCAAACGGGCTGTGGCGTGCTTCGTTGTTACTTACTGGCCTCGGCGGCCGCCACTTCATCGGAGAATGCCTTGAGCAGGCGATCGCCATCGGGCATGGACTTCTTCCATTCATCGATGGCCGGCTGGACCGCCTTGCGCCACGGCCCCTGCTGCGCCTCAGTCAGGACGGTGATGGTGCGCTTCTTGTCTGCCTTGGCCAAGTCATGGACAGCCCGGTTATTCTCATCGAACTTGGTACCGAAGAACTTGGCGAAGACCTCGCCGGAATTCTTGTCGAGCGCCGCCTTCGCCTCAGGCGGCAGGCTGGCATATTTCGCCTTGTTCATGATCACCATGAGCGACGTCGAACCGAGCGGCAGCACAATCTGATTTTTCGCCACGTCGAGAACGCGGAAGGTCTGCAGCGCGTTCCACTCATTCAGCGTCCCGTCGATAACGCCACGCGACATCGCCTCGGCCAGCTGCGGTCCGGTGATGCCGCCAATCGGCACACCGCCCAGCGACTTGATGACGTTAAGCGAAACCGGACCGGCGGCGCGGAATTTGTGCCCCTTGATATCTTCCAGTTTGCTGGCCGGGAACGTGGTGTTCACGAAGACCGGATTGTTGGCGCAGACGCAGAGGAACTTGACGTCGTCAAACCCGCCGCCTTTCCACAAACCCTTCTCGTACATGCGCGTGCTGGCGACCGAACCCGCGTAGGCCGAATGCACGATAAACGGCAATTCGACCACGGTGGCGGCGTCGAAGCGACCCGGCGTATAGCCCGGCACGATCCAGGCAATATCGGCAACGCCATCAATCACAAGCTTGAGTTGGGCCGCCGGATCGCGCCCCAAGGTGCCACCGGGATACATTTCGATTTTCAGCGTTCCCTTGGATTCGGCGGTGACGCGCTGCGCCCAGGGCGTCAAAATCTTGCTGGTGATAAAGGCCTGCGGCGGTTCGAAGCTCGAAAACCGCAACGTGATCGGGTCTGCCGAAGCGCCGGCCGAAATGCCAAACACGGCTGCGGCCAGGACGGCGGCACCGATGAAACGATTGAACATGCGATTCCTCCCTGATAGCTGGCGGCAACATAGGCCCGCCATTTTTTGACTGTCTCTCGCATGACGGCATCGTGGTGAGCCGGCAACCGCCCCGCGCTGTGTGTCCGCTGGATGAACAACAGCGATCGCTTTGGTAGCCACCTGTCCATCCAGCGAACGCGGCCGGAAGCGCCATTGCGGTCACGGTGGCGGACGGCAATATAAAATGAGAAACTGTAATAACCGGACCGGAACACGGCGGTCACTCGGCAGGCGCACCGTATTGCCGTTATGCGGCAAGCATTCTGGGTGTCGACACCGTGATCATGGAAGGAAACGACCTATGGAAATTCAGGCGCTCGGCTATGTTGGCCTTCCTACTCAAGCGGTCGATGACTGGGCCGATTACGGCAGCAAGTTCCTCGGCATGCAGCTTGTCGATCGCGGCAAGGATTACCTGAATTTCCGCATGGACGATCGCCGGCAAAGGCTGGTCGTCAGCGCGGATCGGGCCGACCGCAGCGGCTTCTTTGGCTGGGAAGTGGCCGATGCCAAAGCGCTGAACTCGCTGGTTGCACGGGTCGAAAAGGCCGGCACCAAAGTGGAGCGCATGCCGAAAGCCATCGCCGACCAGCGGCGCGTCAAGGAACTGGTCGCGTTTCACGACCCGGTCGGCAATCGTCTGGAAGTTTTCTACGGCGCGGAGATCGCGTCCGACGCATTCGTGCCCGGGCGCAACATTTCCGGCTTCCGCACCGGTCCGCTCGGCATGGGACATGCCGTTTTGCATGTCGCGAGCCTCGACGAAGCCCTGCCGTTCTATACCGAAGTCATCGGCCTGCGGATCAGCGACTTCTTCACGGTGCCCTATCGCGCCTATTTCTTTCACGTCAATCCGCGTCACCACAGCTTCGCGATGATCGAGACCGGGCGCAACGGTATCCATCATCTGATGATGGAGCTGTTCATGCTCGACGACGTCGGCCAGGGCTACGATCTCGCGCTCGGCGCTGAAAAAGGCCGCATCGCCACGACGCTGGGCCGGCACATCAACGACCAGATGGTGTCGTTCTACGCGCGCACGCCATCCGACTTCTTCATCGAATATGGCTGGGGCGGCCGGTCGATCGAACCGGCGACCTGGCAGGTCGAGGAAATCACATATGGCGCCAGTCTGTGGGGTCATGACCGCGACTGGCTAGGCGAAGAACAATTGGCCGCGGCCCGCAAACTCAAATTGCAGGCCGCCGTCGACGGTCTGCGCGAACCGGTCAATGTCATCAACGGCAATTACACCGCCGCGCCCGGCGCCTGTCCCTGGTGGGACAGCGTCCGCAAGGCCGGCTGAGCCGCATCGCAACGCCGTTCCGTTCTCGCAAAGCGCCGCTGGCCACGCCGGACCAACCGGCCTGGCCGGCGATCACGGGCCGCGCCTGCCGCCTTGCCCGACCCCATCCGGATCAGGACCCTTCATTGCTCCCAACAACCCAAAGCGCGATCGTCATTGCCGCCGCCGGCGGCCCCGAAGTCCTTACCGAACAAGACCGCTGGCCGGTGCCCGTCCCCGGCGCCGACGATGTGCTGATCGAAGTGATGGCCGCCGGCGTCAACCGGCACGACTGCAATCAACGCAAGGCCGGGCCACGGCATGAGCCCAATCCGGTGCCGGGCCTTGAGGCCGCCGGTCGCATTGTCGCTTGCGGCGCGAACGTCCCGCGCCACCGTCTTGGCGAACGTGTCATCGCCCTGACCGATGGCGGGTCCTATGCTCACTACGTCATCGCACCGGCCGAGCTCGCCATGCCGATGCCTGACGGGCTGACCTGGCTCGCCGGGGCCGCTCTGCCGGAAGCGCTGTTTACAGCCTGGTTCAATTTCCATGCGTTGATGCGGCTGGCGCCCGGCGAAAATGCGCTGATTCATGGCGGCGCCAGCGGCGTCGGCACCATAGCCATCCAGATGCTGAGCGCTCTCGGCCATACCGTATACGCCACGGCCGGCACGCCGGAAAAACGCAGAGCCGCGGCCGATCTCGGCTGCGCCGCGACCTTCGACTACAACGATCCGGATCTGGCGGAAAAGGTCAAAGCCGCGACTGACGGTCGGGGCATCGACACTCTTCTTGACACCTCGGCCGGCGCTCACCTCGAGGCCGATCTGGCCATGCTCGCCATGGGCGGCCGCATCGCGCATTTGTCGGCCGGCGGCGGCAAGACGCTGGCGGTCCCGTTGCGCAGCGTCATGGCGCGCCGGGCCAGTATCACCGGCGCCTTTCTTCGATCCACGCCACTCGCGATCAAGAAGAAACTCGCCAGCGAACTGCGCGAGCAGATCTGGCCGCTGTTGGGCCGGCGTATCATGCCGCGGATCGAGGCCACCTATCCACTCGCGGCAGCAGCCGACGCGCATCGTCAGATGGAACGCAACAGCCACATCGGCAAAATCATGCTCGCCGTCGGCTGCGAAGGGCCGAGCGCTTCCCCATATTGAGCCGCGCGCCGGACGATGCGGCACGAAGCCTGACAATCATCACTCGCGTGAATGGGGCTGGCCGACGATTTTGTTCATCAGCGGAACCACGGCGATAATGTCGCGCGCCAAGACCTTGCGAAGCGCCAACATGGCCGCGCTCTGACCGCCATCGGCCGGCGTAATGATTCCGGTCCAGCGCCCTCTGTTGGTCGTCACCACCGGCAAAGGCATCAGTTCCCCGGCTTCGATGCGGTGCACGACGGACAGCAACGGCAGCACGCTCAGGCAGTCGCTATCTTGCACCATTGTGAGCAAGGCGCCGGCCGAATTGCTCTCGAACACGATATTGAGCTGATCGACGCCGAGATCGGCCAAAGTCGATTTCATATCCGCCGACAACATGCTCTCGCGCGCATGCCCGACCCAGGTCGCGGCGGCCAGATCGGCCGTCGTCACCTTCTTCTGGCGTGCCAGCCTGTGGCCGGGCCGACAGATGATGACATTGCGGTTCTGAATAAGCCGTTCGACGTCCAGCGTGCTTTGCCGCTCCAGCAACTCGAAGGGTCCCATCACGATATCGAGCTTGTGATTGAGGATTTCCTTGACCAGCGCGGGAAAGTAATCGGCGTGCAGCACAACGCGCACTTGCGGATGGGTCAGCGCGAATTTGCCAACGATCCGGCTGAGCAGTTGATCGCAGAAAAACGGCGGCGCGCCGAGCCGGATGCTGCCGTATTCGCCGGCGGTGATCTGCTGCGACACCATATCGGCGCGCTCGACGGCGCCCTGAATGGTTCGTCCGAACGCGGCCAGTTCGAGGCCGGTATCGGTCGGCGTCAGCGGCCTGCGGCTGCGTTCGAACAGCGGGGTGCCGACCCGCTCCTCCATCATCGCAATGGTGCGGCTCAGCGCCGGCTGGGTGGTGCCCAGCCGTTCGGCGGCCTGCCGCAAGGTGCCGCTGTCCAGAATGGCGGCAAGTTGGACGAGATGGCGCGGATCGAGCTTCATATCGATATGATATATTATTGTGAACAAATATCATTTTAAATCAAGTTAGATCACCCCTATAGTTCAAGGCGAAACAAGACCGGACCCAGCAGAACCGGCAGACCTCAGAGGGAGCGAAACGCCATGAAACCGGCCACCAGACTGCTGTCACTCGCGCTCGTCACCGTTACGCTGGCGCTTGCCGCCGGGCCCGCGGCCGCCGAACGGCTGATCGTCAACTGCTTCTGGCCGCCGCAACACGCCGTCTGTCGCAAGATCCTCCCACTCTGGGGCAAGTGGGTCGAACAGGCCACCGAAGGCCGGGTCAAAATCTCGATCCCGCCGAAATCATTAGCCTCGCCGCCGGAGCAATGGGCCTCCGTCGAGAATGGCATTGCCGACGTCGCCTCGCAGTTCAACGGCTTCATCGCCAACCGGGTCTGGGGACCGACGGTGGCCATGAACCCGTTCATCGCCACCAACGATGCCCCGGCAATGTCGCAGGCCTTGTGGGAGACCCACGAGAAATACTTCCCGAACGAGTATAAAGGCGTGAAGGCGCTGTCGATGTGGGTCATCACCCCCGGCGACCTGTGGAGCCAGACCGACAAGCCGGTCAATTCCATCGAAGACCTCAAGTCGCGTAAGATCTGGGCCCTGCCTGGCACCAATGCGAATATCATGAAGGCGATCGGCGCCGGCGTCGTCTCCGGGCCGGCGGTACAGATGAACGAGATTGTGACCCGTGGTGTCGTCGATGCCTATGTCGGCGTCAGCCCGACCAGCGTCCGCGACTTCCGGCTGATCCCCTATACCAAGTCGAAGACCGAATTCGACCGCGGCATCTACTCGACCAGCTTCTCGCTGCTGATGAACCAGGCCAAATGGGACTCGCTGTCGAAGAAAGATCAGGACGCCATCATGTCGGTGAGCGGCGCAAAATTCGCCCGCATGGCGTCGGCTTACTGGGTCGAAGCCGACCAGGAGGCGACCGCAGAGCTGACCAAGGCCGGCATCACCATCGTCAAGGCCGATCCCAAATTCGAAGCCGAATTGATCAAAGTCGGCCAGGGCCTGACCAAAAAGTGGATCGAGACCGCCAACAAGCGCGGACTCGACGGCCAGGCCATGTATGATTTCTATGTCAGCCGGGTTCAGGCCCTGTCCCACAAGACAAACTGAACAGCCGGTCCGGCGTCTTCGGCCATCACCATCGTACGGCGGGGTTCAATATGCGCGCTTTCGCTCAGGCTCTATTGCCCCCGCTGATCCGTGTCTGCGAAATTGCCGCTGCGGCACTGTTGTTTATCATGATGATGCTGACCTTCGCGGATGTGGTCGGCCGCTATATTTTCGCCGCGCCGATTTTCGGCGCGGCCGAAATGATCCAGTTCCTGCTCGCCATGACCATTTTCGCCGGGCTCTGCCTCGTTAACGCCCGCGACGACCATATCACCGTAGAACTGTTCGAGCCCCAACTCGACCGGCTGTTTCCGACCTCACGCCGCATCATCGTCCAGATATTCTCGGTCGGCATGATGGCCGTCATCGCCTATCAGCTGTTCCAGTTCGCGCTACACGCCGAGAAGATCGGCCGCAAGACCGTCGTGCTCGAATGGTCTTTCGCAAGCGTCGCTTTCACCGTTGCCGGGCTGTCGGTCGTCAGCTTGATCGCGCAAATCCTCGGCCTGATGCTGCCGCGTCCGGTCCACCACCCCGACGATCCCGGAGCCGCCTTGTGACGCCAGCCCTGATCGGCTTCGCCGCCCTCATTCTCCTGTGTTTTTTCGGTATCCGCGTCGGCTTTGCCACGATGTTCGTCGGCATCGTCGGATTTGCCTATCTGCGCGGCTGGGGACCGGCTTTGTCGCTGACCGGCCAGCAGATCATGGACGACGCCATGAACTACAATCTGAGCGTCATCCCGCTGTTCATCCTGATGGGCACCTTCATCTACCGCGCCGACCTGTCGCGGGACCTCTATCGCGCAGCCTATGCCGGCTTCGGCCGATATCGTGGCGGTCTGGCGCTGTCGACGGTGATGGCCTGCGCCGGATTTTCGGCGGTGTGCGGCTCATCACTGGCCACCGCCGCGACAATGACGAAAGTCGCAATCCCGCCAATGCGGCATTTCAAATATGCCGATAGCCTCGCCTCCGGGTCGATCGCCGCCGCCGGCACCCTTGGAATCATGATCCCGCCATCGGTCCCGCTGGTGATCTACGCCATCATCGCCGAGCAGGATATCGGCAAGCTGTTCATGGCTGGCGTCGTCCCTGGCCTGCTGCTGGTGCTGCTATTCCTTGGCGCCGTCATGTTCACCGTCTGGCTCGATCCCAAGTCCGGCCCGGCCGGCGAACCGCTGCCGCCGGAGGTCAAGCGCCAGGCGCTGCGGGTCGTCTGGCCGGTGCTCGCCTTGTTCACGTTGGTGCTCGGTGGAATCTACGGCAGCATATTCACACCCACCGAAGCTGCTGGCATCGGCGCATTCGGCGCCGCCGTCATCTCGATCGCCCGCGGCCATCTTCGTACGCTCGACGACTGGATATCGACGCTGGCCGAAGCCGCGCGCACGACCGCTACCCTTTTCATCGTCATCTTCGGCGCGCTGGTCTTCGCGGAGTTCATCAACCTGTCGGGCATGCCTTATGTCCTACTCGATGTCGTCGAGGCGATGCACCTGTCGCCAACCGGCCTCGTCATCGCCGTGGTCTTCATCGCCATCCTGATGGGCATGATCTTCGAGTCGATCGGCATCCTGCTACTGCTGGTTCCGGTGTTCCTGCCTGCGCTCAACCAGGCCGGCACCGACATGATCTGGTTCGGCATCGTCGTCGTGCTGGTAACCGAATTGGGGCTGATAACGCCGCCGATCGGTATGAACGTGTTCGTTGTCAAGGCCGTGATGCCGGACCTGCAACTGGCCAACATCTTTGCCGGCGTAATGCCATTCGTCGGCGCCATCCTGATAGCCCTGATCCTGATCTTTCTGTTCCCGCCGATCGCAACCTTGCTGCCCAGATTGATGTGATCGCGCACATTTCCCCTTGGAGACTTCGGAATGCCCTCGCCTAAAAATGTGCTGTGGATCATGGCCGATCAACTGCGCTGGGACTATCTGTCCTGTTACGGCCACCCACACCTCAAGACGCCGAACCTCGACGCGCTGGCGGCCCAAGGCGTGCGCTTCGACCGCGCCTACGTACAGTCGCCGTTCTGTGGCCCGTCACGCATGAGCTATTACACCGGCCGTTATTGCCATTCCCATGGCGCAACCTGGAACGGCTTCCCGCTGCGGGTCGGCGAACCGACGCTGGGCGACCACGTCCGTCCGCTCGGCGTGCGCGCCGCTCTCGTCGGCAAGACCCATATGACACCCGACATCAAAGGCATGCAATGGCTCGGCATTGATCCGGCATCCAATATCGGCGTGTTGCTATCGCAATGCGGGTTCGAACCGTTCGAACGCGACGACGGTCTGCATCCGAACGGCGGATACGACCCCGAGCCGGATTACGATAACTATCTTCGCCAGCATGGCTTTCGCGGCCGCAACCCGTGGGAGGAATGGGCCAATTCCGCCGAAGGCGACGACGGCGAAATCCTGTCAGGTTGGCTGATGCGGTATGGAAACCTGCCGGCGCGCGTCCCCGACGAGCATTCCGAGACGCCTTACATGACACGGCGCGCCATCGACTTCATGGAAAGCGCCGGCGACCAGCCATGGCTCTGCCATCTCTCCTATATCAAGCCGCATTGGCCCTATATCGTACCGGCGCCCTATCACAACATGTACGGGCCGGAACACATCATCCCGCCCGTCCGTTCCGACGCCGAACGGCAAACAGACCATCCGGTCTATGCCGCCTATCAAAGAAGCCGCGTATGCCGAGCCTTCTCACGCGACGAGGTTCGCGAACGCGTCATTCCCGCCTATATGGGCCTCATCAAGCAGCTCGACGATCAGCTTGGCGTCCTTTTCAACTATATGAAGAAGAACGGCCTGTTCGACAATACGATGATCGTTATGACGTCGGATCATGGCGACTACCTCGGCGATCACTGGATGGGCGAAAAAGACCTGTTCTTCGAACAATCCGTCAGGGTGCCGCTGATCATCTACGACCCGCGCCCCGAAGCCGACGCAACGCGCGGCACCGCCACGAAAGCGCTAGTCGAAGGCATCGACCTGGCCCCGACCTTCCTGGACTTCTTCGGCGGAAAGGCGCTGCCTCATATTCTCGAGGGCCGCACGCTGTCACCGCTGCTGCATGGCAATGGCAAGCCCGAGAGGTGGCGCAATTACGTCATTTCCGAATATGACTATGCGACCCGCAGCGCGCGGACCGACCTCGACATCGACCAGAACGATGCCCGCCTGATCATGATCCGCGACCAGCGCTGGAAATACGTGCATTGCGAGGGCTTCCGCCCGATGCTGTTCGACCTCGATACCGATCCGGACGAACTGAGCGATATCGGCGGCGATCCAGCGCATGAGGCGGTCCGCACCCGCATGAGCGAAGCGATCTTCGCCTGGGCACGCCGGCATCATAATCGCATCACTGTGACGGCCGAACGGGTCAATCAGATGGCTGGCCGCGAGCCGCCAGGCATCCTGATCGGGGTCTGGGACGAAGCTCATTACGAACAGGAGTTCGGCAAACCGTTCGAGCAGCCGTCATAAGCGACCCGCGACGCGCGTCAAAGCCGAGCCAGTTCGGCCATGCCATCGCTGAAATCAACCTGCGGCGACCAACCCAGTTCATCGCGCAATCGCGAAGAATCGGCGGTGATGTGACGGACATCGCCAAGGCGGTAATGCCCGGTGACGACCGGTACCGGGCCTTTGAGCGTCTCGGCCAACGCCCGCGCCATTTCGCCGACGGTGCGTGGCGTGCCGGAACCGACATTGAAGGCGCGCACGCCGTCGCGATGCGCCTCGCAAGCGCGCACGGTGGCGGCCGCGACGTCACGAACATGAACAAAATCACGGCGCATACGGCCATCCTCGAACACTTTGGGGGCCTCGCCACGCCTGAGTGCCGACGTGAAAATCGCGGCAACACCGGCATAAGGCGTATCGCGCGGCATACCGGGGCCATAGACATTATGATAGCGCAACGCGGCCACTGAACCGCCGGTGACCCGCGCCCAGTTCGAGGCATAAAACTCCTGCGCGAGCTTGCTGCTGGCATAAGCATTGCGCGGATCAAGCGGGGCGTCTTCGGTCACCAGCGCGGCCTCCAGCGGCCTGCCGCAATGCGGGCACGGCGGCTCGAAGTTGCCGGCGGCAAGCGCAGCCTCGTTACGTGGCGCGGGCCGCACCGGGCCATGCTCCGGGCAATGTCCGATACCTTCGCCATAGACAACCATCGAACTTGCCAACGTCAATCGATTGACGCCGGCACGCGCCATACCCGCCAGCAATTCGGCGGTACCGGCATCGTTCGACGAAGCATAATCCGGCAAATCGCTGACCGCGACCCCCAGTCCAACCTTGGCCGCCAGATGCAGGACCGCTTCTATGCCGACCAGAGCCCTGTCGATGGCCGCCGAATCTCGCACGTCGGCAACCATCAATTCAGCGTCGAGGGAGTTCGTCTTGCCATCAGCATGAACATCCGGGCGCAACGAATCGAGTACGCGCACCGAATGGCCCCGCCGCAGCAGTTCGTTGAGTACGTGCCGGCCGATAAAGCCGGCGCCGCCGGTCAACAATACCCGCATGTCGCAATCCTTCTATCGCAAAAACGATCAAAAATATCGGGCAGCCGGCTGCCGCTTCAACCCGAGCGCCAGCCGCAGGAAGGTGGTGACAATTTTCCAAGCCGCTTTGACCCCGGCAATCAGATTACCGGACACCTTCGACACCCCACCCTGACGGCAGCGATGATCGACAGGAATTTCAAGGATACGCAGACGCGCTGCGGCGACCCGCATCTGCATTTCCAGATTCCAGCCATACGTGCGCTCCTGCATACCAAGCGCACGCAAGCGATCAACCCGCATCGCACGAAACGGCGACATGTCGGTGAACCGAACGCCGTACGTAAAGCGCAAAAGCAAGCCGGCCAGCCAGCCGGCAAGAATCTGCTGCGGCGTCATGCTGCCGGGCTCGCGCCGTCCGCGTAGCCGCGATCCCATGGTAAAATCGGCGCGACCGTCTGCGATCGGGCCGACGACATCGATCAAAAACGCCGGCACGTCGCTGCCATCGCCATCTAGAAAGCAGACAATATCACAGAAGCGGTCGACAGCCCTTAAACCGGCGGCGCAAGCGCGCCCATAACCCGGCACGGGCTCATGGACCACACGAGCACCGGCCGCGGCGGCGCGCTCGGCGGTCCGGTCGGCCGAACCGTTGTCGACAACGATCACTTCATCGACCTGCTGCGCCAGAACCTCCCGCACTACATCGGCGATCGGCTCTTCTTCGTTGAGACAGGGGATGACAACGCTAACGAAATGCGGACCGGCGGGAAGGATCATCCTAGACCCGCATCAAGGCATGCTGCCGCTGTTCAACGAAACGCCGGGTCGCCGGCGCCGCGGCGCCAATCAGCCCGGGCGCGGCAAAAGCCGGTGGCACACCGTTGAATTCGGCTTCAAGCATGGCGAAAGATGCCGCATCATCGACATCGTACCAGCCCGGCACATTCACGACCGGAAGGCCGATTTCCCGCGCCCGTTCCAGGGTCAGGCGATAGACGTCCGGCGTGCTCCAGGGCATATCGGCGAACAAATGCCGATGCGGCCGGGACAGACCGATCAGCGTATAGCCGCCATCAAAGGCCGGGCTCAACACGACGCTGTCGCCGGCCCGCACCGCATCGACCGCAGCGCGCAGGATCGATTTGGGCAAGGTCGGTGAATCCGAATTGACCAAGATGGCGCCGCCAAAGCCGGCGTCGATCAGGTCGACGGTGCCTTGCAGCAACCGCGCGCCGAGGTCGCCCTCGCACTGCAAGGTCAGATGAAATCCGTTTGGTAACAAGCGGCGCAATTCGTCTTCCGAGCCAGCCGGCGTATAGACCGCGCAAGCCGCTGCGTCACCCTCTTCAGCCAGTTCGTCAATGGTCACCGCAAGATCGCCGATAAAACAGCGCGAGATCGCGGCGCATTCCTCCGGCCGCAACGGTGGCGACAGCCGGGTTTTTGATTTTCCGGCCGCCGGTGTTTTACAGATAATAGCAACCGCAATCGGTTTCATGGCTGTCTCGTTAAAGCGCGACCGACAAAGCGCGGGTCAAATCAAAATACAGTTCGTCTGCATCTTCGAGGCCGACCGAAAAGCGCAACAGATCACCGGGACAAGGCGAGCCTTCACCCTCGATCGAGGCCCGGTGCTCGATCAGGCTTTCGACGCCGCCGAGCGAAGTTGCCCGCTTCCAAAGCTCGACACAAGCCGCCACCGCAATCGCCGCTTTCTCGCCTTTGCCGATCCGCAACGAAAACATACCGCCGAAACCGCCCGTCATCTGCCGCATCGCGACGGCATGGCCCGGATGCGTCGCCAGTCCCGGGTAAAGGACCGTCGAGACCGCCGGATGTCCGACCAGACGCTCCACCAGACTGGCCGCACTCTTGGCCTGCGCCCGGACCCGAACGTCGAGCGTCCGCATGCCGCGCATCAGCAGCCAGGCATCGAATGGATTGAGCGCGCCGCCAAGCTGGCCACGCATCTTGGCGATCCGTCGCCACAACGGACCGTCGCTCGCAACCGCCAGGGCACCGGCTATGACATCGGAATGGCCATTGAGATATTTGGTAGCCGAATGCATTACGATATCGGCGCCCAACGCCAGCGGCCGGGTGAAAATCGGCGTCGCAACCGTCGAGTCGACGCAGACAAGCGCATCGGCTGCATGGGCGATGTCGCAGATCGCGGCAATATCGGTGATCGTCCAAAGCGGATTGCTCGGCGTTTCAATCCAAAACAATCCGGTCTCGCCCGGTCGAACCGCAGCGCGTACCGCATCGAGGTCCGATGTCTCGACAAAGGTCACGGTATGACCATAACGGCCGATCTCCCGCAGCCAGGAGCGGAATCCCCAATACATTACCTGCGAAGCAATAATATGGGTCGGCTTCTCCAGAGCCAGCAACACCGTCGTCGCCGCCGCCATGCCGGAACCGAACAGCAGCGCCTCGTCGGCACCTTCCAGCGCCGCGATTAGATGTTCCGCCTGCTGCACCGAGACATTATCGGTATGACCATAGACATAGCCCGCCCGATAGCCGTTGTCGGAATCGCGCAGATAAGTCGCCGACATATGGATCGGCTGCACAATCCCCTTGGTAACCGGGTCATGCATCCCCAGAGCTTGCGCTGCCAGCGTCCGCAAACTCAGCCTGGCCTTTGTCTGATCATCCATATCGATTCATAACACTGTCTGGTGCTGAGGGTTCCCGTCGCCGAGAAGGATTTACTCCCCATCGACGGATCCAGCGGCGCACTTACCTCCGGCCGAGCGCCACCAAAATCTTTTCGTCCGCCGCCAAAGGCTTCCCCTGTGACGGCTGCCACGTTTCGGCGTCGTCGTAGTCGCTACGCGGCATGTCGACCGAATCAAGTTGACGCGCCAGAATGGTGACAACCTCGATCGGCACCGCGACCGGACGCTTGCCCCAGGCGACCGGCAGCCAGCCGAACCACCGGCTGTAGGGCAAAATCAGGGAAATTTTCCCATCCGGCGCCCGCACGACCTCGCGGATATAGCCGATGGTGGAATCGTCATCGTCGAGCACCGGCAGACCGATCAGATGACCGACCTGCGTCGGCTGCGGAAAGCGCTTCTGCATCTTCTGCGCCGGGGTCAATTCCTTGTCGTCGCCACCTTGATCGTCGCCATCGTCCGCCTTTGCGCTATTGCGGATCCCCGCCGGCATGCCGTGGGGCGGATTGGCGGCGATCCGCATGACCCCGTCGCCGTGCCCCGGCCATGCCGAATCGGCTGCATGCACCACCGCGCTTTGCCCGGACAAAACAAGTGCGACGAGACCCAGGGCAAGATAAAACAGGCGAAACATCAGGCGCTCCTACAGACCACGACACTGCGCAGCATCACCATACGACAGCTAACGATTACACGAAGTCGTGTGTTGCGCGTCAAAACCGTTTTCCTGCTTAATCGCGTTTATTGAAAATCATTCGAGTCTGACCATCATGACGGACACCCTCACGGTCAAATCACAACGCCGTCATTTGCACCCGGCGGCGCTGCGTATCATGCACTGGACCAACGCGATTGCGATGATCTTGCTGATCGGCAGCGGCTGGAAAATCTATAACGACGAAGTACTATTCGGCTGGCTACATTTTCCCGATTGGATCACGCTCGGGCTCTACGCGCAGCACGGCCTGCAATGGCATTTTTTCGCGATGTGGGTGCTGATGGTCAATGGCCTGTGCTACATCGCCTATGGCTTCTACACCGGCCGCTTCCGGCGCAAGATGTTGCCGATCTGGCCGCGCGCCGTCATCGCCGATATCAAGGCCGCGCTCACCTTCAAGCTGGCACATGACGACATCACCCATTACAACGCCGTGCAGAAGACCCTCTATGTCGGCGTCATCCTGGTCATCGTTCTTCAGGTCATCACCGGATGGGCGATCTGGAAACCGGTCCAGCTTTCCGCCCTCGTGAACCTGTTCTACGATTTCCAGGGTGCGCGTCTCGCCCACTTCCTCGGCATGACCGCCATCGTCCTGTTTCTCGTTGTCCATGTCGCGCTGGCACTGCTGGTCCCCAAAACCATCGGCGCGATGATCACCGGAGGCCCCAAGGTCACCGCCGATCCGGACACCGATCGTGAACCGCTCCCCTCTCCCGCCGAATGATGGATTGACGCCATGACGGTCCGTTCGCCCTCGCCTTCCGTTTTCCGCCCGACCAATGGCGTCGATCGCAGCGCTCTTGAAGAGAACAAGAAGCTGATCGCCGACATTAACCGGCGCAAGATTTTGCGGGGCACGCTCAGCCTCGGCGCGCTGACTATGTTGACCGGCTGCTCGGTCGGCGACAGCGGCCCGATCCAGTCCTTCCTGCGTGCGGTATCGTCTTTCAACGATGGCGTTCAGGAGATGCTATTTCGCCCCAATCATCTTGCGCCGACCTACCGCGAGGATCAGGTGGCCAAGCCACCGCGCTTCAATGCCTATTATGAGATCGAGGATGTCAAACCGGTAAACGGCGCGACGTGGAAGCTGGAGCTTGCCGGCCTGATCGAAAACAAGAAGCCCTGGACCGCCGAAGAACTCTACAAGCTGCCGGAACAGGAACTCATCATCCGCCACATCTGCGTTGAAGGCTGGGACTACATCGGTCAATGGGAAGGCGTGAACCTCGGTCAGTTCCTCAAACGGATCGGCGCCGATACCAGCGCCAAGTATGTGTCGTTCAAATGCGCCGACGACTATACCGAAACCCTCGACATGGCGACAGCGTTACACCCGCAGACCATCCTCGCCACCAAATACGCGCATGAGCCGATCCGCGATCCGTTCGGCTTTCCGCTGCGGCTACGCACCGCGACCAAGCTCGGCTTCAAGAACGCCAAATGGATCACGGCAATGGAGGTCACCAACACCTTCCTGCCGACTTATTGGACAAAGCAGGGCTTCAACTGGTTCGCGGGCATTTAACGGCGTCTACTCCGTCCGAGGTAAGGGAAGCAGTCCCTCGGTGCCGGACCTCGAATCTGCCCTCAAGCCTTCGCAGAAAGATTCACCGTCAGGGCTTGACCGGCACGACACGATAGATCCGCCAGTCGGCCGTATTCTCGACAAGACGATAAAGCGGGCTGGTGGCAAAGGGATCGCTGGTCCATGCGCCATCCGATGGCGTGACCACCGCAACCGCGCAATGATAGCGCATCGCCAGGTCGACGATATCGCCCAACTGCGACTTACCCTCGAATACCCGCGCAAACTGTGCATCGATCACCTCCTGATGCGCATGCGACTGCGCCGAGAACGGGCCGATCAAAGATAGCCCCGCATAGCATGACCGGCGGTTCGCCAGCAGCGCCCAGGAAATATTGACCGGCCAAGGCGTCGCGATTTCCATAAAGGCCGGGTTATTGGCGATACGCTCGTCTGGCCCGGTATGGCGACGCACCGCGCGCCAGAGCGCCGGTGTCGCAGCGAATCCCTTGCTCGCGGCATTCGGTTTAACGACGAAGTTGCCATAACCAAACCGGACACCATCCGGCATTCCAAGCAGGAGCAAAACGACCGCAATACCCAGCAGATAAGGCCGGCGTGCCGCGTCCAATCGCGACAAACCGGCGGCTCCGAAGACGATCAACAGCAGAACGCCGGGCAGCACGGCGCGCCAGCCAAGATCGTTGTTCTCGCCGAGCGTACTTAACAGCAGCCACGCCGCCCCGAGGCTGGCGGCAAGCGATATCCCAAACCCAATCACCACGACCTTGCGGTCGGGCGCTCCCCCCCGTTCACGGGAAAGGCCATAAAAACCCGCCAGCCCGGTCAGCAAAAAGGCCGGAAACTCGACAGGAAGCAGAATGAACCAGTAAGCGGCCGCGTTGGCGATGAAGGCAATGCCCGAGCCAAACCGATCGCCGATCCAATCCATTACATCGTCGCCGAGAACGACAAAAGGCTGGATCGCCACCGGCGAGCCATCACCGCGCAACATCGACATCCGCACCTGATCGTAGAGAAACGGCGCAATTAGCAACAATGCAATGATTGCTGCAGCGCCCAGGCTAGCGACAATCGCCAAGCGGCGCGGCGGAGCAGCGCGCGCCAGCCATAGAAGCGCAACCGGGCCAGCGGCCAGCGGGAAAACAATGCCGCCAACCCATGTCGAACTTTCGAACCCGGCCGCCATCACCAAGGCAAACAGCAAGACCGTGAGAACCCGTGTTCGTTCAGCCGCCTGCACTAAAAGATAAGCTGCGATCACCGCGCACATCGCTGAGGCCGTATGCTGCGGCGCCCAGGTGGTCTGAAACAGCCAGCCACCAAAACCGGACTGATATCCGACGATCGCCTCGGCACGGTCGACGCCGAAAATCGCATAAAGCAACGGGCGCACCGATCCGGTGGCAGCCAGCGCGACCGCCCATAACGCGGCGGATACGCGCCCGCTCAACCAGACTGCAAGACCGATCATCAAGGTCAGCGAGGCAAAATCGGTGACCCAGGCCAGAACCGCGTCGGCCTCCCAGCCGCTGATGTTGAACAGAACCGACAATTCGGCGGCGCTGAAATGCCACAAGTAATAGTAAGACAGCCGTGGCGGGCTGCCTTCGGCCCCAAAGAAAGGATTGCCCGGCGGCACGCCCAGCCGCGCCATGTCGTCGATCATCGCGATCTTGGAATGATCGAAGATCGGACCCGCCAGCGTGACACCCGAGGACGAATATTTCGGCAACACGGCTGCCATCAGCACCGTGGCGAGGATCGCGGCGCCGGCCAAGGCCAGACCATAAACCAAGCGCGTTCCAAACGCCGGCGACGTCTGCGGTCCGACATCTCGCCAATCGCGCCACGAGGCAGCCATTGCGACGCACAACGGCACGACGAAGACAAGGACCACGGCCAAGCGCGACATACCAAGGGCGAACATCAGCGGCAATGCCAGAACGCTGTGTGCCGCCCAGCCGAGGCCGGGCGCCATCATTATCGCCAGAGGCCGGGGCGCTATCCGGGTCGCCAGCGGCAGACCGAGGAAAGCGTAAAGGGCAAGCGCGGCAACAAGGCACGGCAGAATATGCACAAGAGAAGCCATGAAGACGCCTGCCATGAATCGAACCGATCGACGGTTCCCACACTAACATCATTCAAGCGGGGCAACGCCAGTCACAGTCTCGGCACTGGTCGGTGAACGGTCGCACCGAAGTTCCGCCGCGACGGGCGTTGCAGATTCGCTCACTCTCGCACCACATAAGTATAGAAGCGCACTCGGCCGTCGGGCGCAATTTCGCGATAGATCCCCTGAATCTCCGTCTCGAACCCCGGGAATAAATTGGCGGCGCGTTCGAACATCGCCAGATAATCCAGCATCGGCCGGGCTCGTTCGTCCAGACGTTCGCCGGGCACAATGGTCGCAATCCCGGGCGGATAGACGACGAACATGGTGGTGGCAATTCGTCCGAAAATCTCATCGATCGGGAGATAATCTACATTGTTCCGAACCATCTGACGCACCGCCTCATGCGTCGGTATCGCTAGTGTCGGCATATGATCGGGCGCGAATTGCGCACGTTGCAACGTACTGGTCGCGCAAGCGCGGAAAAAGCCGTGCATTTCCCCACAGAACTCGCGCAACCGCACCCCTGCGTAACGCGCCGGGCGCCGTCTTACGAATTCGCCAATGACGTCGTCGAGCCGGGCATTATCGTCATACAATTTTTTGAAAGCAACCAGACTGCTCAGCAACGTGCCGGCCTTGCTGGCCTCTACGCCCGGCGTCAGCAGAAACAACAACGAATTGAGATCGTTCTTCTCGGCGACAACACGATTTTCGCGCAGATATTGCGCCACCACCGGTGCTGGAATGCCGGTTTCCGCGTAAGCGCCGGTGGCGCGATCGAAGCCCGGCGTCAAGATCGTCAACTTGTTAGGATCGGTCATGACATAACCGGGCGCAACATGACTGAATCCATGCCAGCGTGCGCCTGGCGCCAACTCCCAATACCGCGCGTGAGTGGCAAGCTCGTCGGTCGGCACCTGCTCCCAGGCAACCTCACCGGCCACGGCGCCGGTACCGTTTCCGGACATCACACGATCCGGAACAAAGACATCGAAAAACCAGCGCCGCGCCAGGTCCTGCTCCTTATCTTCGAATTCACGGCGGATCGCCCGGATCTTCTTGCGTAATTCGATACCAAGCCGAACCGTATCGTCCCACAACACCACGCCGGACCGGCCCTTCATCATCTGCGCGCAGACGTCGAGCGACGCAAATAACGGATAAAACGGCGAAGTCGACGCATGCAGCATGAAAAACTCATTGAAGCGGCGATGCTCGATACGACGACGTTGTCCCTTAATGTGGCGGTCCTTGACGTGGATCTGCGACGCCTGCGAGAAGCTCGCCAGCTGCTTGTGGGTCGACTGGGTCGCGATGATGCCGGGGTGCTCGGGGCCGAGATTTTTCAGACCCATGGCGAAACGGCCGGCGTAAAGTGAATGAAACTTCATGAAGCCGGCCCAGGCTTCGTCGAATAAAATATAATCGCACAAGTGGCCGATCTTCTCGACGATCATATCGGCGTTGTAGATCGTGCCGTCATAAGTACATTGCTCAATGACCGCGACGCGGAACGGGCGCTCTCGGCGCCACGCGTCCGGATCGCAGACCTGGGGATGATTGCGGATTTTATCGCGAATGCGATCCTCGTCGAAGGCCTCATGAAAAATCGGACCGATCAGACCGTGGGCGTTGCGGTCGGTCTCAAGAAAAATCGGCACACCGCCGCCGGTAAAAAGCGCGCCGTGATGCGCGGCCTTGTGATTGTTGCGGTCGAACAGCACCAGATCGCCCTCGGCGACGAGAGCGGACAGCACGATCTTGTTCGAAGACGACGTTCCGTTGAGCACGAAATAGGTCTTCTCCGCGCCAAAAATTTCAGCCGCCGCTTTCTCGGCCTTCAACGCGGGCCCTTCATGGGTGAGAAGATCGCCCATTTCCAGCACCGAATTGTCGAGGTCGTCACGGAAGACTTCCTCGCCCATGCGCTCGAAGAAAATGCGGCCGACCGGGCTGCGACTATAGAATACCCCTCCGTTATGGCCCGGGCAGGTCCATAACTGATTGCCCCGCTCGGCATAATCGAGCAAGGCGCCGAAGAACGGCGTCTTCAGGGTTTCGGCATATTGCTTGAGCCGGCTCACAAGATTTCGGGCGATAAATTCCGGCGTCTCTTCGGCCAGGAAGATATAGCCGTCGATGAAGTCGAGCACCTCGATCGGAATGTCTTCGAGCCGCTTACGCCTCACCAACAGAACGATCGGCATGTCCAGACCGCGCCGCCGCATCAGATCTATCAATTCGGTCGGCCGGCCTTCAAAACCCTTCTTGCCCCAATCAACAACGACGCAGCCGATCGCAGCATCGGTCTGGACCGCGATTTCCGCGTCCTCGACCCGCCGTGCTCGCACCACCTGATAGCCCAGCTTTTCAATCTCGACGGTAATCTGGCCCAACCGCAGGCCTTCGAGGTCTTCCGCGTTAAAAGCCGGCGCGCATACCAAGACGGTAAAATGCTTGAAAAATTCCATCGGTCGATCCTGATTGCCCCGGTTGAACGAACGGACCCGGCGAAGCGGCAACGCCGCGCTTCGGTCCGATCGCGGTGGAAAGGTCATCGGCGATCTACAAGCGGGATTCATTGTGAAAGCAGGATGACAGCGACCGGCAAGCCGTCGCCGGGGGAGCCGCTCAGGGCCAGCAGGATATTTCAAATTGGGTTCCAGGCCGTCAACGCCGTACGCGTCGGTCGTCCAACCCGTAGACAAAGGCCACCACGTTCCAGATCTCCCGATCGCTCAACATAGGCCATGACGGCATTGCCGTCCCGGCGACACCATGACGGATCGTCTGGAACATCCGGCCCGCATGCGCCGGCTCCGACCATGGCGGCAATGTCAGATTGGCCGGCGGTGGCATCATTGCCGCACGACGTTGACCATGGCCATCGGCTCTGTTGCCGTGACAAATCGCACAATTGGCGGCAAAAATTGTCGCGCCGGCGGTCTGGGCCTCGCGCGACGCCAACAGCCCGGGCGGCACATCCGGGACGCCCGGGTCACATCCCGAAATGATGCACGAGATCGCGCACAGCATGAGGCGGGTCGCGATCCTCGCCTTCACGACGCATCGTATAACCAAGGCTCTCCACCTCTCGCACGACCGCCTCGACAAGCGCATCGAGTCCGGTTTCGACCGCCCCGGTTCGTTGCACACTTAACTCGATCGTCTCCGGCACCAAGCCCAGCAATGTGACACTGGCCGGATATGAATCAATCAAATGGGCGGAATCCAGCAAATCGGCAACGCCGACCTGATGCGGCGACAGCCTGTCGCGCACCGCATCCATGACATCCTCGCCATCGATCCGAACCAGCGTCCCGGGCGGACTTTCGGTACGGACGGCGTCGACCAGGATCACATGCCGCGTGTCCGCGATCATGCCGAGAAGCGCCATGCCGAGCGTGCCGCCGTCTTCCAGATGCACACCCTCCGGAATGTGGTAACGGCGCTCAAGCCGCGCCACCGCCGCCGCGCCGAGACCGTCGTCGCCCAGCAAAACATTGCCGAGCCCGAGCACCAGAACCTCGATTTCCTTATCCGACGCCCGGTCCGTCACTGTGTTTGTCACCGGGGCTTCTTCCTAGGAAAGAATTTGTAACCGGAGAAGATCGATTCGAACGTGCCGACCCGCTCGATCAACGACGCCAGCAACACAAAATGCAGGTGAACAACGACAAAGATCAGCACGACCCACATCGCCACATGGTGAATCAAGCGCGCCATCGGCAGCCCGAAAAACCATGGCGCCAGCGCTCCGAAGACGTGGAACGGCGATCCGGGGGGCACCTCCGAGGCATGCAGTACCAGCCCTGTGACGATCAGCAGAACGTAAACCGCGAAAATCATCGCGTAGCTGCCGGCCGCCAGCGCATTATGCCCCGGATAATCGTCGGGGTCGCGGCGGATGAAGGAGTAGAACAGCATCGAATTCCACAAGCTGCGGAAGCGGCGCGCCGACACCGGAATGAAATCGGTCCATCGCGCATAGGCGTTGCCGGCAAACCACCAGTAGATCCGCACGATCAAGGCGGCGGTGAAAATCCACGCGGCGTAGAGATGAACCGCGCGCACGGTCCCCATGACGAAATGATCACGCGCCGCTCCCGGAACGTTGATGAAAGGATGTCCGATGTAATAGCCGGTCACCGACAGAACGACGATCGACACGGCGATCAGCCAATGGCTCAACCGGACCGGCAACTCCCAAACGTAAATCCGCTCCAAGCCGCCGTCGCGGTCGCCGGAGTGACTCAGAGTGCTCATCGCGCACCTCTCAAGCGACGCGAACCCGCGCCAGTTCACGTTTCGTGGCATCGACCACATGAACGCCACAAGCCATGCAAGGGTCGAAAGAATGCAGCGTACGCAGGATCTCCAGCGGCTGCTCGGGCTTGACCACCGGCGTTCCAACCAGCGACGCTTCGTAAGGGCCGGGCTGCCCGCCGGCGTCACGCGGTCCGGCATTCCATGTGCTCGGCACCACGCATTGATAGTTCACAATCGACCCCTTGCTGATGTGCACCCAGTGCCCGAGCGCGCCGCGCGGCGCCTCGTGGAAGCCAGCGCCAAAGCAATCGCTCGGCCAGGAACTGGGATCCCACTTCGAATTGTCCTGGATACGATAATCGCGACGCGCCATATTGTCGGCCAGGCCGTCGACCCAGCGGCCCATGTTCTCAACCAGCACCTGCGTTTCAACGGCACGCGCGGCGATCCGGCCAAGCGTTGAGAACAGCGCCTCCGGCCCTGCCCCGAGGCTGGCAAGAACTTTATCGACCAGAATCTTTGTCCGGCTGGGATGACCGGCATTGTAAGCGACGAGCGTGCGCGCCAACGGTCCAACTTCCATCGGCTTATCGTCATAGCGCGGAGACTTGAGCCAGCTATACTTCTTTGCGACATCGAGCCGCTCAAACGGCGGCTTCGGCCCGGTGTAATGCGGCGCGGTCTCTCCCTTGAACGGGCTAAGACCCTTGTCGTCACCGACCGAATAATCGTACCAGGAATGAGCGATCTGCTCGGTGATCTTACCGTGATCGACCGTGTCGCGCTTACTCAAGTCACGGTTATGAATAATCCCGGTCGGGATAAACAGCTCGGGATGCGCGCCATCAGATTCCGGATAGTCGCCATAGGCCATGTAGCTGCCAATTCCGGCTCCGATGGTGGTCCAGTCCTTGTAATAAGAGGCGATCGCCAGCACATCGGGAATATAAACACGGCTGACGAAATCGAGGCCGTCGGCCACGACCTTATGCAGCGCGGCGATGGTATCCATATTGAGCGCGGCTTGCGAATCCGGATCGACCGGTGTCGCCATGCCGCCAACCAGGAAGCTCTGCGGATGCGGATTCTTGCCGCCGAGCAGCGCATGGATCTTGATGAAGCGTCGCTGGAAATCGAGCGCCTCGAGATAATGCGCCACCGCCATCAAATTGGCCTCGGGTGGCAGCCGATAGGCCGGATGACCCCAATAAGCGTTGGCGAAGATGCCAAGCTGACCACGCTCGATGAAGGCCTTGATCCGGTCGCGCACGCCGGCGAAATAGGACGTACTGGACAGCGGCCAGTCCGAAATCGATTGCGCCAGCGTCGAAGTCTTGGCCGGATCGGCGTCGAGCGCGCTGACGACATCGACCCAGTCGAGCGCATGCAAATGATAGAAATGCACGACATGGTCATGGACGGTCTGCGCCGCCATGATGATATTGCGGAGCAATCGCGCATTGGGCGGCGGTACCGCGCCGATCGCGTTCTCGACTGCTCGGATCGAGGTGATCGCATGCACCGTCGTGCAGACCCCGCAGATGCGCTGGGCAAAGACCCAGGCATCGCGCGGATCGCGGCCCTTGAGAATCAACTCGATGCCACGGAACATCGTCGACGATGACCATGCTTCCTTGACGACGCCACCATCGACTTCGGCCTCGACACGAAGATGACCCTCGATCCGGGTTACGGGATCGACAACAATATGCGTCATAGCCTTAAGTCTCCGATCCGTCTTCGCTGACAGGTCCGAGTCCGACCCGGTGGCGCACGATTTCGCCGACGCCGTGCAATGCCGCCGCCGCGGCCACCAGACCGGTCAGGCCGAGCCCGACAGGATCGATCCAGCTACCGACGTTAAAGCCGGCAACATTCGGCAACCGTTCGTAGAACGGCGACATTGTGTCCCAGAAATTCGGTTCGGCGCAGCCGACGCAAGGATGTCCGCAGCCGATCGGCCAGTTGGTCCCTTCGTTCCAACGGACCACCGGACAGTTTTGCGAGGTCGCCGGACCTTTGCAGCCCATCTTGTAAAGGCAGTGCCCCTGCCGATGGGCCTCGTCACCCCAGGCCTCGACATACTGGCCGGCGTCAAAATGAGCGCGCCGTTCGCAGTTGTCGTGGATGGTCTTGCCATAGGCAAACATCGGTCGGCGATACTGGTCGAGCGGCGGCCAGCGCTTCAACGTCATGTAATACACAATCAGCGCTGTAATATTTTCGGCGTTGGCCGGACAGGCCGACATATTGATCAGATTCCTGACGCCCGGCACGGCGTCAGCCACCGACAAGGCACCGGTCGGATTAGGCCGCGCCGCCGGTATCCCGCCAAACGCCGCACAGGTCCCGACCGCGATCGTCGCCGCGGCATTTCCACAAATCTCTCGGGCAATATCGAGGGCCGCCCGGCCGCCGATGGTGCAATAACCGCCGTCGGCACCGGTCGGGATCGAACCTTCGACCAGCGCGATGTACTTTCCTTTGTGCTCTCGGACCGTTTTCGCCAAAACGTCTTCGGCTTGGCTGCCGGCCGCCGCCATCAGCGTTTCGTGATAGCTCAGCGAAATCGAATCGAGGATCAGGTCGGCGACCGTCGGGTGCCCGGCTCGCAGTAAGGATTCGGTGTTACCGGCGCAATCCTGAAATTCGAGCCAGATCAGGATCGGCTTTTCCTCGGTTTCGACAGCCGCCGCAATTGCCGGCGTCGCCTCTTCAGGAAGCCCGAGCACTGCCGCCATCGCGGCACAAAAGACAATGAACTCGCGCCGAGAAATGCCGCGATGTTCGAGCTCTTCCGTGAGGCGACTCTTGGACATAACGCATCTCCTTATGGCCAGACGCAAGAGAGAAACCAGACGATCCGGATTGGCAGAAGCACTATCCTCTTAAACTTGCTTCGTATCGTCCACACATAACAGCGCAAGTCTGCCAGCGGGTTTTGACAACAGCATGAAGAACTCAATCATCGAAAGCCCATAGCCAAAGGCTATAAAAATATCGCTCGCTTTCGATTATGTGTTGGCAAACCGATAGGAAATTTGTGACCGTCGATTTGCCTGCCGCTTTGATCCAGATCAATATTATCTGTGCCTGGCGGACAATTGTGGTCCGGTCGCCGGTGGAGTGAAAAGAAGACATGTGTCTGGGAATTCCGATGGAGGTCATCGCCGTCGACGGCCATATGGCGCGCTGCGTGGCACAAGGCGTCGAACGCGAGGTCAGCCTGTTTTTGATGCAGGACGAACCGGCAACGGTCGGAGACTTTGTAATGGTCCACGTTGGCTACGCTATCCAGAAAATGACGCCGCAGGAGGCACGTTCGACCTGGGAGTTGTTCGATCAAGTGCTCGCCGCCGAACAAGCCGAAATCGACGGACTGCCGGATGACCCGGCGCGAGCCAAAGACCATGCATGAGCTTTCGATCTGTCAGGCACTGATTGCCCAGGTCGAGGCCGTCGCTACTGATCGCCGTTCGGCGGTGCGACGGGTATGCCTCGGAATCGGACCGCTCGCCGGCGTCGAGCCTCAATTGCTCAAGGACGCTTATCCACTGGTTTGCGCTGGCACCGTCGCCGAAGGTTCGCAACTCGACATTAAGGAAACCGCGATCCGGGTTCGCTGCCGCAATTGTGGCGCAGAAACGGCGGCCACGGCCAACCGGCTGGTCTGCGGCGTCTGTGGCGATTGGCGCACCGATCTGATTGCCGGCGATGAAATGCTGCTGCTCAGGGTCGAGCTTGAAACGCCAAACGATGCGATGGAGGACGCCGATGTGTGAGACCTGCGGCTGCGCCGCAACCGAAAAGGACGCCGCCACGGTCGAAGTGATCGGTCGCCTGCTGGCCGCCAACGATCAGGTCGCGGGCCATAACCGCGGTCATTTCGACAGTCACGGCGTTGTCGCCTTCAATCTGATGTCGTCGCCAGGTGCTGGCAAAACCGCCCTGCTCGAAGCCACCATCGACGCGCTCAAGGCGGACTTCCGCATCGCGGTCATCGAAGGCGATCTCGAGACCGACAACGACGCCCGCCGCATTCGCGCCCATGGCGTGCCGGCGGTCCAGATCACCACCGGCAGCGCCTGTCATCTCGACGCACAGATGGTGCACAACGCTTTGCACGACCTTCCACTTGCCGGACTCGATATCGTCTTCATCGAGAATGTCGGCAATCTGGTTTGTCCGGCCGGGTTCGACCTCGGCCAGCACCGCAATGTCGTGTTACTGTCGGTGACCGAAGGCGACGACAAGCCGACGAAATATCCCGTGATGTTCCGGGCCGCCGACGCAATGCTGCTGACCAAAATGGACCTAGCGCCGGTAATGGACGATTTCGAACCGGCCCGAGCCGAGCAGGCCCTCCGCCATCTTGCCAATGCGGCACCGGTAATCCCGGTATCGGCGCGCAAGGCAATCGATATCGACACCTGGGTCGGTTGGCTGCGCGGCGAAATCGCCCGCGTTCGTTCGTCGCATGACACCTCGGTTAAGCCTCACGAGCACCATCATCATGGCCACCACGACCATCACCACCACCGCCACGAGCACCCGGCAGTGGCTTGACCGCCTCCGCGCGCTGAAACTGCCGCGCCGTTTCAAAGTGATGAACGTTTGTGGCGGTCATGAGCGCTCGATCGCCATGACCGGACTGCGCAAGGCGCTGCCGCCGGGCATCGAATTGGTGCCCGGCCCCGGATGTCCGGTCTGCATCTGCCCGGAAGAAAGCATTTACCAGGCCATTCAGCTGGCGCTGTCGGAAAAGATCATTCTGGTGGCTTTCGGCGACATGCTGCGGGTGCCGGTTAATGTCCGCAAGAACGAAATCCGCTCGCTCGATCAGGCCCGGGCCGCCGGCGGCGAAATTGTGCCGATTGCCTCTCCGCTCGAAGCCGTCCGCATTGCCCGCGACAATCCGCAGCGCCGGGTCGTGTTTTTCGCCGCCGGCTTCGAAACGACGACGGCGCCGGTGGCGGCGATGCTGGCCGAAGGCGTGCCGGCCAACCTGTCGGTGTTGCTGGCGGCACGGCGCACCTGGCCGGCGGTCGCCATGCTGCTCGAGTCCGGCATGCCCGGCTTTGATGCCCTGATTGGCCCGGGTCACGTCGCAACCGTAATGGGCCCTGAGGAATGGGCCTTTGTCCCGCAGCAACACGGCCTGCCGGCAGCAATCGGCGGCTTTACCGGCGAAAGCCTGGTCGCTGCGCTCTATTCTGTCGTCCGCCAACTGGTCGAAGGCCGTCGCTTTCTCGACAACTGCTACCCGGAAGTGGTGCGGCCCGGCGGCAACCCGGCGGCACGGCGACAAATCGAAACCACCATGGAGATTGTCGACGCCAACTGGCGCGGCATCGGCACGATCCCGGCATCGGGCTACGCCCTGCGGCCGGAGCTGGCGGCGCACGACGCCGGCAAGCTTTATCCGTCCTATGACGACGACATGCGCAAGCGCGCCGGCGAAATGCCACCGGGCTGCGATTGCGCGCGCGTCGTGCTGGGCCGGATTTATCCCGATCAATGCAAGCTCTATGGTCGCGCCTGCACGCCGCGTAACCCGGTCGGCCCCTGCATGGTGTCGGATGAAGGTGCGTGCCGGATCTGGTGGTCGAGCGGTGTGCGCACGCCGCGCGAATTGGCCGATGTTGAATAGTGTCCGAACCGACGCGGCGAACGGCGCAATGGCGGCAAGCGACGAGGTCGCACGACAATGGGTGCTCGGCGGCCGGGTGCAAGGCGTCGGCTTTCGCCCCTTCGTCTATCGTCTGGCCCAACGCCACGGCCTGCGTGGGTGGGTAAAGAATCGCGGCGGTGAGGTTGTGGTCACGGCGCAAGGCGCACCCGATACCTTACGGCGATTTGGCGCCGCGTTGCTGGCCGAAGCGCCGCCGCTGGCGCGACCAGAACTAATATCGGCTGCGCCCTCCGTTCCGGAACCGGCCGAGGATTTTCGAATTCGCGACAGCGACCCGGCGCGGTCCGCTCATGCGCAGGTGCCGCCGGATTATTTCGCCTGCGACGATTGCCTGACCGAACTCAGCGATCCCAACAACCGGCGCTACCGCTATCCCTTCATCAACTGCACGCAATGCGGCCCGCGCTACACGCTGATCGAGCGGCTGCCTTATGACCGCGCCAATACGTCTATGGCAGGTTTCCCACTTTGCAGATCGTGCGCGGCCGAATACACCGATCCGGCGGACCGGCGTTTTCATGCCGAGCCGATCGCCTGTCCGGTGTGTGGCCCACGCCTCGCGTATCGCCCCGCCGGCGACCGGACGAATTTTGGCGACGACGCGCTGGCCGCAACCGTCGCCGCCTTGCGCGCCGGCCGGATCGTCGCCGTCAAGGGCATCGGCGGCTATCATTTAATCTGCGACGCCAGCGATGCCGGCGCGATCGCCACCTTACGCCAGCGCAAACGGCGGCCCGACAAGCCCCTGGCCGTGATGTTTCCAATAAACGATGATCTTGCGACGCTGCGCCGCGCCGTTGTGCTCGACGACGTCCACGAAACCATTTTGCGCGATCCGATCCGCCCGATCGTCCTGGTGCCGAAGTGCCCGGACGGCCCGCTGGCGCCAAACATTGCGCCCGGCAACGCCGAGATCGGCGTCATGCTGCCTTACAGCCCCCTGCACCATCTGCTGCTGACCGATTTCGGCGGGCCGCTGGTCGCCACCTCGGGCAATATCAGCGGCGAGCCTGTTCTGACCGATAACAGCGACGCTGAAGCCAGACTCGCCACGATCGCCGATGGCTTTCTGCATCATGACCGAACGATTGTCCGGCCGGCCGACGACCCCGTCTATCGGATGGTGGCCGGAAAGCCGCGGCCACTCCGGCTCGGCCGAGGCAATGCGCCGCTCGACATCGACTTGCCATTTCCCTTGCCCCGGCCGCTACTGGCTCTCGGCGGTCAGCTCAAGAACGCCATCGCGCTCGGTTGGGGCCACCGTGCCGTGGTATCACCACACCTCGGCGACATGGGCACGCCACGCGGCCTGGCTTTGCTCAAGCAGGTCGCTACCGACCTGCAAACACTCTATGGCGTCACCGCCGAAGCGATCCTGTGCGACGCTCACCCAGCCTATGCCACCACGCATCTGGCGCGACAAATAGGGCTGCCGGTCAGCTCGATCTATCACCACGAGGCGCATGCCTCGGCGCTGGCCGGCGAAAGTCCGCACGATCGCGATCGACTGGTCTTTGCCTGGGACGGCGCCGGCCTTGGCCGCGACGGCACCATCTGGGGCGGTGAAGCCCTGCTGGGCCGGCCAGGACATTGGCGACGCGTCGCCACGATCCGGCCCTTCGCCCTGCTCGGCGGCGACCGCGCCGCCCGCGATCCATGGCGCAGCGCCTTGTCCTTATGTTGGGAAGCCGGCATCGACTGGAACAGCAATCGGCCGGAAGCCGAACTCCTGCGGCACGCCTGGACCCGGAATGTGAATTGCCCACGCACCTCATCGATCGGCCGACTGTTCGATGGCGCGGCCGCCCTGCTCGGCGTCGTCGAGCAAGCAAGCTTCGAGGGCCAGGCACCCGGCCGTCTAGAAGCCATCGCTGCGGATAACGCCAAGGCCATTGCATTGCCGCTGGCGCGCCGGCCAGACGGCATCTGGCAAAGCGACTGGAGCCCCCTATTGCAGGACCTGCAGGACACGACACAAAGCACCGCCGCACGGGCCGGCCTGTTTCACGAAACCCTCGCCGAAATGCTGCTTAGCCAAGCCCGCGCCCTGCGCGCTGAACACGGCGTATCCGACCTCGGCCTGACCGGCGGCGTATTCCAGAACCGGCGCTTATCCGAGCGCGTCTTGGCGCTCGCAGAGCGCGACGGCTTCACCCTTCATCTATCCGAGCGGCTGCCGTGCAACGACGCCGGTCTGAGCTTCGGACAACTTGTCGAAGCGAGCGCGGGTCTATGAACCAAGGCAAAATCGAAGACGCCTATGTGACGCTCGCCTATGGCAACGGCGGTCGTTACATGCGCGAATTGATCGCACGGATTTTCACCCGTCATCTCGGCAATCCGCAGCTCGACATTCGAGCCGACGCCAGCATCCTGCCGATGCCGCCCGGCGACGTTATGGTCACGACCGACGGCTTCACCGTGCAGCCTCTCGAATTTCCCGGCGGCGACATCGGCTCGCTGGCGGTTCATGGCACGGTCAACGATCTCGCCGTCTCGGGCGCGACACCGCTCTACCTCACGCTGAACGCCTTCATCGAGGAAGGCCTCGAATTCGACGTGCTCGACCGCCTGATCGCCAGCATGGCGCGCGCCGCCAGAGACTGCGGCGTGAAGGTTGCCGCCGGCGACACCAAGGTCCTGCGCCGTGGCGAGGGCGGCGGCCTCTATCTGGCGACCACCGGCGTCGGCATCCGGAGGCCCGGCCTCCGGCTCGGGCTCAGCCGCATCGAGAATGGCGACATGGTGCTGGTCAGCGGCGCGGTCGGCGATCACGGCACCGCGGTCCTGCTGGCGCGCGAAGACTTCGGCCTGAAAGGCGATCTACAATCCGATGCCGGCAGCGTGCTGCCGTTAACACAGGCTTTGCTGAACCTGCCTGGCCTGCGCTTCATGCGCGATCCGACCCGGGGCGGCCTCGTCACCGTCATGCACGAGATCGCGCAAACAACGGCCTTGACCGTACGGCTTGATGAGACCGCCATTCCGGTCCACCCACCGGTGCGCGGCGTCTGCGACATTCTCGGCTACGATCCACTCTATCTTGCCTGCGAAGGCCGCGTCGTCGCGGTGCTATCGCCCGACGACGCGCGACACGCGCTGGCGCATTGGCGCGCTTTGCCCAGCGGCGAAGACGCGGCGATCATCGGACGGCTCGACGGACCCGGCGGCCAAGTGGTGTTGCAGACCGAAATCGGCGGCGAGCGATTATTGGAAGAACTCGAAGACGACCCGTTGCCGCGCATTTGCTAAACGGCGGTTAGCCCGGCATGGTTCGGAGTACGAATACGAATGGACCAACGATGATCAATCCTTTCGACGACCGGCCGGCGCGGATCAAGACCAAGACCGCCATGACCTTTGCCGCATTGGTTGCGGCCAATGTCGCGGCCTGGACCTGGGCGCTGACGGCCTTTGCCGACCGGCCGATTCTGCTCGGCACGGCATTCCTCGCCTATATGTTTGGCCTGCGCCACGCTTTTGACGCCGATCACATTGCCGCCATCGACAATGTCGTCCGAAAGCTGATCCAGGACGGCAAGGCGCCCTACGCCACCGGCTTCTTCTTTTCCCTCGGCCATTCCACCATCGTCATCCTGGCCTCACTCGCCATCGCCGCGACGGCGGCCGCCATGCAGGATGAATTCGATGCCTTCCATACCATCGGCGGCACAATTGGTACCGGCGTATCGGCGTTCTTTTTACTGGCGATCGGCCTCGCCAACTTCATCATTCTCAAGGGCATCTGGCTCGCGTTCTTGCGCGCACGCCGCGGCGAAAAAATCGTCGACGAGGATCTCGACGCCTTGCTGGCTGGTCGGGGCCTTATTGCCCGCGTGTTCCGACCGGTTTTCAACGTCGTCACACGTTCCTGGCATATGTATCCGATCGGTTTTCTGTTTGGGCTGGGCTTCGACACCGCGACAGAAATCGGCCTGCTCGGAATTTCGGCCACCCAAGCCGCGCAAGGCATGTCGATCTGGAGTATTCTGGTGTTCCCGGCCTTGTTTACTGCCGGCATGTCACTGCTGGACACCGCCGACAGCGCGCTGATGACCGGCGCTTATGGCTGGGCGCTGGTCAACCCCATGCGCAAGCTCTGGTACAACCTGACGATCACCGCCGCCTCGGTCGTGGTCGCGGTCTTCATCGGCGGGATCGAAGCACTCGGATTGATCGGCGACAAACTCGGTCTGCAAGGCGCATTCTGGACCACCGTCGGCGGCCTGAACGAGAATTTCGCCAATGTCGGCTTCGCGGTCGCTGGCATCTTCGTCGTCAGTTGGATCGTCTCGCTATGGGTCTACCGCGCCCGGGGCTTCGACGACCTGCCGGTCAAACAATCCTGACGCAGGCCACCGTCCCGACTCGCAGTGTCGGGACGGCAGCCGCATCGGCGCAGGGGCTCCGCCGTCAGGCGCCAGCCGGAAGACCGGGGAACAAATCGTCCGGCTGGGCCATGATATGATCGACGATCTCAGCCGACGGCAGCACATCGGCATATTTGGCGTTCATATCGCAAAGATTGATGGCGTGACTGGCCTGCGACCGGTCGAAACAGGCATCCTCGGCCACCGCCACGCGGTAGTTCAGACTGAAAGCATCGAGCACGGTGGCCCGCACACAGCCCGACGTCGTCGTGCCGGTAACGACCACACTATCGGCGCCTAGCAACGTCAGATAGCTCGCGAGGTTACTGCCAAAGAAACCTGACGGCTTCTGCTTCAGCACAACAATGTCCTGCGGCATCGGCGCGATTTCCGAAACAATCGCATTGGCATCCAGATTTTGCGCCGGGCGCGGTACCGACTCCTGGGTACGGTTGTTCTTCCAGCCCCAACTGCCAATGTCCCAGCCGTCCGGCCGTACTACGCCAGTGGTGTAGATCACCGGCATCTTGCGGGCCCGGAAGGCTTCCGCCAGCCGTTTGATCTGGGCGATGGCATCCCAGCTCTCGGCCCCGCACGAGTTCGACCACCGTTTGATCGAATCGAGGATCGGCTCCGGCTTGTCGCCGGCAAAGCCATAGCTGACGTCGATCACTAACAACGCCGGCCGTTTGCCGAAGCCACCGCGCGTTCCGTACCCGGCGGCTTCGAACACCGCCTTGTCGCGGTCGGTCAGATAGGCGTCCCAGATCCGGGGCGCGGTTTGTGCGTCCTGCATGGCGGCACTCCTCAGGCGACGGCGGCCGGCCGGGGACTCGTGCCTTTCGGCAGATCGAACATCCCAGCACTAAGGCTATCGAAGAAGTCCAGCACCTCGGCCGTTTTGACGACGTCGGCGTATTTCGCATTCATGTCGCAAAGATTGATGGCGTGACTGGCCTGGGAGCGATCAAAACACCCCTCTTCCGCCAACGCGACATGATAGTTCAGGCTAAAGGCATCGAGCACGGTCGCCCGCACGCAGCCTGACGTTGTCGTACCGGTAACGATGACACTGTCGCAACCGAGCAAGGTCAGATAACTGCTCATATTGGTGCCGAAAAAGCCTGACGGCTTCTGCTTCAGGATCACGATATCCTGAGGCGATGGCGCAATCTCATCAACGATCTGGTTGCCGTCGCGGTTACTGACCGGCACCGTCGGCCTCTCCTTGCTACGATTGTTCTTCCAGCTCCAAGAACCGGAATCCCAATTGTCCTCGCGCCGGACGCCGGTGGTGTAAATCACCGGCACCCCCTTTTCATGTGCCTTGTCGATCAACGACTTGATGGCGGCGATCGCCGGCCAGGCTTCCTCGCCGCAGGAATTACGCCATCGCTTGATCGATTCCAGGATCGGCTCCGATTTATCGCCGCAAAACGCATAATTGACATCGACTACCAGCAATGCCGGCCGCTTGCCGAAACCGCCGCGCGTACCGTAACCGGCGGCTTCGAAAACCGCCTTGTCGCGTTCGGTGAGAAATTTGTTCCAGACTGGTTCAGACATAACGATCTCCATCACGTCGTGATTGCGGGGCCTGGCTCTACTTCATCGATGCCAAAGCGGCCTTGACGAATTGCATGTCAATGATTTCGTCGTAAGCCACATCCTTCTTCAAAATGCCTGCATTGCGGACAACCTTGCTGCCAGTAGCCCAAGACGCCGGCGAGACCATGCCATCCTTGCTCCAGAGATTATCAGCGAACGAGCGATCGAGCGTCGCTTTCAGGTCGGCGCTCGACATCGTCGGAAATTCCTTCTTGGCAATCGAGACGGCCTCGTCCGGATGGGCATAGGTGAATTCAAGCCCCTTGATGACGTCCTTGACGAAGGCTTCCACGATCTTCGGCTGCTGCTGAATCGAATCGAGCCGGATATTGAGCGTGGAATAGGCGTAGTCGCCGAGTTCCTTCGGCACGTTGTAGATTGGTTCGCCCCAGACGCCTTCGACCACGCCGCGCGTCAGAACAGGCTCGGTGGTGACGCCGATATCGGCGGCGCCAGCCTTGACCGCGGCCAATTCGGCACCGTTGGCCATTTCGTTCAGCTTGATGTCCTTGCCGATCTCAAGCTTCCAGGTCGCCGCCAGATAACGGGTAATCGAATTGGGCGTGCCACCGAAAAAGCTGACTGCCAGCTTCTTGCCCTTGAAGAACTCGGCCGGCGTCTCGCCGGGCTTCATGGTCAGGCCCTTCTTCGCGACGTAATAGACGTTACCGCGATTGACGACATTGACCACGGCGCGCAACTCGGCGCCCTTGATCTTCGCGAAGGCGTTATGCTCGGGGCCGCCGATAAAAGCGAAAGCCTGATGCGACAGTACGGCGTTGGTGTGAGCCCCGCCGCCCTGGACCGTCAGGATCTTGACATCGAGGTTATCGGCTTTGAAGTAGCCTTTGTGAATTGCCACATAAAGCGGCAGATAGCCTGTGCTATGAACCGGCTCCGCGACCACCAGCGTTTGCATGTCGGCCGCCTGCGCCGCGCTCATGACAGCAACGCTGGCCAATCCGGCCACGGCGGCGGCAATGGCGACAGCGCTCTTGACCGCGATCTTGGCATTCATCCGCATTTTTCATTTCCTTTTACTGTCAATGTCGAGAGGTGAGAACGAACGGACGATCAATGATCGACGCCCTTTTGCAGGAATTTTTCGAGCCAGCCGACGGTGACGTACATCACCATCGAAAGCGCGGAGAGCACGAGCACCGCGACCCAAACCAATGAAATTTCGTACGTCGATCCGGCATAGAGGATGGTGCGGCCGAGACCATGCTCGGATGACACGAATTCGCCGACAATCGAGCCGGTGAGCGCCAACCCAATATTCACGCGCAAGATCGAGATGATCCACGGAATGCAGGAAGGAATTACCAGCTTGGTGAAGACCTGCCATCGGCTGGCGCCGATCGAATAGAACAGCCGCTCCTGATCTTTGTCGACGGCGCGCACACCGGCATAAGCCGTCAATGTCGACACCACGATGGTCAACGCGGTGGCAATCGCCACCTTCGACGACAGGCCCATGCCGAACACCAGCACGATCAACGGCGCCAAGGCGAGCTTCGGGATCGACTCCAGGCAAATGATATAGGGCTGGATGATGCGGGCGTAGTTGCGCGACCACCAGAACGACATGCCGAGCAGAGCGCCGCTAGCGGTCCCGAGAATGAAGCCCAGGATTGTCGAACGGAAAGTATAATAGATGTCGGTCGCGGCGCCGCCCTGACTGAGGAAAATCACCAGGGTGTCCCAGATCGCGGTCGGCTTTGACCAGAAGAACGGATCGACGACTTTGAAATCGGCGGCAATTTCCCACAGCGCCACCAAACCCGCGAAGATCGCCACCTGGATCGTCACGATCAAGGCCGTGCTCCAGGACTTCTCGACCGGGAGCTTGCGCACGATCTTGCGCTGCCGCGTCGGGCCCCGCCCAGCATTGTCCTTGCTGCCGGATGCGACAATCGCGTCGGTCATGACCAGAGCCCTTGTGTTCAATTCCAATCTCCTGTCCGCATGGACGCCAGCCTCACGCCGCGGCGGTCCGCGACGCCGGCGCTTCGCCGACATTGTGAAGAAGGTCGAGGCAGTATTTCTTCATCGCGACGAAACGCGGCGAACTGATTACCGAACGGTCGCGCGGCCGCGGCAGATCGATGGTCATCTGATCGATGATGCGGCCGGGGCGGCTCGCCATCACGTAGATCTCGTCGGACAGAAACACCGCTTCCTCGACGTCATGGGTGACGAAGATCACGGTGCGGCCGAAATCCTGGAACAACTGCAGTAGCCATTCCTGCATCTGCGCCTTGGTCTGGGCGTCGAGCGCACCGAACGGCTCGTCGAGCAGCACCACGTCGGTGTCGATCAGCAAGGTGCGCAGCAAGGCCGCGCGCTGGCGCATGCCGCCGGACAATGCCTTCGGATAACGATTTTCAAAGCCGCCGAGGCCGTAGCGATGCAGCAGCGGCAAGGCGCGATCGCGCGCTTCCTTCAACGGAACGCCGCGGATCTCCATCCCGAGTGCCACATTATCGAGCACCGTCCGCCACGGCAGCAGCAGATCCTTCTGCAGCATGTAGCCGACCTGGCCGATGGTGCCGGTCGCTTCTTCGCCATCGAGCACAACCCGGCCTGTCGACGGCGGCTGCAATCCGGCGATGACATTGAAGATCGTGCTCTTGCCGCAGCCCGACGGTCCAATCAAGGACACGAACTTGCCGGCCGGCACGTCAAGATCGACCGGGGCCAGCGCGGTGAAGGGCACGCCGTCGGTGTTGAACACCATAGAGATGTCCTTGAGTGACAATCGCGGTTGCGCGGGTGTTAAGCCATCCATGAACCTGCTGGTGCCTCCGTGACGATCTCAGCCAACTCCTTGCATAGAGCGTGCCAAATTTGGGACAATACCCGAAAAGCGCATAAATCGCCTCATTATTCAATTTAAAATTGTATATTTCCTATTTTGCGACCCGTAGTCGTGCATTGTGCGAGCCCGGCACTGGCCGTGACGTCACGCTGCCCGTGGCCGGAGCAACCCGAACCGCGCCCACCAATGCCTCGTTCCCTGACGCCCGGCTCCAGCCATCGACCGTGGCCTGCAACGCCAGACAGCATTGCTGGGCGAGGTGGCGCGGCAGATCGAGATAGCGGCCGGCGTGCGTCAGCAGATAGATCTTGCGCGACGGCACCGCCCCAGGAAGTGGCATCCATGCGATTTTGTCGGCCAACGGTTCGAGGTATTCGATCGAGAACGGCGTCGCTATCGTCCACCCGAGACCACGGCTCACCAGTTCGAGGATCGGCCCCGGCGAACTGCATTCAATGTCGTGCGGCGGATCGAGCTCGATATCGGAGAGATAGTTCTCGATGATCTGCTGCCGGCCGTGACCGCGCATAAAGCGGACAAAGGACAATTTGCCGGCCAGATAGTCCGGACGCCGCTGATGCTGCGGGACCGTCACCGGAACGATGCCGATCAGCGATTCTTCGTACAGCAGATATTGCTCGATCCCGGGAACGTCGCTCAATTCGTCGGAACTGATGAGCATGTCGAGATCGCCGGTCAGGAACTCCTTGAGATATGTCGCGTTGGCGCCGGACTTCACGTTGAGCGTACCGACATGGTCGGTGAACTCGGCGACGATCGCCGGGATCAAGGTGGTCGCGACCGACTGCAGAACGTGCAGCCGCAATTGCGGTATCAGGCAATCGCGATAGCCTTGCAGCGAGTCGAGCGTTTCGTCCTCGTTACTCAGCAGGAGACGCGCGCGGTCGCGAAGCTCGGCCGCCGCCGGCGTCAGGCGCAGACCATAACGGTTACGCTCGAACAGAACGACACCCAGCTCACGCTCGAGGCGCACGACCAGTTGCGACACTGCCGGGACCGACATCCGCAGGCGCTCCGCCGCGAGGGTCATGCTCAGCGTATCGCAAACGACCAGAAACTGTTCGAGCAGCCTCAGATCGAGATGCTTCTTGTTATCCATGACGGGTCCGCCATCTTACCGGCCACCGCTCTGGGATCAGGCCGCCGCGGCTCGAAGCCTGATCGTCAACGGGCCACTTCGCTAAAACGAAGCAACTCCTATGCCATAGGGTGAAAATCGCGGTCAGACGCGATACTGCCAATCGCTTTTTGCATGGAGCGGACTAACGCTGCGACGCGCCACACCGACGGTATCGCCGCAGGTTACGTCAGGTTAAAGCTGACGCTTAACGCGCCCGCCCAATTTCGCCGCACTATTATGTCGCAGGTGGAGTGCCGACCGAGATAACTTCGGGATTGTGCGGCGGTGGCTCGACTTCGATCACTGCATCGCTGTCGCTCGATACGACCGGATCGTCCTCGACCAGCACGACCGGTTCGCCGGCCATCGCCGCCTCAGCGTCGTCGCGCTCAGGAACCGTAGCCGGCACCACCAGATAGACCCAGACAAAATTCGCCAGAAAGAACAAGCCGGCGACCAAAAAGACCGCGCGGATGCTCAACACCGCCGCAATGCTGCCGCCGGACAACGGCCCCAGAAAACTGCCGAGGAATGTCGCAGTCGCCGTGGTGCCGAATACGAACCCGCGTTGGTCGGCATGAACGAGCCGCGCCACCAGCGCGTTGGCAGTCGGCAATAACCCGCCAAGGAACATGCCGGAGGCAAAGCGCAACGCCAGAAACTGCCAATAGCTGTCGACGAAAGCCTGCGGAATACTGGAGACGGCGGCCCCCATCAGGCTGATCAGCAAGACCCGACGGTAGCCGATCGAGTCGCTGCGCTTGCCGAGAAACGGCGATACCAGAACATCGGCGAAGCCGGCGATCGAAAACGCAAAGCCCGCCAAGGTCGCCAAAGCCGGTATTGGCCCGGTGAGTTCCTGCACGAACAAGGTAATGACCGGCTGCACCGCGCGAATGCCGAACTGCGCCATCAACAAGACAAAGAACAATGGCAGCAAGCTCGGAGTCGTGAACAGCGTGCGGAACCCTTGCGACAAAGACGGCTTGCTGGCCTTGCCGGCTTTAGCTAACCGCTCGATCACGCCTGTCCAAGTAAGAACCGCCGCCGACCCCGCAACGACCGAAGTGCAAAAAAACGCCATGCGATAACTGCCGGTCGCATCGGCCACCATGCCGCCAAAGACCGGTCCGAGCAGCGCGCCCACCAGTTGGCCGGTGCTGAGCCACCCCAGCGAATAGCCGAAGCGTGATTCCGGCACTTGGGTTACGACCAAAGCAATCGACGCCGCGGAAAATCCACTGAAGACGCCCATCATCCCGCGCAACAGCACCAACTGCCAAAGCGCCTGCGACATCCCCATCAGGGCCATGAAGATACAGATCGCCATGGTCGAACGAAGGACCATCATCTTGCGGCCGTAACGGTCGGCGACCGCGCCCCATATCGGCGAAGCGAAAGCGGCGAACAGGAAGTTGATGGCGTTGAGAACGCCCGACCAGAACTCGACCTGCCCGGGTTGCGTTACGCCGATCTGCGGCAGGAACAGCGGGATCACCGGGCTTTGAATTGTGGTCGACGCGCCCATCAGGAACTGCACTGCAACCATCAGCCATAAGGTTCGGAACCAGGCCGGTTGAGACTGCAATCGCAACAACAAGCGCTCAATCATACCCACGCACTTCCTTCGCGGCATCGATGTCGCGGCTCCGCCCCGTGTTGGAGCGATGTCAGCAATGCATGTGCCAAGCCGCCGGCGAGCTGTCGGCGTAGCGAAGGAAAACTTCTTGCACCACCCTTTTGAGGCGATGACCGCTATGAAACTTCGAAGGGGCCGCGACAGTCGTCGACAAGATGCGCAAACCTGGCGCCCTTGCGATGATACCTTTGGCAAAGCTGTTAAGCGCGCCGTTTAGAATGACGGACGGAGACGCCGCGCAACACCCAGGCCCGTGGCCGCGCCCATAAACATCGCGTAAACACAGCGCCACTGTCGACCTTCAAAACATCGGGCCCGCCGCGGCCTGAGCGAAACCGTCGCTCAGGCCTTTTGTGTCCGGCGCGGGCACGATGCCGCTAACCGGCTAACGACGACGTCAGTCCCGCAGGATCGCCTTGGCGGCATTACCGACCGCTTCGACATTTTCATCGCTGTCGGGGAAACAGACGATGCGGCAAGGGCAACCTTCCAGCCCTTCGTAACGCCACGGGAATGCACCGATCACACAGCGCTTGCCCAGCATCAATTCGATATCGCCACCGATATTTTCGGCATGCAACAGGCCTTCCTGAAACGCCCAGTTGTGGAACGGAAAGACGTCGGCCGAGACCAAACGGCCCGACTTCTTATGCGTATATTCGAAGGTGCCGAAAAACTCGCCCGGCGTCTTGCCGTGCTTCTTGGTGAACTCCTCGGCCAGATCGGGCCGCATATAGCGGATCGAGGTATTCATGGCATGGTCGCAGGACCCGGTATCCATGCCCCACCATTTGATCTTCTTCTTCAACATCCAATGCAGGGTGTCGAGATTGGGGCCGGGATGATAGCAGAAATACTTCACCAGATCCTGCTGTGGCTGGCCTTCGTAATGTTTATGCCAACCGGTATGCAGGATCAGAATGTCGCCTTCCCGGATATCGGCACCCGACGATTCGATGATCTCCGGCGTGATGACCGCCCAGTCGTGCATATGCTTGGAGATATCGACGACAACGCCGCGGTTCATCAGATAGTCCATCGGCAGATGCGCCATATCGCCTTTGCGATTATCGGTCGCGTGCATGGCGCCGTCGAAATGGGTGCCGACATGCAAGGCCGTGTCGATGCGCTGCGCCACGATCCGCACCGTCTGCAAATTCTGCGCATAATACATCTTGTTGCCGGCATAGCCGACCCATCCGGGAGTGTGGACGTTCATCACATGAGACAGATCGACAATTTTCACGACAGACACTCCTCGGTTTTCGTTGACGCTTGAAATCGACGACATCGCGGCGGCCGGCCCACGATTCGACGCCGGCCAGTCTAGCGCAGCCGGTCCACCAGAAAATCGATAAACAGTCGAACCTTGACCGCCAAATGGCGGGTCGGCGGATAAACCGCATAAAGCGTCAGAGGCGGTGCACGATAATCGTCCAATACCGTAGCCAGAGCACCGCTCTTGAGTTGCGCCTCGGCAATAAACACCGGCAGGATCGCAATGCCTCGCCCCTTGACCGCGGCATCGCGTAGCACTTCGGCATTGTTGGCGCACAAGGTCCAGTGCGGCGCGATCCAGTGATCGCCGTCCGGTCCGGTCAGTTTCCATTGATTGCCGGTCGACAGAAAGCCGTAGGTCAAACAATCATGCCGGCGCAGGTCGTCCACATGACCGGGCCTGCCATTCGCTTTGAAATAATCCGGTGATGCGCAAATCACCCGGTCGATATCGCACAGCTTGCGTGCGATCAGGCTCGACGTCTCCAATTCGGCGATCCGCAACGTGACATCGACCCCCGCTTGTACCGGATCGACCTGTTCATCGGTGAGGACGAGTTGCACCTGCAGGTCGGGATGGCGTGCCATGAACTCGGCGATCAAAGGACCGAGCTTGATCGTACCGAACGACATCGGCGCATTGATACGCAACAGGCCGCGCGGTGTTGACTGCAACTGGGCGACGGCCTGATCGGCAGCATCGAGGTCGGCCAGAATACCAAGTGTGCGTTCGAAATAGGCCTGCCCGTTCTCGGTCGGGCTGACATGCCGGGTGGTCCTTTGTAGCAATTGCACGCCGAGATCTTGTTCCAGCTCGGCGACATATTTGCTCACCGCCGAGCGCGACAGCCGCAGCGTGCGGCCGGCTTCGGCAAAACTGCCGAGTTCGACGACTTTGACGAAGGCGCGGAGGCTGGCGAGTTTATCCACGAGCGGCACCAATTTAGGCAAAAGGCTATTATTGTCTCCAAAATGTAGACAGTAACGCCACAAGATACCACATTGTTTTCAAAATGGAACCGAACCATTTTGACGGGGAACAAGTCACTTAACGTTCCAGGAGAAGTTCCATGTCAGGCCTTCATCACGTCACGGCGATTGCCGGCAACGCCCAGCGCAACTTCGACTTCTACACCCGCACGCTCGGGCTGCGCTTCGTCAAACGGACCGTCAATTTCGACGATCCCGGCACCTATCACTTCTATTACGGCGACGAAGCCGGCAACCCCGGCACGATCCTCACCTTCTTCCCGTGGGAACACGCCGCCGCGGGGCGCGGCGGGGTCGGCCAGACGCACCAGACTTCATTCCGGGTGCCGCTGTCTGCCATTGGCTACTGGACGCAACGCTTTACAGAGCACGGCGTCGCCTACGAACCGCTGGAGAAGCGTTTCGGCGAGACCGTGCTTGCCTTCTCCGATCCGGACGGCATGAGCCTGGCTCTGATCGGCATTCCGGGCGCGGAGAATGAACCGGCCTGGACCGCGGGCGGCATTCCCGCCGAATACGCGATCCGCGGCTTTCATGGTGTCACGTTGCTGCTCGACAGCGCCGAGAGAACCGGCGCGATCCTGACCGACGTGTTCGGCTTCAAGGAAACCGGGCGCGACGGCTCGGTCATCCGCTATACCGCACAAGGCCAGAACAATGGCAAGGAACCGGGTTCTATCGTCGATATCTACGAGGCCAAGGGCTTTCTCGCCGGACGACAAGGTCGCGGCTCGGTCCACCATATTGCCTTTCGCGCCGCCGACGACGCCGAACAGGCCGAGATGGCACGCAAGCTGGTGACCACGCACCGGCTGCGGCCGACCGAGCAGAAGGACCGCAATTACTTCCGCTCGATCTACTTCCGCGAGCCCGGCGGCGTGTTGTTCGAGATCGCCACTGACATCCCCGGCTTTGCCGTCGATGAACCGGTGGAGTCACTCGGCCACGCCTTGAAGCTGCCGTCCTTCCTGGAATCGCACCGGGCACAGATCGAAAAGGTGCTGCCCGCGCTGGGAGAACTGGTGTCATGACCGACCTCGGCTTCATCCATCGCTACGAACCGGCATCGGTGGCGCATGCGCCACCGGTTCTGCTGCTGCACGGCACCGGCGGCGACGAAAACGATCTGATCGAACTGGGGCATGTCGTGGCCCCCGGCTCGGCGTTGCTGTCGCCGCGTGGCAACGTGCTCGAACGCGGCATGCCACGGTTCTTCCGGCGGCTTGCTGAAGGCGTGTTCGACGAAGCCGACATTCGGCTGCGCGCCGGGCAACTTGCCGGCTTCGTCGCCGCCGCCCGAAAACAATACGGCCTGGCGGCGCCGATCGCGCTCGGCTTTTCCAACGGCGCCAATATCGCGGCGGCGTTGTTATTGGAGCATCCTGACGTCCTGGCCGGTGCCGTTCTGTTCAGGGCGATGACGCCACTCGTCGTCCCGGCCGATCGACCGATCGATGGCATCCCGGTGCTGATCGTGTCCGGTGCGCAGGACCCGTTGGCGCCGGTCGCCAACCCGGCGCGGCTGACAGCGCAATTGCGCGAACGTGGCGCGATCGTCGACCATCGCATCGTGCCGGCCGGCCACGGCTTGATTCAGGCGGATGTCGACATCGCGTCGGCCTGGCTCGATGTCAACGCCCGAACCGCGGCACATCGGGCGATGGCCTAAGTGGGGTCCGGCTCACCGACAATGAAATGACTGACCTTCGGCGCGCCGTCGACCTGAAAACGGTTGACGGCGCGCTGCAGCGCCACGTCGGCACCGGTAACACGCTCGTGCTGGCGAAGGTGATCGTTCCAGGAGTCCAGTTTGAACGTCTCGATGAAATGGCCGGGTTCGGCGAGATCCTCGAAGACATCCCAATCGAAAGCGCCGTCGCGACGCCGCTCGACCGCGAATTCCGTCAAGGCGGCGAGAAACGCAGCGCGGTCGTCGGGGGCAATGCGATAATCGACCGTCACCAATACGGGCCCTTTGTCGCCTGACACGGCGAGCACCGGCGTGAAGTTCGGCCAGTGCATGGACGGATTGAGATCAAGGCTCGCGCCGGTCTGCAACTTCCAGCGCCACAATAGCGGGATCGCCAGCACCGCGCCAGCGGCTGCGATCATCAACGCAACCGGCAGGCCGGCGAAACCGGCGACCTTGCCCCATAACGCACTGCCAAGGGTCAGGCCGCCGAACATTACCGTGCCGAAGATCGACAGGCCACGACCGCGCACCCAACCGGGCAAAGCCACCTGTGCCGATACGTTGATCGTCGCCAGCACCGCGATCCAGGATGAACCGGCGACCAGACTGGCGGCGATCGCCGCAATCGGTTCGCGCGCCACGGCGAACAACGTCATCGCTATCGCCGTGCCGACCGTACCGGCAGCCATCAGCCGGTCCGGCCCCAATTTCCGTTTGAGCATCGGCAGCCAGAACGCCCCGCCAACCGCGCTGGCGCCGATCGCACCGAGCAGCACGCCGTAGAGCTTCGGACCGCCGGCAACCTGGTCACGCGCCACCAACGGCAACAACGCCCAATAAGCGCTGGCGAAGATGAAAAATCCGATGGCCCGGATCAGCGTTGCCCGCAAATGCGGATTATAACGCGAATGGCGCAAGCCGGCGCGCACGGCGGACCAGAACCGCTCCGGCGGCACATGACTGCCGTTCTGCGCCGGTGGCCGCCACCACAGCAAGGCGCCGATCACACCAATCGTCGTCACCGCGTTCAGCCAGAACGGCGTCGCCACCCCCCAGGCGGCAATGACAAGACCGGCCAGCGCTGGGCCGACCGCGCGGCTGACATTGAGGCCCACGCTGTTGAGCGCAACGGCAGCCTGTAAATTCTCCGCCGACACCAACTGCGGTACGATCGACTGCCAGGCCGGCGTGATCAAGGCGGCGGCCGACGCCGCCAGAAACGAGAAGATCAACAATGACGTCGGCGTGACCTGCCCGGACCAGACCAGCAGACCGAAGCCGGCGACCAGGGCCATCGTCACAGCTTGCACGATAACCAGCAGCCAACGGCGGTCGACCAGATCGGCCAACGCGCCAGCCGGCAGCGCCAACAAGAACATCGGCAAGGAGCCGGCGACCTGAACCAGTGACACGATGAACGGATCGGGATCGAGCCCGGTCATCAGCCAGCCAGCGGACGCATTCTGCATCCAGGTGCCGATGTTGGACAGCACCGTCGCCGTCCATAACACAGCGAAAACGCGGTTAGCGAAGGGCGCCAGCGATGAGCCCGTCTGATCGGCCATGATCCAACTCCTCGCGATAGTTCAAACCGCCCAACAGGCGCAGCCGAGCGCGCCCCAGAAGCCCTGCAAATCGGAAGTCGGCACCGAACCGCCCCAAGCGTTAGCATGGTCGTGACCATGCACGTTGCAGGCATTGCCGCAGCCGCAGGCCGTTCGCATCATCGAAGCGGAAGCCACAGCCGGCGCAGTCCGCCACGCGCCGTACCCGCCGAAGGTCCGCACCGGCGACCAGTCCGGCATCGCCGGCGGCGGCGGCGTATCGAGCGCGGCGAAATCGCCGGCGGCATAGACCACCTTGCCACCGACCACCGTCAACTCGGACACCGTAGCGGCAATCTCGTCTTCCTGACAGGCCAGGACATCGCGATCCGGCACCATCAGGTCGGCCAGTTGCCCAACCTGCAAGCGACCCTTCTTGCCTTCCTCGTTAGAAAACCAGGTCGAGTTCGCCGTCCACATCGCGACCGCGGTCTCGCGGTCGAGGCAATTGGCGCGCGGATAGATCGTCGTGCCCGACACTGTCTTGCCGGTGATCAGCCAGGCCAACGACACCCAGGGGTTATAGGAAGCGACGCGGGTCGCATCAGTGCCGGCCGACGTCTTCACGCCACTGCGCAAGATCCTGGCGACCGGCGGCGTCTGCTCGGCGGCACGCGCGCCGTAACGTTCGACGAAATATTCGCCCTGATAGGCCATGCGATGCTGAAGCGCGATGCCGCCGCCGAGCGCGGCGACGCGGTCGATCGAGCGTTCGGAAATCGTCTCGGCGTGATCGAAGAACCAGTTAAGTCCTTCCAGCGGAATATCGCGATTGACGCGCTCAAACACATCGAGCGCGCGCGAGATCGTCTCGTCATACGTCGCGTGCAACCGCCAGGGCCAACGGTTCTGCGCCAGAATGCGAACCACCTCTTCCAGTTCGCCCTCCATTTCCGGCGGCATGTCGGGACGCGGCTGGCGGAAATCCTCGAAGTCGGCGGCCGAAAACACCAGCATCTCGCCGGCGCCGTTATGACGGAAATAATCGTCGCCCTGCTTGTAGGTCGAGGTCGAAACCCAGTTCAGAAAATCCGCCTTCTCGCCCTTGGACTTCTGCGTGAACAGATTGTAAGCCAGCCTGATCGTCAGTTGCCCGGCCTCGCTGAGTTTGCGGACGACTTCATAATCTTCCGGGTAATTCTGAAAACCGCCGCCGGCATCGATCGCGCCTGTCACGCCCAGCCGGTTCAGTTCGCGCATGAAATGCCGGGTCGAGTTGATCTGATATTCGAGCGGCAGCTTCGGCCCGCGCGCCAGCGTGGCGTAAAGCAGACCGGCATTGGGCCTGGCCAACAGCAATCCGGTTGGATTGCCTTGAGCATCACGAACGATTTCGCCGCCCGGCGGATTGGGCGTCTCCCTGGTATAACCGACCGCGCGCAAAGCCGCGCCATTGAGCAGCGCACGATCGTAAAGGTGCAGGATAAAAACCGGCGTATCGGGCGCGGCCGCGTTCAGTTCGTCAATGGTCGGCAGGCGCTTCTCGGCGAATTGATGTTCGGTAAAGCCGCCAACGACCCGCACCCATTGCGGCGGGGGCGTAATCGCTACCTGACGCCTGAGCATCGCCATCGCGTCGGACAGGCTGCGAATGCCGTCCCAGCGCAATTCCATATTGAAGTTGAGCCCGCCCCGGATGATGTGCAGGTGGTTGTCGATCAGGCCGGGCAGCACCCGGCGGCCCTTCAGGTCGATAATGCGCGTCGCAGGGCCCGCCAGCGCCATCGCATCGCTATCCGAGCCGACGGCGGTGAACACACCTCCGCTGATGGCGACGGCGGTCGCCGACGGATTGGCGCGGTCAAGCGTAGTAAAACGCCCGGACTTCAGGATCAGATCGGCATTCATGGCGGCGTTCCTGTGGCGGCTGACAACAAAACGAAAATGGCGTCCACCCTATCGGATGGACGCCAAATTTGCATGGTGTCGGCCGGCCCGTCGATTAGCCGATAGACTTGATCGCGCCGCCGGCGACGACGCCGGCCTGACAATCAGACGCGACCTTCTGTGACGACGATCTGCTCATAGGCCGGATCGCCCTTCAGGATACCGATATCGCGCGCGAACTGGTTCATGCCGGCGACGAATTCACGCGATATTCCGGTCTGGAAATACGGCAAATCGCGCTGGATCAGGCCGGCGATCAGTTCGGCCTCCATGGCGGGAAACACCTTGCGGCCGATCTTGGTGGCCAGCGAGACATCCGCCTTCAGGGCGGCATGGGTCTTGGCCATGGCCCGCACCGCCGCGCCGGCCGTCTCCGGCGCGCGGTCAAGCAGGCTGTCGGCGGCGGCAAGCGAGGCCATCGTATAGTTGAAACAGGGCTTGGGTCCATCGCCGCGGCGAACGTCCAGCACCACGGTACCAACGCCGCGCTGCACCGCGACTTCGGTGCCCATGCCGTTGGCCCAGAAGCCATCAATGGTCCGCTCTTCCAGCGCTTTCGCTGCCATCAGGCCGAAATTGACGGTAGCGCCGACCGCGCCCGGAACCGGCGCGATATTGACCTTGTCGCGCGCGAGATCGATGCCGCCTTCGATCAGCAGCCGCCGCAAGCCCATCTCGACCCAGGGCGCGGCGCCGATACGCCTGCCCTTGACGGCATTGAGATCGCCGCGCGTCGCACCGAAATCCTTGTGCATCACCAGAAACCAGTACATGCCCTGCGCCTGGGCGCAGAGCAGCTTGACGCCCTGCCATTCCGGGAAGGCCGCCAGCGCCGAATGGGCCGAACCGGCGACGAAATCGATCGAACCGTCGCGCAAGGCGGCATAGGTCTTGTCGACCGGAAAGATCAGTTCGAGTTCGACGTCGAGCCCCTCTTCCTTGAAGAACCCGAGTTCGATCGCCGCGATCGCCGGGAAATAGGAATTCGAAATCATGTCGGGGACGGCAAGCTTCATCGTGTGACTTTCGTTTTCAATGACAACCTCAACCGACGCGTGCCTAGTCGCGCGCCGAAATTTCAGACTGCCACGGCGCGATCCAGCGCTCAACCACGCCGACCAGCGCATTGAGCAAAGTCGCTAGCACCATGATGACAATGATCGGCACGAACATCCGGGCGGTGTCGAAATTGGTCGCGGAGTTGATGATGATGCCGCCAAGGCCGGAAATCGCGGTAAAGAATTCGGCGATCACCATCGCCACGACCCCGCGCCCGACCGCCAGTTTCACGCCGGCCATGATATAAGGCAGCGTCGCTGGGAACACGATGCGGCGCAGGATCACCATGTTCGGCGCGACGAAAGCACGGCCCACCTCGATCAGCGTCTTCGATACCACCTTGACGCCAAGCCAGGTGTTGATGGCGATCGGGAATACGCACATCAGAAAGATGATCGCCACCTTGACCTTGAAACCAAGGCCGAGCCACAGCACCAGCAGCGGCACCAGAGCAACCAGGGGCATGGCGTAACCGCCAGTCACCAGAATGCCAAAGGCGGCCTCGAACACCCGGAAGCGCCCAAGCAGCAGGCCGAGCGGCACGCCGAACACCAGCGCCAGCACGAAACCGGCGACGAAGGGCTCAAGGCTCTGCACCATCGCCGCGCCCAATTCGCCAGTCCTGAGCATATCCCAACCGGCCGCCGCAATCGCACTCGGATAAGAACCGAAGATCGGGTTGACGTCGCGCCCGAAATACTCCCACAGCGCGATCAAGAGCCCGATGGTCGCCACCGTGATCGCCCAGGATGGTACGGCCCGCCGCGCCCGCAATTTGGGCCTGGGTTTGACCTCGGACTTGGCGGCGGTCACCGGGGAAGTCTGGTTCATGTGCATATCCTGAGCGGTCAGATCGACCATAATCCTGGACTCCAACGCCGTAAAACTAATGGGCGACCGATTCAGCCTGATGCAACGCCTGCCAGATCTTGTAGCGGGCAGCGGCGAATTCCGGCGAACCGCGCAACACACCAAGATCGCCGCGCGGCCTCGGCAACGGCACATCGATAATTTCCTGAAGCTCCCCGGCCCGCATCACGAAGACCCGGTCGGCGAGCAGCACCGCCTCATCGAGGTCGTGGGTGACGAACACCACGGTCTTGCCGGTGCGGGCCTGAATGTCGAGCAACTCGCTCTGCAACGACTCGCGAGTCTGGGCATCGAGCGCGCCGAACGGTTCGTCCATCAGCAGCACCTTGGGATCGATCGCCAGTGCGCGGGCAATGCCGACACGCTGCTTCATGCCGCCGGACAATTGATGCGGCCTGCGGTTCCAGGCGCCCTTCAGACCGACCAGATCGAGATAGCGCATCGCGGTGTCATGCAATTCGGCGCCGCGCATACCCTTCATTTCAAGGCCGAACATCACGTTCTGCAACGCATTCAGCCAGGGCAGAAGTTCGGCGTGCTGAAACACCATACCACGGTCGTAACCGCAACCGCGTACTTCGCGACCGTCGACCAGCACGCTGCCAGAGCTCGCCGTCTCCAGGCCCATCGCGACGCGCAAGGCGGTGGTCTTGCCGCAGCCGGACGGCCCAATCAATACGGCGATCTCGCCGTCCCGGATCGTGAAGCCGACATTGCGCAGCGCCTGCACGGTATGAATCTCGGAGTCGATTTTGATATTGAACGACTTCGAGACGTCGATAAGGCTAACTTCTCCCATACCCGCTCCTTCGGGACCCGGACGGCGCCGGGCCCCTGCTGTAACTGAGGTCTGCGTCGACCGGTATTATTTACCGATCAGCTTGAGGGCCTTTTCGCGCGGGCCATCGTCGACCAGTGCCTTCATATCGACCGGTTTGGTCAGGTTGCCGGTCTTGACCAGAAGATCGCGCATCCAGGTCAACTTCTCCATCGGGATCGGCATCGCCGGATCGATCGCCGAAATGCTCTTGACCTCGTCGAAGATGAAGCCGGCGCGCGGATCGTCGGGCTTGCTGTGGGTCAATTCATTGGACAGAGCCACGACCTTGTCGCGGTTGGCCAACGCATAGGTCCAGGCGTTCATTTCGGCGGCCAGGAACTTGGCGAGGTCGTCACCGCGGCTCTTGATGGTCTTGCCAGTGGTGTTGATGCAGAAGCGCAGATAGTTCGGCACGTCGTCGTGCGCATTGACGAGCAATTTGATGTTGTTCTTCTTGGCCAAAGGCAGGAAACCGGTCGAAGCCGCCGCAGCGTCGACCACCCCGGCCGCCACCGCCTTGAAGCGATCGCCATCGCTGCCCATCACGCTGAAACGCACTTCGTTCGGCTTGATGTTATATTTATCAAGAACCGCTCGGGCGAGCAGATCCGGCAAGGCGCCGGGCGACGAAATCGCCATGGTCTTGCCCTTGAGATCGGCCGGGCTCTTGATGTCCGGCTTCGCGTAAATGCCATAGGTCAGGCCCGGCCAATAACAACCGACCACCTTGACGTCGCCGCCGCGCGAACCAGCCAGGATCGGCGCACCCGGGCTGCCTTCATAGCTATCGAGTTCACCGGCGAGCATTGCGCGCAGCGCCAGCGCATCGCCCTTGAACTGCACCATCTCGATCTTGAGGCCCTGCTTTTCGGCAAAGCCATTCTTGGCCGCCATGAAAACGAAACCGGCATCGCTCTTGGCTTCGACCACACCGTGACGCCAGACTTTCAGCTCCTCGGCCTTGGCGGCCGTCAGTGTCAATGCCGTCGCCATCAACGTCGCGATCATCACGCCGGCTCGCCGTCCACGTCCTGAATGCACCAAAGCCATGATAACTATCCCTCTCGTTCGACTCGTTACGTTTGCTCTGCGATGAAATTGACCGTTCACCCTTGCGATGGATCGCGCGTCACGGGTTGATTCATCTCGACATCGGCCCGCCGCAGTTTTGCAAGCTCCGTGCCAAGCGAGAAGTAATCGCTCTCGACCGCCATGCGCGCCTGACGTTCGAGATCGGCCGGCCAATGACCGAGATCATAGCCATGCCACGGCGATTCCGGCTTCAGGGGCGGCAAGCCGAGGCGTTGCCAGATTTCCCTGGCGTGCTCCATGAACTCACGCTTGGGCAAGGCGACCGGCGCGAAAGTTCCCTTAAGTAAGGCGTTAATCAAGACCGCCGCGCTCTCGCCATTGTCGCGTGGACCGCGCGGGCCGTGACCGGCATCCTTGTGATCGAGAACCTTGAGATCGTATTGCGGCTGACAGCGATAGGACATCGCCCAGAACAGCGCATCGGCATTTTCCGGATCGATGTCCTCGTCGATGGCGACAATCCATTTGCCGGCGAAGCGATGCAACGACGAAGCTCCATAGAGCGCGCGCCAGACTTCGGTTTCGGGCACGCCACGGGCGAATTGGATGGCGATCACGGCATAAAGACTGGTCAACGGCTCATGCATCGACACCCGCTTGACCGCCCGGATACCGAGCACATTCTGCAAGTGATTGAGGAACACCGGCTCCATCGCGACCCGGCGGATGACGCTCGACTCGCTCGGCGTCACTTGACTGATGAAGGACGTCAGGATCGGATGTTTGCGCCGCGTGATCGCGGTTACGTCCATGAAGGCGTTGTATTCCTGCAAATTGACGTAGCCGTGGGACTCGCCGAAAGGCGCTTCCGGCTCCAGCAGATTGGTGTTGATGAAGCCTTCAATGACGATCTCGGCCTCGGCCGGCACCATCAAATCGACGGTTTTGGCCTTGACCACGTTGATCGGCGCGCCGGCCAGAGCGCCGGCGACCGCAACCTCGTCGAGATGCTCCGGCATCTTCTGCACGGCGGCATAGGACACCGCCGGAGGACAACCGACGACAACGGCGCAAGGCATCGGTTGGCCAAGCGCCTTGTACTTCAGCCAATGCGTATAGATCCCGGCGCGCAATTCGACCGAGGGATTCATGCCGAGACAACGCGGCCCTTTCAACTGGCCGCGATAATTTCCGACGTTCTGAACCCCGGTGTCGGGGTCCTTGGTGATGTAATGCCCGGCCGAGAGGTAGGGCGCGTTATCCCAGCCCGGTGTCGAAATCGGCACCGGCAGACCGTCGAGCGCCATGCCGTCTTGATCGAGTTCGTCGCCGACGGTGACGATCTCCTGACACGGCGCGTCCGCGACGATGCGCGGCGTCAACGGATTGGCGATGGCGTTGATCCAGACCCGCCCGATATCCTCGAGCGGCTTGCCGAAACCGACCCGATAGACGTCGCGATTGGCGGCAAGCCCCGCGACCAGCACCGAGCCTTCGAACTTGCGGCCTTTTGAATCCGTCGGCTTGGTGAACAGGAACGCCTTGCGGTCCGGCTCGGCGATACCACCGCGATACTGCCACCGCACCAGCGGGTGCATCTCGGTATCTTTGTTGATCGGCTCGTCGACCACGACCAGCAGGTCCTCGTGGGCCAGCGCCATGACGTGGTCGTGCAGATCCGGATAACCACGCCTTGCCGCCGCGGCCGCGTCGTCATAGGACTTCAGCGCCGGATTGAGAGCCTTGGCATTAGTCATCGAGGCCGCCGGGCGCCTGATCGACAAGCGCCTGGGTGACCCAGGCGGCCGTCGCGAACAACTCGGCATCGGCCTCGCTGAAACCCATGACCTGCAAGCCAAGCGGCAGTCCTTGTTCCTGCAACAGCGGGAGCGCCAGCGCCGGAATGCCGAGCAACGAACCTGGCACCACGAAGATCGGATTGCCGGTCGTGGCAAGCCCGACCGGCGCAGCACTCGGCGCGGTCAGCGTAATGCAAGCATCGCAGAGCGAGGCCAGCGCGGCATAAAGACCGCGCACCCGCGCGCGTTCGGCGAGCGCAGCGCGATAGTCCGACACTTTCATCGCCTCGGCGCGGCCGAGCCGGTCGACCATGGCGCGGGAGAGCTTGCTGGCGTCGCGCTCGTGGAAACTATTGAGCGGCCAGCGCCATTCCCAGTCGTTGATCTTCGTCGAAACCGCGAAGGACTCCAGGATCGCGACTTCGACCGCCTCGACCTCGGCATGCGAGCGCCGCGTGATGATCTCGACCCCGGAAGCACCAAGCCGCGCCACGGCGGCTTCCAGCGCGGCCTTCGCTTCAGCCGATGCCACCGACCAGCCGGCGGTTTCGAGCACGGTCAGGCGGCGCGGCTTATTCGCGGCCGGCGGCGTCGCCGGACCGACCAGACCGACATAGCCCGGATCGCCACCGACACGCGCCGCAATCTCGATCGCGACCTGCCAGGCATCGTCCAAGGTTGCCGCCAGAACACCGGTGCTGCTCTGACTCAGATAATCATGGCTGCCGCCACGGTTGATCGCGCCGACGCTCGGCTTGTAACCGACGCAGCCGCAATAACCGGCCGGCCGCACGATCGACCCGATCACCTGCGTGCCCAATCCGGCGCTCAGCAACCCGGCGCCAACGGCGGCGGCCGAGCCGCTGCTCGAACCGCCCGGCGTGCGCGCGACATCCCATGGATTGCGGGTGCCGCGCGGTTCGGACGCGGCAAACTCGGTCGTCACCGTCTTGCCGACGATCACCGCACCCGCATCGCGCAAGGCGGTTACGGCGGCGGCATCCCAGCCGGAGCACCAGCCTTCGAACAACGGTGAGCCCATCTCGGTCGGCATCGTCGCGGTTTCGATGATGTCCTTGACGCCGACCGGCATGCCGTCGATGGCCGACAGCGGCTTGCCGGCACGCCAACGCACCGTCGAAGCATCGGCGGCGGCCCGCGCCGTTTCGAAGCTGGTATGCACGAAGGCGCCGATCTTCGGCTCCCACGCGGCGTAGGCCTCCAGACACCGCTCCAGAAACGCGCGCGGCGTATCTTCACCGGACCGGAAACGGGCAGCCGCCGCCAGATAAGATCGCATCCGAGGCGATGAAGACGATTCAGAAGACGACATGTCAGCGCTCCGTGGCGGACTCGTGAAGTGTCATGGCGGCGACGCGCGCCTGACTGGCGAGCATCGAGGTGCCGAGCAGAAATTTGCGGGCGCGCGCCGGGTCGGCGGCCATCGCCCGCAATTCATCGAGATTGCGCTTGCGGGTGTCGGCGTCACGAGCCTCAAGGCGCTTCTTGTTAGCAATCGACTGCTCCTGCACGAACTCGGTCGCCACCGTCCGGCGTTGCAAGCTGTACAGATCGAGCAGATCGTCCGGTTCGCCATCGAGCATGACGCGGCCAAGCTTTTCGGCCAAATTGGCGGCATCCTGAATGCCGCCGTTGAGCCCCATGCCGCCGATCGGATTGTTGACGTGCGCGGAATCGCCGGCGAGCAACACCCGGCCCTTGCGGAACGTCGCCGCCACTCGCTGATGCGTCACATACAAGTTGCGGTGGACGATCTCGTAAGGTTTGTCCGACGGAAACAGATGCTGCAGGCGCGACTGAACGCCGGCATCGCTCATCAGATCGGCTTCCGGCACTTCGGGCTTGGCCGGAAACACCGTGCGCCACAGCCCGGGCGGGCCGTCGGCCGAGACCTTGAAACAGTTGCACCATTCATCCGGGTCGGCGAAATAGCTGCGAACGGAGACGCCATGCAACGCCTGCAAATCCGCCGGCGTGGTCAGGACGATAAAACGTTCCGGCCAGGTGAAACCGTCAAAGGGTATATCGCTCTGCTTGCGCACGACGCTGCGGCCGCCGTCGGCGCCAATCAGATAAGCCCCGCTATGCGAGACGACGCCATTGGGCCCGCGCACGTCGACACTGACCGCATCCGCGGTCTGGCGCAGGTCGAGCACTTCGTGACCATAGAGCAATTCGACGTTCGGCAACTTGCGGACGCGATCGAGCAATAGCTTGGCGGTCTTGAACTGCTCGCACTGGACGACGAAGGGATGTTGAGTATCGTTCTTGAGCACCGCATGATCGAACTCGGCGACCAACTGGTGATTCGGCCGGTCCCAGAACTGAAATATCGGCGCGACCAGCCCGACACGGGCCATGTCGTCGGCGAGACCATCGTCAGCAAGAAGGTCAAGTGTCGCCGGATGGGTCGTGGCGGCGCGCGGGTCGGCTTGCGGGCTGTCGTTGACATCGAACAGCCGCACCTTAAGGCCCTTGCGCCCCAACAGCCAGGCGCTCAACAGCCCGACCGGGCCGCCACCGGAAATCAATATAAGCCGCTCGTCAACACCCATAGAACACCTGTCACCTTGATCGCCGAAACGGTCAGCCGAGTTCCGCCGCACGTTTGAGGCTCGCGAACATCGAAACGCGCATCAGGTACTGACGCGCCAGAACGGGATCTTCCGAGGCCCGTTGCATCTCGTCGCGGAACCGCACGCGATCCTCTTCGGTCCTGGCTTCCAAATTCTGCTTGTTCTTGATGGTTTGTGACTGGACATATTCGACCGTCACCTGCCGGCGCTGCCGGTCGTAACGGTCGAGCTCCTCGTCCGGTGCGCCCCCCTTCACGACCATGGCCAGCCGTTCGGTCAAATTGATCGCGTCGTGAATGCCGCCGTTCATGCCCATGCCGCCGAGCGGATTATTAATGTGGGCCGCGTCACCGGCCAGGAATGCCCGACCGTTGCGATACGTCTTCGCGACCCGCTGATGGACGCGATACAAGGTCGTGTGCAGCACCTCGAAATTGGCCACCTCCGGCACGACCCGGCGCAGCGAGGCCTGAGCATAGTCCGGCGCCATTGCCGCCTCGTCCGACATGTCGGCGGCAATCGGGAACATCACCCGCCACATCCCCGGAATTTGCAGCAGAAAATACCACTGCTCGGGATCGGCGACATAGCTGACCGAATCCAGGCCCGGAATGACGCTGTAGAAATCGAACGGCGTACTCACGACCAGAAAGCGCTCGGGCCAGGTAAAGCCTTCGAATTCGATATTCAGGCCGTGGCGGATCGCGCTGCTCGCCCCATCCGCCCCGATCAGCCAGCGGCCACTACGGGTTTCCGCCGCCGCACCATTGGCGAATGACACCGTCACGCTATCGCTATCCTGTTCGACCCCGGCAACCTCTTTGCCAAACTCGATCTTGAAGTTCGGATTGTCCTTAAGCTTGTCGAGAATGATGCGCGTGAGCTTGAACTGTTCGTTTTGCAGTCGATAAGGATGCCGCGTCGCGTCAGCGATTGCGGCAAAATCGAAGGCACCGATGATGCCATCCTGACGGGTGCGATACTGGAATCGCGGCGCAACCAGACCGGTCTCGATCAGGGGCTTGGCAAAGCCGAGATCGTCCAGCATATCGAGGGTCGAAGGATGAAAGGTTGAGGCCCGCGACTCGCCGCTTAACTTCGCACCGGCCTCAAAAACAGTCACCGGAATGCCATAGCGAACCAGATTGGCGGCGGCGACCATGCCGACCGGGCCGGCTCCGGCGATAAATACCCGTTCTTCGACGCTCATGTGTCCTTACTCGTTTTCCAGTTCGCTATTGACGGTCCGCGATGCATCCCGGCCCGAGGCCGAAATCCAGGTGCGGATCTCGTCGCGGATCCGGTCCGCCACCACCCGATCCTCGGCCGCACCCGGCGGCACCGCGATCTCATGAACCACGCGCGCCGGCGCACCGAAGACCAGAATTCGATTGCCGAGAAAGATCGCCTCGTCGATGCTGTGGGTCACCATCACGAAGGTCATTTTTTGATGGTGGGCCAGCGTCAGAAAATCGCTGCGCAATTTCATGGCAGTGATTTCATCGAGTGCGCTGAAGGCCTCATCGAGCAGGATGATTTCCGGGGCGGTCGCGAAGGCCCGCGCGATATTGGTGCGCTGACGCATGCCGCCGGACAACTCGCTGGGCAGCGCATCGACGAACTCGTGCAAGCCGACATCGGCGAGCCAGCGGCGCGCGATGTCGCGCCGCTCCTTTTCGGGCACGCCGCGAATCTGAAGCCCGAGCGCGACATTGTCGGTCGCCGACAGCCAGGGCAGCAGGCGGTCTTCCTGGAAAATCCGCGTGATCCGGCCGCTGCGCGCGCCGATATAATTCGCAATCGGCTGGCCGTCGATTTCGATCCTGCCGGAATCGAGCGTCTTGAGCCCCAGCAGGCAATCGAACAGCACCGACTTGCCGGCGCCGGTCGGCCCGACAATCGCAACGTAATCGTTGGCCGCGACATCGAATGTCAGTTCACGGATCGCCTCGACCGCGCCGCCATTTTTCTGAACGAAGGTCTTGCGCGCGCGATCGATCCTGATCTTCGGCACGACGGCAGCCGCCGGCGCGCCGGCCTTGACGCTCGCATTCACCGGGGCCAATTTATTCACGGCCATGGCTCCCTCCCCGCCAGCGCAGCACCACGCGCTCGGCCTGTTCGATGCCAAACGACATGATGAAGCCCATGGTCACCATTACCAGCGTCCAGGCCAGCACCATCGGCATGTCGAACAGGTTCTTGGCCATATCGAGCTCGCGGCCGATGCCGGACGGCGCGCCAACCAGTTCGGCAACGATCACGGTCCGGATCGCGTTACCAACGTTGAGCTTGGTGGCAGTGAAAGCCGACGCCTTGACGTAAGGCCACAACAACAGCCGGACATGCTGCAACCGGCTCGCGCCAAACGACAGCACCATATCCGTCAGTTTACGGTCGATCGCTCGGACACCGTCGTAAACGCAGAACACCGTAATCGGCACGCACAGCATCACCAGGACAAATGAAATCCGCAGTTCGACGCTACCGAACCAGATCACCACAATAATGACCCAGTTCAGCGCCGGCACGCCCATGATGAATTTCACGATCGGCCGCACGAAATCGTCGATGCCGCGCGACAGGCCCATGGCGAGACCGATCGGAATGCCGATCACCAAGGATACGGCGACCGCGAAGATCAGCCGCCCCCAGGTCACCAACGCCGCCGACAACATATCCCAGGATGTAAAGATCTGACCGACATCGCGAACGATGTGCAGCAGATCGGGAAACAGGAAGGCCGGGAAGAACAACGTGGCGAACTGCCACAACGCGGCGAGCGCCGCGAACGGCAATATCGACTTGAACAGCCACAGCGAGGTCTGCCGCAGCCGGGCATTTCCTGAACTTGCTGATGGAGGGTTGGCCATTACGCGACAGTCGCCTTCCGAACGCCAAAGTGAGGTTTAAGAGTGAAGCTCCGCCGGCAAGGGGCCGATCGGCCCCCTGCCGGGTTCGACGCTCGTGTTAAGGCTTAGGCCAGGCGTAATAGACGCCGGCATCGGGCACCGCGGTCAGGAAGCCCGCATCCTTGAAGCCGCGGAACAACGCATCGAGATTGTCCTTCTGCTCGATCGCCGGCATCACCTGGAACTGGGTCAGCTTCAACGCGCGGCTCTTTTCCATGGCCACCAGCGGGATCTTGGTGAAATCGCTGATGATCTTGTCGGCCTCGGCGGGATGTTCGTTGTAGAACTTCGCCGCTTCCTGCCACATCTTGAGCGTCGCTACGGCGCGCTTGGGATTCTCGTCGATCCACTTCTTGTAAGCGAAAGCGCCGAGGTACCAGACCGGCGCATCGGACTTCATCGACAGCGCCTGACGGATGCCGCCATTCATGTCGCCGACCAGATGAAAGCCCTTGGTCAGCATGTCGGACAGCGCCGGATCGAACAGCAGGCCGGCATCGGCGCGGCCAGCGAGCAACTGTGCCTGCACCGCCGCCGGCGAGGCCGCGATGACGTTGACGTTGCTACGCGGGTCGAGCTTGTTCTGCTTCAGGAAGAACGACGCCATGCCGTAGAAGCCGGAACTGGTCGTCGCGGCAATCGTCTTGCCCTTGAGGTCTTCGGCCTTATGAACGCCATCCAGCTTCGAGATGAAGGCGTGGTTCGCGGTCGATACCGTGAACAGCAACTGCACCGGCATGCCGCGCACATAGAAATTGGCGCCATTATAAAGCGCGCCAAAGGTCACCGCGGTGCGGCCGGCGGCGAATTCCGAATAGAGGATGCCCGGGTTCGGATAGAGCTTGATGTCGAAATCGAGGCCGTATTTCTGATCGAGCTTCAGGTGCTCGATGATCGGCACCAGGTAAGACCCGTTGGACGGCGGCGCCAGGCCGCCGAGGCCGGACTTGTTGACCCATTGGGCATTGGCCGACGTGACCGCCATCGCGGCGATGGCCGCCACGGCCACCGATAGACCGACCGACTTTTTGAACCAGGAACTTTTCGATGAGGTCGTCATACGAGACATCCTTTCAACACTGAAAACGACGGACCGGCAAACGGGGCGGCGCAGTGACGAAGCGGCGTTATTTGCCGCTTTCGTCGTAGTAGTGGATTTCGTAGAGCATGCAGCCGGCTTCGGACTTGAACGGCCCGTGATAAGCGCCCGGCGGACGGCAGGCATAAGTCGGCGCGGAAAAGGATTCGCCACCCTTGCCCTGGGCGTCGTTGCCGACGATCAAATCGCCCGACAGCAGGAACACTTCTTCCCAGTGATCGTGGACAAAGGGCGCCGTGGTGTATTCGCCGGGCGCAAAGCGCAGCAGGCGGGTGCGGCTGCCCATCTTGTTGGTTTCGTCGAGATCGCTGGCGAGGATCTTCTGCTGGATACCCGCCGGATAGCCGGGCGGCGATGCCCAGCCCTCGTTCATATCGAGGCGGAGAAATTCAATATGCGGCTTGTTCATCGGCATGGTCGGGTCCTCGGCACATTGGCGCTGTTCGCGCCCGGGTCACAGATAGCGGGCGACGTTCTTGCGGAATGAATCAATGTGATGGCGCATGGCCGCTTCCGCGGCTTGCGGGTTGCGGGCGCGGATCGCCCGCAGGATCGCCTCGTGTTCTTCCTGGACGGCACCGTGATGACCGGCATCCGCCAGCGAGATGAACCAGAAGCGCAACGACCGTTCATGCAGCTTGCGCAGAATGTCGCCAAACACTTCGTTGCGCGCGGCACGCGCCAGCACAAGGTGGAATTCGCGGTCGAGCAACATCATCTGCTCGACATTGCGCACCGCTGTCCATTGCGACGCCCGGCCGAGAATATCACCCAGCGCGCCAATATCGGCTTCGTCAGCCCGCTCCGCGGCCAGGCGCACGCCTTGCGGCTCAACGATCATGCGAGCTTCGATGATCTGCAAAACCTCATCGAGACTGACCGGCTTGACGATGACGCCCTTGCGCGGAATGACCTCGACCATGCCTTCCAGCATCAGCCGGTCGATCGCCTGATGGACCGGCGTGCGACCGAGCCCGAGAACGGCGGCGACGCGGGCCTCGTTGACATATTCGCCGGGCTTGAAAGCGCAGGTGATGATGCGGAACTTGATCGCTTCATAAGCGAGATCGCGTAGCGATTGCGGCGTCGAATGCCGCTCGGCGGTACCGAGCGCCGGCCGGGGCCGCAAGACGGTCTTGCGGCGCGGCGTCGATGAAGCGGTCAGTTCCTGGCTCATCCCAACACCGGTAGACAGGTCACCCGATATTCATGCGCGATCTTGCGTTTGAGCACGGGATCTTCGATCTCGAAGGCAAATTGACCGGTCGCGCGCACGCCGCCATGGGCGGCCAAGGTGCCGCAGAACATCAGCGTATCGTCCGGGAGGGCGCCATCGGGCGCAAAGCGCGCCAGCAGATCGGCGGGCGACAGCATCGCCGCCACCGGACCTTCCTGATAGATGACGCGCTGACCGTTCTCGACGACATATGACCGCAGGATCAACTGATCCCAGTGCGGCGCGACCTCGTCGAACGCCCAGAATTGTGACGCGATCGGCTTGTCACACATCTGCTTGGAAATGGTGACGCCAAATTTTTCGACCTCGCGGTCGGTATGGTCGGAACCGACGCCGACCCAGGTGCGACCCCCGTGCCGGAGCAGCAGATACTCGACCTCGCCACCCGAGGTCGCGCCCGACACCTCGATCACGCCATCGGTGGTCAAACGGGCCGAAGCCACGCGATAGAAAATCGGGGTCGAGGCCGGCCGCGCTACGCCGAGCGCTTCAAGTTCAACGATGTGCTTTTCGACCGCAGCCGGATCGCGGCCGGTCCACCCGGCAACCACGGTTTGGCGCACCGGCACCGCCTCGGGCTGAGAGCCGGAACCATTTTGAAAACTCAGGGTCAGGGTGCGCAGGGCCATTCCAACTCCGTTCGCGATATCCGTTAGACCCTTGTACAGTATGACAGTGATATTTCACAACCATTATTTACATTCAATATGATGATAAAAATAGATTTTTTGCATTGCTACTGTGATATTTCACTGTTTAGGGCCACGCGTCTCCTGCGCCAGGCCCGAATTGCGCCATTCCGAATTGCGCCATGGAGATAGCCAATGCCGAGCCTCGCCAACCTTGCTGCCACGCTGGCCAACCCGGACAGCCGGACGACCAGCCGCGAACTGGTCGAGCAATGTCTGGCGCGGATCGACGACCCGAACGGCGAAGGCAGCCGCGCGTTTCTCAAAGTCCATAACAGTCAGGCCCGGACCGCCGCCGATTACCATGATCGTGCGCGCCAGCAGGGCAGCGAAACTTCGCCATTCGCCGGGATCCCGATCTCGATCAAGGACCTGTTCGACATGGCCGGCGACATTACGACCGCCGGTTCGACCGTGTTGTCCGATGCCGCGCCGGCGCACCGCGACGCGGTTGCCGTCGCGCGGCTGAGGGCCGCCGGCTTCATTCCAATTGGTCGCACCAATATGACGGAGTTTGCCTTCTCCGGACTTGGCATCAATCCGCACTACGGCACCCCGCTCAATGTCTATGACCGCGCGACCGGCCGCATTCCCGGCGGCTCGTCGTCGGGGGCCGCCGTGTCGGTCACCGACAGCATGGCCTATGCCGCGCTTGGCACCGACACGGGCGGGTCATGCCGCATTCCCGCGGCTTTGTGTGGACTGGTCGGCTTCAAGCCAACCGCCCGGCGTGTCCCGCTCGACGGCACGGTCCCGCTGTCGACCTCGCTCGATTCAATCGGTCCGATTGCACAAAGCGTTGCCTGCTGTGCGACGCTCGACGCTATCCTGGCCGGCGAAGCCCCCACCGCACTGTCACCCTTCCCGCTCGACGGGCTGCGGCTGGCCATTCCCCGGACGATGGTGTTCGACGGCATCGACACCACTGTCGCCAGCGCCTTCGACGCGGCACGCCATCGCCTGAGCAATGCCGGCGTCAAAGTCGTCGACATTCCATTGCGCGAACTGAACGAAATCGCCCAGATCAACCGCTTCGGCGGTTTCGGCGCGGCCGAGTCCTACGCCTATCATCGTCCGCTGATCGCCCGGAAACAGGACCAATACGATCCGCGCGTCGTCAGCCGGATCCTGCGCGGCAAGGAACAGAGCGCGGCCGATTATATCGACCTGATGGCCGCCCGCGCCGACTTCATCCGCCGCATGACGACATCAATGGCGCCTTATGACGCCCTGCTGATGCCGACCGTGCCGGTCGTCGCGCCGCCGCTCGCTTCACTCGCAACCGAAGAGGCCTATCGCGACGTCAACCTGTTGATGTTGCGCAATCCGACCATCGCCAACTTCATCGACGGCTGTTCGATCTCGATCCCCTGTCACAAGGCCGGTGAAGCCCCGGTCGGATTGATGCTGATCGGCGCCAGCAATAGCGACGCGCGCCTGCTGGCGATCGCCGCCGCCGTCGAAAACCTGGTCTCGCCTCGCACCGACGCATAACCTTGGAAATCCGGACCGAAGGCTGTCACGCCACCGGTATTCACCCACGACGCCATTCCGTTCCGACCGCCAATCGCGTAAGAAGCAAGCCCTGAGGGCACAGCGGCCGGAACGCGGAACGGGCGAAGATGATCCTGGTCACCGGCGCGGCCGGCAAAACCGGCAGAGCGGTGATCGGCGAACTGGCCGTGCAAGGCGCGGACGTTCATGCCTTTATCCATCGCGCCGACCAGACCGGCACGGTTGAAGAAGCTGGCGCCGCCGCCGTCACGGTCGGCGACTTCGACGATGCCGCCAGTCTGCGCCGGGCGATGAAGGATTGCGAGGCGATCTACCACATCGGCCCGAACATGAGCCCCCACGAGACGGCCTATGCCGCCGCCGTAATCGCGGCCGCCCAAGCAACCGACGTAAAGCGGCTGGTCTACCATTCGGTGTTGCATCCGCAGATCGAAGCCATGCCGCACCACTGGCTAAAGATGCGGATCGAGGAGATGCTGTTTGCCAGCGGCCTCGACGTCACCGTGCTACAGCCGGCCCCGTATATGCAGAACCTTGCCGCGGTCTGGCCGACGATCCGCGACAAAGGCCTCTATCCGATCCCCTACCCGATCCTGACCCGCCTCAGCCTGGTCGACCTCGACGACGTCGCCGAAGCCGCCAGTATCGTATTGACGCAAGACGGCCACGGCGGCGCGGTCTACGAACTCTGCGGCACCGCGCCGATCAACCAGCGCGAGGTCGCCGATACGCTCGCCGAGATCCTGGGCAGTCGGGTCCGCGCCCAGGCCGAAGCGCCGGAAGTCTGGGAAGAACGGGCGCGCAAAGCCGGCATGGCCGACGACCAGCGCGGCATGTTGGTCAAAATGTTTCGATATTACGCCGCCCATGGCCTGGGCGGGAACCCGAATACGCTGCGCTGGCTGCTGGAGCGCGAACCGACCACGCTGGCGGAGTTTATCGGCCGCGCCGCGACCTAAACCAGCGGCGGCCAGCCAATCGGATGCAATTGCTGAATCAGCTTGGCCAGCGACAGAATCTTTGGTTCGGTGAAACGCGGACCGACGATCTGCATGCCGACCGGAAGCCCGTCGGCGGTTTTGCCGGCTGGCACGCTGCCACCGGGCAAGCTCATCAGCGTGATGAGGAACGAGCCGGCAATCCAGTCGGTATAATTCTCGAGCTTCTTGCCATTGACCTCGGTCGGGAAATTCTGCTCGACCGGAAACTGCTTGACCGGCGACGCCGGCATGACCAGCAAGTCGTAATTTTCAAATAACGCGCGGAACTTCTGAAACAACGCCGCGCGACCTTGCTCGGCAACGGCGAAATCCATCGGCGTCACTTTCAGGCCGGCTTTAACGTTGCCCTTCAGATTAACCCCGAACTGTTCGAGCTTGTCGATATTCGCCAATTGCTGGCCGACCATCCAAAGCCCGCGCCAGGCCTGATAAGGAACCTTACCCTCCGACGCATCGAAGGTGATTTCCTCGACATTGGCACCAGCGTCTTTCAGCGACATTGCGGTCTGGCGGCAAATCGCATCGATCTCGGTATCGACGCCAATGCCGGCAATATCGGTGACATAGGCAATGCGCAGACCCTTGGCGTCCTTCGCCGCCTTCACTTCGGCGAGCGCACTCTGCCATGGCGGCGCGACCGAAATCGGCGACAGCGGGCTATAACCGACCAGCGCATCCAGCATCAACGCCGCGTCCTCGGCGCTGCGCGCCAACGGCCCATGCACCTGCCCCGGGTCCCAGGCGAGCGGCATCGGATAATTCGGCGTCAGCCCCGGCGTCGGTCTGATCCCGACGATGCCACAGAAAGCCGCCGGCATCCGCACCGAACAGCCAAAGTCGGTGCCTTGCGCCAAAGGCAACATGGCGCTGGCGACCGCCGCCGCTGAACCACCCGATGACCCCGAGGGGCTCAAAGCCGGATTCCACGGATTGCGGGTGACGCCGAACACATCGTTGAAGGTGTTGGCGCCGGCGGCGAATTCCGGCGTATTGGTCTTGCCGAGGATAATGCCGCCGGCCGCCTTCAGCCGCCGCACCGCTTCGGCGTCTTCCGTCGGCACATGGTCCTTGAAGAACGGCGAGCCATACGTCGTTCGAATGCCGGCCGTCGGCGTCACGTCCTTGATCCCGAGCGGCAACCCATGCAGTCCGCCAAGCGGCTCGCCGCGCACCACGGCGTCGCCCGCTTCAATCGCCGCCGCACGGGCTTGATCGGTCGCCAAAGTCACGATCGCATTGAGCGTCGGGTTGAGACGTTCGATAACGGCGAGATGGGCATCGAGAATCTCGACCGGTGTAATCTCCCGTGATTTGACGAGCGCGACCAGTTCCCCGGCCGATTTCCGGGTGAGACTTGCATTGGACATAAGCTGTTCCTCGATAGACCACGGTCATGCCCGACTTCTTGCCGGGCATCCACGTCTTTCTTCCTTGTCAAGCTGCCGGGACATAGGTGGCCGGGCCAAGCCCCGCCGAGACGATGACGTCAGCGGGTTACTTACCCGACCAGTGCACAAACCGCCGCTCAATCAGCAGAAAAAGCAGATTAAGGCCATAGCCGAGCGCACCGGCGGCAAAGATCGCCGCATACATACGCGGCATCTCGAATAGCTGCTGAGCCTCGAACACGCTGTGCCCCAGTCCGTCCTGCGAGCCGATGAACATTTCAGCAACGACGATAATCACCAGCGCAAGGGAAACCCCGTTCCGCAAGCCGACGAAAGTCTGCGGCAGAGATTCGAACAACATCACGTCGAACAGCACCCGCATCCGCGAAGCGCCCATCACCTTGGCCGCCAGCAGACGGGTCTTGCGCGCGTTCATCACGCCATAAGCAACGTTGAACAGGATGACCAGAATGGCGCCGAATGCGGCAACCGAAATCTTGGTCTCGTCGCCAACGCCGAACATCACCAGAAACAGCGGGAACATCGCCGAGGCCGGCGTCGAGCGAAAAAAGTCGATGACGAATTCCAGCGACCGGTAGAGCTTCTCCGACGACCCGAGAACGATGCCGAGCGGAATGCCGATGATGCCGGCGATCACCGTCGACATCGCCGTGCGATAGATCGTCTTGACGAAATCGAAGCCCAGTTCGCCATGCATGCCGATCCAGAACGCCTTGCCGGCCTCGTAAGGCGATGGCAGCAGGACCGGATCGACCCATTTCGCCGAACTGGCCACCTGCCAGACCGCGAGCAAGCCGATAACGCCGACGATCGGCAGAAACGGTTCCAGGGACTTCTTGTTCATGCCCGCCTCACTTCGCGCTGGAACACCTCGAGGCAATGCGCCTTGGTGCGGACGAAATCGATATCCGACAGCGTCGCATCGGTGCGCGGCCGTGCCGCGGTCACCTCGGTGAAATCGGCCACCCGGGCCGGATGACGCGACAGCAACAGCACATGGTCGGCGAGATAAACCGCCTCTTCCAGATCATGCGATACCAGCACCATCGTGGTGCCGCTTTCGATGAACAGCTTCTGCAACTGCTCGCGCATGAACAGCGTCATTTCGTAGTCGAGAGCCGAAAACGGCTCGTCGAGAAACAGGATTTCCGGCTCGACCACCAACGCCCGCATGATCGATACCAGTTGCTGCTGGCCGCCGGACATCTGATACGGATACATATTGAGATCGAGCTTGATGCCAAGGTGGGCGACCAGCCGTTCGGTACGCGCCTTACGCTCGGCCGGCGGCACTTTCATCATCTTGAGCGGATAAGCGATGTTATCGAAGGCGCGCATCCACGGAAACAGCGCTTCGCGATAGTTCTGGAAGACGTAGCCAAATTTGATTTCCGACAGCGTCATGCCGTCGAACAGGATCTTGCCGGCATCGACCGGGATCAGGCCCGCGATCATGTTGATCAGCGTGCTCTTGCCGCAGCCGTTCGGCCCGAACACCGAAATCAATTCACCGCGCGGAATGTCGAGATCGAAATTGTCGTAGATCACCGTCTTGCCGAAGGTCTTGCTGAGACCCCGGATCGTGACATGCGGCCGTTTCGGCGCAGCCGCATCGGTCGATGGCAATCGAACAGCGGGCTGCGCCGAATTCATGATACGTGACCTTATACGGAAGTTAGAACGACTTGAGATACTTCTTGACGTCCATCTTCTCCGGCACCACCCCGATCGAATTGCCGAAGTCGGTGAAAGTCTGGAGATAGCCGAGCTGCTTGGGGCTCATGTCCTTGGTCATGATGTAACCCAGCGGCGGCACCACGTCGACCAGGTCGGCCGGGGTCATGGTGTTCTTGGCCAGATGCTTCTGCGCCGCAGCCGGATTGGCCTTGATATATTCGATGGCCTTCGCCCAGGCAGCGGCGAAACGCTTGGCGACATCCGGACGCTTGGCGATGAAGTCCGACGTAAAGGCGCAGCCGGCGGCAAAGGCGTCCGCCATGGGATCGCCGAGAATGTACTTGGCGATCACGCCGGCTTCGACGGTCTTTGCAGCGCCGATCTTGTGCATGATGGTGGCCGACGGCTCCAGCGTGTAGCCGCCGTCAAACGTGCCCGCTTTCATCGCGTTGACGTGCTGGCCCATGTCGAGCTGATCGATGGTATAATCGCCTTCCTTGAGGCCGACCTTGGCGAGGATGCCCTTGGCGGTGTTGAGGTTGGCCGGTCCCGGCGCCGACATCAACTTCAGGCCCTTGAAGTCTTTCAGGGTCTTGACCTTGTCGGCCAGCCCTTGGCGCACAACGAACTGCTCCATCTTGTAGTGTTCGTTCTGGCTGTGCATGGCGATATACATCGCCACACCGGACTTCTTCACGTCTGCGTTGAGGCCTTCGAGGGTTACCAGCACTGCGGAAACCTCGATCTGGTTGGTCATCAATGCCGCAACGTTGGGCGGACCGCCCATCAATTTGGTCGTCACCGGCTCAATGTTGAGTTCCTTGAAGTAGCCGAGATCGATCGCGATGTAATAAGGCAGCGACGACGAGATCGGGAACACGCCGACCTGAACCTGATCGGCGGCGGCATTGGCATTGCGCGAGAAGCCGGCAACGCTGGCTGCCGCGAGGCCGCCAACGACAACCTGGCGCCGAGTGCTGACAATCTTGGACATTTGGGATAACTCCGCGTTTCTACGAGATATTTCCGACTTTTCGGTAGCACCGGCAACCGACCGGCTTCGCTTGTAGACAAGCAAACCTCGTGCCTAAATCGGAGGCTCCCTGTCATTCTCCCGCGTCAATAATGGCAATGCACGGCCCGCCACCCTGCGGCCCCTGATGCATGGCATCGACTGACACGAATACCGCCGCATCGCCGATCGCGGTCGCGGCCACGCCGCCGACTGCCGCCTTGATGTGGCGATGCCAGGAGACGTCTGAATCGTCGAGCATGATCTGACGGCGCCCACGCAACTGTCCGGTGCGGTCGGCCTCGCATTTCATGAAACAATTGACCAATTTGCCATTGAGGTCGCTGGCGCGCGGGCGCTCCGGCAGATCGAGGCCGGCATTGCGGATTGAATCGTAAATGCCATCGATATCGAGCGCGTCCTTCATCACCGCATGACCGATCCGGTATCGTCCGCCGGCGCCGGGCTTGTTGCCGAGCAGAACAATCTGCGCCTGCGTCAATTCGACGCCCGACGAGCAGGACGCCACCGACGAATAAAGATCGAGGTCCTTGCAGATCTGCTCGGCCTTAGGCATCGCAACCTCGCCCAGCGCGACCGCGATGCCGAGCGCCGTGGTGCCATTCGACACACCCATCGATTCATGCACCTCGCAGGCCACCGTCTGGCCGCGTTTTTCGGCGTCGAGCACCGAGTCGATGGTCAACAGCGGCGTCTTGGTCTGGACGTAGTGAACGTCCTTCGGGTCGGTGATGCCGGCATCCTTCATCGCGGCCTTCACCGCCGCCGCCACCTTCTCCACCATCGCCGGGCGGCCGATGTCTTCCGGCAACAATTCGGCGCTCAGCGCCGTGCCGATCACCAGCCGCGACTTATCGGCGGGACCGGTCTTGTCGTTGCGGGCAAAGACAGTGGCATGCGGGGTAATCACGCCATCGCAACCGCCCGACCACACCATCGGCACGTTATGGATTTCCGCGTCGCTACGGGTGCCGTGCTTCTTCAGGACATTCCGAAACGCCTGATCGGCCAGAATGCGGGTAAAGTCGTTCACACCGCCATTGCCTTCGGTCTTGCCGACGACCGCGATCACCTGATCGGCGGTAAACTGCCCGGCTTCGATCAGGGCGGCGACGCCACTGGCGTCCTGAACGGTCTTCAATTCGACTTTCGCAACTTCAATCGCCATCGTTTCTTCTTTCTTGCGTTAGCTGCACGATTTTCCTGCGTTACCGCATCCGCGGTTCGCATTCCCCGCGCAGCATTTTCTCAAAACCTTCGCCGCGATCGATCATCGGCGGCGGCGACACGCGCGATGCGCGCTTCTCGGCCCGCAACTGGCGGGTTGCCGTCTCGTCGACCGCCGGTTCGCCGTCGCCGGTGTCAGCGTCGAACACCACGCCGTAGTCGTCGCGCGCGCTGGCAGGCGACACCCTGCCCTCGACGACGTCACGCTGCACCAATTCGATCTCGCGGTCGAGAGGCTCGCCCCAGCCGCCGCCGCCAGTGGTCACGATCCGCACCACCTGGCCGGCTAGCACCGGCTCGCCATCGACCAGACCGCCGAGCTTGATCGCAGCGCCTTCCGCATCGACCGTGACACAGAAGGGCTGCCCGGCCTTGCCGCCATTGAGACCATAGCAGCCCAACCGCACCCGGTCGGCGGTGACAATGGTGCGGCAATCGACCAAAGCGCGATAGTGTTTTTCGTAACCTTGGCCGCCACGCCGATAACCGGCGCCGCCTGAATCCGTGCTCAGCGCCAGCTTTTCGACAAGCAGAGGAAAGCGGGTCTCGGTGAACTCCGCCGGCTGATTGCGCGAATCCGGCACAATGTGAATGGCATCGTTGCCATCGGCATAATAACGGCCGCCCGAACCGCCGCCGAGCACCTCGCGCGACAGAAACGACTTTCCGTTTTCGTCCTTGCCAAAGAAACCAGTGTAACGAATGGTTTCCTGATCCGCCGGCATCCGACCATCGACGGCCTGCGCCACCACACCGGCCAATAGACCGAGGCAGCGCAGCAGAACGAAGGAGCGCGCATTGGTCGCCGCCGGCCATTCCGGTGTGATCAGCGTGCCCTTGGGCGGAAAGATAATCTCGAAGACCTCGCAGACGCCCTCGTTGACGTGAATCTCGGCCGCACGTTCCGGCGTATCGGCGAGATTGCGCAAGATCGGCGCGATCCATTTGATAAGGAACGCGCCGTCGGCGTAATCGGCCGGCCAGTTGATCGGGCCCGACGATTGCGGATCGGTGCCGGTGAAGTCGAGCGTCAGCTTGCCGCCCTTCTTGACCATCTTCAGCGCGATCTTGTGCAGCTTCGGATCGGTAACGCCATCGTGCTCGACATAGTCTTCCCACGCATATTCGCCGTCGGCGATCTTGGCGAGCAATTCGTTGCGATAGATATCGCGGCATTTGTCGAGAATGGTCTGGAAACAGGCCTCGACCTGCGCCCGCCCGAAACGTTCGAATAGGCCGGCCATCCGACGCGCGCCCATCAGGCAGGCCTGTACTTCCGAATCGATGTCGGCGTTGAGCATCTCGGGCACGCGGGTATTGCGCCGCAGGATCGTGAACACCGCGTCGTTGCGGACGCCTTCGTTGTAGAGCTTGACCGGCGGGATGGCCAAGCCTTCCTCGAACACGGTCACGGCAGTACCCGGCATCGAGCCCGGCACCCGCCCGCCGACGTCATCGTGATGGCCGAAGGCCTGGATATAGGCGACGATCTCGCCGTCGTGGAACACCGGCACTGTCGAGCACAGATCGGGCAAATGGCCGATCGAGCCTTCAGTCTGATAGGTGTCGTTCATCAGGAAGACGTCACCGGGCTTCATCGTCTCCGGCGGAAAGTCGCGCACCACCGCGTTCGGCATCGCCGAATAGGATCGGCCCGTCAGCTTGCGGCAATAACGGTCGAACAGCCCGACGCGATAATCATGCGCCTCGCGGATCATCGGCGACCGCGCGGTCCGCTCGATGGCGAATTCGATCTCGGCCTCGATTGAATTGAGCGTGCCCTCGACGATCTGGAGAATGATCGGATCGACCGCGACGCTCACACTATTCGGCGCGGTCGGCCAGGGCTTGGCGTTTCCGGGCGTGGTTCGAATGTTCATGATGCCACCTTCCCGCCGGCGGCGCGGACGATGAGAATGCCATAGGGATCGACTTCCAGATGCTGACCGGGAAAGACGACCGTGGTCGAGCCGAACTCCTCGATCACCGCCGGCCCCTGCAAGGTGAACCCCGGCGGCAAGGTCGGACGGTCGTAAATCGGCGTGTCAACGAAGCGATCGCCGAAGTAAACCGGCCGCCGGCCCTTAAGCTGCGGCGCACCGTTGGCAGTGGCCAGTTTGGGCATGTCAGGGCGTTCAATCAGGCCGAAGCCGGAGACGCACAAATTCACCACTTCGATCTTCTGTTTGCCGGCGTAATTATACCCGAAGGTCCGCAAATGCCCGGCATTGAAGGCGTCAATCAGGCGTCCCAGGAAGGCCGCATCGACCTCGCCCGAAGGCGCGGCCACCCGCACCTCCATCGATTGTCCGGCGTAACGAATATCGGCTTCACGCGTGATCCGAATCTGCTTCGGATCGATGCCGTCGCGCACCAAAGTCGCGGTCGCATCGCGCTCCAGCGCGGCGAAATGGCCGGCGACCGCGGCCAGATCGATGTCGTCCTCGTGCATCACCTTGGTGACGATGTGATCCGTGCGCCAGTCGACTGCCAGCAGACCGAGCGCCGACAGGTTGCCGGGATTAGGCGGCACGATGCAGGCTTTCATGCCCAGCAGTTCCATCACCGCCGCCGATTGCGCCGGCCCCGCACCGCCGAAAGACAACAAGGCGAAGTCACGCGGATCGATACCGCGCTGAATGGTCATCTGGCGGATCGCATTGGCCTGCGCCCAATTGGCGATTTCAATGACACCGTGGGCGAGCTGCTCGGCGCTCATGTTGCCGGGCAGTTGCGCCGCCAGCTTGGCGATGCCGGCGCGCGCGCGCTCGACATTCAGGGCGATGCCGCCACCGATCAACGCGGGCGGCAACCGGCCGAGCACGACATTCGCATCGGTAATCGCGGGCTCGTCGCCGCCATTGGGATAGCACATCGGCCCCGGCTCGGCGCCGGCGCTGCGCGGACCGACCTTCAAATGGCCTTCGCGACTGATCCAGGCAATCGAGCCGCCACCAATGCCGATGGTCGCGATATCGATCATCGGAATGCGGACCGGGAATTGCCCGACCGAACCGCCATTGGTCAAATGCGGCTTGGCGGCCTCGATCATGCAGAAGTCGGTCGAGGTGCCGCCGGCATCCAGCGTCACCAGATCGGGAAAGCCGGCCAGGTCCGCGATCACCGCCGAACCCAGCGCACCGGCAGCCGGCCCCGACAGCGCGGTCATGATCGGCTTCTTGACCACCTGCGCCGCGCTGGCGACGCCACCGCTCGACTGCATGATCAGGAACGGCTTGTCGCGCAGCACGGGCCCGAGTTCGTCATTGATGCGCTTGAGATAGCGATCCATGTGCGGCTTGACGAAGGCGTCGACCAGCGTCGTGATCGCCCGCTCATATTCGCGATATTCCGGCAGCACCGCGCAGGATAGCGACAGGGTCGCCTCGGGATATTCTTCCAGAATAATTTCGGCGACGCGGCGCTCATGTGCATCGTTGGCATAAGAGTGCATCAGACAGACGCCGATGGCCTGGACATTGTGCTGACGGAAGAATCGCGCGGCCGCACGCACGCTGTCTTCGTCCAGCGACCGCAGCTCCTCACCGCGGAAATTCAACCGCCCGCCGACCTCGCGGACAAAATGCAGCGGCACCAGACGGTCAGGCTTTACCCAGAAGTAGGAATTGCCATAGCCGTCCGGCACCGATTGCCGGGCGATCTCCAGGATGTGACGAAAGCCGGCGGTCACGATCAGGCCGAGCGAACGGATCTCGCCCTGCAGCAGCGCATTGGTCGCGACCGTCGTGCCATGCGCGAGACCAACCACCGTATCCGGCGATGCGCCGCCCGCGGCCAGAATGGCATTGACGCCGCGCACCAGCCCGACTGCCGGATTGGACGGCGTCGAGGCGACTTTGGTCACGCGCATCGCGCCGGTGTCGGCATCGACCGAGACGATATCGGTGAATGTGCCACCGGTGTCGATACCGATGCGAAAGCGGGAAACGGCTTTGGAGCTGTCTTGCAATGTCATGCCGCAGTATCGAGACGCCGCGCGGCCAAAGTCAAAAACCGAATAGAGATGGCGCTATCGGAAAAACCGATAGCCTGAATGCCTATCCTTTGAGCGCGTCGCGCAGGCCAGAAAACAGGCCTTCCTTGCGCCGCGAGAACGGCTGGCGGCGGCGATACAAAGCGAGCGCGATGTTGCGGGTTGGCGCGATCGCCAGTCTTTTCAGAACGCCAAGCTCCACCTCGTTATCGGCACAAGGCCCGGGCACGATGGCAATGGCTTTCCCCGTCTGAACAATCGCCTTGATGGTATCGACATTATTGGCAATCGCCAGAATGTTCGGCCGAATGCCAAGATCCGTGAACAAGGACATCACCACCTGACCGTAGCCGACACTCAACTCGCTCATTACGATCGGCTCGGCGATCAATCGTCCGACATCGATCGGCGAGCGAACGCGCGCCAGCGGATGCTTCGGCGGCACGATCAACATCATGTCGACGACGGCCAGGCGATCAAACGACAAACCGGCCGGCACCCGGTCGGGATCGGATTCGATGGTGATGACGGCATCGAGCCGTTCCTCGTGCAGATCGCCGAAAATGGTGCGGGTCGGCGCGGTCACGATCTCGACGCGGGTGCCCGGCATGATCTGATCGAGTTCGCCGAACAGCCGCGGCATGAAAATCTGCGCGAGACCCGAGCCCATACCGATCGTGAAAGTATCCTGCGCCGCGCCGCGCAGACGCCGCGCGGTATCGGCCAGACTGAGCACATCGCCGACGATGCGCTCGGCTTCGTAGAGGTATGTCCGGCCACGGTCGGTCACGTCGATGCCGCGCGGCGTGCGCTGGAATAGCGGAAAGCCGGCTTCCTCCTCAAGCAGCTTGACCTGCTCGCTGACCGCCGACTGCGAGATGTTCAGGCGCTTCGCCGCCTTGGTGAAGCTGCGCTCCTTGGCGACCGACAAGGCGTATCTGATCTGGCGAAATTCCAAGGCTCGCTCTTTCCTAGCCGCCACAAATCGATTGGAGCAGCGAGCCTAGCGCAGTTTCGCGGCCGCCGTCTCGCTGGCGCGGCACGACCGATTGGCCGGTCAGATGATGGTATCGACGGCCTGATGCCAGGGCGTTAACCAGCGCCGCAGGCCGGCCACCAGCGAATACAGGGTCAGGCCGATCAAGGTCAGCAGCAGAATGACGGCGAAGAGGTCGGCGACCTTGAGGTCCTGCAACTTGGCAACCGCAAGATAGCCCAGACCGACATTGCCGCCCATGAACTCGCCGACAATCGCGCCGATGATCGCCAGCACGATGCCGACTTCGGCGCCGGTCAGGATCACCGGCAAGGCCGACGGCAGATCGAGCAGCCAGAACGTCGCCAGGGGCTTGGCCTGCATACTGATGAAAAGATCGCGATCGCCACGGTCGACAGATTTGAACCCGATCAGCGCATTGGCAAAGATCGGAAAAAACGCCAGCGCCGCCGAGATCACGACCTTGGATTCGATCCCGAAGCCGAACCACAGAATGAACAGCGGCACCAGCGCGATCTTGGGCACCAGTTGCAGAGCCACGATAAAAGGCTTCAAGGCCATTTCGGCCAGCCGCAATTTGGCCAGCAGGGTGCCGAACACCAGGCCCAAGGCGACCGCGATGGCAAAGCCCGCGACCGCCTCCTCGACCGTCACCAGAACATGTTTCCAGACGCCGCCGTCACCGACCAGACGGACAAAGGCATAGCCGATCTCCAACGGTGGCGGCAGAATGAAAGCTGAAACCTTCGCGCTGTCGACATAAACCGTCCATACCGCGAAGAACGCCACGACCGTGACGACCGGCAGTAATACCCGCAACAGACGGTCGGTCCTTTCGCTCATGCCGCCGCCCGCAAGATATCGTCGCGGATGCGGCCGACCAGTTGCTGGAATGCGGCGCTGCGCTGCAACTCGACCGGCCGCGGCCGCTCAAACGGCACGGTGTAAATATCGACCACCCGGCTCGGTCGCGGCGCCAGCGCCACGATGCGGTCGCTGAGGAACACCGCCTCCGCGATCGAATGCGTCACCAACGCAACCGTAACGCCGCGCGCCAGGCAGACTCGCTGCAATTCGATATTCATCTGGTCGCGCGTCATCGCGTCGAGCGCGCCGAACGGTTCATCGAGCAGCAAAGCCTGCGGCTCGGTGCCGAGCGCGCGGGCCAGCGCCGCCCGCTGGCGCATACCGCCCGACAGGTTTGATGGCCGGGCGCGCTCAAAGCCGGAAAGCCCCACCGTCGAGCACAAGCTGCGCGCCTTCTCAAGCCGGCTTTTCTCGTCCTCGCCACGCAGCCGCAATGGCAGCGCGATGTTTTCCTCGATGTTGAACCAGGGCAGCAGACGCGCTTCCTGAAACATCATCGCCATGTCGCGGGTCGCCACCGCCGAGCGCCGGCCCTTTTGCCAGACCGCCTCTCCGCGCATCACGATCTCGCCGGAGGTCGGCGGCTCGAGCCCGGCGATCATGCGCAAGATCGTGGTCTTGCCGCAGCCTGACGGGCCGAGCAAGGATACGAACTCGCCACGCGCGATATCGAGGTCGACCCGGTTGACGGCGTGAACGGCGTCGCCGGACCGCGTCATATAGGTCTTGGCGACAGCCTTCAGACCGATATCGGAGCCAGGCGACGGCATTCAATCAGCCCAACGCCTTGTCCAGCAGGGCATTCGTATAGAGCGTCGTGGCATCGACCTTGGTCTTGATCAGGCCGGCGTCGGCGAGCGCCGCGACCCCTTCCGACCACATCTCCGGCACGTTGCGCAGCAAATTGGCGCGCCCCTTGGCGTTCCAGTTTTCCGAATTCTGCTTCAGGTCGCGAATGGCCGTCGGCATGTCATTGGCGCCGGGAATGGTGAAGGCGCCGGTCACGCTCTTGACGATCGGCGTCAAGTCGGGCGCATCGATGATCGCGACGGAAGCCTTGTGGACCGCGCGCAGGAACTTGACGAAGGCGTCGCCATTGGCGGCAATCGCGCTCGGCGTTGCGACATAGACCTGCCCCGGAATGCCGTCGTCGACCGGCATGGCGACCGCATCTTTCTGGCCGGCCAGCACGCGGTTCATGGTGCTGGTATTGCCAAAGAAGGCATCGACCCGATTGGCCTGCACCAGCGCGTAGCTCGCGGCGTTGTCGGCGACCTTGACCTTGTTCACGGTCCCGGCGGCAACGCCGGCGCGCTTGAGCATCAGATTGAGGGTGCCTTCCATCGAACCGCCGAGCGACGCCATGCCGACGGTCTTGCCCTTGAGATCGGCGACCTTCGACACCGGCTTGGCCTTCGACGACAGCACGAAGAACGGCGACATCTGGGCGACGGTGGCAATCGAGGTCAGCGGCGCGGCATCGTTGACGCGCGACACGATGTAATTGGCGCCGCCGGTGCGCCCGGATTCGGTCTGGCCGGCAATGGTCATCTGCGCCGCCAAGGCCGCACCTTTGCCGCCGATCACCTCGACCGCGAGGCCCTCCTTGTCGAAAAAGCCGCCGCTCTTGGCGTAAAGCACCGGCGCGAAGGCCAGCGAATAATTGAACGGCGTGATGAAGCGGAAAGTTGTCGCGCCGAAGCTCTTGACCGGCAGGAGCATCGCCGCGCCGCCGGCGGCCGCCAGCGTGAGCACGGAACGGCGGTTCATGGCATTTTCATTCGACATCGAAAGCTCCTTCGGACGCGCAGAGACTCGGAAAAAGTAGCAGGAAGACGGAACGCGTGCATGCCCCCAAAGGCTCACACGCAAATCATCACGCTCAGGTCAACACACTCCGGTCATCGCACGCAAGTCATATGCCAGACCCCGGACGGAACCCGCCGTTACGCCGCGGGCGATAGCGGCGCCGACCAGGCATCGTAGGCGTAAACCCAATCGGCGTTGCCGCCCTGCTTGAGCCATTCATTGCCGCGAGACCCGATCTGAACGCGCGCGGTGCGGTCCTTGCGGGCGTTTTCGTAGCGCGTCAAAGCCGCTTCCACGCCCGCGGGCGCGACATCCTTCAGGGCGCGGCCGAGCACCACTGCATCCTCGATCGCCATGCAGGCGCCCTGCGCCATGAACGGCACCATCGGATGGCAGGCATCGCCCAACAAGGTGACGTGACCGCGCGACCAGGTCGGCAGCGGATCGCGGACATAAAGCGCGGACTTCGTCACGCTCTCGCAAGCATCGAGCAAGGCACGGGCTTCCGGATGAAATCCGGCATAGGCCTGACGCAGTTCGACGACATCGCCCGGCATGGTCCAGGACTCTTCGCGCCAGTCGTCCTGCGCCGTGGTCGCGAAAACAAAGGTCTCAGCGCCGCGATTGAGCGGGAACGTGACGATTTGCAGGTCCGGGGTCGGCCCCCACCATTTCGTGAAGGCATCCAGGTTCGGCAGATCGAGCTTGGCGCGGTCGACCACCGACCGATAGGACACCAGCCCGGTGAATTGCGGATGCTCCGGTCCGAACAAGGCGGTGCGGGTCGGCGAATGGATGCCGTCGGCGCCGACCAGAAGATCGACGCTGCGGCTCGACCCGTCGGCGAAACGCACCGTCGGCCGGTCGCCGTCGACCTCGACCGCGACGATGCGGCGACCGAGCAGAATGGCGTCATCCGGCAATTGCAGGCGCAGGGCATTGAGAAGATCGGCGCGGTGAATGGTCATCTGCCGGGCGCCGTATTTGGTCTGGGCCGCCTGCGCCATTTCCAGCCGCGACGTCTCCTCGCCGGTATCCCAGGTCCGGCTGATGCGGTGGCTCGGCTCCGCCGCGGTCTTTTGCAGGTCTTCGGTCACGCCGAGCCCGGCCAACGCGCGCACCGCGTTCGGCGTCAGGTTGATGTCGGCGCCGACGCGATTGTAATTCGTCGCCTGCTCGTAGACCTCGACCTCGTGGCCGGCATGCCGCAACGCAATCGCCGCCGCCAGACCGCCAACGCCGCCGCCATTAATGCCGATTTTCATGAATCACCCTTCAAACGAAACAAACGATCAGTGCAGCGAGAAACCGCCATCGACGGCGAGCGTCTGGCCGGTCATGAATTTGGAATCGTCGCCGAGCAGGAAGGCCACGACGCCGTCGAGATCGTCGGTCTGCTGCGTGCGCTTCAGAATGGTCCGCTCGGCGTAGTCGTTCCAGCGCGCTTGCGGAATGTCCTTGGTCGCTTCGCCCATGGTCAGCCCCGGCAAAAGGCAATTGACGCGGATCATCCGCGGCCCGAGTTCGCGCGCCAGCGACCGCGTCATGCCGACGATGGCCGATTTGCTGGTGACATAATGCAGCAGCCGGGGCGGACCCCAATAAATGGTGTCGGACGACAAGGTGACCACCGATCCGCCGTCGCGCATCAGCGGCGCAACGGCGCGGATCGTCAGCCAGGTGCCGCGCACATTGATCGCCATCATCCGGTCCCAGACCTCGACGGTGATTTCGTCGAAGGTCTTGCCGCCGACATTGTTGGCCCAGCCGGCATTGGCGACGAGCCCGTCGATGCCGTCGCAGCCTTCGGCCGCCGCCGCCGCCATCGCCGCCACCGAATCCTCCGACGAGATGTCGGTCTGAATGAAGCGGGCATCGATGCCCTGCGCCTTGAGTTTGGCTTGCGCCTCCGCGCCCAGCGCGCCGTCGATTTCGGCGATCACGACGCTGGCGCCATCGCGACCGAGCCGTTCGGCGAAGGCATAACCGAGCCCCCGCCCCGAGCCGGTAATGATGAAGCGCTTGCCGGCAAATCTTTGCGTCATGGTCGTGCTGTCCAGCTTGAAGGTCAGATGCCGTCGCCGGCGATGGCATATTGGAAATAGTCGTTGCGCTCGCGGTCGTAGAGCGTCACCGAAGCGCCGCCGCCGGCCCGGCCGGAAAACGGCTCGCGTCCGCCGTGATCGTAGCCGTCGAAAGCGACATCGCTGCTGAATGTCAGTTCGATCGGGCCGCGCCCATCCGGCAATACGAGTTGAGTGCCGTTGACGCGCACCGCCGTACCGGACGCCACATCGACAAAGCCATCCGTAGACGCCGCGATGTCGAATGTCTCGCCGGTGCCGAGCGAATGCAGCCGTGACGGCAATCGCCCGGAACTGCGCCGATGCGCTTCGACAACGACGACACGACGCAGATCAGGCTGCATGGCCGCCCCCATTTCCGACCATGACGATGACGTTACGCATGACCGCGTCCGCTCTTGTCGACGCCCGAGGCCTGTCGGCGGGTCGCGCCGTCAATGCCGCCGACGATGGCCCATTCGGCGAACAGCTCCGGTTTGCGCTCGAAGGTCGACGGCTGCCAGCCCTCGTCGCAGAAGTCCTCGTCGGCGTAATATTCCAGCGGCGCCGCCAACGGATTTTCGAAGTACCAGAAATAGGCCGACGAAATCGGGTGCCGACCCGGACCGATCTCGGTCTTCCAGCCCTTCTTGGCCATGGCGATGCCACCGCCGATCAATTCGTGAATATCGGCGACGGTAAAGGCCACATGATTGATGCCGGGCTTGCCCGGACGATTGAGCACGAAGCAGTTGTGATGATCGCCGATCTTCTGGCAACGCATGAAGACGCCATGACCGGGATATTCATCGCTGATCGAGAAGCCGAGCTTCTCGGTGTAGAAAGCCCGCATCGCCGCGAAATCATTCGCGAACATGACGACATGGCCGATATTGATCGGATGCGCCTGCGTGTGGATAGGCGAACGCTTGTTGACCCGATTATGCGAGCCGGGCGCATTCGGCATTGTCGGCTCGACCTTGATCGGGGTGCGCTGGCTCACGCGGAAGGCCAGGCTCAGTCCATTGGGGTCGGTCACGCGCGGCAAACCGTCGGCGCCAATACGGAAACTGTCGACCGTCTTCAACGTCGCCAAAGTCTTGTCGAGTTCGGCCTGACTGGCCGCGCCCCAGATCACTTCGCGCACGGTCTTGCCGGCTTCGATCGGCGGCGGCAGATCGGCCGCTTCCATCGGCCGCACGATCGCTTGCGCACCGTCGCGGGTCGCATAGACCAGCTTATCGGCGGTCGCCGATACCGGCGCCACGCCCCAGTCGTCGAGAAAACGCTTTGCCTCGGCCATATCGGCAACGCCGAAGACGACGGCATCAATACCATTGAGCGCCATGATACGATCACTCCTGTCATCGGCCATGAACCGCATCCGCGCGGCCAGCCTGCTCTATCGACAAACGAAAATTAGAACGGACCGAAGCGGCGCCGCGGCCACAAAGCCACGGCGCCCGCAACGACTAGCGTTTGACCTTGGCCAGCGGGTGGTCCGGCGGATAGGTCGGGGTGATCGGCTTGGGCGCGCCGATCATCACCATCATGATCGCGTCTTCCTCACCGACGTTGATTTCGCCGCGATAGACGCCAGGCGGCACCGAAACGCAATCGCGCTCGCCGAGGATAGTCTCGAAATATTCGCCGTCCTTCTCGACCATCACCTTGATCTTGCCGCGCAGCACGAAGAACACTTCCTCGGCGTCGACATGAAGATGCATCGGGCCTTCGCCGCCCGCCGGGATAATCATGTTGGAGAGCGTGAAATGCTCGGCCGGGATCACGTTGCTGTCCTTCGCGACGCCGGTCCCGCCGGTGCCGATGAAACGCTTCTGGGCGCGGCGATATTTCGGATCGAAATCGGCCTGGAACTTGAGCGCGTTCCAGTCATAGGGACGGTCGGCGACGCGCGCGACACGGCTCTTCATCCAGTCTTCGAAAGAGGCGCCTTCCGGACGATCCCAGGAACGCTTCTGCTTGGTAACGTCGTCCATGTCTAACTCCTGTTGTAGGGCGGTCGGGGTTCAAGCAATTAACTGGCGGAGCGGCGGCCCGACGGCGAGACGTCGGCACCGCCGGATTCCGCCGCGGTCTTGTGGCCAAGGTCGCGCGATATCGCGTCGGCCGCGGCCAGTACTTCGGCTTTCAAGGTTCCATTCAGTTCGGCATCGTTGGTGAGCAAGGCCACCGCTGAAATATTGATCGCCGCGACGATCTTGCCGGTCATGTCACGGATCGGCGCCGCGATACTGGCGACGCCGGGCTCGTAACCGGAATTTTGCACCACGACGCCATTAACGCGGTCCGCGGCAACCTGTTCGGCGAATTCCGCCAATGTCGTCGGCGATTTGCCGCGCTCGCCCGATTGCGGCTCGTCGCGATAAAGCTCGATCACCTCATCCGACGACAGCCCGGACAGCAAGATGCGTCCCATCGTCGTGGTCCGCGCCGGAAGTCGCGTGCCGACATGCACGGTGCTGGCAATGGAGCGCCGGGTCGCCACGCGCGCCAGATAGATGACATCGCGGCCGAGCAACTCGCCCAGATGCGCCGACCAGCCGGTTCGATCGCGCAGCCGCACCAGATGCGGCGTGGCCACTTCGACGAGATCGCGCGACGCCAGATAGCCATAACCCAGACGCAAGACCTGCGGGCCGAGCGAATAAGTCTTGGTCTCGCTGTCGAAAGCGACAAAGCCAAGATGACCGAGCGTAAACAGCAGCCGATAAGCCGACGAACGGGTGACCGCCAAAGCCGCGGCCACTTCCGACAGAGTCAACTTGCGCCGGTCGCCGGACAATTCCTGGAGGATATTCAGGCCCCGGATCAGGGCGGGAACGAGATAGCGATCCGACGGATCGGCCGCAGCCGTTGAAGGAGCGACCGAAGACGCCGCCGCCACTGAAGAAGCGGCCTCCGTCGCAGGGGACATAACGTCGCGGCCATCGGCCATTGCAGCAATCCGGGCTAGAGATTGTTTTGCATATTAAACATTGTCTACCACACAAAACAAATTTGCTAAAGCCTAAAAATGCGACAGCCGGGTTTTCAACCGAATCCGAGCCGGAACCGACTGCGCCCCAATCAAAAAAGCGCATGTGCAGCGCAGCAAAATTGCAAATCATTAGCGCAGCGGCTGCCCAAATTTAGCGCGAGATGCCCGTTGACTCGCGGCGCTGTTCAGGTGTGAACTGTACACTATACGAACACGATGTTCTTATTTGAACAGACCTCGGGAGGGTCGCAGTGTCGCCGAACAGCCCCAACGTACTGCATCTGCAAGACGTCGCCCGCCGCTTCCCCGGTCGGGCCGCAGGCGCCCCGCCCTTCACCGCGGTTCGCAATCTGTCTTTCGCCGTCGGCGCAGGCGAATTCGTTTCGATCGTCGGCCCGTCCGGCTGCGGCAAGAGTACGCTCCTCAACATGATCGCCGGTCTCGACCGGCCGAGTGAAGGCACGGTCTCGCTGCACGGCATCGAAGTATCCGGACCCAACGCCAGTGTCGGCTTCATGTTGCAGAAGGATCTTCTGCTGCCGTGGCGCACCGTCCTGCACAATGTCGAGTTCGGCCTGGAAGCTCGCAATCTGCCGGCCGCCGAACGGCGCGAACGGGCGATGCGCGAACTCAGCCGCTGCCGAATGACCGAATTCGCCGACCGCTATCCCTATCAAATCTCCGGCGGCCAGCGGCAGCGTGCGGCGCTGGCCCGGACGCTTGCGATCGATCCCGATGTCGTGCTGCTCGACGAACCGTTCTCGGCGCTCGATGCCCAGACCAAACTGGTGCTGCAAAAGAGCTTCGCCGGCACCATCGCGATGGCCGGCCTGACCACGCTGCTGATCACCCACGACCTGTCGGAAGCGGTGGCCATGTCGGACCGCATTCTGGTGATGAGCGACGGCCCCGGCCGGATCGTCGAGGAAATCGAGGTCGGCCTGCCCAATCGCGACAATCCGCTTGAACGCCTCGGCACGCCGCGCGCCACCGAAATCGTCAAGCACCTGTTTCACGCGCTTCACATCGATAACCGGCTCGACGCATGAAAAGCGGAGTCGTCATTGTCGGCGGCGGCATAGCGGGATCGGCGCTGTCGATCGCGTTGGCCCGCCGTGGCATCGGCACGACACTGATCGAACGCGAAGCAAGCTGGGCGCCGCTGAGCTCCGGCCTGTTCATCTATAGCAACGGTCTTCAAGCGCTGGACCGCCTCGGCGTTCTCGGCGCCATCCGCGACAGCGGCTGGGTCAGCCCCGACGGCGGCAATCTCTATCTCTCGGCCGACGGCGAGCCGATTACCCGCACCGTCTATCCGACCATCGGCGACGAGATTCCGGCGATTGTCGGCATGCGCCGTGTCGAACTGCATCGGGTGCTCGCCGACTCGCTCGACAAGCTCAAGGTCAATGTCCGGCTTGGCGTTACGGTGACCGCGATCGACGACAGCCAGTCGACAAAGCCGATCACGGTCACGTTGTCGGATGGCAGCACCCTGACCTGCGGCGCGGTGATCGGCGCCGATGGCATCCGGTCGCAGATCCGCACCTTATTGTTCGGCGCGCTCGAACCGACCTATACCGGCTTCGGCGTCTGGCGCTCGACCCATGCCAAGCCGGCCAGCATCGACACCAAGATCATGATGATGGGAGTCGGCACCCGGCTCGGCATCATGCCGATCAGCCGCGACGAGCTTTACATGTTCGGCACGACCCGCGAACCCGGCAAACCCTATTACCCGCGCGACCAGTGGGCCGCCGTGATGAGGGCGAAATTCGCCGCCTTCAAAGGACCGGCCGCGCCGCTGCTGGCCGAGATCGACCGGCCCGAGCAGGTTTATTACACCTCGGTTGAAGAAGTTCATTTGCCGCTGCCGTGGAGCCGCGGCCGCGTCGGCCTGATTGGTGATGCGGCGCATTCCTCGTCGCCCTTCATGGGCCAGGGCGGCGCCATGGCGCTCGAAGACGCGGTGTTGCTCGCCGAAATGCTCGACGGCGCCGACGACGTCGCCGCCACCCTCACCGCCTTCGGCGAACGCCGTTATGACCGCTGCAAATTCGTCCAGGACGCCTCGCGTCAGGTCGGCCAGGCCGGCGCCACGGAAGACAAGGACGCGATCCTGATGCGCAATTCGCGCATGCAGTCGAGCGCGCAACGTGACCTCGACAGTTTCTACGCCCACCTGGCGCAACCGGTCTGAGGTGAAAACTATCTTGCAAGCTTGCCTCGGACTTCATCGGCAACCACCGGCCCGACGCATGACAGCGCTCGCGTCGTTCATTCACAGGAGAGACTGACATGAAGATCACCCGTCGCGCCGCCCTTGGCGGTCTGGCCGCAGCCGCGGTCGTGCGGCCCGCCTTCGCCGCCCCGGAAAAAGTCACTTATCTGTTCCCGGCCCCGTCCTTCCTGCCGGCCTTCATGCCGTTTCATATCGCGCTCAAGCGCGGCTACTACACCAAGAACAACGTCGAAGTGACGTTCCAGACCGGCAAGGGCGGCGCCGATGTCGCCAAGCAGGTCGGTGTCGGCAACGCCGATGTCGGCGGCGGTCTCGGTGAAACCACGATGATCGTGCGCCCGAACGGCTTGCCGGTGCGCGCGGTGGCCCAGCTCGGCTCCCATCCGCTGTTCCAGCTCGTCACCCGCAAGGAAAGCAACATCAAGTCGCTCGCCGACCTGCGCGGCAAGAAGCTCGGCGTCATCGGCTATCAGGACACCGGCTACTACGCCCTGCTCGCCACCATCGCCTCGGCCAACCTCAAGCGCACCGATCTGGAAGTCCAGGCCGTTGGCCCGGCCGGCGTCACTCAGCTGATGATCGCCAAGTCGCTCGACGGCATCATGGCGACGCCGGAATGGGCGATCGCGATCGAGAAGGCCGGCATCGCGCTCGACTATCACCCGATCGAGAGCATCTTCCCGGCGATGGCGCAGGCCATTCTGTCGTCCGACAAGATGATCAAGGAGCGCCCGGCGGCCGTCGGCGGTTTCGTCAAGTCGGTCATCCACGCGCTCAAGGACTGCATGGAAGATCCGAAGGCCGCGGTGAAGGATTATGTCGCCGCGGTGCCGCAGCACGCCGGCAAGGAAGCGCTGATGGAGGAAATCCTCCGCCGTTACGTCAAGGAAGTCTACGCCACCACGCCGGCCTCGGCGCTCGGCACCTTCGATCCCAAGCGCATGAAGACCGTGCAGGGCTTCTACCTTGAGAACAAGATCATCCAGAGCGCCGTGCCGGTCGACGAACTCTATACCAACCAGTTCATCGGCTAACCAAGATGAGTGCCGCGATGTCCCATGAAGCGACAAGCTCCACGACCCGCGGCGATCGGCCGCCCCGCGCCTTGACGGCGCGGGGCGGTTGGTGGCGCGGCGCCGCCGTGCCGGCGACCAGCCTCACCGTTCTGGTCGTCGTGCTGTTGGCCTGGCAGTACCTGCCGCCAATGTTCGCCGTCCCGAAATACATCATCCCCCGCGTCAGCGACCTCTGGTTCGAAGGCATCCGGATGTGGCAGCAGGAAAACCTGCTCGGCCATTTCATCTCGACCGCCTCGATGTCGATCCTCGGCTTCGTGCTCGGCGGCCTGCTCGGCGCCATCGCCGGCTACACGCTCGGCCTGTTGCCGACCTGGGAAAAAGTGCTGTCGCCTTATATCCTGGCGCTGCAGATCGCGCCCAAGGTCGCCTTCGCGCCGCTGTTCATTCTGTGGTTCGGCTATAACGCCTGGCCCAAACTGATCGTCACCATTCTGGTGGTGTTCTTCCCGATCCTCGTCAACGTGCTGCAGGCGATGCGGGTGATGGATCGCGACCTGATCAATCTGGCGCGCGCCTACAACATGAGCCGCACCAAGATCTTCCTGAAGGTCATGTTGCCGTTCTCGATGCCCAATTTGATGGCCGGCCTGCGCATCGGCGCGACGCTGGCGGTGATCGGCATCACCGTCGGCGAACTGGTCGGCGGCGAAATCGGTCTTGGTTATCTGATCAGCTTCGGTCAGGGCCAGGCCAATACAGCGATGGTGTTCGACGCCATCGGTCTGCTGACGCTGATTGGCATCGCGATGTACTGGGCCGTCGCCTATATCGAGGCGCGGGTCCTGCATTACGTGCCGCGCGCCATCGACCCACCGCCGCCGTCACAACCATGACCGCATTAGCCGCCATCGCGCGCGTCACGTCGGGCTCGGCCGCGGGAATCGATTTCCTGCGCCGTCCCGGCCCCGGCACGCCCATGATGCTGCTGCACGGCATCGGCAGCCGCGCCGACAGTTTCATGCCGCTGATCAATGCGCTGCCGGCCGATCTCGACGTCATCGCCTGGAATGCCCCCGGCTATGGTCATTCCCAACCTTTGGGCAAAACCGCGCCGACGCCACAGACCTACGCCGAAGCGCTCGAACGTCTGCTCGATGCGCTGGACCTGCGGCGCGTCGTGCTGGTCGGCCATTCGCTCGGCTGTCTGTTTGCCGCCAGCTTTGCCGCGCATCGTCCGGACCGTGTCGCGGGGCTGGCCCTGCTGTCGCCGGCGCTCGGTTACAAGGTCGCGGCCGGCGCCGAATTGCCGCCGAACGTGCAGGCGCGGATCGACGAGATTGAAGCGCTGGGACCGACCACCTTCGCCGCGACCCGCGCCGCCCGGCTCGTCTACAATCCCGAAGCCCATCCGCAGGTGCTCGAAGCCGTGCGCGACGCCATGGCGGCGGTCAATCCAGCCGGCTACGCCCAGGCGGTGCGCGCGCTCGGCGCCGGCGACCTGATTGCCGATGCCGCCCTGATCAGGTCCGCCACCGTCGTTGCTGTCGGCGCGGAAGATGTCGTAACGCCGCCGGCCAATGCCCGCGCGCTTCATGCCGCGCTCGCCAACGCCATCGACTACCGCGAGATCGCCGATGCCGGCCACGCCTTGCCGCAGCAGGCCCCGGCCGACGTGGCCGCGCTCCTGGCGCAACTGATCGAGCCCCGTCATGGCTGACCTTCAACCGCCGGCCGTTGCCGAAGAACCGACCGAGGACCTCTATCTGTCGCCGCCGGTACAGCGCGCCGCGCGGCTGCTGCGTCATATCGCCGAAGGCGACGCCATCACCAATATGTCGCGGACCGCGCGTGAGCTGGGCATCAACCGCACCACCTTGTTGCGCCTGTTGCACACCCTCGAAGCCGAACGCTTCATCGAACCGCAGCCCAACGGCCAGGGCTGGCGCATCGGCGTCGGTCTGATCGGCCTGACCGCGCAAGCCTTCTTCTCGGAAGACCTGGTGCAGACGTCGGTGCCGGTGTTGACCCGACTGGCCGACACCTTGAGCCTGTCGGCGCATCTCGGTGTGCTCGACGGGCTGGAAATCGTCTATCTGGTGCGGCGCGTGCCGAACCATCGCTACGCCAGCAATATCCGCATCGGCAGCCGCTTGCCGGCGCATGCCGCCAACATGGGCCGCATCATTCTCGCCTATCTGCCGCCGGAGCGGGTCGACCGCCTCTATGCCGGATCGGTGCTCAAGGCGGTGACGTCACATACCGCCGTCACGCCGGCGCAACTGCATGCCCAGCTCGACGCCGACCGCGCCTGCGGTCTGGCCTGGAGCGACGGCAATTTCGAAGCCGGAATCAGTTCGGTCGCCGCCGCAATTTTCGACGTCACCGGCCTGCCGGTCGCCGCGCTCAATGTCAGCGGCCATCCCGCCGATTTCGCCGGCGCGGCGCGCCGCGGCCAGATCGCCACTGAAGTACAAGCCGCCGCTTTCGAGATTTCGCAACGGCTCGGCTGGCGCAACACGCCGCCACGTCAATCGCTCACCGATCATCAATCCGCCGACGGCGCGCAAGCCGTCGCGCGCGCCAGCAGCTAAAGGCAAAGTCCGTGGATCTGGGATTAAGCGACAGTATCGCAGTCGTCACCGGCGGCACATCCGGCATCGGGCTTGCCACCGCTCGCCTGCTGCTGGGCGAAGGCGCCCGCGTCGCCATTTGCGGCCGCGATCCGGTCAAGCTCGCCTCGGCGCGCGAACAACTCAACACCGTCAAGCCGGGCGCGGTGCTGGCCGAACCCTGCGACGTCCTCGACAGCACGGCGATGGCGGGCTTTGCCGCCAAGGTGGCCGACTGGGGCGGCGGCCACGTCGACCTGCTGGTCAACAATGCCGGCCAGGGCCGGGTCTCGACTTTCGCCAACACCACCGACGCGCAATGGCGCGAGGAACTCGAATTGAAGTTCTTCAGCCAGATCCTGCCGATCCGCGCCTTCCAGCCTTTGCTGACCGCGGCCCGCAGCCCGGCCATCGTCGCGGTCAATTCGCTGCTGTCGTTGCAACCCGAGCCGCACATGGTCGCGACCTCGGCGGCACGCGCCGGCGTGCAAAACCTGTTGAAGTCGCTGGCGACGGAACTGGCGCCACGCATCCGGGTCAATTCGATCCTGCTCGGGCTCGTCGACTCCAATCAATGGCAACGGCGTTTCGACGCCCGCGCCGACAAGAACCAGACCCGCGAGCAATGGTTCACGGCGCTGGCCCACGACAAGGAAATTCCCTTGCAGCGGCTCGGCGTGCCGGACGAACCGGCGCGCGCCATCATCTTTCTCGGCTCACCGGCGGCCAGTTACATCACCGGCGCCAGTCTCGAAATCTCAGGCGGCGTTTCGCGTTTCATTTAAACGGACGAATGATCCCATGCACCTCTCGCTAGTCACCACCGACCATTCCGCTGGCCAGACTGCCGCGACACAGACCGAACCGGTCGGCGATGCGCTCGCCCGCGCCTTGGCGGATATGGGCGTGACCACCGTATTCGGCGTGATCTCGATCCACAACATGCCGATCCTTGACGCTTTCGCCCGACACGGCCGCATCCGTTTCGTGCCGGCGCGCGGCGAAGCCGGCGCCATGAACATGGCCGACGCTTATGCCCGGGTGTCGCGCTCGCTCGGCGTCGCCATCACCTCGACCGGCACCGCCGCCGGCAATGCCGCCGGATCGCAAGTCGAGGCTTTGACCGCGGGCTCCCCGGTGCTGCACATCACGACGCAAGTCGACCGCGAATTCGTCGACCGCGACCGCGGCGCGATCCATGACGTGCCGCGCCAGCCCGATATGCTCAAGGCGATCAGCAAGTCTTATCTGCGCGTCTGGGAACCGGCCGCCGCGGTTGAAACCCTGATCACCGCGGTGCGCGAAGCGCTGACCGCGCCGACCGGTCCGGTGACGCTGGAGATTCCGGTCGACGTTCAGCGCGTGCAGGTGCCGATGCGCAAGATCGACGGCATGCCGGCAATCGCGCGCAAGCAGCCGGACGCCGCGCAGCTCGACACGCTGGCCGAGATCGTCGGCCGCGCCAAGCGGCCGATGCTGTGGCTCGGTGGCGGCGCCCGTCTGGCGGCGGAAGCCGCGACCGCGCTCGCCGAACGCGGCTTCGCCATCGTCACCAGCACCAATGGCCGCGCTATCGTGCCGGAAGGCCATGCCCACAGCCTCGGCGCTTTCAACATGACGCGCGAGGCGATGGAAATTTACGCCCGCGCCGACCTGATGATCGTGGTCGGTTCGCGGCTGCGCGGCAACGAGACCCAGAACAACCGGATGCCGCTGCCGCCGATCGTGCAGATCGATGCCGATCCGGCGCAAGGCGGCCGCAATTACCCGGTCGATCTGTTTATCGCCGGCGACGCGCGGCTGGCGCTCGAAGGTCTGCTGGCGCGCCTGCCGGCCAGGCTCAACAGCGATCCGGCTTTCCTCGCCGACATCGCCCCGACCCGCGAGCGCGCCGAAGCCGCCTTGCGCAGCGGCCTCGGCCCCTACGACAAGCTTGCCGATACCTTGAGCCGCACCGTACGTGCCGGCGGCCACCCCTGGGTGCGCGACGTCACCGTCTCCAACAGCACCTTCGGCAATCGTTACGTCCGCATCGCCGCGCCGCATCTCGGCGTTCATGCGCTCGGCGGCGGCATCGGCCAGGGCATCGCCATGGGCATCGGCGCCGCGCTCGCCGGCCAATCGGCCAAGACCGTCACCCTTCTCGGCGATGGCGGCGCGCAATTGATGATCGGCGAACTGGCGACGGCGGTCGAAGCCCAGGCCAACATGGTCTTCATCCTGATGAACGACAAAGGCTACGGCGTCATTCGCAACATCCAGGATGCGCAATACGGCAGCCGCCACGTCTATTCGAACATTCTGACCCCGGACTTCGCGCTGGTCGCGCAGTCGATCGGCCTGCCGCATGAGCGGATCGCCGATATCGCGGCCTTCGATGACGCCTTTGCCCGCGCCATGGCCGCGCCCGGCCCGCGCATGATCGAGATCGACATGGTCGCCATCGGCCCGTTCAGCCAGAGCTTCGCCGGTCCGCCGGCCGGCGCAGCGGGGAAGCCGGCATGACGCAGACCGCCATGAAACGATTGGGCGTGATCGGTGCCGGCGGCATCGCCGAACTGGCGCTGACGTCGCTCGCCAAGGCTCTGACCGCTCCGCTCGAACACGTCGCCGTGCTCGTGCCGGCCGACGCCGCTGACCACGCCAAGGCGCTCATCGCGCGTTGCGGTCCGGCGCTGGCTGGCAAGACCGCCATTCATTCCGATCTCACGTCGCTGCTCGCCGACCGGCCCGATGTCGTCGCCGAATGCGCCGGTCACGTCGCGGTGCGCGATTACGGCGCCACCATCCTCGAAGCCGGCTGCGATCTGATCGTCATTTCCATCGGCTCGCTCGCGGACGATGCCATTCGCGGCAAGCTCGAAGCCGCGGCCAAGGCCGGTGGCGGCCGTCTGGTTCTGCCCGCCGGCGCGGTCGGCGGCATCGATGCGCTTGCTGCGGCCAAACTCTCGGGGCTCGAAGAAGTCGTCTATACCGGCCGCAAGCCGCCGAAAGCCTGGAAAGGCACGCCGGCGGAAAAGCTGCTGGCGCTCGATACGCTCGCCGAAGCCAATGTCTTTTTTGAAGGCTCGGCGCGCGATGCGGCGCAGACTTATCCGTTCAATGCCAATGTCGCCGCGACCCTCGCCATTGCCGGCATCGGCCTCGACGCCACCAAGGTGCGTCTGGTCGCCGATCCGGGGGTCACGCGCAACGTCCACGAATTCGCCGTGCGCTCCGGCTGCGGCGACTTCACGGTGCGGCTCGAAGGCCGCCCCTCCGCCTCCAATCCGAAAACCTCGCAGCTCGCCGGCTACAGCATGGCGCGCGAATTGATCAACCGCGTCAGCGCGGTCGCCATCTAAGAGATGATCATGGACCAGAACGTCACGGCGCAGGACAAACTCTATATCGGCGGCGAATGGCGTCGCGGCCGTGGCGCCGAAATCGCCTCGAATTTTCCCGCCGACGGCTCGCTCAACGCGACGTTGCCGGGCGCGTCGGTGGAAGACGTCGACCTCGCCATTGAACGGGCGCAGGACGCCGCGCACGATCCGGCCTGGCGCAAACTCCTGCCGCATGAGCGCGCGACATTTCTCTATCGCATCGCCGACGGCATCGCGCGCGCCGCCGACCGCATCTCGCACGTCCAGAGCCGCGACACCGGCAAGACCCTGACCGAGACCCGCGCACTGGCGATGAGCGCATCCGGCACCTTCCGTTACATGGCGGCAACGCTGGAAACGATGGAAGACGCGCTGACGCCGTCGCGTGGCAATTACCTGACGATGTCTGTCTACGAGCCGCTCGGCGTCACCGCCGCGATCACGCCGTGGAATTCGCCGATTGCCTCCGACGCGCAAAAGATCGCGCCGGGGCTGGCCGCCGGCAACGCCGTCCTGCTCAAGCCGTCATCGTGGAGCCCGCTGGTCTGCCTTGAGCTTGCCCGCGTCATCGAGGAAGCCGGACTGCCGAAAGGCCTGTTCTCGACCTTGCCCGGCGCCGGAGCCATCGTCGGCGAAAAGCTCGTCACCGATCCGGCAATCCGCAAGGTGTCCTTCACCGGCGGCACCGAGACCGGCCGCGACATCGCCCGCAAGGCCGCCGAAAAGCTGATGCCGGTGTCGCTCGAACTTGGCGGCAAATCGCCGACCATCGTCTTCGCCGATGCCGATCTCGACGTTGCCTGCGCCGGCGTGATGTTCGGCGTGTTCTCGTCGACCGGCCAGTCTTGCATCGCCGGTTCGCGGCTCTTCGTCGAACGCAGCGTCTATGACGCCTTCGTCACCAAGCTGGTGGCCGCGACCGAACGGCTACGCATCGGCCACCCGTTCGAAGCGACAACGCAGGTCGCGCCGCTGATCCGGCCCAAGCACCGCGCCGAAGTCGAAAGCCATGTCGAGCGCGCTTTGGCCGACGGCGGCAAGCTTCTGACCGGCGGCGAACGTCCGTCCGGTTCGGATTACGCCGACGGCACTTATTATCGTCCGACCATTATCGCCGGTCTCGACAATGACAGCCGGCTCTGCCGCGACGAAGTGTTCGGCCCGGTGCTGGCGGTGCTGCCCTTCGACAACGAGGACGACCTGATCCGCCAGAGCAACGACAACAGCTATGGTCTGGCCTGCGGCATCTATACCGCCGATTTCCCGAAAGCCTGGCGCGTCGCCCGCGCCATCGATACCGGCACGGTCTGGATCAACACCTATAAGCAGTTCTCGATCGCCACCCCCTTCGGCGGCACCAAGGACTCCGGTCTTGGCCGCGAGAAAGGCCGCGATGGCATCCATGCCTGGATGGCCCAGAAATCGATTTATTGCGACCTGAGCCAGGCGCCGCACCCCTGGGCCAAGGCCGCATTGTAGGAACGCAACCGAGATGATCGACGCCGTCGCCGATATCGCCAAGCCGTCTTCGCCCGCGTCCCACGGTGAAAAGACGTTCGAGGTGCGCCTGCGCGCCATCGTCTGGGAAGCGCCGGGCGTCGTCTCGCTGCAATTGACCGCGCCGGACGGCAGCGCCTTGCCGGCCTTCGAGCCCGGCGCGCATATCGATCTCAAATTGCCCGACGGCACGATGCGGCAATATTCGCTGTCCGGCGATCCGGCCGACACGTCGCATTACCGGGTCGGCATTCGCGCGGTGGCCGGCGGTCTGTCGTCGAGTTACATTCATCGCAAGCTGCGGCCCGGCGAATTGCTGACGGTGAGCGCGCCGCGCAACAATTTCCCGCTGGTCGATTCCAAGCGTTACATCTTCGTCGCCGGCGGCATCGGCGTCACGCCCCTGATTCCGATGATGCGGCAGGCGTCCGCCAAGGGCCGCGCCTGGACCCTGCTCTATTGCAATCGCCGCAACGAAGACGCGCCGTTCCTCGCCGAGATCAAGGCGCTCGGTGGCGAGGTTTCGCTGCATTCGACGGAGGCCGGCACGCGCCTCGATGTCGCGCAACGGCTGGCCGTCGTTGAGCCCGACACCGCGGTCTATTGCTGCGGCCCGGAAAGCCTGATGACGGCGGTTGAAGAAGCGACCGCCGCCTGGCCGGAAGACAGCATCCATTTCGAATGGTTCACGCCACGCTCGCGGCCGGCCGACGAAACCAGCGGGAGCTTCGAAGTGGTGTGCCAGCGTTCCGGCCTGACGCTGACGGTGCCGTCCGACAAATCGATCCTGGCCGTGCTCGGCGAAGCCGGCATCGAGGTGCCGCGCTCCTGCGAACAGGGCATCTGCGGCACCTGCGAAGTCAGCGTGATCGCCGGCGAGGTCGACCACCGCGACAGCATCCTGTCGTCGTCCGAACGCGCCGCCAATGCCACCATGATGACCTGCGTGTCGCGCGCCAAGGGCGCGCGTCTCGTGCTCGATATCTGAAGCGGGACCAAGAGGACCGGATATGGCCGACGCCGAAAAGATCATGCTGACGATTTTTCTCAAGCACGATCAGTCGCAGAATATCGATCAGATCCAGGGCAAGCTCGCCGAGCGCGCCTGGTGGGATCGCTTCCCGCCGGAAGGCTGCGAGGTGGTGAGCTGGACGGTCGCCATGGGCATCGGCCAGATCGTCACGCTGCGCTTTGCCCCGCATCTCCTGAACAAGATCAACATCGAAATCGAGCGCAGCGCCTGGGGCGTTTTCTCGACCGAATTTTTCCCGACCTACGACTTCGTGCCGGTGCGCGAGCGCCTCAAGCGCGAATGGCAGGAAAGAGAGAAAGAAAAAGAGAAAGCCAAAGCCGCCGCGGCTGCAACCCCGGAGACCCAATCATGAGCGCCTACCGGTTTCCCTACCTCAGCCCGCATCAATCGCGCCGGCACGAGCCGACCGCCTGGCAGATGGAACTGGCCTCCGCTCTGGAAAGCATCTTCGCCAAGGGCGCCCATTCGCTCGACGACGTCGTCGACGGCCTCAATGCCTCACGGGTCAAGACGCCGGACGGCGGACCCTGGACCGCCGACGGCTACCAAGCGGTGATCGCCCGGCTTGGCGCGGAACGGGAGATGGAGCCATGAACATCGCCACCAGACCGACCGCCGGCACGGCCAAACCGAGCGATCAGCAGGTTCAGCAATATCTGCGCACCGGCCTGCGCAATCGCTGGTGGCCGATCCTGCCGTCGCGCTTTGTCGAGGCCGGCGGCAAACCGCTCGGCCTCACCCGGCTCGGCGAACCGCTGGTGCTGTGGCGCGACTCGAAAGGCGCGATCCACGTCCAGACCGACCGCTGTCCGCACCGCGCGGTGCCGCTGTCGCGCGGCATCAATGAAGGCGACCGCCTGCGCTGCAATTATCACGGCGTCGAGGTCGGACCGGACGGCACGGTGCTCAGCGTTCCTGGTCAACCGGGTTGCCCGCTCGAAGGCAAGAAAGCGGTCAAGACCTATCCGGTGCGCGAAATCGCCGACGCCATCTTCGTCTGGTTCGGCGACGCCCTGAACGAGACGCCGGCCGCGTTCGAGCCGCCGCCGCAACTCGTGCACGACGATTATGCCGCCATCCTCTGTTACGCCGACTGGCAGATGCACTGGCGCTTTCTCTACGACAACAACATGGACCCGATGCACGGCACGTTCCTGCATGCCAATTCGCACACCATGTATACCGGCGACACCAAAGCGCACTTCATCACCCGCGATACCCCGACCGGCTTCTTCTTCGAGAAGGAAGGCCAGCGCGACGTCAATTTCGACTGGAGCGAACTGGTCGACGACGGCGCGCTCTACGTCCGTCTTGAAATCCCCTATCCGCCATCGGCCGGACCCGGCGGCAATTTCGGCATCATCTCCTTCGCCACGCCGATCGACGACAGCACCACCGCCTGCTTCTTCTGGCGCGTGCGCAAGGTCTCGGGCTGGCAGCGCGACACCTGGCGCTTTTTGTACCGGACCAAGATCGAGGAACGGCATTGGGCGGTGCTCGAACAGGATCGCGAGATGCTCGACCAATGCAAGCCGGGCATCGAGAAATACGAGATGCTGTACCAGCACGATTCCGGCGTGATCCGGCTGCGCCGCTATCTCGCCCAACAGGCCAATGCGCAATTGACCGCGTTGCAGGCGGCCGGGAAACTCTGATGCAAACGCCGCCCACCATCCGCGTCGTGACCGCGCCGCAGGTTCCCGAACCGCCGCCGGGGCTGTTCTCGAATTGCCTGGTGGTGGGCGACACGATCCATATCTCGGGTCAACATGCCGGCTCCGCGCAGGGCGCGGTCGGCGGCAACTCGGTGTTGAACCAGACCCGCGAAGCCCTGCGCCGCGTGTTGTCCTTGATCAATGCCGCCGGCGGCTCGGCGCGCGATGTTGTGAAGTTAACCGTCTATCTCTGCGACATGAGCCGCAAAGCCGATGTCAGCGCCGCACGGCGCGAAGTGTTTGTCGATCCGTTGCCCTGCTCGACATTGGTTGGCGTCAATGCCCTGGTCGATCCCGATCTTCTGGTCGAGATCGACGCCATCGCGGTGATCGGCGCCGGCGACCGACAGATTGCGCCGGACTGAATTGAACCGAACAGAGGGTGCCATGAACACTTATGCTTTCCCCTATCTCAGCGACAACCAGACCCGCCCTTACGAGGTAACGGCCTGGCAACAGGAACTCGCCAACGCGATCGAAGGCGTGTTCACCAAGGGCGCGCGCGAAATCGACGAGGTCGTCGCCGGCCTCAATGCGACCCGGGTCCGGCCGCCGAATGGCGGCGACTGGACGCCCGAGAACTTCACCGCAGTCATGCACGAACTGGGAGCCTGATCATGTCAGCAGCCACGGTCGAACAACTTCGCTCCGCCCCCGCCACTCCCGCCGCCGCCGCCGCGCCGACCGACCAGCAAGTGCAGCAATATCTGCGCACCGGCCTGCGCAATCGCTGGTGGCCGATTTTGCCGTCGCGCTTTGTCGAGACCGGCGGCAAGCCGCTCGGCATCACCCGGCTCGGCGAACCGCTGGTGCTGTGGCGCGATTCCAAGGGCGCCATCCATGTCCAGGCCGACCGCTGTCCGCACCGTGCGGTGCCGCTATCGCGCGGCATCAACGAAGGCGACCGGCTGCGCTGCAACTATCACGGCGTCGAAGTCGGACCGGACGGCAAGGTGCTGAGCGTACCCGGTCAGCCGGGCTGTCCGCTCGAAGGCAAGCTCGCGGTCAAGACCTATCCGGCACAGGAGATCGCCGGCGCGATCTTCGTCTGGTTCGGCGATGCGCTGCATCAGGAGCCCGAAGCTTTCGATCCGCCGGCCGAAATCACCGCGCCGGAATATTCCAGCTTCCTTTGCTACGCCGACTGGGAAATGCCGTGGCGCTATGCCTTCGACAATCTCATGGACCCGATGCACGGCACCTTCCTGCACGCCAATTCGCACACGATGTATCAGGGCGAGACCCAGGCGCATTTCGTCACCCGCGATACGCCCTATGGCTTCTTCTTCGAGAAGGCCGGGCAACGCGACGTCAATTTCGACTGGAGCGAACTGGTCGACAATGGCGCGCTCTATGTCCGGCTGGAAATTCCCTACCCGCCGGCCGGCGGCCCCGGCGGCAATTTCGGCATCACCGGTTTCGGCACGCCGATCGACGAAGACAATATGTGCGTGTTCTTCTGGCGCACCCGCAAGGTGTCGGGCTGGCAGCGCGACACCTGGCGCTTCCTGTACAAGACCAATATCGAAAAGCGGCACTGGCATGTGCTGGAGCAGGACCGCGAGATCCTCGCCGGACTCAAGCCGGGCCTCGAGAAATACGAAATGCTGTATCAGCACGACGCCGGCGTGATCCGCCTGCGCCGCTATCTGGCCCAGCAGGCGCGCAAGCAATTGGCCGACCTGCAAGCGGCCGGCAAACTCTGAGCGACGCGGCGCGGACCTGCCCCAATGGCAAGGTCCGCGCCGTTATCATGACCGGCGGCCGCCGGTTCGTTAACCCCATCGACGGCGGCGCGACCGCGTCTTCTCCCTCCCGCTTCTTCCGTCGTTTTCCCTTTCTGCCTCCGACTTTTGCTTCCAACTTTCCTTTGCACCATGCCGTAGCCACCGAAGGCTGCCCCACCTTTTGAAAGTGAGACATCAGCGATGAAACTCCTGGCGCGAAGCTTCTTCCTCCTCATGTTTGCCATCAGTGCATCGGGTGCCTCGGCCGCCGAGAAAGTGACGTTCCTGCTGCCGGCGCCGGCGACGCTGCCGGCCTTCGCGCCCTACCAACTGGCCAAATCCAAGGGCTATTACGCCGCCGAAGGGCTGGACGTTCACTTCCAGGTCGCCAAGGGCGGCGTCGACGTCGCGACACAAGTCGCCGTCGGCAATGGCGATCTCGGCGGCGCCATCGGCGACACCTCGATCATCGTGCGGTCCAATGGCGTCAAGGTGAAAGGCGTCGCGCTGCTGGGCGGCCAGGCGCTGACCCAGATCATCGCCCGCAAGGACCGCAACATCGGGAAGCTCGCCGATCTCAAGGGCAAGACCATCGGCGTTTTGTCGTATCAGGAGAGCGCCTTCTATAACCTGCTCGGCGTATTGGCCAATGCCGGCCTGAGCCGCTCGGACGTCAACATCCAGGCCGTCGGTCCCGCCGGCCTCGTGCAATTGATGTCGGCCAACAAGCTCGATGCCATCTGCGCGGCGCCGGATTTCGGCGCGGCGATCGCGCACAACGGCGTGGCGGTGAGTTATCTGTCGATCAACGACGCCTTCCCCGCCATGGCGCAAGCGATCGTCGCTTCCGATGCCATGATCGCGAAGAACCCGAAGATGGTTCGCGGCTTTGTCGCCGCCACACTGCACGCGGTCCGCGACATCGAGGCCGACCCGGCCAAAGCGGCTGCGGACTTCGTTGCCGCCATTCCGCAACAGGCCGGCAAGGAAAAAGCCGTCGAAGCGATCATGCGTCACTATGTCGAACTCGTCTATCCGCTCGACAAGGGCGTGGCGCTCGGCGCCTTCGAACCGAAACGGGTCGAGACGGTGGCGAAGTTCTATATGGACCATAAGCTCATCAGCAAACCGGTCGATGCGGTCAGCGTCTACACCAACGACTTCGTCAAGTAGCCGCGTGCCGCTCGTGAACAAGGCCTTCGCCTTCGCCGAACACCGCATCGACGTGCCGGCGACCGGCACGCATCTTCTGATCCTCGGCACCATGGCCGGGCCGGTTCTCAATCCGGCCCGGATGATGAGCAGTCAGGCTATCGTCGTCGACGGCGCGCTTTATCTCGTCGATTGCGGCTATGGCACGATGCAGCGCATGAGCCATGCCGGCCTGTCGCCGGGTCAGTTCAAGACGCTGTTCGTCACCCATCACCACTCCGATCACACCGCGGACTATGCCGCACTGACCCACCTCGCGTGGATTCAGGGCATCAAGGGCAAGATCGCGGTGTTCGGTCCGCCGCCGATGCTGAAGCTGCATGAGGCCGCCATCGCCCTCAATGCCGCCGATGCCGATATCCGGATCGCCGCGACCGGCCGCACCGCGGTCGCCGAGCATTTCGACGTCCACGAGATCACCGACGGCGGCGTCATCTACAAGGACGACCGGGTCACGGTGACGGCGGCGCGGGTCAACCACCCGCCCTTTGCCCATGCCTTTGCCTTCCGCTTCGACACGGCGGACCGTTCGATCGTCATCTCCGGCGACACCACGCCCATCGACTCTCTCGTCGAACTGGCGCGCGGCGCCGACGTGCTGCTGCACGAGGCGATGTACCCGCCGGCCATCGACAGCATGCTGGCCAAGCGCCCTTATGTGCCGCCGAAGCTGCGATCGTTTCTGCTGGAAGGCCACACCACGGCGGAAGAATGCGGCCGCATCGCCACGCAGGCCGGCGTCGGCACGCTGGTGCTGACGCATCTCCTGCCCGGCGACGACCCGGCGATGACGGACGACATCTGGCACAAGGAAGCCAGCAAGACCTTCAACGGCACCGTCCTTGTCGCCCACGATCTGATGCTGGTCTAGTTCGGCGCGAATTGATCGAATTCCTGATCACGCGCTGCCGTAGCCCGGGTGGAGCGCAAGCGAAATCCGGGACTTGGCCGCCGTGTTGCGCCGCGCTCCATCCGGACCGAGCACAATCCGCTTTCCAATCCGCGCAACTTGCGCATTTCGCGTAAAATGCGTATATTCGAACCTCGAAAGAGGTATACGGCCATGGCAGAGACTGTCCCGGCGTCGGAATTCACCCGCAATTTCGGCCGCTACCGCATGCAGGCGCAGCGCGAGCCGGTGGCCGTGTCCAGCCACGGCGCGATTACCGGCTATTTTGTCGCGCCGGACGAATACGAGGAATTCCGCCGCTTCAAGCAGCAGAGCCGCAGCTTCGCGACGGCCGAGTTGCCCGACGAAAAGGTTCAAGCGATTGGCGCATCACGCATGGACGAGCGGCATGCACATTTGGATGCCCTGCTCGATCCGAAATAGCGCGGGCGCGTGTCGCTTCCGACGCCGGAGCCGGGCCTTGTTATCTCTTACGCCTATTTGTGGCACCGCGAGCGAGCAGCCGGCCACGACGAGGGCCGCAAGGATCGCCCGAGCGTGATCGTGCTCACGGCCGAACGCCAGGGCGAAGCCGCTACCGTCGTCACCGTGTTGCCGATCACCCACAGCCCGCCCCTCGCCCCCGGCAGCGCCGTCGAGATTCCAGCGGCCGTGAAACGGCATCTCGGGCTCGACGAGCAACCGTCATGGGTCATCGTCGCCGAAGGCAACGAGTTCGAATGGCCGGGCTATGATCTGCGCAAAATCGGCGGCGAAGACCGTTTCCACTACGGCTTCCTTCCGCCACGGTTTTTCAATCGCATCGTCGAGGCGTTCGCCGCCTGGCATCGCGCGAACAAGGCCAAGGTGATTTCCCGCGACTGATGCTTTTGGCGGACGCCGACTTCTCATCAATCGCCCATAGGCTGGATTAGTCGCGCAGCGCCGTAGCCTACCGACATGCTTTGCAGTCGGCGATACGGCTTTGGGTAATGCGCCGGACGCTGCGTCCGCACGGCGAGACACGCCAATGCGGGCCGCGCTAACCCACCCTAGAGGGGCGTTCATCGCCGCGACAGCAGAAAGCGAACTTTAGATCAGCGATCCGTTGCGGTCGCCGCATCAATTGAAGGACTGCGTCTGCCACCGAACACTCACATTCCGCACCGTTGCAGCGCAATGCCGACAGGAGGCATTTGCATTGAGCACAACTACAAGTATGCTGAACTTCCCTCTTGCAGGAATGAGTCGGATTGACAGCTTATAACCACAAGCCCAAACGCCTGCTCGAAAGGCTATATTTCGATAATACCGGCAACCCAGTGGACAGCATATGCTGCGCCGGGTTCGAACTGCGGGCATGGCGTTGCATTCCCTTTGCCGAGCATCTTATCGAATGGCTTCCCGAGTATGCGTTGCCTGAAGACGAGCTAGACGTCACACACGCCAATATTTACGTCAAGCTGAAGAACGCCGCCGTCCGCGTCTATACGAGCGAGAAATATAAAAGCCGGGGCGAGGCTGGCGAAATAGCACTACACGCTGTCTGCCGCGACTACTTCAACACACTACCGATCTCGCCGCGCGTTTTCTATAAGAGCGCGTCCAATGACGTCGTGAAGGCATTCGACATGGTGCATGCCCACTCCCCCCCCAACGGGCGGCGCAGAACTATGGCTCGGCGAGTCGAAGCTGTACGCCGACACAAAGAAAGGGATTATCGAAGCACTGAAGTCAGTCAAAGAGCATCTAAATCAAGGTTTTTTAAAACAACAGAAGCTACTGATTGGCCCTCAAATCCCGAAACACACTCCGCACTATCACGAACTTATGGAGTTGTTTGAGCCTCAAACCAGCCTAGACAAATTCGTCACGGCCAGCGTCTTTGTCATCGGAATTCTATCCAACAGCAATGCATGCGCCACTGCAAAAACAATTGATGATTCATACAAAGCCGCGCTCAAAAATGAATTTTTCGTTCTCAAGGAAAGCCTTGCCAAATCCGGACTCACCAAGAATATTCGCGTTCTCCTTTTGTATATCCCCCTTGCCGACAAAGACGCCTTCGTCAAAGCTTTCGACACTAAATTGAAGGGCCTTCAATGACCGTCTCACAACAACAATGGCACGATATTGAACGCCTAAATGGAAACGCCCTTAAGAGCACGGTTTTCGACATCCTCCAAGAAACAGCTTATGAGATTCAAACTCGGGCAGTAGATGACCCTGTCGTTCTTAATGTCGTCCCCCGGTTAGCTCAACTGCTCGAAACACGACCTGAACTCTACAGCTATAAGGAGGCATTCAGCGCACTCGCGCGGGCGGCAGGCCTTTGGAATTACATTGACAAAGAAGCCGCAGACTACCGTGACGCTATGATCGCCGACGCAGTCACCGCTGACAATCTCGACGGCATCACATTCCATCGAGAGCAGATCACCGCTCTAAATACGCTTCTATCCGGCAAAAACCTTATCCTTAGCGCACCGACAAGCTTTGGCAAAAGCGTTCTGATTGATGCGTTATTAGCATCTAAAAAATACAAACGGGTCGCGATAGTGCTTCCGACGATCGCATTGCTCGATGAATTTCGCCGAAGGATAGAAAGGCGTTTTGGAGATTCGTTTCACCTCGCGATGTATCATTCACAAGCAGCACCATCAGACAAGAATGTAATATTCTTAGGCACACAGGAACGCCTAATCAATCGAACAGACCTTGGTCAACTAGATCTCGCAATAGTTGATGAATTCTACAAACTCGACCCAACTCGACAAGATGACCGATCGTCAACATTAAACGCAGCAGTATATCAACTTCTCAACCGCTCAGAGCAGTTTTTCTTTTTGGGTCCAAATATCGAGACCGTCCGAGTCACATCGGACTCCCGCTGGAAATTCGAATTTTTGCATACGCGATTCGCTACAGTAGCAGTTGATACGTATGACCTGCGTAGCGTTGGTGATAAAGAAAATCGGCTAACTGAAGAACTAAATCGCAGAGAGAACTGGCCTGCGCTCGTGTTTATTTCTTCCCCCGACCGAGCAAACCAACTTGCAGAGCGCCTCGCGGAGAGTGAGAATTTTACATCTGTTGACGATTTTCCAGAATGGATAGACGAGAATTTCGGCAAGGGCTGGAATTTGAGCAAGATCGTGGCCGCTGGAATCGGCGTTCACCATGGGCGCATCCCGCGCGCCATGGCGTCTCATTTCGTTCGCCTCTTTAACAGCGGCGAGTTGCCGGTTCTTATTTGCACGTCAACTCTTATAGAAGGCGTCAATACAGCGGCCAAATCCGTCCTGATTTACGACAAGCAGATCAACCGTAGAAACTATGACTTCTTTACATTCTCAAATATCCGGGGCCGCGCGGGCCGACTTGGTCAACATCACGTTGGAGCGGTCTATCTATTTCATGCCCCTCCAGATCAAGAGGCGATAGAAGTGGAGCCGCCATTGTTCGGGGACCTGGATAAGGCCCCCGACGAGCTACTCGTTCACATTTCCGAAGAAGATACTACGCCAGCAATTAGCGACCGAATGGCTGGTCTGGCACAGACAATGCGGCTAACGCCCGGAGAGCTTCGTCTCGCCTCCTCGGTGGGACTCGAAGATGCTGCGGCATTAAAACAGCGTGTAGAGGCAAGTTCGCGGAGCGGCGCAAGAATACACTGGACGGGCCACCCCAGCTATCATGAAATTTGGCCTGCACCCGGTTTTGAAGACACCGAGATTGGTGTTTTTATGGAACCGGGAGGTGGGTCATGGAGAGACGGAAGTTTACGCGAGAGTTCAAGCTTGAGGCGGTGAAGCTGATCCGGGAGCGCGGGGTGTCTGTTGCG
>WGNB01000040.1 GCA_016124795.1 Rhodopseudomonas sp. | reverse complement strand
GTGGAAGCCTCGTAGCGGTGGTTAGGTTCGCCTTCGGTAACGAAGGGGGCCTGAAATGTTGGGACCACCGGGGGCGATGCGGAGCAAACCTAAGAAACACCGCGCGCGGAATGCCGGGGAACCGGCGGTTTCGTGGTGACTACTGCCTGTGTACTTCGTTTGCTTTCGTACACAGGGCTGCGGGGTCGTTGGGACCCCGGCGTTCCGCGCGCCCTTCGTTTGAAAGGGCGAAGACGGAAGACGAGATAGGAAGACGGCTCGCCCGGGGCCGCAAACAACACGGGCGATGACGCATGTCCGCACGGCAGACCGACGCGCGTCCGGCTTCGCGGACACAAAAAAGGCCGGGACGATATCCCGGCCGGACCCAGCTGCGCGTTCAGGTTCCGCCTAGTTGCGGAACGGCGGCCTGTTGGTGCGGCGGCGATCGGACGCCGGCTGGAACGCAACGCGGCAATGGAACGTGCAATAAGGCTTGTCCTCGGCGGTGTCGCCGCCGCAGAAGAAGAAATCCGGGCCGCTGGGATCGCCGACCGGCCAGTGGCAGGACCGATCGCTCAATTGCAGCAGCGTCTTGCGCTGTTCCATCGGAATTTCGAGCATTTCCGGCTCGGCCTCGACTTCGTAGTCGTAAGCCAGCGCGGTATTGCCGCGCACCTGCGGGCGCTGCACCCGGATCATCTGACCGGCCGAGCGCTGCTTGCGCGGCCGCGGCGCGGTCGAGGACGGGCTCTTGGCGCGTCCGGACAGACCGAGACGATGAACCTTGCCGATCACGGCGTTGCGGGTGATGCCGCCCAGCTCGGCGGCGATCTGGCTGGCGGACAAACCGTCAGACCATAGTTTTTTCAGGAGTTCGACCCGCTCGTCGGTCCAGCCCATTTCGGATAGCTCCTCGGCGAGGCCTGCGGTGGACAGGCCTGTCTTGGCAAGGCCTGTCCTGGCGAGACATGCCCTCGGTGGAATCCATCCCCGCCGCCATGCGCGGATTTTCCGCGCCTGAGCGTCTACGCGTCAGGGATGAACGAGATTTCTGCTGCAGCACGCACGATATGTCGTACCGACTGATAGAAAAGCTACACTATGGGTTGACTCTCTCGCAAGCATTTGCAAGCGGCAAAAGCCGATCTACCAACAGGTTTTCCTTTAGAATCCGCAGTTACGGCAATTTTGAGTCGCGACTCACTTGGGCCGGCAGCCGGTTGACAGGTCCCGGTCGGGCAATAGAATGCGAAAAGTGCCGCCCGGCGAGGCGGCACGTTTCGTTTCGGGCGCCAATTTCCGAAATAACACAGCCTTCGGACTCCAGCGTTCGAAGGTTCGGACCTGTTTTTCGGTTATGATCGCCGCGTCAACCGCTTGCCTTTGTGAAAGAACCCGGTCGTGAGCTCGCACCTATTGCCGACCTATTCCCGTGTCGACCTCGCTTTCGAGCGGGGCGAAGGCGTTTGGCTTTATGCCACCAATGGCAAGCGCTATCTCGACTTCACCTCGGGTGTCGCCGTCAACGCGCTCGGCCATGCGCATCCGCACATGGTCGAAGCGATTACCGCGCAGGCGCAGAAGCTCTGGCACGTCTCGAACCTGTATCGCATTCCGGAAGGCGAGCGGCTGGCCGACCGGCTGTGCGAGCTGTCGTTCGCCGATACCGTGTTCTTCCAGAACTCCGGCACCGAGGCGATCGAGTGCTGCATCAAGATGGCGCGCAAGTACCAGTTCGCCTGCGGCAAGCCGGAGCGTAATCGGATTGTCACATTCGAAGGCGCGTTCCACGGCCGGACGCTGGCCGCGCTCGCCGCGACCGGCAACAAGAAATACCTCGAAGGCTTTGGGCCGGCGATGCCCGGTTTCGATCAGGTTCCCTATGCCGATCTCGAAGCAACCAAGAAGGCGATCGGTCCGGAAACCGCCGCCATCATCATCGAGGCGGTGATGGGCGAGGGCGGCGTCCGCGTGGTGCCGCACAGCTTCCTCAAGGCGCTGCGCAAGCTGTGCGACGACCACGGCCTGTTGTTGATCTTCGACGAAGTGCAGACCGGCATCGGCCGCACCGGCGATCTGTTTGCTTATCAGCATACCGGCGTGAAGCCCGATATTATGGCGCTGGCCAAGGCGCTCGGTGGCGGGTTCCCGATCGGCGCCTGTCTGGCGACGACGGAAGCGGCCAAGGGCATGACTCCGGGCACGCACGGTTCGACCTTCGGCGGCAATCCGCTGGCGATGGCGGCGGCCAATGCCGTGCTCGACGTCGTGACCGCGCCCGGTTTCCTCGACAAGGTGAAGCACAATTCGCTGTTGCTGAAGCAGAAGCTCGCCGAGGTGAAGGACCGCCATGCCGGCGTCATCGCCGAAGTGCGCGGCGAAGGCTTGCTGATCGGCCTGCGCATGGTGCCGCCGGTCTCGGAAATGGTCGACGAATTGCGCAACCAGGAAATGATCACGGTTGCCGCCGGCGATAACGTCGTTCGGTTGCTGCCGCCTTTGATCATCAGCGAGGCCGAGATCGCCGAAGCGGTCGCGCGCATCGATCGGGCCTGCGCCGCATTGGCGCTCGCCCATCCGCGGCCGGCCACAGCGGGAGCGGCCTGATGAGCGACGTCCGGCATTTTCTCGATCTGACCGATATTCCGAAACCGGTGCTGGCCGGGATGATCGACCACAGCCGCGCCATGAAGGCGGCGCGCAAGCGGGGTGAATTGTCGGCGCCGCTGGCCGGCAAGACGTTGGCGATGATTTTCGACAAGCCCTCGACGCGCACCCGCGTGTCGTTCGATGTCGGCATGCGGCAGCTCGGCGGCGAGGCGATCATGCTGACCGCGCAGGAAATGCAACTCGGCCGCGGCGAGACATTGGCCGATACCGCGCGCGTGCTGTCGCGCTTCGTCGACGCCATCATGATCCGCACCCTCGACCACGAGTCGGTGGCCGAGATCGCGCGTTACGCCACCGTGCCGGTGATCAACGGCCTGACCCGCAAATCGCATCCCTGCCAGGTGCTGGCCGACGTGATGACCTTCGAGGAGCATCGCGGTCCGATCAAGGGCCGGACGATTGCCTGGACCGGCGACGCCAACAATGTGCTGGCTTCGCTGATGCATGCCGCAGAGCGCTTCGAATTCGAGCTGCGCGTCGCCGCGCCGCCGGAATTGCAGCCCAAGGAATGGCTGATGGACTGGGTCAAGACATCCGGCGCGGCGATTTCGGTCGGCGAAGATCCGGAAGCCGCGGTCAAGGATGCCGATTGCGTCTTCACCGACACCTGGGTGTCGATGGGCGATCGTGACGGCAAGCATCGCCATAACGTGCTCAAGCGTTATCAGGTCAATGCCAGCCTGATGGCCAAGGCCAAGCCGGACGCGCTGTTCATGCACTGCCTGCCGGCCCATCGCGGCGAGGAGGTCACCGACGAGGTGATCGACGGGCCGCAGTCGGTGGTATTCGACGAGGCGGAAAATCGGCTGCACGCCCAGAAGGGCTTGCTGGCGTGGTGCCTGCACGCCGAAGGCGCGTAAGGGCGCGTCGTCCGACGACCCGTCACCCTGAGGTGGCCGCACAGCGGCCCTCGAAGGGCGACGGCCCGAGCGATGATGACCGCCATTCTTCGAGGCTCGCTTGCGCTCGCGCCTCGGGATAACGGGCAAGGGCTCGCAATTCGCCGCTTGAACTCTAAATAAGGCGCATGACCGACCTCAGCATGACCGACCCCATCATGATCGACCCGGAAATCCCGACCCGCGCGCCGTCGGCCACCACGGCCGACGACACCGTCACGCCCTTCGAGGTCGCGACGCTCGATCTGCGCGGCCGCGTCGTGCGGCTCGGCCCGGTGGTCGATGAAATTCTCACCAAGCACGCTTATCCGCTGCCGGTCGCCAAGCTGTTGGGCGAGGCGATTGTGCTGACCGTCATGCTCGGCTCGGCGCTGAAGTTCGACGGCCGGTTTATTCTCCAGACCCAGACCGACGGACCGGTCGGCCTGCTGGTGGTCGATTACACGACGCCCGGTCATGTGCGGGCCTGCGCCCGGTTCGGCAAGCCGGGTGTCGATGCGCTGGTCGCCGAAGGCCGTGCCGACGCCGGCAATCTGCTCGGCAAGGGCCATCTCGCCATGACCATCGATCAGGGTGAGGCCACCAGCCGTTACCAGGGCCTGGTCGCGCTCGATGGCGGCTCGCTCGAGGATGCCGCTCATGAATATTTCCTGCGGTCGGAACAGATCCCGACCCGGGTCCGGCTCGCCGTGGCCGAGGAACTGGTGCCCGGCGCCGAGGGCGCTCGCCACCGATGGCGCGCCGGCGGCATCATGTTGCAGTTTCTGCCGAAGTCGACCGAGCGCGCGCAGATCGATCTCGATCCCGGCGATGCGCCGGAAGGCGTCGAATTCGAAGCGGCGCCGGAAGACGATGCCTGGGTGACCGGACGGGCTTTGCTCGAGACCGTCGAGGACATCGAATTGATCGATCCGTCCGTGTCGAGCGAACGGCTGGCGTTCCGGCTGTTCCACGAACCCGGCGTGCGGGTGTTTCGCGAGCAGGACGTCAAGGCGCAGTGCACCTGCGCGCGCCATACCGTTGAGGCGATGCTCCGGAGCTTTTCGCAGGACGACCGCGATCACATGGTCGAGGACGGCAAGATTTCCGTCACCTGCGAGTTCTGCAATTCGACGTATGTCTTCGCACCCGGCGAATGCGATCCGGTCCCGGCCGCCGATACCGGCGCCGCGCCGGCGTCGGACTAAGCCGCCTTTACGTCAATTGAGCGTGCGGCCCTCGCCCGGCGAGTCCAGCGAAAATGCCGGAATGTCGATGTCGAAGCGATCGCCGGCCATCGTCACCATACCGTAGGTTCCTTCCATGAACCCCGATGGCGTCGGCAGCGGCACGCCGCTGGTGTATTCGAAAGACTCGCCCGGCCGCAGCGTCGGTTCTTCGCCGACCACTCCGGGTCCCTTGACCTCCTGCAACCGTCCGAGGGCGTCGGTGATGCGCCAGTGCCGGGTCTTGAGCTGGACGGTATCGTTGCCGTGATTGACGATGTCGATGGTATAGGCCCAGAAGAAATAGCCGTTGCTGGGCGACGACCGTTCCGAGACGAAGCGCGGCGTCACGGTGACCTGGATTCCGCGGGTTACAGCGCGGTACATGGCCCGACCGGCAAAACCCGAACCGAATGCCCGGCAGCAGGTATTTTCAATCTCATCCGTTATTGCCTTACAGTTGACCAAAGCCTGGGCTAGCGATCCGACCCTGTTTCCACGGATTATGGCTGAAACGGTGGATGAAAGAAAAGCCATTCATGGCCCAGTTGCCCGTCGAGCGCGATTACCGGCTTGATCTTTTCCGTGGGATCGCCTTGTGGCTGATCTTCCTCGACCATATTCCGTCGAACGCGGTGAGCTGGATCACGATCCGCAATTACGGCTTCTCCGACGCGACGGAAATCTTCGTCTTCATCTCCGGCTATACCGCCGCCTTCGTCTACGGTCGGGCGATGGCCGCGAACGGTTTTCTGGTCGCCGCCGCGCGCGTGTTGAAACGGGCCTGGCAGATTTACGTCGCGCACGTCTTTCTGTTCGCGATCTATCTGGCCGAGATCGCCTATGTCGCGCATTCCTTCGACAACCCGCTCTACAGCGAAGAAATGGGCGTGCTGAATTTCCTCAGCAACCCGGACGTCACCATCGTTCAGGCGCTGCTTTTGAAGTTCAAGCCGGTCAACATGGACGTGCTGCCGCTCTATATCGTGTTGCTTGCCGGCTTCGCGCCGTTCCTGTGGTTGCTATTGCGGTCGCCGACGCTTGGCCTTTTGGCCTCGGCCTCGATTTATTCCCTGTCCTGGCTGTTGGGGTGGAACCTGCCGGCCTGGCCGAAAGGCGATTGGGTGTTCAACCCCTTCGCGTGGCAGTTGTTATTTGTCTTCGGCGCGTGGTGCGCGCTCGGCGGCGCGCAGCGGTTGTCGCGCTGGGTTAATTCGCCGGTCACGTTTGGGCTGGCGGTGGCCTATCTGATCTTCGCTTTCGCGATCGCGCTGACCTGGTACATCCCGGCGCTTGGCGCCTACGTGCCGAAATTCGTCGGCGAGGCGATCTACCCGATCGACAAGACCAATCTCGATGTGCTGCGAATTCTGCACTTCCTGTCGCTGGCGGTCGTGACCCTGTGGTACGTCCGGCGCGACTGGCCTTGGCTGAAATCGCCGTTCGCCCGGCCGGCGATCCTGTGCGGTCAGCATTCGCTCGGCATCTTTTGTCTCGGGGTGTTTCTATCGTTCGCCGGGCACTTCGTGTTCACCGAGGTTTCTAACCGCGTGTTCATGCACGTCATCGTCAGCGCCAGCGGTATAGCCATCATGATAGCCGTCGCCGCGATGATTTCGTGGTACAAGCGGATCGAGCGACAGGGCACCGGATCTGGAACCGGGACTGGGCAGGGACCGCGACCGTCGGCGATCAAGCCGGGTCTTGCGGGGGGCGATGCATGACGGGTCGTTTGCGCGCGAGAGGGACGGTGCCGGCGCCGGCGTGGTCTGGCTTTCGGGTACGCGGTGTGGCGCTGGTCGGTCTGGTGTGTTTGGGCCTTGCCGGCGTCGGACCGGCCCAGGCCGAACACCCGGCCGAATGCCAGGCCGGCGGTTATCAAACCGAGGTCGATTTCCCGTTGCCGGCGGTGGCCCGGGCCATTGCCGCCAAGCGCCTGACCATTCTGGTCCTGGGCGCCGGTTCGTCGTCCTTGCCGGGTCCCAACGGTATCAAGAACGCCTATCCGGCCTGTTTACAAAGGGCGTTGGCCGCCAAGCTGCCGGGTGTCGCGGTCACCGTCACGACCGACGTCAAGTCGCGCCGCACCGCCTTTGAGATGGTTAAGACCTTGCCGGCATCGCTTGAGGCCACCAAGCCGGCACTGGTGATCTGGCAGACCGCCACGGTTGACGCGATGCAGGCGATCGACCTCGATCAATTCAGCCACGCGCTCGACAAGGGTATAAATACCGCCCGGTCGGCCGGCGCCGATGTTGTATTTATTAATCCGCAATACAGCCCGCGCACTGAATCAATGATTGCGCTGGGGACCTACGTCGAAAACCTGCGTTGGGTTGCAATGCAACAAGAGGTGCCGGTTTTCGATCGATTCAACTTAATGAAGAATTGGGCCGACCTAGGTATATTTGATCTCTATTCCCCGACCAAGAAACTTGATATGGCTGAGCGCGTCCATGACTGTATCGGTAGGCTTTTGGCCGCGCTGGTAATTGAGGCGGCCAAGGCGGCCGCCGAACCGCCGCGCGACACGCAGGCCGAGGGCAGCCGCTAGCGGCGCTGGGGGATTTGACGGTGCAAGCACACGACCTCGTCTATCGGGCGGCCAAGCCGCTCGCCTTTATGGCTTTTGCTTTCGCCTTGCCGATCGGGCTGGCGGCGCCGTCACAAGCCGGCGAGGCCAAAGCGGCCATTGCGCCGGTCGCCACGAAATGCGACGCGCCGCTCGATCTGCTGCGGCTGGCCAATCCGCTGTCGCGCATCGCGCACAAGCTGGCGGCCAACGAACAGATTACCATCGTTGCCATCGGCTCGTCGTCGACCGCGGGTTCCGGTGCCAGCTCGGCGCAGGCGACCTATCCGAGCCGGCTGGCCGCCGACCTCAAACAGCGCTTCCCCAAGCATGCGATCAACGTGATCAATCGCGGCGTCGGCGGTGAAGAAATTCCCGACATGCTCAAGCGCTTCGACAAGGCGGTGATTGCCAACAAGCCGGATCTGGTGTTGTGGCAGCTCGGCACCAATGCCCTGATCCGCGATCACCAGATCACCGATCGCGGCGCGTCGATCCGCGCCGGTCTTGAAAAGATCCGCGCCACCGGCGCCGATATCGTTCTGATCGATCCGCAATACGCGCCGAAGGTCAACGCCAAGCCGGAAGCGCCGCACATGGTCGAGTTCATCTCGACCGTCGCCAAGCAGGAAGGCGTCGCGCTGTTTCGTCGCTATGCGGTGATGAAGCGCTGGAGCGAAGTCGACCACATGCCGTTCCCGGCTTTCGTGGCGGCCGATGGGCTGCACATGAACGACTGGAGCTATGCCTGCATGGCGAAAGGCCTCGGCATGGCGATTGCCGAAGCGGCGCAGCGGCCGATCCAGTCGGCCCGCGTGATGCGCAAGCACTTCGACGCGGAATAGGCTTTTAGCCCAAAGCACTCTTCTTCCGAACGTCATCCTAAGGGGCGCGCCAGTTGGCGCGCCTCGACGGATGAGCTGCCGTCGCTGTGCGAACCGCCACCCTGCGAGGCTCGCGTGCCGTGCACGCTCGCGCCACGGGATGACGGTTCATTTCATGTCCGAAACGCTAGACCTGATCGAGCGCGGTCATGAGATCCGCGATGATGTCGTCCTGATGCTCCAGGCCGCAGGACAGCCGCACCAGCCCGTCGCCGATGCCGAGTTCGGCGCGCTGCTCCGGCGTCAGACGCTGATGCGTGGTGGTCATCGGGTGGGTGATCAGGCTCTTGGCGTCGCCGAGATTGTTGGTGATCAGGATGAGTTGCAAGCCGTTGAGGAAACGGAATGCGCCTTCCTTGCCGCCCTTGATCTCGAACGAACACAGGGTCGAACCGCCGCGCATCTGTTTCTTGACGATATCGGCCTGCGGATGGTCGGCGCGGCCGGGATAGATCAGCCGGTTGATCTTCTTGTGGCCGGCGAGCGCATCGGCGACGGCCGACGCGGTCCGGGTCTGGCGTTCGACCCGCACCGCCAGGGTTTCAAGACCCTTCAGCATGATCCAGGCATTGAATGGCGCCAGCGACGGGCCGGTCTGGCGCAGCAGCTGATGGTAGTTGTCGAGGATGATCTTCTCGGAGCCGAGAATGACACCGCCGAGCACGCGGCCCTGACCGTCGATGTGCTTGGTCGCCGAATAGACCACGACGTCGGCGCCGAGCGATAGCGGGCTTTGATACAGCGGCGTCGCGAAGACGTTGTCGATGACCAGCTTGGCCCCGGCATTGTGCGCGATGTCGGCGATCGCGGCGATGTCATAGACCTCCAGCGTCGGATTGGTCGGCGTTTCCATGAACAGCACTTTGGTGTTCGGGGTGACGGCGGCCTTCCAGGCGTTGAGGTCCTTGCCGTCGACCAGCGTGCACGGCACGCCGAAGCGCGGCAGCCAGTCCTCGATGACCCAGCGGCACGATCCGAACAGCGCCTTGGCGGCGACGACGTGATCGCCTTGCTTGACGAGGCCCATCAGCGCGGTGGTCACCGCCGCCATGCCGGTCGCCGTCGAGCGCGCGGCTTCGGCGCCTTCGAGCGCGGCCATGCGCTGCTCGAACATGTCCATGGTCGGGTTGGAATAGCGCGAGTAGACGTAGCCCGGAATCTTGCCCGAGAAGCGCTGTTCGCAATCCTCGGCGCTGTCGTATTTGTAGCCCTGGGTCAGGAACAGGGCTTCCGACATCTCGTTGAACTGCGAGCGCAGCGTGCCGGCGTGCACCAGCCGGGTTTCGGGGCGGTAATTCTTGTTGTTGGACGTGGACATCGGCGGGCCTCCTCGCGGCGTTGGCGCGCGATCGGCTTCCGATCGCACGCGGCCAATAAAAAACCGGCCGGAGACACAGGTCTCGGCCGGGCTCACATGTCCTGGAGGTCATATGCCCCGGCCTTTTAGCGATTTGTTTAACGTGGCTGCAAGCCGGCCGGCTCAAATGACCACGGGATAAGCTGTTTGTAGCGGGCGGCGGCGCTTCCCGTCAAGCCGTCCATCGGGTTAGATCGAGCGCCCCGGCCCGTCATCCTGAGGCGAGAGGCCGCGAATTCGGGCCGGGCCTTGCCGGGCGACGGCCCGGTCTGCAATACCCGCCATCCCGCGAGACGCGCCGTCTGGGCAAGTTCCGGGGTGCAGGACAAAAGCCGAGGCGCCGTGCCACTATCCTTCGCCGTCGATGACAAGGGCATTCTGCCCGACAGCATGATCGAGCAGCTTGCCGCCGAAGGCGGGATCCTGCCGGCGACCGCGTTTCAGCCGGACCAGATCCAGCCGGCCAGCCTCGACCTGCGGCTCGGCGAGATCGCCTATCGGGTGCGCGCCAGTTTCCTCCCCGGCTCGACCACCGTGGCCCGCCGCATTGACGAACTGAAACTGCATGAATTTCCGCTGACCGACGGCGCGGTGCTGGAGACCGGCTGCGTCTATATCGTACCGTTGCTGGAAAGCCTGGCCTTGCCCGATCACATCGCGGCGGCTGCCAATCCGAAAAGCTCGACCGGACGGCTCGACGTTTTCACCCGCGTGATCGCCGACGAGATGCGCGGCTTCGACCGGATCGAGCCGGGCTATCATGGTCCGCTTTATGCCGAGATTTCGCCGCGCACATTTCCCGTGCTGGTGCGCGAAGGCTCGCGCCTGAGCCAGATCCGCTTCCGTCATGGTCACGCCCAGCTTGACGCCCACGGCTTGCGCGAATTGCATCACCGCGAACGTCTGGTCGATTCCGAAGATGCCGATATGAGCGACGGCATCGCCGTCGGCGTCGATCTGTCCGGCACGCTGGGTGGCGAGGGCAAGGGCATTGTCGGCTATCGCGCCAAGCGTCACACCGGGCTGATCGATGTCGAACGCCGTGGCGGCTATAACGTGCTCGACTTCTGGGAGCCGATGCAGGCCCGGCCTGACAAGAGCCTGATCCTCGATCCGAACGAGTTCTATATTCTCGCGTCCAAGGAAGCGGTGCAGGTGCCGCCCGGTTACGCCGCCGAGATGGTGCCGTTCGACCCGCTGGTCGGCGAATTCCGCGTTCACTATGCCGGCTTTTTCGATCCCGGTTTCGGCTATGCCGGCTCCGGCGGCCGGGGCTCGCGCGCGGTGCTGGAAGTACGTTCGCGCGAGGTGCCGTTCATCCTCGAACATGGCCAGATCGTCGGCCGGCTGGTTTATGAGCGGATGCTGGCGATGCCGAAGCAGCTTTATGGCACCGGCATCGGCTCCAACTATCAGGCCCAGACGCTGAAGCTCTCCAAGCACTTCAAAGCTTAGCTTGCTGTTGGCCCCCGATTTTGGCTATGGTCGGCGCGCGCGGGCGTAGTTCAATGGTAGAACGGCAGCTTCCCAAGCTGCATACGAGGGTTCGATTCCCTTCGCCCGCTCCAATCCCTTTCGTCGATGTGCGCTAGCGGTTTGATGACGGTGCAGGGTGCGCCCCGTGTCGCCGGCGCGCTTTGATCGACGGTGCAGCCCTCGTTCAAGCAATCTGCGCAGTTACCGCTCGCGATGTTCCGTGGCAACCGCGCACCGCAAGACGATGGCGAACAGCGCGACGGAAAATCGAATTAAAACTGTCGCGAAATTGGCCCGGGATTTTTTCAATCGTTTCGTCGCCGCCGGCATTACGAATGTTTCGTCGAAATGTCTTTATCAAGCCGTGGCTTGTCGTCCGGTTCTTTTTACTACGATGACCGTGCGGTCTGACTATGGTTAGATTGCCGCCAGCCGGAGGATTGCGACGAGGCAGTGATGATCGATCCGCTTTATTCGTTGTCGGGGCTTGCGGTCGGCATGCTGGTCGGGATGACCGGCGTTGGCGGCGGTGCCTTGATGACGCCGCTGCTGATCATGCTGTTTGGCGTTCACCCGGCCACCGCCGTCGGTACCGATTTGTTATATGCCGCCGCGACCAAGACCGGCGGCAGTCTGGTGCATGGTTATGCCCGCAGTATCGACTGGCGCGTCGTGCGCCGTCTGGCGAGCGGCAGCGTGCCGGCGACGATTGTCACGCTGGCATTGTTGTCGCATTTCAATCTCAACGGTGATGCCGCCGGCAGCCTGATTACTTTGGTGCTGAGCGTTGCGCTGTTTGCGACCGCATTCGTGCTGGTGTTCGGTCAGCCGTTGGTCGCGCTTTATCGGGAGCGCGTCGTCAAACGGCAAGGCGGGCTCGACGTCAGGCGTACGGCCGCGATGACTGTCTTCGTCGGCGCGGTGCTCGGTGCCCTGGTTTCGATCTCATCGGTCGGCGCCGGTGCGATCGGCGTCATCGCCTTGATACTGCTTTATCCGCAATTGCCGATGGCCAAGATTGTCGGCTCCGATATCGCACATGCGGTGCCGTTGACGTTGATTGCCGGCTTCGGTCATTGGATGATGGGCTCGGTCGACTGGCACATCATGTTATCGCTGCTGGTCGGCTCGCTACCGGGCATTTTTATCGGCAGCTATTTCGCGATCCGTATCCCGGAACGCGCGCTGCGGCTGATTTTGGCCTCGACGCTGTTCGTGGTGGCGAGCCGGATCGCCTTCGAACATGTGCATTCGGCGTCGGCGATACTCACCGCGTTCACCCGGCGGGCCGTCGAGTAAACGAATGCGCGCCGTCAGGCGTCCCAGCGCTTCAGCAGCAGCGAGGCATTGACGCCGCCGAAGCCGAAGCCATTGACCATCGCATATTCGATCGGCTGGGCAACCGCATGGCGGCCGACGAGGTTGAGTCCGGCGGCCGGCTCGTCGGGTGTTTCGAGATTAAGCGTCGGCGGCAACATGCCGGCACGCAACGCTTTAATGGTGAAAATTGCGCCGACCGCGCCGGCGGCCCCCAGCAGATGGCCGGTGGCCGACTTGGTCGATGTAATCGCGACCCGCGCGCCATTGAAGACGCCGCGAATTGCGGTCAATTCGGCGGCGTCGCCGAGCGGTGTCGATGTCGCATGAGCATTGATATGACCGACTTGTTCGGGTGCGATGCCGGCGGCGTCGATGGCCTGCCGCATGCAGCGTTGCAGGCCTTCGCCATCGGCTGGCGCCGCCGCTACACTGAAGGCGTCCGAGGTCGTGCCGTAGCCGACAAGTTCGGCGATCGGCGTGGCGCCGCGCGCCAGTGCATGATCGAGCGCTTCGATCACCACCGTGCCGGAGCCCTCGCTCATGACGAAGCCGTCGCGGTCGATGTCGAACGGCCGCGACGCGCGTTCCGGTGTGTCATTGTAATGCGTCGACAGCGCGCGGGCGGCGGCGAAGCTGCCGAGGCTGACCCGCTCGATGCAGCTTTCGGCGCCGCCGCACAAGGCGATATCGGCTTCGCCAGCGCGGATCATGCGCGCGCCGTCGCCGATCGCCTGCAAGCTGGCGGCGCAAGCGGTCACCGGCGCGCCGATCGGCCCGCGAAAGCCGTGGTGGATCGAAATTTGCCCGGCGGCGAGGTTGACCAGGAACGATGGCACCGTGAACGGCGACAGCTTTCGGGTGCCGCGCTGTTCGGTCATGGTGACCGCCTGTTTCATCGTTGCGAAGCCGCCGATGCCTGACGCGATAATCGTGGCGGTGCGGTTGCGTTCGCGGTCGGTGCGCGGCGTCCATCCGGCTTGTTCGATGGCCTCATTGGCGGCGGCCATCGCGAACTGAATGAAACGGTCGGTGCGTTTGAGTTCCTTGATGTTGACGGTGCGCAACGGATCGAAGCCGCCTTCGGGATCGTCGTCCATCGACGGAACAACACCGGCGATCTTGGCCGGGACGTCAGGGACGAGATTGTCGGACAGTCGCCGGATGCCGGAGCGGCCGGCCAGCAATCGCTGCCATACCAGTTCGGTGCCGCAGCCGAGAGGCGAAACGATACCAAGGCCGGTAACGACGATGCGGCGCATGCTGCTCCTGCCGTTTCAACGGCCATTGACGGTTAGCGGAGATAGCGCGCTTCGCCAGGACGGCTGACGCTTCGACATTCCACAGGGGCCGTAGCCGACCGGGGCCGCCCTGTAAACCCAATGTCCTTTTCGTATGGCCTCGTGCGACCGGACACCGCGCCAATTGTGGAACCACATCTGGTCAATGTCGGGGCACTGCCGCGCTTGTATCGCAGCCGATTTCGGTCAGACCGCGGGCTGACGAGGCGCGCGGTTCACGCATGTCTTCAGCCGACCGCGTTGTTCGCAGGATGCGTGCGGACGACAAACCGGAAAGGTGCTTTTCCGAAAGACGTGGAAGAAAGAGGTATGTCGAACGTCAGTCCAACAATGTCTGGGCGCTTTGTTCGGCGTCGTAGACCGAGACCTGGACGATCGGATGGGCCTTTTTGATCGCCTTGCCGGCGGTCTCGGCTTCGTCCATCGAAGCGTAGGTGGCTTTGGTCTGGCGGTCGACTTGCAGCCTGAATCTGCCAAGGGCGGGGCGCGTCTGTCCGGCTTTCACCATGATCGGTTCGGCCGCTTCCTTTTTAGGCATGGTAAGCGTGGCCATACGCGACACTTCCTTATTGGCCCGGATCGGTTTCCGGACAACTTCACTCATAAAAGCGTCCCTTCTATTTTGGATGGGCCCGGAGCTGAACTGATTCGCCGCCTCAGGCCGGCCTCAACTGGAGCCTAAAACGGTCCGTAAGGCAAGAAGGCCCGGTATGGATCAATTATGGCGGTTAAGGGTCGCGGTCCCGCCTGGCCGAAACCGGCGCACCGGACGGATCTCGCGGCGGCGATTTGAAAGGGTGCGATGGCGACACGCGAACATCGTTTGGCCGAGTTTAATAACGGACCGCCCGTGGCGGACCTTCCGTTGCAAGTGCTGTGTGAAGATCATAACGGCACCTATTTGCTGCCTTATCTTTGCCGTTGGGTGAGCGGTGTCTGGATGAATTGCGGCAGTGGAGAAACAATCGCGGCCGACGTGGTCGGCTGGCGTCATCCGCCGTTGCCGCGCAATGATCCGAAGTCCGACGCATGAGGGTGTGGAAATGAACAACGATCGAAGCCGGCCGCCGAACCGGCCGCGGCGCACGGGCGATAGCTGGCAGGACGCCGAAGCCTTGTTCAAGGCGGTGACCGCCAAACCTGTGGATGCGCCGGCCAAGCCGCCATCGGCCGTGCCGGGGGTCAAGGAGATGGTGTCCCTGCGCATCGACAAGGATGTGCTCGAATATTTTCAGGAAGACGGCCCAGGCTGGCAGGACCGGATCAACGCGGCGTTGCGCAAGGCCGCTGGCAAGTAAGCGGCGGTCGATGCCGCCACGACCGGATAAAAAAACGGCCGCGCGTTGCCGCGCGGCCGTCCGTCAGATTGAAGAACGCGCTTAGTTCTGCTGGATGGTCTGGATCACGCTCGACATCGGGCGCGCTTCATCCAATCCGCCGCCCATCTCCTTGAGGACCATGTCGACGTATTCCTTCTTCGGCTCGATCGGTGTCTTGCCGACGATCTGAACGACTTTGTAGTTATTGTCCTTCAGATACTTGAGGATCTCCGGCAGGGCTTCCGAGGTGGCGTGCTGGAAGTCGTGCATCAGAATGATGCCCTTGCCGTTCTTTTCCAGCTTGGCTTCGACGGATTTGATGACCTGCTGCGGCCGGCGCATCTTGAAGTCGAACGAGTCGAAGTCGGCCGAGAAAATGCCGACATTGCGTTCGCCGAGGTACTTGATCATTTCCGGCGGGCTGCTCAGCGCCGGGAAGCGGAAGAACGGCGCGATCGGCTTGTTGCCAAGCGCGATGCTGACAGCGGCGACGCCCTTCTCGAACTCGTCGGTGGCTTCCTGCGGCGTCAGCTGCTTCAGGTCCTTGTGCGACCAGGTGTGCGAGCCGACGGTGTGACCGGCGGCGACGACGCGCTTGAGAATTTCCGGATGCCAGCCGGCGTGCTTGCCGATCGGGAAGAACATCGCCTTGGTGCACTGATCGGCCAGCGCCTTGAGAACGCGCGGCGTGTTGCCCGGCCACGGGCCGTCGTCGAAAGTCAGGACGACTTCATGATCCTTGAGAAAATCATAGGCCTTGAATTGCTGGAAGCCGAAGCCGGGGCCACCGGTGGTGTCGATCTGAACCACGCGGCCGACGCCGAGCGCATGCGGATTGTCGCACTTGACGGCGGTTGCGGCGGGCGCGGCCGCCTTGGCCTGATCGCCGGCGGACTGGTTCCCTGCGGCTTGAGACCAAGCAGCAGTGCTTGCCATCGACATCGCGACAGCTAGTGCCAAAGCGGTACGCATTACATGCTCCATCTCATGACTGAATTTGGTCTTCTTCTTGTTGCTATTCATCGCGAGTTTAACGTTTTGAGTCAACGAAAAGGCAGAAAATGCCGCCATTTTCGGCATTTAGTACTCGCGATATGGTAAACGCGGGTATTACCATGCGCCTGCACGCGGGCGGCGTTGCCTCGGACGGCGATTGGACCTATCTGGGACAGGAACCGGAGGAGTTTGCCGTGTCCACGACCGTGCCCGCGCCTTTGCCCTCGACAGTGGCCGTCGAACCGATGGTGGCATCGCGGTCGCATGCCGGCCCGGCGTCCCTGTCCGCGGCCGCCGCGGGGCCGGATCGGACCGGCGCGCCGCAGGCGCCCGACGGGGGCCGGACGGGGTCGACCTGGCCCTTGCTGCTGCTGGCCCTGCTCGGCGGCGCGCTGCTGGCCGTAACGATCGGACTTTGGGTCCATTTCGGCAGCACGGTTTTTTTCGAAGTCGTCCGCACCGGCTGGTCCGCGTGCTTCTGATCTCACGTTAAGGCGATATCCCGATGACCTCACGCACGTCCCATATCCTTCTGGTGCTGACCGCTTTTCTGGCCGGACTGGCAATCTTCCTTGGTGTTTTCTTGTTCGCCACCGGCAATCTCGGCACGAGCGGGCCTGGCGTGTCGGCGATCGGCGGTCCGTTCGCGCTGGTCGATCAGAACGGCAAGGCGATCACCGATCAGGATTTCAAGGGCAAGCCGCTGCTGATCTTCTTCGGCTATACCCATTGCCCGGATGTCTGCCCGACCACCTTGTTCGAACTGTCGGAAATGATGCGCGCGCTCGGCAAGGACGCGGACAAGACCAACGCCCTGTTTGTGACGGTCGACCCCGAACGCGATACGCCGGCGGCGATGAAGGATTATCTGTCGAGCTTCGATCCGCATCTGCACGGCGCGACCGGCGACCGCAAGGCGATCGACGCGGCGGAGAAGGCCTATCGCGTCTATGCCAAGAAAGTGCCGACCAAGGATGGCGATTACAGCATGGATCACACCGCGCTGGTCTATCTGATGGACAAGCAGGGCCGCTTCGTCGCGCCGTTCAGCCTGCAGCGAACGCCGCAGGCCGCCGCCGACGATCTGCGCAAATACATGTAGCTGTCGGCGCGGCTCGGGGCTTTCAGCCCCGGCCGCGCCCGATCCAGTGATCGAGCGATATTGGTCCGGCGCCGCGCATCATCAGGACGAGAAAGCAGGCCGCCCAGGTGCCGTGCGTCGGCCAGGCATCGGGATAGACGAAGATCTCGATGACCAGGGTCATGCCCAACAGCGCCAGCGCGGCAAATCGGGTTGCGAGGCCGAGCACCAGCAGGACCGGAAAGAAGTGTTCCGCGAATGCCGCGAGATGCGCGGCGATCACCGGATCGACCAGCGGCAGCTTGTATTCGCTGCGGAACAGTTCGACCGCCGACTCCGTCACCCGAAAACCGTCGACCTTGGTTTGCCCGGATTGCCAGAACACGGCGGCGATCGAGATCCGGGTTATCAGCGCGGCGAAGCCATAGGGAATGGCCGCCATCGCGTCGTTGAGGCGTTCGACGATCGTGGTGAGGCCGGGCGAATGCGTTCCGGCGAGTTGCTGGCTCATCGGTCGTGCTCCTGATGAATGTGAATCGGTGTGACGGAGATTTCGGTTGCCAGATCGGCGCCGATCAAACCGGCGAGATTGGCGGCCAGATCGAACGCCGGGTGGTCGGCGGCGCCGGCCTGGACGGCGTCGCCGAGCGTCGCGTTCGTGGACAGCGCAGCGAGGAACGCCGCGCCACCCGGCGGCAGCCGGCGCACGATGACGTCGTGTCCCGGACGGGCGATGACGGCGTCTTCGCCGGTCCACGTTTCAATGGATGACAGTTCGGCCTCGCCGCAATTCATCGCCCAGATCGTGACGATCGGATGAACCGAGCGCAGGATGTTGATCGACGGATGCAGCGCGACGCGGATGTCGGACAGTGTCAGCGGGTCGACCTCCTGCCAGCGCGACGGCGCGAGCGGCACGGCATCGGCGGCGTGATAGGCGCGGGTGCGCGCCGCTTCGAGCCTGACGACGTCGGCGAGATAGGCGATGTCGGCGGCCGGCGCGAAATTGGCCACGAAATCGGCAAAGCCATCGCCGTAGTTCGTCAGGATCGGTGAGCGTGGCGGTTCGGTGTCGATATAGACCCGCGCCATGTCGGCGAAGAATTCATCGCCGACGATGCGTTCGCTGGCGGGAAACTGTGCTCGCAGCGCCGAGATCAATCCGGCAACGACATTGTTGCGATAGACCGCGAAGCGTTTCTGCGGCATGCGCGCGCTATGCGACGTGACGGCGTCCGGTACGGGTCGGTCGGCATTCAGCAGGGCGTCGGCGAAATGACTCTGCCACGGTGCAACGGTATCGGCCATCATGCCGCCTCCGCCTGGGCGGCGTGGCGGAGGATCGTTTCGGCGGCGCGCGCCTCGGCGCTCAGCGTCGGCCAGTCCGGCACATCATTGTCCCATTCGATCAATGTGGCGATCGGGCCGGTGCGGGCGATGACGCTACAATAGAGCGACCAGACCGGGTCGGCGACCGGCGAACCGTGGGCGTCGATCAGCAACGGCGCGCCGGCATCGTCGGTTTGCGCGTCGTGGCCGCCGAGATGAATCTCCTTGACCCGGCTGAGCGGAAAGGCGGCGAGATAGTCGCCGGGATCGGTCGCGTGGTTTTTCGCGCTGACGAAGACGTTATTGACATCGAGCAGCATGCCGCAGCCGCTGCGGCTCGCGATCTCGGTCAGGAAATCGGTTTCCGCATAAGTGCTGTCGATGAAGCCGACATAGGTCGACGGGTTTTCCAGAAGCATTTCGCGTCCGAGCGTGGTCTGCACCAGATCGATATGCTCGACGACGCGGGCCAGCGTTTCTGCCGTGTAGGGCAAGGGCAAAAGGTCGTTGTAGAAAATCCCGCCATGCGACGACCAGGCGAGATGTTCGGAGAAGCTGTCCGGCTGGTAGCGGTCGCACAGTATCTTGAGCCGCATCAGGTGGTCGCGGTTGAGGGGAGCCGCCCCGCCGATCGACAGGCCGACGCCGTGAATCGAAAGCGCGTAGCGTTCGCGCAGCGCGGTCAATTGGGCGTGCGGCGGTCCGCCGGCGCCCATGTAATTTTCGGCGTGGACTTCGATAAAGCCGATCGACGGTTCGTCGTCGACGCTGATGAGATCGGGAAAATGCCGCGGTTTGAAGCCGACGCCGGCGCGCGCGGGAAGCTTGCATCGTGTTGTCATGACGGTCGTCTCGGGCCCGTCGTCCTGGCTTTGAGAATGGCGGAGACGCGCGGCGGCCGCGCGTCTCCGTCGTTTGCGCCGTGGATCAGGACTTGATCGGAGTGAGCGAGCCCATGCCCTTCGGCGTCTTGATCGAGGTGCAAGTGCCCTTGGCGACATGCTTCCAGGCATTGCCCTGGTAATTGACCTTGGAGGTGCCGGCGCAGGTCGTGCCGGGGCCGGCGGCGCAATCGTTCTTGCCGGCCAGCGCGACGCCGTAGCACTTCTCGAGATTGTCTTGCGCCGAGGCCGGCGTGACCGACGTGAGGGCGATCATGGTAAAGGCGGTGGCCAGCGAGCCGGCGATGGTGGCGGCGGCGACGGCATGCTTCTTCATGGTGACTTCCTTTGGTTTCGATGGCGTGTTGGTTGGCGCGGCGCGATTGCCTTGCCGTGCTGGACCGGATGAGCCGGCCCATAACGAGTTCTTCGCGCGCCTTGGCCGATCCGTTACAGCGATCACGCCGATGTGTTAGACGGTCAACTCGGCGTGAAATTCGCGATGCCGATGTAACAAAGACGGGATCTCAACGAATGACTCGGCAGGAGCGCGTGTGAGCGAGCGCGATATGAAGTGGGCCGATATGATGCGCGCCGCCAATCGTGGCGACGCGGAGTCATATGAACGGCTGCTGCGTCAGATCGCGGCCGCGTTGCGTCCGGTGGTCCGGCGCGGGCTGGCGCGCGCCGGCCGCTCGGGCGCCGATATCGAGGACATCGTGCAGGAGGTCTTGCTGGCGGTGCATTTGAAACGGCATACATGGGACGATGCGCGTCCGATCGAGCCGTGGATTCATGCGATCGCACGTTACAAGGTGATCGACGCGCTGCGCCGGCGTGACGGCAATTTCGATCTGCCGATCGAGGATTTCGCCGAAACGCTCGCTGCCGAGGAGGAGACGCCGAGGCTTTCCAGCGGCGAGGCCGAGCGGCATCTGGCGCGGTTGCCGGAGGGGCAACGCGCGGTGGTCTCGGCGATCGCGGTGGAAGGCGCGGCGATCGCCGAAGTGGCGGTGCGGTTGAATATGAGCGTGGGTGCGGTGCGTGTCGCCTTGCATCGCGGGCTCGCGGCTCTGGCCAGACATCTGGGAGACAACTGAGATGCGCACCGACGATTTCGTTCATGCCCTGGCGGTCGATCGAACGCCGTCGCATGCGTCGACCGGCCGTCAATTCGCGGTCGCGCTTGCCATCGGTTTCGCGGTGTCGGCGTTGGCGTTCTGGTGGACCTTGGGGCCACGCCCCGACATCGCGACGGCCGCGATGACCGTGCGCTTCGATTTCAAGATCACCGAGGCGCTTCTGCTGGCGGCAACCGCCATCGCGCTGGCGTTGCGGCTGGCGCAGCCAGGGGCTGCGACGGCCGCGCAGAAATGGGTGCTGTGTCTGGCGCCGGTGCTGTTGGCGGTCGCGGTGATCGCCGAACTCGTCGTCGTTCCCGCCAGCCAATGGCCGATCCGACTGGTCGGCAGCATGTCGGTGATGTGCCTGACGGCGATCCCGTTATTGTCCTTGCCGTTGCTGGCGGCGATGTTGCTGGCGCTACGGCGGAGCGCGCCGACGAGGCGAACCGCCGCCGGTGCGGTGGCCGGTCTGGTCGCGGGCGGATTGGCGGCGGCGCTCTACGGCACACAGTGCATCGACGATTCGCCGCTGTTCGTGGCGACATGGTACACGCTGTCGATCGGCATGGTGGCGGGATTGGGCGCGGTACTGGGTCGTCGCGTTCTGTACTGGTGATGCGGCTCAGGCGGCGGTTCGAGAGCCGCGACGCCGCGACAGGCTGCTCGGTTCTTCGATAACCGGCAGCGCGCCTTTGTCGCTCAAATCACGCAAGTCGCGCTCCAGGGTCAGCATGGCATGGGTTAATCGCTCGGCGCTGTGTGACGTCCGGGCCAGGCCATGTTCGGTTTTTTCCCAGGCATAAGGCGCGGCGATGAATTGATAGACCGCGCGCCAGGCTGCCAGCGACAGCAGCAGCCAGTGCAGCGGCGTCAGTAGCAGCACCCAGACGGCGCCGGGCAGGCCGCGCCGGATCAGACCGAGCCAGCCCAGAAAGGCCGAACCGGCATAGCCGATCAACGCGGTCGCGCCGTAAAGCGCGGCCAGCATCGCGACCGGGAGACTCTCGCCGTGAATGATGCGGCCGCCGCCGCTCAGCATCGAATAGACCAGACCGGCCAGAAACAGCGGGTGGACCAGCGCGGACAGGACATTGCCGCCGACCATCAATTGAAAAGCCAGAAAGCCGCCGGGGCCGAGATCGCGCAACAGCCGCCGTGGCTGGCGCATATGCACGGTCCAGGTCTGCATCCAGCCCTTGAACCAGCGCGTGCGCTGGCGAATCCAGGCGTTGGCGCGGGCAGGCGCTTCCTCGTAGGTCGTTGAATCGATGATATCGGCGCGGTAGCCGAGGCGCGCCAGCCGCATGCCGAGATCGGCATCTTCGGTGACGTTATAGGCATCCCAGGCGTCGGCCTGTCGCAAAGTCGCGGTGCGGAAATGATTGGACGAGCCGCCGAGCGGCAGCGGCAATCCGAGTCGTGTCAGGCCGGGCAGAAAGATATCGAACTGGCTGGCATATTCGGCGGTGAAATAGCGTGACAACCAGCTATCGGCGGTGTTGTCGATGCACAGCCGAGCCTGCACGCATGCAAGCCTCGCGCCGCCGACGCGAAAGGCCCTTAACGCGCAGCGCAACTGATCGGGTTCGGGGCGGTCTTCGGCGTCATAGATCACGGTGAAGGCGCCGCGCGCGAAAGGCAGCGCCACGTTGAGCGCTTTCGGTTTGGTGCGTGGCCCCAGGGCCGGCACCGCAACGACGGTGATTGCCAATCGCGATCGTACGGCTTCGATGGCGGCGCGCGTGTCGCGGTCGTCGGCTTCGACCGCCAGAATGACATCGAGTTTTTCGCGCGGGTAATCGAAGCGTTCAATGGCCGCCAGCAGTCCTTTGACCGAGGCGGCCTCGCGATAAAGCGCCGCGATCACCGAATAAACCGGAAGCGCCGCGTCGTTGAGGTCGGGTATGTCGGTCTTCGCCCGGTGAGCGATCAGCGCGCCGATCAGCCGCAGGCCGAGCCAGGCCAGAAACACGATCGCCAGCATCGGTTCGAGGACGATCGCGCTGGCCGACGGGGCAAGGATTATCGCGGTCAATGATGCGAGCGCGATGGTTGCCAACGCGGCGATATGACCGAACCGCGCCGCCGGCGCTGCCGACATTTGCGGCCGGGACCGGTGCAAACCGTTGCTGGCCGCGTCGGCGAGGCCGGAACCGGCGCTGCACATCAGAAACCGGTTGAAGCGAGCCTTGCTGGTGAGCCGCAAATTCACCGTCGCGCTAGGGTCCTGCGCGATCAGCCGCACGAGATGGCGTGCGCCGAATCCGCTCGGCGCGACCACGACGGTCACCGGGCCGTCGGCCGAGGCGGAGGCTTTGTCTTTCGGAATTAACGGCAGAATTCCCTTGCCGGCCAGTTCGGCCAGACGTCGGTCGCTGACCGGACATTGCCGACGTGTGACGTCGTCGAGCGGTTCGAAGGCGATGCCGAGCCGGTCGCCGAGTGCATGCAGATAGGTTTCTTCGTCGATGGCGCCGGTGGCGATCAGGACGCGGTCGGCGCCGGTGCCGACGCGCCCGGCCCGTTGCCCGGCGGCGGCCAGCACGTCCGTTGGCAGGCGTCCGCGCAGGCAATCGAGTTCGGGACAACTGAATTCGGGGTCATCGCGTTCGGGACGGCCCCATTCGGAAAGGCCTGGCTCTGGGAGGCCCGGATCGTCGCGATCGTTGGCCGCCGCGATCCTGGGCGGAATGGCAAAGCCATCGCCGGCCGCCCATTCCGTTGCCCCGGCGTCCATTTGCGGGGCGATTCCCGGCGCGGGTTCGGCCATAGCCGAGGCATGGCCATCCGGCGGCGCAAAAGCTGGCCGCAAGCGGCTGACTGCCGCTTCCGTCTCCTGTCCAGACCCCATACCCCACCCGTACGCCATACCTGCAACCCATTATGTCGATAATGCAACTTTCAGGCGAGTCTAAACTGGTCCGTGGGCGAAGCCGGGCCGGCCGGCGGAGCGGTTGGCGGTTCCGCCCGGGCGGTGCTAATAGGCGGGTCATGTCACATTTCATGTCCACTTATCTGGTGCCGGCGGCGATCATCGCCGTCGCCATTGTCCTGCTGCTCGGCCTCATCAACATGATGCGCGGCGGCTCTCCCAACCGTTCGCAGAAGCTGATGCGGCTGCGCGTGCTGCTGCAATTCGTCGCGATCGTTGTCATCATGGCGACGATCTGGGTGATGCGTGGCTGAGGCCGTTGCGGCCGCGGCTGTCGCGGCAAATGGGAAATAACCGCGATGGTCGTACTCAACCGCATTTACACGCGCAGCGGCGACGATGGCACGACCTCGCTTGGCTCGGGCGCCCGGCGCAAGAAGTACGATCTGCGCGTGGCGGCCTATGGCACACTCGACGAGGCCAATGCCGTCCTCGGCCTGGTGCGTCTGCACACGGCGGCGGATCCGGCGCTCGACGCGGCCTTGAGCCGCATCCAGAACGATCTGTTCGATGTCGAAGCCGACCTGTGTCTGGCCGAAAAAGGGCCCGGTGGCGCGCGGCTGACCGTCACCGATGCGCAGGTTGCATGGCTGGAAGGCGAAATCGACCGGCTCAATACCGACCTGGCGCCGCTGAAGTCCTTCATCTTGCCCGGCGGCAGCGCGGCCTCGGCCTATCTGCATCTGGCGCGCACGGTCTGCCGGCGCGCCGAGCGGATCATGGTCGAGCTGCGCGACGTGCCGGATGAGGACGTGTCGGAGGCCTCGCTGAAATACGTCAACCGGTTGTCGGACTATCTGTTCGTGGCCGGACGCTACGCCAATGACAAAGGCGCCGCCGATGTGCTGTGGGCGCCCGGCCAGAACCGCTAGGCGGTGTCATAAGGCCGTCTGCCGTCCCGATCTGACAGGAAGATATGCATTGCGCCGCAGCATAAGCGTTGACATGCCATTGGTGCAGCCTTTAGCTACCGCCGCCTTCCATGAAAGCCCCGACGGGGATTGAAAACATGAAAATTTTGGTGCCCGTGAAACGGGTCGTCGATTACAACGTCAAAATTCGGGTCAAGGCCGATGGCTCCGGCGTCGAACTGGCCAACATCAAGATGTCGATGAATCCGTTCGACGAAATTGCCGTCGAAGAGGCGATCCGCCTGAAAGAGGCGGGCAAGGCGACCGAGATCGTGGCCGTATCGATCGGGCCGCAGCAGGCGTCCGAAACCATCCGCACCGCGCTCGCGATGGGCGCCGACCGCGGCATCCTGGTGAAGGCCGAAGGTCCGGTCGAACCGCTGGCGGTCGCGAAAATTCTCAAGGGTATCGTCGAGGCCGAACAGCCGGGTCTGGTCATTCTCGGCAAGCAGGCGATCGACGATGATTCAAACCAGACCGGCCAGATGCTGGCCGCGCTGCTCGGCTGGGCGCAGGGCACCTTTGCCTCCAAGATCGAGATCGACGGCGACACCGTTGCCGTGACGCGCGAAGTCGACGGCGGCTTGCAGACCGTGAAGCTCAAGGCCCCTGTGATCGTCACCACCGATCTGCGGCTGAACGAACCGCGCTACGCTTCGCTGCCGAACATCATGAAGGCGAAGAAGAAGCCGATCGAGGACAAGACCGCGGCCGATTACGGCGTCGACACCAAGCCGCGACTGGAAATTCTCAAGACCAGCGAACCGGCCGGCCGCAAGTCCGGCGTCAAGGTCGGCTCGGTGGCCGAACTGGTCGACAAGCTCAAGAACGAAGCGGGAGTGATCTGACAATGGCAACGCTTCTGCTCGCCGAGCACGATAACAAGGCTTTGAAGGACGCCACCACCAAGGCGCTGTCCGCCGCCAGGCAGTTGGGTGGCGACGTCCATGTTCTGATCGCCGGCAAGGACTGCAAGGCGGTCGCCGACGCCGCGGCCAAGCTCGAAGGCGTGGCCAAGGTTCTGCTGGTCGATGCGCCGGCTTACGAACATCATCTGGCCGAACCGCTGGCGGCGTTGATCGTCTCGCTGGCCGGCCCCTATGACAACATCGTCGCGGCGGCCACCACCAACGGCAAGAACGTCATGCCGCGCGTCGCGGCCCTGCTCGACGTCATGCAGATTTCCGAGATCACCAAGGTGATCGCGCCCGATACCTTCGAGCGTCCGATCTATGCCGGCAATGCGATCCAGACCGTGAAATCGACCGACGCGAAGAAGGTCATCACCGTGCGGACCTCGACGTTCCAGGCCGCCGGCGAAGGCGGTTCGGCCAGTGTCGAGAATGCCGCCGCCGCCGCCGATCCGGCGCTGTCGACCTTCGTCGGTGAGGAACTGTCGAAATCGGATCGGCCGGAACTGACTTCGGCCAAGATCATTATCTCCGGTGGTCGCGCGATGCAGAACCGCGAGAACTTCACCAAATACATCGAGCCGGTCGCCGACAAGCTCGGCGCGGCAATGGGCGCGTCGCGCGCCGCGGTCGATGCCGGTTACGCCCCGAACGATTGGCAGGTCGGGCAGACCGGCAAGGTGGTGGCGCCGGAGCTTTATATCGCGGTCGGTATTTCCGGCGCGATCCAGCATCTCGCCGGCATGAAGGACTCGAAAGTCATCGTCGCCATCAACAAGGACGAGGAGGCGCCGATTTTCCAGGTCGCCGACTACGGGCTGGTCGCCGATCTCTATACCGCGTTGCCGGAACTTGCCGAGGAGCTGGGCAAGGTCGGTCGCTAGAGGCGGACCCGCGCTGGCGTGGCGTTAACGGCCCGGTTTCACATGTCCGGCGTTAAGTGCATCCAGCGCCGACAGTGGCGCGTAACTTCAGTTCATCGTAAAAGAGCGCGACGATACCGTCGCGACCTGAACGGATAGAATAACAAACCCGAAGCCGATCTCCGGCGCTTCGCATCGAACGGATAAAAAAATGGCGGTCAATATTCAGAATGTCGGGGTCATCGGCGCTGGCCAGATGGGCAGCGGTATCGCCCATGTCTGCGCGCTCGCCGGCTTTCCGGTGATGCTGAACGATGTGTCGGCCGACCGCATCAAGGACAGTCTGGCTACCATTAACGGCAACATGACGCGGCAGGTGTCGAAGAAGACGATTACCGAAGATCAGCGCAAGGCGGCGCTGGCGCTGATCAAGCCGGCGGAGAAATACGAGGATCTGGCCGGTTGCGATCTGGTGATCGAAACCGCGATCGAGCGGCAGGAGGCCAAGCGCAAGATTTTCGCCGACCTGTGCCCGTTCCTGAAACCCGAAGCGATCATCGCCACCAACACCTCGTCGATTTCGATCACGCGGCTGGCCTCGTCGACCGACCGGCCGGAACGCTTCATCGGTATTCACTTCATGAATCCGGTGCCGTTGATGGAACTGGTCGAAGTCATTCGTGGCATTGCGACCGATAATGACACTTTCGAAGCGGCCAAGGATTTCGTGCGCAAGCTCGGCAAGACCATCGCCGTGTCGGAAGACTTTCCGGCCTTCATCGTCAACCGCATTCTGCTGCCGATGATCAACGAGGCGATCTATACGCTTTACGAAGGCGTCGGTAACGTCGAAGCCATCGACATGGCGATGCGGCTCGGCGCGCATCATCCGATGGGCCCGCTTGAACTCGCCGATTTCATCGGCCTCGACACCTGCCTGTCGGTGATGCAGGTGCTGCACGAGGGGTTGGCCGACACGAAATATCGGCCGTGCCCGCTGCTGGTGAAATATGTCGAGGCCGGCTGGCTCGGTCGCAAGACCCAGCGCGGCTTCTACGATTATCGTGGCGAAAAGCCGGTGCCGACGCGCTGAGTGAGCGGCGTTTCGAATTGTCTGACGAAAATGGCCGGCATGAGCCGGCCATTTTTTTATGTCGTATGGCGGCGCGGTTTTGGCGCTATCGCGGCATCGGTGTGATCCAGCCGATGCGGGCGCCGCCCGGTTCGGTCAGCAAAGCGATGCGACCGACGCCGGGAATATCGAAGATCGGTCGCATCAGTTTCGCGCCCAGGTCCTGGGCTTTCTTGACGCGGGCGTCGACGTCATCGACGGCGATATAGGGCAACCAGCCTTCCGACACGTCGCCGCAGGTCGCCGGATCGAGCGGGAACATGCCGCCGATGCGCTGCTCGCCGAGTTTCGCGATCCAGTAGGTTGCGCCGTTTTCGCCCGGCATGGCTTCGTAGCTCCACCCCAATGCGTCGGCATAGAAGGCCTTGGCCTTGTCGACATCGTGGGCGGTGAGTTCGTTCCAGACGAATTGTCCGTGCGCCATTTATGCCTCCACTGCTTGTGCCAGCCGGTCCATGATGGCGGTCCAGCCTTTGTTGTGATTGTCGCGTGCCGTCTCGTCGAAGAATTGCTCGTGCAGCAGCGTCATGATGGCGCCGTCGCCGTCCGGTTTGACGGTTACGGTCACCAGCGACTCGCGCTCCGGCGTCGATTTCCAGGCCCAGGTGAAAACGATCTTTTCGTTCGTCACGACCTCGCGGTAGATGCCGCTGACGTCATGCACGTCGTTGGCCATGACCATCTGGATGCGATAGCGGCCGCCGACGCGCAGATCGCTTTCGGCGATGACCCGGATAACGTCGGGTGGCCCCATCCATCGGCTCATTTTTTCGGGATCGGTCCAGGCGGCGAAGACTCTTGCGGGGCTGGCGTCGAAGCGTCGCTTGATGGTGAGGCTTGGTGAAGCGCTTGTTGTGACGGCGATGGCGGCGGGCATGGGTTTTCCTCCAGGAGGGCGGCGAGTTGGTCGAGGCGGTCGTTCCAGAACCGCTGGTAACGGTTGAGCCAGTCGTTGGCCTCTTGCATCGGTGCGGCGCGCAGGCGGCAGGCTACGGTGCGGCCGGATTTGGTGCGGGTGACCAGGCCGGCTTCGGTCAGCACGTCGAGGTGCTTCATGACCGCCGGCAGTGACATCGCAAACGGCTTGGCCAGTTCACTGACCGATATCGCTTCGGTTTCCGACAGGCGCGCCAGCAGCGCCCGCCGGGTTGGGTCGGCCAGGGCGGCGAAGGTGCGGTCGAGAGCGTTGGGTTGATAGTAAACCATTTGGTTAAGTATAGGGCCGCAGGCCGCCGCGTCAAGCGGCCGCACCGGCCCGAGGGGGCAAGGCTCGCTCGGGTAAGTTTCGCTTAACCGACCGAGACTAGCCTCACGGTCGGGAGCGACTCGAAATGATCGGTTCGTACTTTAAATACGCCACCACGTCGGTCGGCTTTGGCTCGATCCAGAATTCGGCGTGGCAGCGCTTGAAGTCGCAGCGCGCGGCGATGGCCAGCAATCTGGCGTCGGCGCAGTCGACTTTGAATTCGATCACGTCCTCATTTGCCAGCGCCCAGCAGGACAAAATCACCGGCCTGGGGACGCTGGCGGCCAACGCCGCGATCGCCCGGGTTCAGGCCGAGGGCAAGGCCAAAGCCGCGGCCCTGACCAAACAAATCGACAGCGCGCAAAGCGCGCTGAACGACGCCAAATCGGTCAGTTCGAAACCGAAATTCGTCTCTTGGGCGCTGCCGTCGACGACGGTCGATACCACCGCCTAGGGCACTTTTCGGCTCAGCCGCCGGCTTTTGAGCCCTTCACCGCCGCTTCGATCAGCTTGACCGCGTCACCGCTGGCCCACTCCGCCGGGCCGGCGATGGTGCCGATTTCGCAGCCCTTGGGGTCGACCAGCAGCGTCGTCGGCATGCCGAAGGCGCGGCCGATGGCCTTGAGGTCCTGGAACGCCTTGGCGCTCGCGTCGGCGAAATAAGCCAGCTTGCCGACCCCGATTTCCTTGAGGAAAGACCGGGGCTTGTCGGGGTCGCGGGTATCGATATTGACCGCCACCACCTGGAAATCGGGTCCGCCGAGCTTCTGTTCGAGCGCGTCGAGCGCCGGCATTTCCTTGCGGCACGGCACGCACCAGGTCGCCCACAGGTTCAGCAGCACCGTCCGGCCCCGGAAATCGGCCAGGCTTTTCCGGCTTCCGTTGCCGTCCTCGAAGCTCAGGACCGGCAGCATCAGGGGGCTCTTGGCGACATTGACCGCCGCGACCTCGCCACGGGCCAGCGGCGCGATGGTCTTGGCCAGAGTGACCGCCGGCTGGCAATTGACGTCGCCGCCGGCACTTTGAGCGACTTTGTCTGGCGCATTGCGCGTCAGGGCCGCAATCCCGTATACCCCGGCCAGACCGACCAGCCCGCCGGCCAGGCAAGCCGCCACAATCAGCGTGAGCCGTTTTTTGCCGAACCCGGAAGGTGAAGCGTCGGACATATTTTTCGAGCCTTCGGTAGTGATGTCATGAGCAATAAAATGTGGGGCGGGCGTTTTGCCTCCGGTCCCGACGCCATTATGGAGGAAATCAACGCCTCCATCGACTTCGACCGGCATCTGTACCGTCAGGACATCGCCGCGTCCAAAGCCCATGCCGGAATGCTGGGCAAGCAAGGCATCATTGCGGCGGATGACGCGAAAATGATCGCGCAGGGTCTCGACACCGTGCTGTCGGAGATCGAGGGCGGCACTTTCGAGTTCAAACGCGCGCTCGAAGACATTCACATGAACGTCGAAAGCCGGCTGACCGACCTGATCGGCCCGGCCGCCGGACGCCTGCATACCGCGCGCTCGCGCAACGATCAGGTGGCGACCGATTTCCGGCTCTGGATGCGCGACACCATCGACACCATCGATGCGGCGCTCGCCGGCTTCCAGCGCGCCTTGAGCGAGAAGGCGCTCGAGCACGCCGGCACCGTGATGCCGGGTCTCACCCATTTGCAGACCGCCCAGCCGATCACCTTCGGCCATCATATGCTGGCCTATGTCGAGATGATCTCGCGCGACCGTGGCCGTTTCGCCGATGCCCGCAAGCGCCTGAACGAATCGCCGCTCGGCTCGGCGGCGCTGGCCGGTACCTCGTTCGACCTCGATCGTGACATGACGGCCAAGGCGCTCGGTTTCGACCGGCCGACCGCCAATTCGCTCGACGCGGTTTCGGACCGCGATTTCGCGATGGAGACCTTGGCGGCGGCATCGATCACGTCGGTGCATCTGTCGCGGCTGGCCGAGGAAATCATCATCTGGACCTCGCCGCTGACCAATCTGGTCAAGCTGACCGACAAGTTCACCACCGGCTCCTCGATCATGCCGCAGAAGCGCAACCCGGACGCCGCCGAACTGGTGCGCGGCAAGACCGGCCGCATCATCGGCGCGCTCAACGGCATCCTGATCGTGATGAAGGGTCTGCCATTGGCCTATGCCAAGGACATGCAGGAGGACAAGGAAGGCGTGATGGACGCGCTGTCGGCGCTGTCGCTGTCAATCGCGGCGATGACCGGCATGGTGACGGATCTGGTGCCCGATGCGCCGCGGATGAAGAAGGCGGCCGGCGAAGGCTATGCCACCGCCACCGATCTGGCCGATTTCCTGGTGCGGTCGATGAAGATGCCGTTCCGGGACGCCCATCATGTCACCGGACGTATCGTCGCCAAGGCTTCCGCGCTCGGCGTGCCGTTGCACCGGCTGCCGCTGGCGGCCATGCAGGAAATCGAGCCCAGGATCGGCGAAGACGTTTTCAGCGTGCTGTCGGTCGACCGTTCGGTGAAGAGCCGCCTGAGCTATGGCGGCACCGCACCGAAAAACGTCAAGGCGCAGGCCAAGCGCTGGCTGCGCAAGCTGGAAAAGGAGAAGGCCTGAGTCGAGGGGACCGGAAACCGGCGGCTTGACCGTGATCGGCGGTCGTCGAATGGGGCCTGACGGGGCCTGATTTCGCCTTTTATTCAGGTTTTGCTATCATGACTGCCATATCAGGAGTCGACAGCTTGTCTTCATTTCGCGCTACCCCGCTTCTTCGTCTCGCTTTGATCGGTGCGCTGGCCATGACGCTGGGTCTGGCCGGGTGCGGCCGCAAAGGTCCGCTCGACCCGCCGCCCGGCGCGTCGCTGACCGGTGAGCCGCAGGCCAATATGCCGGAGCTGATGAGCAATAATCATGGCGCGGCGCCGATCGGCGGTCAGGCGCAGGATGGCAATCCCGGCGTCGACTCCAACGGTCAGCCGATGGCGCCGAAGGGGCCGGACAAACACTTCGTGCTGGACAGCCTGCTGAACTGAGCCCCGGTAACGGCTGGTTGGCCTGTCGCCCCGCCGTTCGACTTCACCGTACGATCTCGCCGTTCGCCGCAAGGCGTTTGCACTTAAAAGTCAGTCTGAAAAGTTAGACCGATGGATCATTTCGATTATCGCGACGGCGTGCTGCATGCCGAGGCGGTGAACCTCGACAGGTTGGCCGAGGCGGTCGGGACGCCGTTTTATTGCTATTCGACCGCGACGCTGGAGCGGCACTATAAAGTGTTCGCCGGCGCCTTCGCCGATGTCGACGCGTTGGTTTGCTATGCGATGAAGGCCAATTCCAATCAGGCCGTCATCAAGACGCTGGCCAAATTGGGCGCCGGCGCCGACGTGGTGTCGGGCGGCGAGCTCAAGCGCGCCCGGCTGGCTGGCATACCGGCCGAAAAGATCATGTTCTCCGGGCTCGGCAAAACGCCGGCCGAACTGGCGCTTGCCGTCGACGAAGGCATCCTCTGCATCAATATCGAGTCGGAGCCCGAGCTCGATCTGCTATCGGAGATCGCCGCGTCGAAGGGCCGCCGCGCGCATATTTCGATCCGGGTCAATCCGGACGTCGACGCCAAGACCCATCACAAGATCGCCACCGGCAAGGCCGAAAACAAATTCGGCATTCCGATCAGCCGGGCGCGAGCGGTCTATGCCCACGCCGCCACGCTGCCGGGGGTCAAGGTCGCCGGTGTCGATATGCATATCGGCAGCCAGATCACCGACCTCGATCCCTTCGGCAATGCCTTCGCGCTGCTGGCCGAATTTGTCGGCGAGCTGCGCGCCGAAGGTCACACCATTTCGCATGTCGATCTCGGCGGCGGTCTCGGCATCCCGTACCGCGACGACAATGAACCGCCGCCGCTTCCGGACGCCTATGCGGCGGTGGTCAAGCGCGCCACCCGCGACCTTGGATGCCGGCTGGTTTTCGAACCTGGAAGGTTGATTGTCGGCAACGCCGGTATTCTGGTGACGCGGGTCCTATTCGTGAAGCATGGCGAGGCCAGGAATTTCGTGGTGGTCGACGCCGCCATGAACGACCTGATCCGACCGACGCTGTATGACGCCTATCACCGCATCTTGCCCATCGACGACCCCGCACCGGACGCGCGGCGGATTGTCGCCGATGTCGTTGGCCCGGTTTGCGAAAGCGGCGATTTCCTCGGTAAAGATCGCGATCTTGCCGAACCGCCGAACGGCGCATTGCTGGCCGTCATGACCGCCGGCGCCTATGGCGCGGTCCAGGCCGGCACCTACAACACCCGGCCCCTGATACCGGAAGTGCTGGTCAACGGCGCCGACTGGGCCCTGGTGCGCCCCCGCCTTGAAACCGACCAATTGATTGCGCTCGATCGCATACCGGATTGGCTCTAGACGGCCGGGCTATCAAGCGCTTGTGACGTGGCTTGGAATTTGCCTGAGTGTTAGCCTGACGAGCAGCGGGATTCTCCAGCCCGGCGACGGTGGCGGAGCGGCTTTTGGACCGATTGAACAGTCAAGGTGAGCACCAAGGCCGTCCGGCGACGGCTAGGGTCCTGCTCGCGCGCGCGGTCAAGCGCGCGCGGGGTAGCCTGCTGTGGGAGCGGCTATGGCCGGCGCTTGCTTTGCTGGCGACCGCGGTTGGATTGTTTCTGGCCCTGTCGTGGGCCGGCCTGTGGATTTCGCTGCCGCCTTTGGCGCGCGCCATTGCGCTGGTCGTATTTCTTCTCGTCATCGCGGCGTCGGCTATTCCGCTGATCCGGGTGCGGGTGCCGGACGATCACGACGGCTTGCGCCGGCTCGATCAGGTCAGCGGCGCGGTTCATCGTCCGGCAACGGCGGTTGCCGACGAGATTGCCGCCAATCAACACGATCCGGTGGCGCAGGCTTTATGGCGTGCGCACATCGAACGCGCTTTGCTGTCGACGCGCCAACTCAAGGCCGGTTGGCCGCAGCCGAAGCTGTCGGTGCGCGACCCGATGGCATTGCGTGCGCTGACCTTGTTGTTGGTGGTCGTCACCTTCTTTGTTGCCGGCAGCGACCGGATCAAGCGCGTCACCGCCGCCTTCGACTGGCATGGCGTCGTCGCGCCGGCGAATTTCCGGATCGATGCCTGGGTGACGCCGCCGCTTTATACGGGGCGTCCGCCGGTGATGCTGCCAGGCCTGCGGCCCGGCGATACTATGCAAAACAAGGATCTGGCCGGCGCGCCGGTTTCCGTTCCGGTCGGCAGCCAACTGGTGATTCGTTCGACCGGTCATGTCAGCTTTGACGTGGCGCGTGTCGGCGGCATTGATGAAGCGCCGCCCGAGAAGAATGCCGTGCTGCCGGCGGGGACCGAGGAACGCCGGTTTGTTATCAAGGGCGACGGCTCGGTCGCCTTGAAGGGCGTCGATGGCAACGAGCCGGTCTACACCTTCGATGCGATCCCGGATCGTGCGCCGACCATTACCCTGGTCAAGGACCCCGAGCGTCAGGCACGCGGCGCGGTGCGTCTCGATTACAAGATGGACGACGATTACGGCGTGGTTGAAGCCAAGGCGATGTTTGCCCTGAAGCCGGATCCGCAGGCTGACGGGGCGCATGGCCGGCAGCCGCATCCGCTGTTTTCCGCGCCGGACTATGCCCTGACTTTGCCGCAGGCGCGAACCCGTTCAGGCACGGCTCAAACGACGCATGATTTGACCGAACATCCGTGGGCCGGCGCCGAGGTGACCGTCACTCTGATGGCGCGCGATGAAGCCGGCAATGAAGGTCGCAGCAAGCCGCGCGAGTTTCAGTTGCCGCAGCGCATCTTCGTCAAACCCCTGGCGCGGGCGCTGGTCGAGCAGCGCCGCATTCTCGCGCTCGACGCCAATGACAAGCCGTTGGTCATGACGGCGCTCGATACGTTGACGATAGCGCCCGAACAATTCACGCCGGAAGCCGGCGTCTACCTAGGCTTGCGTTCGATCTATTACGCGCTGCGTCTCGCGCGCTCCGACGATGAGTTGCGCGATGTCGTGTCGCGGATGTGGCAGATGGCGCTTCAGATCGAGGACGGCAATGTCAGCCAGGCCGAACAGGCGTTGCGTCAGGCGCAAGACGCCCTGCGGCAGGCGTTGGAACGCGGCGCCAGTGACGAAGAACTCAAGAAGTTGATGGATAATCTACGCGCCGCGATGGATAAATTCATGCAGGCGCTGGCCGAGGAGGCGCGCAAGAATCCGCAGGCGTTGTCGCGCCCGCTCGACCAGAATACCCGCGTCCTGAGCCAGCAGGACCTCAAGTCGATGATGGACCGGCTCGAGCAGATGGCGCGGTCGGGTAACAGGGACGCCGCCAAACAATTGCTCGATCAGTTGCAGGCGATGATGGAAAACCTGCAAACCGCGCGGCCGGGCGCGCAGGGCGAAGACGGTGACCAGGACATGAATTCGGCGCTCGACGAATTGTCCGACATGATCCGCAAGCAGCAGCAACTGCGTGACAGAACCTTCAAGCAAGGCCAGGACATGCGGCGCGATCGCCAGCGCGGTCAGCGCGGTCCAGGCCAGCAGCAATTGGGCGATTTGCGCCAGGATCAGCAGGCTCTGAAGGATCGTCTGCAAAAGTTGCTCGAACAGCTACGCCAGCGTGGCCTCGGAAATCCGCAGCAGGGCCAGGACGGTGAAAAAGGTCAGGGTCAGCAAGGTCAGAAAGGCGACGGCGGCATGGGCCAGCTTGGCGATGCCGGAGACGCCATGGGCGATGCCGAAGGCGAGTTGGGTGAGGGCAATGCCGAAGGCGCGGTCGATCCGCAAGGCAAGGCGCTCGAGGCGATGCGCAAAGGCGCGCAAGGTCTGGCGCAGCAGGCGCAACAGCAAGGACTGGGCCAGGGGCCGGGTCAGCCCGGCCGCAACGGTCGTCAGCGTGCCGATCAGAACACCGATCCGCTCGGCAGACCGCTGCGTGGCCGTGAATATGGCGACGATGTCACCGTGAAAGTGCCGGGTGAAATCGATGCGCAACGCGCCCGCCGCATTCTGGAAGAATTGCGCAAACGCTTCGGCGAAAGTTCGCGGCCGCAGCTTGAACTCGATTATATCGAGCGGCTGTTAAAAGGCTTCTGATCGGGATTCGCCGCGTCGTCTGCATCCGCCAGGCGGATGTTATTTTTGCGTACCGGCAATGCCGGTGGCGGCGTCCTGCGCGGTGAAGAAGCGCACCATCACGTCGGTTGCGTCGGCCGGCGGCGCGGCCAGCCGGCTGTGGAACTCGACGCTTTCCTTCGGACCGAGGATGCTGCGGGCGGGTAGTGCGCTCCAGGTATAGACATCCTGTCCGGATGCGTTGCGCGCGGAAAAGCGCAGCCGCGGTACTTCGGTCGGCTTGTCGGCGGTGTTCTTGATAATGCCTTCGATAATCAGGATGTTGACGCCCTCCGAACTTTCCTTGGTAATCCGGACGTTGTCGAAGCGCAGATCGCGCAGATTGACCGGCAGGCCGATGGCGGCAAATAGCGATGCGGTCTGCGGCAGATAACGCACCACCTCGCTGCGGGCGCCGATCAGCGCAACGTTGAAGGCGAACAGCACCAGCATGGCGGCGGTCCAGCGCGAGGTGCGCTTCGATTTCTGTCGGCGTACCTTGAGCTGCTCGCGGCGTGCGGCAAAGGTTTCGACGTCTTCCTTGTGGTGTGGGTCGCGATCGCGGAGGTGGTCGCGGATCTGGCCATCGTCGAACAGCGGGTCGTCGCCGATCGCCGGGACCAGAGATGGCGCATCGGCCAGCGGAAAGTTATCCTGGTCGAGATCGCGGGGACCGCCCCGGCGGTGGGCGTTGCCGAATAGCGGGTCGGCGTCGGGCGGCACCCGATTGGTGTCGCTACCGGGGTCGTCAAATCCGGCGAGGTCGGCCCAGGACTGGGTCGGCGGTGGCTGATTCGAATCGGCGCCGAATCGCGCATCGGCGGCAAAGCCGTCGGCCGCAGGCGGCAGGTTGGCGTTTGGTCCGCCCTGGCCCGAATCGGCCTCAGCTTCGGCGATTACGCTATCGACAAAAGCCGACAGATCGGGGCCGGTTTCGGCCTCGGAAGTGGCCTGTGGCGGGGGATTTTCGGCGTTTTTCTGCGCCCCGACGAACCAGGTCGTTTTGCAGCGGGCGCAACGCACGGCCCGACCCGCCGGTCCGACGGAGGCCGGGTCGATCATGTAGGAGGTCGTGCAGTTGGGGCAGACGATCAACATGGCTGTCTTGCTGCGTTCACTGGCTAAAACCTAACAGCCGACCCGTTAATGGATTGGAAACCATGGCCGGCCCGAAAATCGATCTGGCGGTGGGGCACACCGGGCCTAGGCGTGCGCCGACACTGTGATATTCCTGTAAAAGCGCGATTCTGGGCGGGTCTTGGTGCGTCTTGACCGGACTGGACGGCGGCGTATGGCCCTTGTCGACCTTGGGCTTGCGTTCGAAGCTCGGCGCAATGCGGCGGCACCTCGAAAAACCTTGGCACCGGGGACCGATTTTCCGGGGTTCGAGGAGAAAGACCGGAGACCGGCGTGGTCCGATTCGAAAATGTGGGATTGCGCTACGGCATCGGGCCGGAGGTTCTGCGCGACCTCACGTTCCGGATCGAGCCGCATTCCTTCCAGTTTCTCACCGGCCCGTCCGGTGCCGGCAAGACGTCGCTGCTGCGGCTGCTGTTTCTGTCGCTCAAACCGTCTCGCGGCCTGATCACCCAGTTCGGCCACGATGTCGCGACGCTGTCGAAGGACGCAGTGGCGACGTTGCGGCGGCGTATCGGCATTGTCTTTCAGGATTTCCGCCTGCTCGACCACATGACAACCTACGAGAACGTCGCCCTGCCGCTGCGGGTGATGGGGCGGCCCGAGGAAAGCTACCGCGACGAGGTGATCGAGCTTCTGAACTGGGTCGATCTAGGCGAGCGGATGTGGGCGTTGCCGCCGGTCCTATCGGGCGGCGAGAAGCAGCGCGCCGCGATCGCGCGCGCGGTAATCGCACGGCCGCAATTACTGCTGGCGGACGAGCCGACCGGCAACGTGGATCCGGCGCTGGCGCAGCGTCTGCTGCGGCTGTTTGTCGAACTCAATAAATCCGGCACCTCGGTGGTGATCGCCACCCATGATATTGCCCTGATGGACCAATACGATGCACGCCGTCTGGTGCTGCATGACGGGCGCCTGCATATTTATGACTGAACGTTACGACGTTGCGAGTGGACCGGGACCGGCGATGGCGCGTGCTTTACGAAACGATTTGACGGCGCCGCCGCGCGTTCCCGGCGGGATGATGCCGCGTTTCGACACGCCACTGGTGCCGCGCCAGTCGATTCCCGGCCGTGCGTTGGTGGCGGTCGTTGCGATCATGACATTTCTGGCCTCGCTGACCACCGGCGGCGTCATGTTGGTTGGTCAGGCCGCCAGCGTATGGCAGGCCGAGGTCGCGCGCGAAATTACGATCCAGGTCATCCCCGCGACTGGTCGCGATACCGAGGCAACGGTCCAGAAGGCTGCCGCCGTGGCGCGGGCCTTTTCCGGCATTTCCGATGTTCGGGTCTACAGTAAGGCGGAGTCGTCCCAATTGCTGGAACCCTGGCTCGGCAGTGGCCTCTCGCTTGACGACCTGCCGGTGCCGCGTCTGATTGTCGTAAAGATCGCCGCTGGTGCGACTCCGGATATTTCGCAATTGCGCAACTTGCTGCGTGAGCAGGTCCCGGGCGCGACGCTGGACGATCATCGTGGCTGGATCGACCGGATGCGCGCCATGTCCGGCACGGCGGTCGCGATCGGCGTCGGCATTCTGATGCTGATGTTTGCCGCGACCGTTCTTTCCGTAACCTTTGCCACCCGCGGTGCGATGGCGACCAACAAGACCGTGATCGAGGTGCTGCATTTCGTCGGCGCCAAGAACCGCTTCATTGCCCGCAACTTCCAGCGGCATTTCCTGTTGCTCGGGCTCCAAGGCGGCGCTATCGGCGGTGGCGCGGCGATCTTGCTGTTTGTGCTCGCGTCCTTTATCAGCCGCTGGTTCGCCGGCACGGTCGGAGGCGACCAGACTGCGGCGCTGTTCGGTTCGTTTTCCATCGGTTTTGTCGGTTATGTGGGCGTGCTGGCGCAGATCGCGCTGACCGCGCTGGTGACGGCGGTGACTTCACGCCAGACCGTCAACCGGACGTTGGAGTCGATTGATTAATGCTCGCAGGTTTCGCTCGCTGGATTGGTTTTCTGACGATGACCGTCGCACTGGTCGGCGGCCTTCTGCTGACCGGCGGGTTTTTCTGGTTTGCCTCGCATATCGCGCCGGAGGAGCCGACGCTTGAACGCAAGGCGGATGGCATTGTCGCGCTGACCGGGGCGGCGTCGCGGATTCCCGACGCCATTGAGTTACTGGCCGCCGAGCGCGGCAAGCGCTTGCTGATCACCGGGGTTCATCGGGCTACCAGCGCTTCGGAGATTGCCCGGCTGACGCCGCTTTACGCGAAATATTTTTCCTGCTGCATCGACCTCGATCGCTCGGCTCTCAATACGTTCGGCAATGCGTTGGAAGCGCGGCGCTGGGCGCGCGAACACGATTTCAATTCGCTGATCGTGGTGACGTCGAACTGGCACATGCCGCGCGCCATGGCCGAAATCGCGCATCAACTGCCGGATGTTACATTGATCCCTTATCCGGTAATATCGGAAAAGGTTAAAACTGAACCGTGGTGGTCTAACGCCGGTACGGCGCGTTTCCTGGCTGCGGAATACCTGAAATATCTGTTTGCGCTTGCCCGCATGCGCCTCGATCCCGATAGCGCGGCGTGAAGGATGGAACGCCTGTGCTGATTCTGGTTCGCTCGCTTGCCTTCAACTTTCTGTTCTATCTGAACACGCTGATCCTGCTGATCGTCGCGCTGCCGACGTTCTTCTTGCCCTATCGTGCGATCATCGAAGTGGCGCGGTTCTGGGCCAAGGTCAGCCTGGTTTTGTTGCGCGTGGTCGCCGGCGTCAAAATCGAAGTGCGCGGCCGCGAGAAAATTCCGAAAGGCCCGCTGCTGGTCGCGGCCAAGCATCAATCGGCGTGGGAAACCTTCGCGCTGATCACCTTGTTCGATAATCCGCTGTTCATCGTCAAACGTGAACTCGAATGGATTCCGGTGTTTGGCTGGCTGATGATCAAGGGCCGGATGGTGCCGGTCGATCGCAGCGCCGGCGTCCAGGCGCTCAATGCGATGGCCGCGCGGGCGCGGATCGAACTGGCCGATAACCGTCAGCTGATTATTTTTCCCGAGGGGACTCGGCGGCCGGCGGGGGCCGAGCCTCGCTACAAGCACGGCGTCGCCCATCTTTATGCCGAAGGCAATGTGCCCTGCCTCCCGATCGCGCTGAATTCCGGTCTGTTCTGGCCACGCCGCACGATTCGGCGATATCCCGGAACGGTATTGGTTGAAATTCTCGATCCGATTCAACCGGGGCTGCCCAAGGACGCGTTCTTCGAGCGGCTGAAGACCGACCTCGAGACCGTTACCGCGGGTTTGATCGAAGAAGGCCGTCGCGAAATCGCCGTCAACGCAAAGTGATCGTTCAGGCGCCGTGGGTTTCGTGGCTGCCCTTGAGCTGGGCTGCCAGCAAATGCAGGCTGTCGTCGCGCACGTCGAGCGCTTCCAGTTCCTTGGCCGTGGCCAGCACATAGTCGCGGCATGCGCCCGAGCGGCCATGGCCCTGACGGCAATAATGCAGTTGCTCCGCCAGACTGAGCTGGCCGGCATATTGTTCGTGACCGCGATCGACCATGTAGGTCAGGGCCTGGACATTGCGCTGCGGGTCGTCGTCGAGCCAGATCCGCCGCCAGGCCTCGCGATAGACCATGGTGACCTGTTCGCGGGCGCGCAGATAATCGATGGTCTCGGTGCGCTTTTCGGCCGCAACCCGGTAGGCAATGCCGCGGCAGTTGCCGCCCTGATCGAGGCCGAGCACCAGGCCCGGCTTTTCCGGGGTGCCGCGATGAACGAAGGAATAAACGCAAAGGGCGCGGTGGGCCCCCACCAGCCGGGCGTGGCGTCGTTCCTGGAACTCGAAGCCCGGCCGCCACATCAGCGAGCCATAGCCGAAAACCCATAAATCGCCGGAGTTTTGCGTCAGTGGGGTGGTCATGGCTGGACGGCGGACTTTCGCGGATGGCTGCGGTGGCCTCGGCGCGGGACCGGATGGCAACGCCGCGCCCGCGTATCAGGCGTCCAGTTCCGGCGCAACTGGCGGCTCGGTGGGGCTTTAACGGCGTTGAAAGCGGCCAATGCAAGGCGCTTGTCTTCGCGGTCAAAGATGCGCAAACAACGCGGCGGAGCCTCGGCCCCGGCTGAAATGGCGGCCGGTTCCGTAAATTGCAGGTAAATCACGTATAATGTCGACAATGTCTCGCGCTACCCGCCGCTACATTACCATGCTGGTCCTTGTCCTGGCCCTGATTGCCGGCTGGAGCTGGTTCTGGAGCTATGCGGCCGGCAAGGTGCAGACGGCGGTTGAAGGCTGGCGCGCGCGCGAGGCGCAGGCGGGTCGGATTTATGCCTGCGGCTCGGAAGAATATGGCGGCTACCCGTTTCGTTTCGAATTGCAGTGCGATCAGGCGTCGGCTCTGTTCCGAAACAGTCAGCAACCGGTCGAGGTCAAGGCCCGGGGGATTCTGGTCGCCGCCCAGGTCTACCAACCCAATTTGCTGATCGGCGAGATCCACGGACCGCTGACGGTGGCGGCACAGGGCCAGTCGCCGGAACTGATCGTCAACTGGAAGCTGTTCCAGACCAGCGTGCGCGGAACGCCGCGCAAGCCGGAACGGGTATCGCTGGTGCTGGACCGGCCGGTGGTGGATCGGGTGGACAACGGTCAGCCGCGCATGGTGTTGCGCGCCGATCATGCGGAAATTCACGGCCGGATGGCCGAGGGCTCGGCCGCCGATCATCCGGCAATCGAGATCGGTTTGCGGCTCGAAGGCGCCCTGGCGCCCGGGATCGCCGCCGCGGCGGCGCAACCGGTGGACGCCACGGTCGATACCGTGCTGCGGGGCCTGAGCGATTTTTCGCCCAAGCCTTGGCATGAGCGCTTCCGTCAGATGCAGCAGGCCGGCGGCAGCATCGATGTCGTGCAGGCGCGGTTGCAGCAGGGTGAGACGCTGGCCGTCGGAACCGGCAGCATCTCGATCAATCCGAGTGGCCGGATGCAGGGCCAGTTGAACATGACGATTGCCGGGCTGGAGCCGTTTCTCAAATCGATCGGCGCGCAGCAGATGGTGCAGAATTCCAAGGCGGTCGATAAGCTGGCCGGGGTGCTCGACCGGCTGTCGCCCGGTCTGGGCAGTGTCGCCCGCGAGCAGGTGGGCGCCAATATCTCGGCTGGCATCAATCTGATCGGCCAGCAAACCAAGCTGGAAGGCAGGCCGGCGGTGATTCTGCCGCTGCGCTTCGATGACGGGGCGATGTTTCTCGGGCCTATACCGTTAGGGCAAGCGCCGGCGCTGTTTTAGCGCGCGAAGGATACCGGCCGCTTTACGCTTTGGCGCTTCGCAGGTCGTATGAGATCGGGGCTGATGACATGAGTATCGAATTCCTCATCACGTCCTTCATCATCGTGGTGTCACCCGGCACCGGCGTGCTCTACACGTTGGCGACCGGCCTGTCGCGTGGCGCGCGCGCCAGCGTCGTGGCTGCTTTTGGCTGCACGCTTGGCATTGTCCCGCATATCGCCGCCGCGATTTTCGGTTTGGCGGCGTTGCTGCACACCAGCGCTTTGGCGTTCGAGACGTTTAAATATCTCGGTTGTGCCTATCTGCTTTATCTGGCGTGGAGCGCGTGGCGTGAACGTGGCGCGTTGACGGTGCAGCCTGAATTGAGTCAACGCTCCGCCGCCCAGATCACGATCAAAGCGATCCTGATTAACGTGCTCAATCCGAAGCTGGCGATTTTCTTTCTCGCTTTTCTGCCGCAATTCGTGCGCGCCGACGAGCCGCATTTGATCGTACATATGGTTGGCTTGAGCGCGGTCTTCATGTTGATGACCTTGCTGGTTTTTATTGTTTATGGATTGTTCGCCGCGGCGGTGCGCGATCACGTCGTGTCGCGGCCGCGGGTTCTGGCCTGGATGCGGCGTGCTTTTGCCGGCGCGTTCTTCGGGCTCGGCGTCAAGTTGGCCCTGGCGAGCCGGTAAGCGCGGCTATCGCGAAGAAAAAGCGAGGCCCCGTTCCCACGGCGGCCCCGCCGCGAAGCGTTCCGCGACGAAGTCGATAAAAGCGCGCACCTTGGCGGCCGGGTTTCGGTCCGGCAGATAGACCGCATAGATACCGCCGAGTTCCTGCGTCGGTTGATCGAGCCCGATCTCGACCAGCCGGCCGGCGCGCAAATCGTCGGCGACGATGAAGGTCGGTTGATAAATGATGCCTTGGCCGGCGACCGCGGCAGCGCGTAGCGCGTCGCCATTATTGGCGCGAAGCGTACCGGAGATCGGAACCGTGATTTCGTCGTATTGACCAAAGGTCCAGCGATCGGCCTGCGATGTGCGCGCGAGGGTGTAACCGAGGCAGATATGCGCGGGCAGTTCGGCTGTCCGCCGAGGTGTGCCGTGCGCCTTTAAGTAGGAAGGCGCTGCACAGACCACGGTACGGCAGGGCGCCAGCCGGCGGGCGATCAGGCTCGAATTGCTCAGGCTGCCGATGCGGATCGTCAGGTCCCAGCCTTCCTCGGCGAGATCGACGTAACGATCGTTCAGGCCGAGTTCGACCGTGACCATCGGGTGCCGCTGCGAAAATTCGGCGAGCAGGGGCGCGATCTCGCGGCTGCCGAACGAAACCGGGACGCTGAGGCGCAGGGTTCCGCGCGGTTCGATGCGGTCGGCGGCCACCGCGCTGTCGGCCGCTTCCATTTCGGTGAGGATGCGTTCCGCCGATTCGAGGTAGCTGCGGCCGGCGTCAGTGATCGACAGCCGGCGAGTGCTGCGGTGAAACAGCCTGATGCCAAGCCGGCTTTCCAGCGCGGCGATATGCTTCGTCACCATGGTTTGAGACAGGTTCAGCGCCCGGCCGGCGGCGGAAAAACTGCCGGTGGCGGCGACCTTGCTGAAAACCTCAAGACTGGTCAGGCGGTCGAGCATGTCGACTTATATCACACCTATAGTGTGAGCTGTGATGCCAAAATCGCAGATTATCACACTTTAGAGAATGCGCCATATAGGTTGCAACATTCAGGAGATCGCCATGACCTTACCCAGCCTGTTCCTGTCGCACGGCGCGCCGACTTTGCCGCTGACCGAGACGCCGGCGCGTGAATTCCTCAAAACCCTTGGCGGCACGCTCGAGCGGCCAAAGGCCATTCTGGTGGTTTCGGCGCATTGGGAAACCATGGTGCCGACCGTCAATGCGGTCGAGGTCAACGACACCATTCACGATTTCGGTGGTTTCCCGCGCCAGCTTTACCAGATGCGTTATCCCGCGCCGGGATCGCCGGCGGTGGCCGCGCGGGTTGCCGAACTGCTGACGGCGGCGGGCTTCCCCTGCAACATCGATCGCAAGCGCGGCCTCGATCACGGCGCCTGGGTGCCGTTGTCGCTGATTTATCCGCAGGCCGATATTCCGGTGTTGCAGCTTTCGGTCCAGACCCATCTCGGTCCGGAGCATCACCTGCGCGTCGGCCAGGCATTGGCCGCGCTGCGCGACGAGGGCGTGCTGATTATCGGCAGCGGCAGCTTCACCCACGATCTGTCGGAATTTCGCGGTCACGGTCCGAACGATCCGGCGCCGGCCTGGGTCAACGGTTTTGCCGACTGGTTCGACGCGGCTTTGACTCGGGACGATGTCCCCGCATTGCTCGACTATCGTCGTCAGGCGCCTTACGCCACGAAGAACCATCCAAGCGAAGAGCACCTGCTGCCGATCTACGCGGCGCTCGGCGCGGCCGGCCAGACCGCGCGGGCCGAGCGGCTGCACGCCAGCTCGACCTTCAGCATTCTGCGGATGGACGTTTACGCCTTCCATGCCCGCAACGAGCCGGCAATGGCGGCGGCATAGGGCTTCCCCCTTTACTCGCGGTCGCGCCCGGCGATTTCGTCCTGCCAGGGCGCGACCTTGCGTTCGACCCAGCCGATCAGACTGTTGAGGCCGATCGCCATGACCATCAGCACGATGATCGGGACGAACATCGTCGCGGTATCGAAGTTGTTCGCCGAGTTGATGATGACAGCGCCGAGTCCGGAAATGGTGGTGAAGAATTCCGCGATCACCATGGCGACGACCGCGCGGCCGACGGCGAGGCGGATGCCGGCCATGATATAAGGCAGCGTCGCCGGCAAGACGATGCGGCGCAGGATGACGATGTCGGGGGCCACGAAGGACTTGCCGACCTCGATCAGCGTTTTCGGCACGGCGGTGACGCCCAGCCAGGTGTTGATGCAGATCGGGAATAGCGCCATCAGGAACACCACCGACACTTTGACGGCAAAGCCGAGCCCCAGCCACAGCATCAGCAGCGGCACCAGCGCGACCAGCGGCATGGCGTAGCCGGCGGTGATGTAGATGCCGAAGGCGGCCTCCGCCACGCGCGACCGGCCGAGAACCAGACCGACCGGAACGCCGACGACGATCGCCAGGACATAGCCGACGACGAAAGAGCGCAGGCTTTCCGACAGCGCGGTCAAAAGTTCGCCGCTGACGAGAAGATGCCAGAATGCCACCGCGATCGCGCTCGGATAGGAGCCGAAGACCGGATTGACGTCGCGGCCGAACAGCTCCCACAAAGCCAGCGCGCAAATGACGGAGATGGTGGTGATGAGCCAGCGCGGCATCGACCGACGTTCGGTCGCGGCGTTGGTATTCTCGGTCATGTCAGTCATCAGTGTATCTCCGCCGCGTTGTCATGCAGCGCCTGCCATATCTTGTAACGGGTTTCGGCGAATTCCACGGTGCCGCGCACAATTCCAAGATCGGGGCGGGGGCGGGCCAGCGGAACCTTGATGGTGTCGTGAACGCGGCCGCCTTTCATGACGATGATGCGGTCGGCGATCAGTACGGCTTCGTCGAGGTCGTGGGTGACGAACAAGATCGTCTTGCCGGTGCGGGCATGAATGTCGAGCAACTCGGCTTGCAACGCCTCGCGGGTCTGGGCGTCGAGGGCGCCGAAGGGTTCGTCCATCAGCAGCACCGACGGATCGATGGCGAGCGCGCGGGCGATGCCGACGCGCTGCTTCATGCCGCCTGACAATTGATGCGGCCGCCGGTTCTGCGACTCCTTCAGGCCGACAAGGTCGAGATAACGTTCGGCCGTATCGCGCAGTTCGCCGCCGCGCATGCCTTTCATCTCGAGGCCGAACATCACGTTCTGCAACGCCGACAGCCAGGGCAGCAATTCGGCGTGCTGGAACACCATGCCACGGTCGTAGCCGCAGCCTTTGACATCGTGGCCATCGACGGTGACTCGGCCCGAGGTCGAGCGATCAAGGCCCATGGCGACGCGCAAGGCAGTTGTCTTGCCGCAGCCCGAAGGTCCGATCAGCGCGACGATTTCGCCGTCATCGATTGAAAAGCTGATGCGGTCGAGCGCTTGTATGAGGTGCGTTTCGCCGTCGACGCGCAACGAGAAGCGCTTCGATACGTCGGTGAAGGTAACCTGACCCATAGGCAGATCCTGAATAGGCGATATTCGAACGTGGCGGGCTGTAGCGCCGCCGATGCGCGTTGCCGGAAGGGCGACGCGGCACGGGCGAAATTCGCGGCCTTGCGGGGCCGTGTCATCGACACGGCCCCGGTGGCGTGCGTGTCAGTGGCTCGCGTTCGCCAGCTTCTCGGCCTTTTCGCGATATTCGGGCGCGGTGATCGCGGACAGCGCCAGCGGTGCTTTCAACTTGCCGGCTTTCACCAGTTGTTCCTGAAGCCAGTTCAGTTTGACTTCCGGCAACGGCAGCGTCGGATCGACCGCGTGATGGTTGATGGCGTCGTCATAGACGAATGCCGGGCGCGGATCGTCGGGCTTGGCGTTGATGGTCTTCTGGGTGAGCGCGACGGTTTCCGCCTTATGCGATAGCGCGTATTTCAAGGCGTTCATTTCGGCGGCGAGGAAGTGGACCGCGTCGTCGCCGCGCGCCTTGAGCACCTTGTCCGACGACATTAGGCAGACGCGCAGGAAATTCGGCACGGCGTCACGGCCGGCGACCAGAAGATGAATGCCTTTCGGCGCCACCGGTTCGATTTCGTTCGACACCACCGCCGCATCGACAACGCCGCCGACCAGCGCCTGGTAGCGATCGTGATCGCCGCCGACGGCGGCCAGTTTCACTTCTTTTTCCGAAACGCCGTATTTCGCCAGCGCCGAGCGCGCCAGCATGTCGGGCATCGAGTTCGGCGCCGATACCGCGATCTGCTTGCCCTTCAGGTCGGCGACGGTCTTGATGTCGGCCTTGGCGTAAATGCCATGCGGCACCACGACCCAATGGCAGCCGATGATCTTGACGTCGCCGCCGTGCGAGTCGGCCGAGATGGCGCCTTGCGGCCCGCCTTCGAAGCTGTCGAGTTGACCGGCGATCAGCGCCTTGAGCGCGATCTGGTCGTTACGGAATTCGGAAATCTCGATTTTAAGACCTTGCTTTTTCGCGAAGTCGCGGGTCGCGAGCATCATGAAGATGCCGGCGTCGGCCTTGGCCTTGATCAGACCGTGACGCCATACTTTCTCCTGTGCCAGCGATGGCGTGGCGACGAATGACATTGTCGTCGCGATGGCGAATGCGCCGAGCGCGATGCGCCTGATGCGCGCGTCGTTCATGGAATTCCTCCCTATGTGGTCGCCTTTTGGCGTTCTTGTGCCGATAGCCGGCCGGGTCGTCGCGGCCTGGCTCGTTTCGTCGCGGCCAGTGTGGGATCTGGCCTGCTTGGCGGCAAGCGCGGAATTTAAATTTCGCCGTTCTGGCGACGTTTGAGGCGTCGGACCAGGTAATCGAAATTGACCACGAACTGGTCGGGCCGGCCGATGTCGGACTGGAGTTTCATAATGTCGGCACGCGGAAACTCCGGCGCCGGTTCGCCAGCGGCTTCGGCGATCATCTGCACCATGGCGGCGTTTTCCAGCATGATGGTGCTGACGACCGCTTCGGGAATGCTGGGCGCGGCGATCACGACGCCGTGGTTTTTCAGAAGAACCGCGCGATGCGGTCCGAGCGCCTTGGCGACGCCCGCGCCCATTTCCGGCGTGCGGATCAAATTGATGGTGTCGCTGTAATAGCCCAGGGCTTCGTAGAATAATGCGCTGGGCTGACTGTAGCCGCGCAGCGTTCGCCCGGTCGCCGAAAGCGCGACCGAATAGGTCGGATGCGAGTGGACGACGCAGTTGATGTCGGGACGCTGCTTGAAGATTTCCGAATGGATATAGACTTCGCTGTGCCGTCGTGCGGTGCCGGCGACGACATTGCCGTCCATGCCGATCGTCAGAATGTTGTCGGGCGTGATCTCGTCGAAGCCGATGCTGTGCGGCTTCATGAAGAATAGCGATGGGTCGTCGGGCAAGCGGAAGGAAATGTGGCCGCGCGTGAAGTCGTCCTGACCTTCCGCGACCAGCACTTTTCCGGCCCAGACCATCTGTTGCTTGATCTCGTCGTGCGTCATGATTTGTTTCTTCCCGTGAGGCCGATCTTCGTCGGCTCGTTGCCGGATGGTTCCGGCTAGTCGTCCGATGCGTATGGCTTCGGCAGCGGCTCATGCGGCAGCCCGGCATGAGTTCGGCCGAAGTCCGGCGCCGGCGAGTCCTGGCCGATCTGCACGATGCCTTTGCGGATCGCGCGGGTGCGGGTGAAGTGGTTGAACAGCGCATCGCCGTCGCCGTTGCGGATCGCTTTGGTCAACAACGAAATGTCTTCGTTGAAGCGCCCGAGCATTTCCAGCACCGCATCCTTGTTGGCGAGAAAGACGTCGCGCCACATCGTCGGGTCTGACGCCGCGATGCGGGTGAAGTCGCGGAAGCCGCCGGCGGAGAACTTCAGCACTTCCGAGCGCGTCACGGTTTCCAGTTCGTCGGCGGTGCCGACAATGGTGTAGGCGATCAGATGCGGCAGATGGCTGGTCACCGCCAGCACCAGATCGTGATGATCGGGCGGCATTGATTCGACATTGGCGCCGATCAGCCGCCAGAACGAGGCAAGTTTCTCGACCGCCGCCGGGTCCTGTCCGTCGGGCGGGGTCAGAATGCACCAGCGGTTGACGAACAATTCGGCGAAGCCGGCATCGGGGCCGGAATATTCCGTGCCGGCGACCGGATGGGCCGGCACGAAATGGACGTTCTTCGGCAGATGCGGCGCCATATCGCGCACCACGGAGCCCTTGACCGAGCCGACGTCGGACACCGTCGCGCCCGGCATCAAATGTGGTGCGATTTCCTTGGCCACCGGTCCGCAAGCGCCGACCGGAATGCAGACGATGACCAGATCGGCGCCTTCGACGGCGGCCGCGCTGGTCTCGACGACCTGATCGGCAAGCCCGAGTTCGGCCACCCGCTTGCGGGTGGCCTCCGAGCGCGCGGTGGCGACGATCGAACCGACCGCGCCCTGCGCCCGGGCGGCCCGTGCAATCGACGAGCCGATCAGGCCGACGCCAATCAAGGCGAGGCGGTTATAGATCGGCGCCGTTTTGGTCACGCCTTCGATCCCAGAAATTCTTTCAGCGCCGCGATTACCAGATGGTTGGCCTCTTCGCTGCCGACGCTCATGCGCAGGGCGTTCGGCAGGTGGTAGGCCGCGACCCGGCGCATCACGAGACCGCGTTTGGTCAGGAAGGCGTCGGCTTCGGCTGCCGTCTTGCCCGGCGTTTCGGGGAAATGGATCAGCAGGAAGTTGGCCACGCTCGGCGTCACGGTCAGCCCGAGCTTGGTCAATTCCTCGGTCAACCAGGGCAGCCATTTGGCGTTGAAATTCGCCGAGGTCTCGACATGCGCCATGTCGCGCATCGCCGCGATGCCAGCTGCGCTCGCTGGCGCGTTGACGTTAAACGGGCCGCGAATGCGGTTGAGCGCATCGACGATATGCGCTGGCGCGTAGATCCAGCCGAGGCGCAGCGCCGCCAGACCGTGGATCTTGGAGAAGGTGCGCAACATCATCACGTTTTCGCTGGTCGCGACCAGCTCGATGCCGGCTTCGTAGTCGTTGCGGCGGACATATTCGGCATAGGCCGCGTCGAGTACCAGCAGCACGCTCGGCGGCAGGCCGGCATGCAGCCGTTTGATCTCGTCGAAGGGCAGATAGGTGCCGGTCGGATTGTTCGGATTGGCGATGAACACCATTTTGGTCTTCGGCGTCACGCAGGCCAGAATGGCGTCGACGTCTGCGGTGAAATTCTTTTCCGCCGCGACCACCGGCTTGGCACCGGCGCCGAGAATGGCGATCGGGTACATCAGGAAGCCGTGGGTGGTGTAGATCGCCTCGTCGCCGTCGGCGAGATAGCCGCGCGCCACCAGGTTGATCAGGTCGTCGGAGCCGGCGCCGCAGACGATGCGGGCGGGGTCTAGCCCGTAGGCCTTGCCGATCGCCTCGCGCAGGTCGGTCGCCGCGCCGTCCGGGTAGTCCTGCAAATGGCCGGCGATGTCGCGATAGGCTTCGATCGCCTTCGGGCTCGGGCCGAGCGGGCTTTCGTTGGACGAGAGCTTGAACACCTTGGCGACGCCGGGAGCGCTGCTCTTGCCGGGAACGTAAGCGGCAATGTCGAGCACGCCGGGGCGCGGGGTAGGACGGTTCGCGGTCATTTTGCTTCCAAAGGTTTTGATCCCCGCCTCAACCCGCGTCCTGGTTGGGCGAGGGAGCCTTCGCGGTTCTGTCATCCCCGCCCGTTCAGGGCGAGGCATGAGGTGAGGGTCAGCGATTAAGTCTTGTCGGCGGCCACCGTATAGCGGGTCGCGTGGCTGCCGACGAGAGCCGTTGAGCGGACAGTGGCGCCCGCCTTGACCAGGGCATCGGAAATTTTCGCCAAAGTGGCGTCCTTGGGCAGGGTCACCAGCAGCGCGGCGCCGTCAAACGCCCGGTCGGGCACGGCGATAAAGTCGGCCAGCGCGTTAACCGCGTGCGCCGCCTTGGCGCTCCAGCCTGAGACCCGGACGCTCCAGACTTCGGCGTCGGTTGCCCGGGCGTCGTCAGCGACCCGCGAAATCACGAAAACCGGCAAGGACGCCGGGTGGTCGGCGCGCTCGACGAAAGGCAGTCGTGCGATGATTTTTGGCGCGGCGTCGAATTCGAGCGCGGTCCACCACGGGCCGACACCGGCCGAGGCGCTCGCCGGGATAAGGCCAAGGTCGCCTTTCGAGGCAGAAACCGCCGCCACGACTCCGGCGGCGCCGAGATGCGGCACCAGCGGTACCGTGAAACCGAAATGGAACCGCGCCGAATCCCGCATCAGGGCGTCTCCCGCCGAAAAGTCGGCATGGGCGGAAAACGGCGCCTGAACGTAGGTAAATGTCGCGATGATGACCCGCCAAATGCTTTCGACGGTGTCGAGCGGCAGGATGCCCTTATGCCGTTCGACCAGCCGGCGCATCATTTCGGCTTCACGCACGGGCCGGAAAGCCGAGCCGGTTTCCTGGCTTTTCTTGACGGCAATCAGCCGGTCGATGATCTCGCCGCGCTCCATCAGGAGCTGGTGGACCGTCTCGTCGATCCGGTCGATGTCCTTGCGCAGTTCAGCCAGGGCGGGGATTGAGGGCGCTTTGGGCACGGTCTTATCGGGCATGGCGTATTGATAGGAGGGACAGAGCCTTAAATCAAACTTTGACAATATGTAGCCATCCGACCTGCCAACGACTACATATGAGGGCCGCGGTCTGGAAAGCTGAAGCTTTACAGGCCCGTGGCGTGCCGGGAGCGCTACAAGGAATGGCCGACGTCAATGTGAGTGAAATGCCGAAAGCGTCAGCCGTGCGGGATGAAACGCGCGATGCGGATACGCCGCGCAATAGCCATGTCGCGAAATTCGGTCCCGACAAGCCGCTCAGGCTTGATGCCGGCGTGTCGTTGGCGCCGTTCCAGATCGCCTACACGACCTTCGGCAGCTTGAATGCCGAGCGCTCGAACGCGGTGCTGGTCTGCCATGCGCTGACCGGCGATCAATATGTCGTCGGCGCCCATCCGGTCACCAAGAAGAGCGGCTGGTGGGAGATCCTGATCGGGCCCGGCAAGCCTGTCGATACCGACCGCTATTTCGTCATCTGTTCGAACGTGGTCGGCGGTTGCATGGGCTCGACCGGGCCGGCTTCGACCAATCCGGAGACCGGCAAGCCCTGGGGCCTGGAATTCCCGGTCATCACCATTCGCGATATGGTGCGGGCGCAGGCCATGCTGCTCGACCATCTCGGTATCGAGACACTGTTTGCCTGCGTCGGCGGTTCGATGGGCGGCATGCAGGTGCTGCAATGGGCGGCGAGCTACCCGCAGCGGGTGTTCGCGGCGCTGCCGATTGCCACGGCCACCCGCCATTCGGCGCAAAATATCGCATTTCACGAGGTCGGCCGTCAGGCGATCATGGCCGACCCGGAATGGAAGGGCGGGCGCTATCATCTGGACGGCTCGAATCCGCGGCGGGGTCTCGCGGTCGCGCGCATGGGCGCGCACATTACTTACCTGTCGGATGCCGCCTTGCATCGCAAATTTGGCCGTCGGTTCCAGGATCGCGAGAACCCGACTTTCTCGTTTGACGCCGATTTCGAGGTCGAATCCTACCTGCGGCACCAAGGTATTTCCTTCGTCGAGCGCTTCGACGCCAATTCCTATCTCTATCTGACGCGGGCGATGGACTATTTCGATCTGGCGGCCGACGCCGGCGGCGTGCTGGCCAACGCCTTCAAGGCGACGCCGACCCGGTTCTGCGTGGTGTCGTTCACCAGCGATTGGCTGTTCCCGACCTCGGAATCGCGTGCGATCGTGCATGCCTTGAACGCCGCCAGCGCCCGGGTGTCGTTCGCGGAGATCGTGACCGACAAGGGGCACGATGCTTTTCTGCTCGACGAGCCGGAGATGGCGGGGATCGTACGCGGTTTCCTTGACGGCGCCGGCAAGGCGCGCGGTCTCGTGGCCAAAAAGTGAGTGGGCAGGCATGACCGGCAGCGTCAACGGCAGTATCGCGCGTAATGATAGCGGCGCTCGCGTCGATCTCGTTCTGGTGTCCGAAATGGTCGATCGCGGCGCCAAGGTGCTCGACGTCGGCTGCGGCGACGGCGAATTGCTTCAGCTTCTCAGCGAGAGCCGGGGCGTCGACGGACGCGGCATCGAGCTGTCGCGCGAAGGCGTTAATGAGTGTGTTGCCAAGGGGTTGGCGGTGATCCAGGGCGACGCCGACACCGATCTCGCCGACTATCCGGATGATTCATTCGACTATGTCATCCTGTCCCAGACCTTGCAGGCGACCCGGCGGCCGCGCGCGGTGCTCGAACACATGCTCCGGATCGGCCGCCACGCCGTGGTGTCGTTCCCGAATTTCGGGCACTGGTCGGTCCGTTTCCAGCTGATGTTCGAAGGGCATATGCCGCAGACCGATATTCTGCCGCACAGCTGGTACGACACCCCGAATATCCACCATTGCACGATCAAGGACTTCGTCCAGCTCTGTAATGTCCTCGGTCTCAAGATCGAGAAGGCCGTCGCGCTCAATGCCTGGGGCTCGCCGTTGCGGCTGAACGCGCCGTGGTGGTTCTGGAATTTGTTCGGCGAGCAGGGCGTTTTTCTGCTCAGCCGCAAGGGCTGACGCGGCTTTCGGCCGATTTCCGTTTTATTAGGCTTTTACTGCACGTGCACCGCACCATTAGTGCGGCGTTTCAGCGTGACAACTTGAAGACAACGTATAACTTCAATCGAATACAGTATTAAATTATAGATACAAGTAAATATAAAGTAATTCGATTATACCGCCTCGATTTACCGTGTATATCGAAGCATAGCCGCTATGTCTTGCGCAAAATGACCTTGCGTGGAACACGAAATTGCCACGATTAAGCGGCGATAAGGCCACCCGCCGGGCTCAGACGTCTGTCGGGTGGCGTGCATTGCTTTGATGAGATGAGGACTAAACAGAATGGTACTACTAAGAAGGCGGGCAACTTTGGTGTTGTGTGCGGCTGCGGTGGCGGGGTTCGCCGGAGCGGCAAGCGCAAAACCCGCTCACAAGACCGGGCACAAATCTGCCCATGCCTCGCAAGCTACCCGGGTGGCTCAGACCAGACCTCAAGGTCGTGATGTCGGCGGGATTCACGAACGGCTGATTCCGGCCGGCAAGGCGGCCAACGCGACCCAAGGCCGGCGCCAGGCGCGGGCCAAGGGCCACAGGGGCCGGGCCACGGCCACCGAGCAGGCGGCCTTCAGCGGCTTCAGCACCAACTCTCTGGTCGCCGAGGCTCGCCGTTACATCGGCACCAATCCGACCGGCCGCCGCAGCCTGTGGTGCGGCGCCTTCATGGATTTCGTCCTGCGCCACACCGGCCACACCGGCGGCGGTAACCTGGCTTCGGCCTATGCCCATTACGGCACCCGGATCTCCGGTCCGCAGGTCGGCGCCATCGCGGTGATGCACCGCCGGGGCGGCGGTCATGTCGGCGTCGTATCGGGGATCGATCCGAACGGGAATCCGATCATTATCTCCGGCAACCACAACCACACGACCGCGGAAGCCGTCTATCCGCGCAGCCGGATCTACGCCTACGTCCTGCCGAACGGATAATCGTCGGGTCGACCAAAAATTGCGCCGCGCCCCGGTTCAGTCGGGCGCGGCGTATTTTGCTTTCTGTGCCGCATTAACGCCCCGGCCGTCGTTTGGTTCACCCGATCGGGTCGCTCGCGGCGATCTCGCCGCCGGTGGCGACCTCGGCATAAACTCCGCAATCGGCATGCCCGAAGGTTTGCAGCAGGGTTTTGGGGATCGTCAGGTCCCTGATGCCGGTGGCCGGGTCGACATTAGTCGCCGCGCAGCGGACGATTCGCTTGACCACTTTGAGCCGAACCGCGTCACCGGCGGTCAGGGTGCGGTCGAGCAGGTCGAATTCGTGCCAGGCCGGCCAGCCGCTGACATAGATGTTGGCGCGAAACCGTAAGGGGTCGACCGGGTGACCGGCGGCTTTCTCGACCTCCGCCACCGATGCGAGGTTGATGATCGAGACCACTTTCCTGGCGACATCGGAAAAACTGTGCGGGCCGCCGGCAGCGTTATCGCCGCTGAGCACCTTGGGCGGACCGTTCAGTTCCGCCGGCATGAAGCGCCGGAAAAAGGCTTCGACCGCCAGCCGACCTTCCTTGGTCCGCAGATCGCCACGCACCGCCTCGCGGCCTTCGGCCTCTATCGCGAGAGTGTGCGTGGCCTCGTCGTAATCCGTCCGCAGGCTCGCCAGCCTTTCGTTCCGCATCAGCATCAGGAAACGCTGTTTCGGGAAATAAGCGGGCGCCGCCGGATCGAAGCCGGTCGGGCCGTTCTCGATCGCGTAAAGCCGGTCGGCCGGCAGGGTCTGGCCGGGCGCTAACGCGATCCGGTCGAGTTTTTGTGGCGACAGCCCTTTGACCGGGTAGCGGTAAAGGCCTTCGATCCGCGCGGTAAATTCGCTCATGATGCTATCGGCTTCCTCGCCGTCAAAATTTGACGATCTGACCTATATCAAGCCTGCCGGGCCTTCAAACTGGCAATAATCACCCCCACATAGTGGCAGAACGGGTCGCCTTCGGGGGCCTGCCATTCAAACGTCCGGTGCCATTATGGGCCGAGGGAGTTGAGACATGGATTTCGAAAAATATACCGACCGTGCGCGCGGTTTCGTGCAGTCCGCGCAATCCTTGGCCCTGCGTGAAGGCCATCAGCAATTTTCACCCGAGCATCTGCTGAAAGTGTTGCTCGACGATCCGGAGGGTTTGGCCGCCGGTCTGATCGACCGCTCCGGTGGGCAGTCGCGTCTTGCGTTGCAGGCGACCGAGGCGGCGTTGGCCAAAATTCCGAAAGTGTCCGGCGGTGGCGCCGGTCAGGTTTACCTGAGCCCCGCCTTGGCGCGGGTGTTCGATGCCGCCGAGAAGGCTGGCGTCAAAGCCGGCGACAGCTTCGTGACCGTGGAACGCCTGTTGCTGGCGCTCGCGGTGGAGAAGGACTCCGAAGCCGGCAAGGCGCTCGAGAAGGCTGGCGTTACCCCGCAAAATCTCAATGCCGCCATCGAGGCTCTGCGCAAGGGCCGGACCGCGGATTCGGCAACCGCCGAGAACGCTTATGATGCGCTCAAGAAGTACGCCCGCGACCTGACGCAGGCGGCGCGTGATGGCAAGATCGATCCGGTAATCGGTCGCGATGAGGAAATTCGCCGCACCATCCAGGTGCTGTCGCGCCGGACCAAGAACAATCCGGTGCTGATCGGCGAACCTGGAGTCGGCAAGACCGCCATTGTCGAGGGCCTCGCCAAACGCATCGTCGATGGCGATGTGCCGGAGAGCCTTCACGACAAGAAATTGATGGCGCTCGATATGGGGGCCTTGATCGCCGGCGCGAAATATCGTGGCGAATTCGAGGAACGTCTGAAATCGGTGCTGAACGAGGTCACCACCGCCGAAGGTGGGATCATCCTGTTCATCGATGAAATGCACACGCTAATCGGCGCGGGCAAGGGTGACGGCGCGATGGACGCTTCGAACCTGCTCAAGCCGGCCTTGGCGCGCGGCGAACTGCATTGTATCGGCGCGACCACGCTCGATGAATACAAGAAGCACGTCGAGAAGGACGCCGCTCTGGCGCGGCGCTTCCAGCCTGTGTTCGTGTCCGAACCGACGGTCGAGGACACGATCTCGATCCTGCGCGGCCTCAAGGACAAGTATGAACAGCATCACGGCGTGCGCATTGCCGACTCGGCGATCGTGGCGGCAGCGACGTTGTCGAACCGTTATATCACCGACCGCTTCCTGCCCGACAAGGCGATCGATCTGATCGACGAGGCCGGTGCGCGGCTGAAGATGCAGGTCGACTCCAAGCCGGAAGAACTTGACAGCATTGACCGTGAGATCGTGCGGTTGAAGATCGAGCAGGAGGCTTTGAAGAAGGAAAGCGATCCGGGTTCGAAGGACCGACTGGTGCGTCTGGAAGCCGAGTTGGGCGAACTGGAAAAGAAGTCGGCCGATATCACCTCGCGCTGGATGTCGGAAAAGAAGAAGCTCGGTTCGGCTACCGAATTGAAGAAGCAACTCGATGACGCCCGCAACGAACTGGCGATCGCCCAACGTAAGGGCGAATACCAGAAAGCCGGCGAACTGGCCTATGGCCGCATTCCCGACCTTGAAAAGAAGCTGAAGGAAATCGAGGAAGCCGAAGGCAAGCGCGGCGCCGAAGGTTCCAGCATGGTCGAGGAGACCGTGACCGCCGATCATATTGCCGGCGTGGTGTCGCGTTGGACCGGTGTGCCGGTCGACAAGATGCTCGAAGGCGAGAAAGACAAGCTGTTGCGGATGGAAGAGGAACTCGGCAAGCGAGTCGTCGGCCAGGCCGAAGCGGTCAAGGCGGTCTCGACCGCCGTGCGCCGTGCGCGTGCCGGCTTGCAGGATCCGAACCGGCCGATCGGCTCGTTCATGTTCTTAGGTCCGACCGGCGTCGGCAAGACCGAGTTGACCAAAGCTTTGGCAGCTTACCTGTTCGACGACGAGAACGCTTTGATCCGCATCGACATGTCGGAATACATGGAGAAGCATTCGGTGGCGCGTCTGATCGGCGCTCCTCCGGGCTATGTCGGTTATGAGGAAGGCGGCGCATTGACTGAAGCCGTGCGCCGGCGACCTTATCAGGTCATTCTGTTCGACGAGATCGAGAAGGCGCATCCGGACGTGTTCAACGTCCTGTTGCAGGTGCTCGATGACGGTCGTCTGACGGATGGCCAGGGCCATCAGGTCGACTTTCGCAATACTTTGATCGTGATGACGTCGAACCTCGGCGCCGACTTCCTGGTCAATCAGCCGGAGGGTGAAGACACCGAAGCCGTGCGCGGTGATGTGATGAGTGTGGTGCGCTCGGCGTTCCGGCCGGAGTTCCTGAACCGGATCGATGAGATCATCCTGTTCCATCGGTTGCAGAAGTCGGAAATGACCTCGATCGTCGACATCCAGATGGGCCGGCTGCGGAAGTTGCTGGAAGATCGCAAGATTGTCATCAGCCTGGACGCTACGGCGCGCGAATGGCTGGCCGAAAAAGGCTGGGATCCCGCTTATGGCGCGCGCCCGCTCAAGCGCGTGATCCAGAAGTCGATCCAGGACCCGCTGGCGGAGTTGATCCTGTCCGGCGCGGTCAGGGATGGCGAGACGGTCAATGTCTCGGCGGGCCAGCATGGCCTGACCTTCAACGGCAAAATGGCGCAAGCCGCCTGATTGTCATCGCGTCGTCAAACTCGTGCTCTCTCCCCTTCGGGGGAGAGAGTGACGGGCGGTCGAGAGATAGTCGGTTCGGAATCGTTTATTCGACCCGCTTGCGGCGGTGTCTTTCGATCAAGGAACCGAAGAGGTTCATTTCCACATTCCGCGCATCCGGGCCCCGATGTCGATCGGCGCTCTTGCCGGCGATTTGCCGCCGTCCACCGTCGCGTTCGGCGCCGGCCAACGCTGGTTGTCGAAATGCGTCAGCAGCGAGTTAGGAATGAAGCGGGTGCGCTGGGCATAGACATGCCGGTCGCCCGTGCCGCGCTGGTTATGCGTGAAGAAGCGTTGCGGCACCATGATGTGCAGTTGGTCCTTGGCGCGCGTCATGGCGACATAGAGCAGTCGCCGTTCTTCCTCGATTTCCGGCGTCGAACCGGTCGAAAGGTCGGACGGTAGGCAGCCATCGACGGCGTTCAGCATATAGACCGCGTTCCATTCCTGTCCCTTGGCGGAATGAATCGTCGAAAGGATCAGATAGTCCTCGTCGAGCAGCGGTGGGCCGGATTGGTCGCTGGTCGCGCTTGGCGGATCGAGTGTGAGTTCCGTTAAAAACCGTTCGCGACTGGGGTAGGTCGCGGCGATCTGCCCGAGTTGATGCAAGTCGCCCTGCCGAACCGTGGCATCTTCGTGCATGCGTTCCAGGTGCGGTTCGTACCAGCGGCAAACGCAATCGATCTCACCCGGCCAGCCGATGGCGTTCCGGCGCAGCAAACCGATGGTGTCCTCGAACTCCTGCCAATGCTCGGCGGCGGCTGCCGGTGGCTTGAAAGTGCCGAGTGCGCCGATCGGGTCGCCGCTTTCGACAATCCGGTCCAGCAGGCGGCCGGCAGTGCTTGGTCCAATGCCCGGCAGTAATTGCGCGACCCGGAAGCCGGACACCCGATCGCGCGGGTTATGAACCCAACGCAGCACCGCCAGCACGTCCTTGATATGGGCGGCTTCGAGAAACTTCAGACCGCCGAATTTGACGAAGGGGATATTTCGCCGGGTCAGTTCGACCTCGAGGCCGGCGCTGTGACTGGACGTGCGGAACAGGACGGCTTGCGATTTCAGCCCAATGCCGGCTTCGCGGTTTTCCAGAATCCTCTCGACGATATAGCCGGCTTGCTGCACATCGTCGGCGACGTTGACGAGGGCCGGGCGCTGCGCCGAAGGTCGGTCCGACCACAGGTTCTTGGTGAAGCGTTCGTCGGCCAGTTCGATCACCGCGTTGGCGGCGGCCAGAATGGCTTGCGTTGACCGGTAATTCCGCTCCAGCGTGATGACTTGCGCCCGTGGGGTGAAATGGCCGGGGAAGTCCAGAATGTTGCGTACCGTGGCGGCGCGAAACGAATAGATCGATTGGGCATCGTCGCCGACCACGGTCAGGCCCCGGCCGGTTGGCTTCAGGCCAAGCAGGATCGACGCTTGCAGCTTGTTGGTGTCTTGATATTCGTCGACCATGACATGATCGAAGCGGCCGGCGATGTTCTCGGCAATTGCGCCTTCGAACATCATCTGCGCCCAATAGAGCAGCAGGTCGTCGTAATCGAGCACGTTCTGTTTCTGCTTGGCTTCGACGTAGCCGGCAAACAGCGCGCGCAGTTCGCCTTCCCATTCGGCGCACCAGGGAAACCAGCGGCCGAGCACCTCGCCAAGCGCCAGTTCGGCGTTGACGGCGCGCGAATAGATCGAAAGGCAGGTTCCCTTCATCGGGAAGCGCTTGCGGGTATTGGAAAAGTCGAGTTCGTGCCGCACCCAGTTCATCAGGTCGGCGGAATCCTCACGGTCATGAATCGTGAAGCCCGGGTCGAGGCCGATGTCATGGGCATATTCGCGCAGAAGGCGCGCGCCGATTGCGTGAAAAGTGCCCGACCATGCCAGCGCGCCAGTCATCGTTCCGCCTGTGCCCGCGCCGCTCTGGGCGGCAAACACCTGCGTGGTGATGCGCTCGACGCGGCGCTGCATTTCGGCGGCCGCGCGCCGCGAGAATGTCAGCAATAGAATCCGGCGCGGATCGACGCCGCCGACTATCAGATGCGCGACGCGGTGCGCCAGGGTGTTGGTTTTACCGGATCCCGCCCCGGCAATGATCAGCAGCGGCGAGGCTTCATGGGCGGCCTGGCCGCCATGTTCGACGGCGCGTCGCTGCTCGACATTCAGCTTGGCGAGATAGCCGGCGGGACGATCGGCTGGCGCAGCGGCGATGGGCGTCGCGATGTTCATGCCTTGTACAAAGCATGAACGGCCTGATTCGTCGATGATCCGTCGGCCGTCTCGGAGCCGGTCTGGCGTGCGCTCGAATCGGCGATTAAGCCTTCAACAGCGAGGCTATCGTGCGCTCGAGGCCAGGCGTGCCGGCTTACGCGCCATGATGTTGTCGAGCCGCTCGCGCTCCTGGTCGAAGCTGGCCAACATGGCGCCGGTCAGTTCGCGACCGCGCGGCAGCTTGATGCGCATCGGGTCGACGAAGCGGCCGTTGACGCGGATTTCGTAGTGGACGTGCGAGCCGGTCGACAGACCGGTCGAACCGACGAAGCCGATTACCTGGCCTTGGTGCACTCGCTTGCCCTCTTCGAGACCCTTGGCATAGGCGCTCATATGGCCGTAGGCGGTTTCATAGCCGTTGTTATGCTTGAGCATGATGAATTTGCCGTAGCCCGACTCCCAGACTTCCTTTTCGACGACGCCGTTGCCGGCGGCATAGATCGGAGTGCCGGTGGGTGCGGCCCAGTCGACGCCAGTGTGCATCTTGGTGTAGCCGAGAATCGGATGGCGGCGGATGCCGAAGCCGGAGCGCATGATGCCGATGGTGACCGGCTTGCGCACCAGGAACTTCTTCGCGCTCTTGCCATTCTCGTCGTAGTAATCGACCAGGCCATCGTCAGGCGACTGGAAGCGATAGAATTTTTTTGCCTCGCCGCCGACGGTGAGCGCGGCGAAAAGGACGTCGTTGCGGCTATCGGAGCCGGGTGTTTCTTCCTCGCCGGCGTAGAGCACTTCGAATGAATCGCCAGGTTGAACCTTGCGCTGGAAGTCGACGTCGTAGGAGTAGATCCGGATCAATTCGTCGATAATCGGCCGCGGAATCTGGTTGCGTAGCGCGGTTTCATAGACGCTCTGATAAAGCCGCACGCCGCTGCCATTGTCTTCATCGTCGTTGTTCTGATCGGTATTGGCGGCGATTTCGGTGTCGACGTTCTTGACGTCGACCGGCACGTACTGCCCGGCATCCGACAATGCCACTACGGCATCAATGACGTTATCGCTGGCGATGATGACGCGGATCGGCTGCAGATTTTTCGAGCCTTTGACCGGCGCTAGCAAGATGCGCAGCTTCTGGCCTTCGCGGATGCCGCCGTCGCGGCCGCGCGGGCCCAGGACCTTGACGACATCGGCAATGTCGGCGGGCTCGGCGCCGAGATCGCGCAGGATCGAGGTGACGCTGTCGCCTTTCTTGGCGACCACTGTTTTTTCATTGAAGGCATTGCCGCCGGTGGTCTCGTTGGTGGTCTTTGGCAGCAGCGTGATGTTTTCCGGCACGACCCGGGCTTCGAAGCCGGCATAAGGATCGGCCGTCACCGACCCGGCATAGGCGAGCTTGATGCCCGTGATATTGCCCGCGACCGGCAGATGATTGGCGGCTTTTTCGCTCCATTCGGCGGCTTCGCGTACACGGGCAACGATTTCGTCCTGCGGCGTTTGCAGGGAAATCTTGAGACGCGGCATCATCGTTGCGAGATCGCGCATCACGAAGGCGACCTCGGCGTCCGTTTCGGCCGCCGGCGCGTCATCGGGTGTGGCGGTGCCGGCCGGCGCGGTGTCGGCGAGCAATTTCTGCGGATTGAACGGCGGGATGTCGGCGGTCAGGTCCGAGACCGACAGCGACAGGTTGCCGGAAATACGCACAAAGGGCCGTACCCGGACCACCTCGTGATTGCCGACCCGGGTCATGGTCGAAACCCGGATGACCTGTTTGGCGAAGGTCGGTTCCTCGACGGCCGGCAGCCGGTCGCTCTTGCGGACGCCGAGTTTGTCGCCGGCGGTGCTGAGCGCGCCGCGCAGAGCGACCTCGACCCGTTCCGGCAGCGAGGCAAAATTGGTTTCGCCGTCCAGAGAGGTGAAAACCGCGCCGCCCATCAGCGCTGCGCCGCACAGTGCGGTCAGGATCGTTCCGGCAAACCATTGGACCGAGACGCGACGGCGGTCGACATAGCCGGAAGTGCCGCCGTCGACCGACAGCGGCGCTTCGTTGCCGAGGACGATAGCCTCGGCAAATCGCGTTCGATGCACCCCGCGCGGCCGTGTTGGATCCAAGCTTCCCGTCCTCTGCGCCCACGCTCGATGAAGGCCCGCCGTGCCCGGCAAACCTTCGGAGACCCGCTGGCAAGCGAATGAATGCGTTGTTGAATCGCCGCCGGCAAGATGCCGGTTCGTCCGTGAGCCGTCAACAAAAGGCGGATGCCTTGGTCAAACGGCGACAATGGTGCTGGCTTGAAACCTGCGGTGGCGACCTGCCTTGCGTTAGCGGTTCGATCTTCTGAACTCGCGGTCAGAAGGGCGGGCGAATATGGCCTCAGTACGGCGTGCCGGCAGCGATCGCGTTCCGGTCGCTTGAGAGCAGGTCGTCGTGCACGAGGCAGCCGAAAAATATTTTGCCGGAATCGAAAAAAAAATCGTCCGTCGGCACCGGGTGGAGACCTGGCGCGTATTGAGGTCCGGAGCCCACGGCGTTTGGCGGGCGCCGGACGATAAAAAAACCGAAAGCCGCCCATTCGTGGCAAAACGGGCCGATTAAGGCTCCGAATCGTCCGAAAACCGGCAATTATCCTTCAAGACAGCTGCAAGACCGATAAAAGACGGGCCGAAGAAAAAAACGACCGGCGGTCAAACTTTTTTTCGGCGAGCCCCGCGTTGGCCCCGCCATAAAATGCGAAAACATCAATAGCCACGGGCTTTTTGCGCTGTCACAAGTCTGTTGTTTTTCTCGGTTGACATTCCGAGGAGCGCTAGCCTATATACGGCCCATCGGCGCGCTGTACCGAACTTAACGGCTCGACGGCGCGCCTCTGGAACACCTCACTGTTAC